>QFQY01000078.1 GCA_003248805.1 Chelatococcus sp. | reverse complement strand
CGGCCTTGGCGAGGCGCACGCGCTTGCCCACGACCGCCGAGACAGGCAGCCGCGCCTTGATCTCCTCAAGGACGGAGGGCGGGAATTTCATGAGGCTCTATGTGGTCCCTGTGGCGCCTGAAACCAACTGCCGGAACGACGCGGATCGCGCTTATGGCCGATATCCACAGCCCCCTCCGCGTGATAAAGAAAATGCAGAAAAAGGAAGAACGCCATGGCGCTCAACATCAAGGACCGCGAGACGGAGGAAGCCGTGCGCCTGCTCGCCCGACGCCGCGGCCTCAGCCTGACCGAAGCCGTGCGCCAAGCCGTCCGCAGCGAGCTCGGCAGGGACGAACTCTCCGAGGAGGAGAAGGCCCGGCGCGTGGCGGAGGGACGTGCACGGATGCAGGCGCTCTACCAGAAATACAACATCAAGCCGGCCGAGCGCTCCATGACCCGTGAAGAGATGGACGACATCCTCGGCTATGATGAAAACGGCCTGTGGTCGTGATCGTTCTCGACACGTCCGCGGTCGTGGCCTGTCTGACGGACGAAACGGAGGCCAGTGCGTTCGCCGAGAGGATAGCGCTTGCCGGGCAGCGCATCATCTCGAGCTTCAACCTTTTGGAATCGCGCCTCGTTCTCGTCTTCTCGAAGGGCATTCCGGCACAAATGATCGACGACTTCCTGGCGAACGAGCGCATCGCCGTCGTCCCCTTCGACGAGGCCCTGTCGCACCTCGCCTTCGACGCCTATGGCCGCTATGGCAAGGGTCGCCACGCCGCGCGCCTCAACATGGGTGACTGCGCCGCCTATGCCTTGGCGAAATCCCGCGGCTGGCCGTTGCTCTACAAGGGCGACGACTTCGCCCTGACGGATATCGAGCGCGCCTGAGCCCGCTCGATATTGCCGTCTTCCGGCTCACCCGCCCAGCGCCGCCTTCACCATCGGGCTGACCTTGCCGAAATCCATCTGGCCGGCATAGGCGCCGCGCAGCAGGCCGATGACCTTGCCCATGTCCTTGACGGCGGCGGCGCCGGTCTCGGCGATGGCCTTGTCGATCGCGGCCTTCACCTCGTCGTCCGACATCTGCTTGGGCAGGTAGGAGGAGATGACCTCGACCTCGGCGCGCTCGCCGGCGGCAAGCTCCGGCCGGCCGTTGGCGTCGTAGATCGCGATCGATTCCTGGCGCTGCTTGATCATCTTCTGCAGCAGGCCGAGAATCTCGTCCTCGGTCGCCTCGCCCTTGCCGGCGCCGCGCGCCTCGATGTCCTTTTCCTTCAGCGCGGCGACGATCAGCCGGATCGCGGCGACCTTCTCCTTCTGGCCGGCCTTCATCGCCTCCTTCATGTCGGGGGTGAAACGCTCGCGCAGGCTCGCCATCTGACTTATTCCCTTTTCCGAGTGCAGCCCTGCGCCGGCCTCGATTGACGGGCCGGGGGCGCGCCATTAAGGCTCGCGCTCCAGACCGGCGGGGCGCCCGACGCTGACCGCTCAAAACGTTGACCGCTGACTTCGAGCGGCCTGGACCGAGACATAGACATGAGCGCTTCCGAAGGAAACCCCGCCGAGGGCGGCTGGATCGAACCGCGCGCGACCGCGCTCCTGGTCCTGGCCGACGGCACCGTGCTGGAAGGCTTCGGCCTCGGCGCCACCGGCGAGGCGCCGGGCGAGCTCTGCTTCAACACGGCGATGACCGGCTATCAGGAGATCCTGACCGACCCGTCCTATGCCGGGCAGATCGTCACCTTCACCTTCCCGCATGTCGGCAATGTCGGCGTGAACGAGGAGGACATCGAGACGGTGAACGCCGCCGCCGCCTCAGGCGTGCGCGGCGTCGTGCTGCACGCGGCCGTGACCGAGCCCTCGAACTGGCGCGCCAGCCGGCATCTCGACGCCTGGCTCAAGGCGCGCAACATCGTCGGTATTTCGGGCATCGACACCCGGGCGCTGACGGCGCTGATCCGCGACAACGGCATGCCCAACGCCATCCTGGCCCACAGCCCGGACGGCGTGTTCGACATCCCGCGCCTGCAGAAGCTCGCCGCGGGCCTCCCCGACATGGCCGGGCTCGACCTCGTGCCGCTCGTCACCTCCGCCCAGCGCTACGACTGGGACGAGACCCCCTGGCAGTGGCCGGCCGGCTACGGCAAGAGGAGCGAGACCGCCCACAAGGTCGTCGCGATCGACTACGGCGTGAAGCGCAACATCCTGCGCCTGCTCGCCAAGGCGGGCTGCGAGGTCACCGTCGTGCCCTCGACCACCAGCGCCGAGGACATCCTGGCGCTGAAGCCCGACGGCGTCTTTCTCTCCAACGGCCCGGGCGACCCGGCCGCCACCGGCGCCTATGCGGTTCCGGTGATCCGCAAGCTGCTGGACGAGAAGGTGCCGACCTTCGGCATCTGCCTCGGCCACCAGATGCTCGCCATCGCCATCGGCGGAAAGACCCTGAAGATGAAGCAGGGCCACCACGGCGCCAACCACCCGGTCCAGGACAAGACCACCGGCAAGGTAGAGATCGTCTCGATGAACCACGGCTTCGCGGTCGATCCCGAAAGCCTGCCCGCCAACGCGGTCGAGACCCATGTCTCCCTGTTCGACGGTTCGAACAGCGGGCTCGCGCTCACCGACCGGCCGGCCTTCAGCGTCCAGCACCACCCGGAGGCTTCGCCCGGCCCGCAGGACAGCCATTATCTCTTCACCCGCTTCGTCGCGATGATGGAGAAGGAGAAGGGCAAGACGGCCGCCTGAGGCTGAGAGGGGCGGGTTCCGGCCATGATCAACCAGCTTCGCATCTACGAGATCTTCGAGCCCAACAAGGCGGCGTTCCATGCCCGCTTCCGCGACCACGCAATGCGGATCATGAAGCGCTACGGCTTCGAGCTCGTCGGGATGTGGGAGGCCCAGAGCGCCCAGCGGCTGGAATTCGTCTACATCCTGGCCTGGCCGGACCTCGAGACCAAGAACCGCTCCTGGGCCGCCTTCATGGCGGACGAGGAGTGGAGCGAGATCAAGCGAGCCTCCCGCGCCTGCCATGGCGATCTCGTCGGCGTGATCGAGGACCGCATCATGACGCCGACGGATTATGCCCCGAGGACAGGGACGGCCTGAGCCACGGCTTGACAGCCCGCGCTCGCGGCCGTCTAAGAGGCGCATGACCAGCCTGATGGCCCTCCTGCGCAGCTATTACGCCCCGTCCTCATAGAGGCGGTGGCAATCCCATGCTCAACCGCCGCGCTGGCGGTTGAATTCAGGCAGTCACCCGGCATCGCGGCCCACCACCGGACCAACGCGATGCAGCCTTCCCTCAGAACCGCTTCCACCGTCGGCATCATGGGCTTCGGCGCCTTCGGCCGGCTCATGGCGCGCCATCTCCAACCCCATTTCGCGCTGCGTGTCTTCGATCCCGCGCATCCGCCGGCGCCCGATGCCGCCGGCAAGGGGCTGGTCGCGGCGAGCATCGCCGAGATCGGCGCCTGCGATGTCGTGATCCTCGCCGTGCCCGTCGCCGCCATCGCGAAGGCCGTCGCCGATCTGTCGCCGCATCTGCGGGCCGGCGCGCTTGTTCTCGACGTCGGCTCGGTCAAGCTCGGCCCGGCGCGCGAGCTCCAGGCCGGCCTGCCCGACCATGTCGAGATCATCGGCACGCATCCGCTGTTCGGCCCGCAGAGCGCGCGCGACGGCGTCGCGGGCCTCAAGATCGCGATCTGCCCGATCCGCGGGCGCTCCGCCGGGCGGGTCGCCGCCTTCCTGCGCCGGCACCTCGGCCTCCAGGTCATCATGACCACGGCCGACGCCCATGACCGCGAGGTCGCGATGGTGCAGGGGCTGACCCATCTCATCGCCAAGATCCTGGTGCGGATGGAGCCGCTGCCGCAGCGCATGACGACGGCGAGCTTCGAGCTGCTGCTGCGCGCGACAGAGATGGTCCGGCACGACGCACCGAACGTCTTCATGGCGATCGAGCGCGCCAACCCGCACGCCAAGGCCGTTCGCGACCGCTTCTTCGCGCTCGCCGAGGAGATGCGCCTGTTCCTCGAGGCGGGCCACCACGACGAGCCCGCGCCCGCCCTGCCTCACAAGGTCGCAGAGGCGGCGCAGGCCTAGAGCATCGGCCCCGAAAAGTGGAGCGCGGTTTTCGGGAAAAGCCGATGCAAGATCAAAGACCTAGAGTATCGGACTGAATACGATATTCAGTCCGATACTCTAGCCTTCGCAACCCCGGAAAGCGACAATCGGCCAAAGGTCAGGCGACATGACAGACAACCCCCTCACCCACCCCGGCGCGGCCCATCCCGACCTGCGCGAGCCGATGATCGCCGAGCTGGTGCGAACCTTCTACGAGCGCGCCCGACAGGACAAGGTGATCGGCCCCGTCTTCGAGGCCGCCGTGGAGGATTGGGACGACCACATCGCCAGGATCACCGACTTCTGGAGCGGCGTGATGCTGCGCACCGGCCGTTATCAGGGCCGGCCGATGCGCCCGCATCTGATCCTGCCGCTGGAGGGAAAGCACTTCGACCGCTGGCTCGACCTGTTCGAGATCACGGCGCACGAGGTCTGCCCGCCGGAGATCGCGCAGGCCTTCATCGTCAGGGCGCGCCGCATCGCCGACAGTTTCGAGATGGCGCGGGCGTCGGTGCGCGGCGAGATCGCGGCGCCGCGCCACAGCCTGAGGTGAAGAGCGGGCCTCAGCCCGTGACGCCGCCCTTCGCCCCGGCATCCAGGAAGGTGCCGAGTTCGGCCGCCGGAAGCCCGGCCTGCCCGGCGATCCTCCGGGCCAGCGCCGCCGCCGCCGGCCTCAGGCCACCGGGCGGACGGTCCAGCCAGTAGGAAACCGGGTTCAGCGCCTCGCGCCTATCGACGCAGGCGAGCCGGCCCGCCTCGACCTGCTCGCGCGCCAGCGGCGGCCGGGCAAGGGCGATGCCGAGGCCATGGGCCGCGGCGTCGAGCACGAGATTGTAGTCCTCGAAGCGCCGGTCCTGCGGGCGCGGACGGTAATCGAGCCCCTGCGCCGCAAACCAGGCCTTCCAGCCGGCCGCATCGGAATCGTGGATCAGCGGATGGGCGAGCAGCCGCTGCGGTGCGCCCTCCCCGATCGCCGCCGCCAGCGCGGGCGAGGCGATCGGAAAGCACCATTCCTCGAACAGCTTGAGCGAGCATCGGTCGGGGGCGCCGCCGCGTCCGCAGCGTATGCCGAGATCGACGCCCTCCTCCTCGAAATCGACCTTGCGATGCTCGACCTTAAGCAGGACGCGCAAGGGCGGATCGCCCGCCTCCAGCACGCTCATCCGCGGCATCAGCCAGAGCGAGCACACCGAGGGCGGCGCGCTGACGCGCACCACGGCCGCGCCGCGCGGCTCGCGCCAGCGCTCGGACGTGTCCGCGATCAGCGCGAAGGCCTCCTGCGTGCGCAGCAGCAGGCGCTGCCCTTCCGGCGTCAGCGCGACACCGCGCGCCTGGCGCAGGAACACCCGCAGGCCCAGCCAGTGCTCCAGCTTGGCGACCTGCCGGCTGACGGCGCCATGCGTCAGGTTCAGCGCTTCGGCGGCGCCCGAGAAGCTGCCGAGGCGAGCCGCCGCCTCGAAGGCGCGCAGGGTGTCGAGAGGAGGCAGTTGCAAGCTGTGATCCATACTCACAACTCGTCATCGAATTACTCGTTTGTCAATCAGCTCGTCCGGGCGTCTATCGGATGCGACGTCACAGCCCAGAACCCAGCCATGTCGAGCGCCTCGCCCCCACTCTCCCCCGGCACAGCCGCCGGCAAGCCGTCGGCGAAGATCGACGCGACCCTGATCTTCACCATCGGCTTCACGGTCATGGCCTGGGCCTCCGCCTTCCCCGCGATCCGGGCGGGCCTCGCCGGCTTCGGCCCGCCGGAGATGGCCGCGCTGCGCTTCGCGCTGGCCGGCGTGCCGGCGGCGCTCTTCCTCGTCATGACGCGCGCACGGCTCCCGGAGCGCGCCGATCTCTGGCGCTTTCTCGTCGGGGGCGTGCTCTTCATCGCCGCCTACGCGATCCTGCTGAACTTCGGCCAGCGCGTCGTCCCGGCCGGGCCGGCGAGCTTCATCATCAACACCAATCCGATCATGACGGCGGGGCTCGCCATGCTGCTGCTCGGCGAGCGCTTCAGCCTGACGGCCTGGCTCGGCACGGCGATCTCCTTCGCCGGCATCGGCATCATCGCCCTCGGCAAGGGGCTCGATGTCGAGATCGGCCTCAGCGTGCTGCTGATCCTCGGCGCGGCCTTCTGCAACGCCTTCAACTCGGTCGTGCAGAAGCCGCTCTTCGGCCGGTACAAGCCGCTGCATGTCGCGGCCTGGAACATGGCGATCGGCGGTTTCGTGCTGCTGCCCTTCCTGCCGGGCGCGATCGAGCAGGCTGGGGCCGCGCCGGCCGTCTCCGTCTGGTCGGTCGTGTATCTCGCCGTGGTGCCGAGCCTGATCGCCTATGGCACCTGGGCGGTCACGCTGTCGCGCCTGCCGGCCGCCCGGGCGGCCAACTTCCAGTACTGCGTCCCGCCGCTCGCCATGCTGATCGGCTTTCTCTGGCTCGGCGAGGTGCCGACCCTGCTCGGCCTTCTCGGCGGCGCGATGGCGCTGGCGGGCGTGCTGATCGTCAATCTGAAGCGCCGGCCTTCCCCATAGACCGGCCGCACCGCCCGCCCCTCGAAAATAATCGAGAAACACATCTCCTGGAAAAGTCGAATTCGACTTGAAAAAACCGAAATTCAACCGGAAAAATACCTGAACGGGACGCACCAATTCGACCATCGGAAAAGAAAAAACAAACAGGCGATTGACATCTTGATCGAAATAAATTAGATAATTGATTGTCGATATTTGGTTGGACGGTCGTTTTTATTTTCGTGCCTCGGCACGCTTCTGATGAACTCCCCCCTTTCGAAATCGTTCTGAATCCGCCGCGCAGTCGCATGGCGGACGACAGGTACTGCCAACAAGGAGGGTTCTTCAATGACCACCGGCACAGTGAAATGGTTCAATTCCACCAAGGGCTTCGGCTTCATTCAGCCGGACGACGGCGGCCAGGACGTGTTCGTCCATATCTCCGCTGTCGAGCGCGCCGGAATGCGCGACCTGCAGGAAGGCCAGAAGATCGGATACGAAGTCGCTCGCGACAACAAGTCCGGCAAGATGGCCGCCGAGCAGCTCCAGGCTGCGTGATCGTACGTCATTCGTCGCGGTGACCATGGATGTACCGGCACCATCGACTGGAATGACTTCCAAGGGAAGGCCAAGCGTATGCTTGGCCTTTTTTTATGCCTGAAAGACCATCCACACGATCGGGAGGCCATCATGGCTGAACACTCGAAACAGCGCATCGACGCCGACAACAACTTTCTGAAGATCCAGACGCAGTCGCTGGCCCGCAACCGCATCATCTCCGAAACGGACGTGATCGCCCAGGCGCGCGATGCGAAGACCGCGAAGCTGCGGGAGTTGCGCTTGCAGAAAGAGGCGCTCGACCGCGCGGCGCTGGCCCTGGCTCCCGCCAGGTCCAAGACCGCCCGGCGCAAAACCGCCCAGTCCTGATCTCACGCGTCTGAGCGCGCCGCCGCGCGAGAACCGGCCGCCTTGCAGGCGAGCCGCCGGCATGCTCGGCTGCCGGTATGATCGACCGTGCCCGAATCCGCCTGCTGACGCCGGCCGATGCCTCCGCCTACCACGACCTGCGACTGGAGGCGCTCCGCCGCCACCCCGAGGCCTTCGGCGCGAGCCTCGAGGACGAAGCGGCGCGCAGCCCGGAGACGGTCGCCCGGAGACTGGACGCGGGTCCGACGAACTGCCTGTTCGGCGCCTTCGCGGAGGCCTGCCTCGTCGGCACGGCGGGCTTCGTCGTTCCGAACCCGTCCGCGAAATCGCGCCACAAGGGTCTTCTCGTCGGCGTTTATGTCAGCCCGGATCATCGCGGCCGCGCGACCGGCCGGGCGCTGGTCCGGACGGTGATCGACCATGCGAAAGCGCATGTCGTGCTGCTCCAGGCCGCCGTCGGCGCGGACAACGCCCCGGCACGCCGGCTCTATGACAGCCTCGGCTTCCGGCAGTACGGGCTGGAAACCCGGGCGCTGCGGGTCGGTGACTCCTATGTCGCCGAGGCGCTGCTGGTGCTGGATCTCGATTCCGGCTCGGCCCGATAGCGCCGCCCGGCGGCAGCACCTTCAGAAACCCTTCGCCTCCAGCTCCTTCTCCGCGTCGGTGATGTAGTCCCGGATCACCGGCACGGCGCTCTTGTGCGGCCCGAGCAGGAGCTGGAAGACCATGTCGCCGCCGATGTCGAAGGAGATCTCGCAGGCCGACAGGTAGAACTCCCACATCCGGGCGAAGCGCTCGCCGAGCATGGCGACGGCCTCCTCCCGATGCGCCATGAAGCGCTCGCGCCAGGCGGCCAGCGTCCAGTGATAATGCCTGCGCCAGAACTCGCAGTCGCTCGACCACAACCCCGTCTGCTCGACGGCGGCGAACACCTCCGACAGCGCCGGCGCATAGCCGCCGGGGAAGATGTACTTGTCGAAGAACGGGCCGGTGAAGCCCGGCGGCCCGACGCGGCCGATGCAGTGGACGAGGGCGATGCCGTCCGGCGTGAGCAGGTCGCGGATCGTCTCGAAATATTCGAGATAATGCGCGACGCCGACATGCTCCATCATGCCGACGGAGACGACGCGGTCGAAGCTGCCGGTCAGTTCGCGATAGTCCTTGTTGACGAAGGTCACGGCCTCGCCGACGCCCGCCGCCTGCGCGCGCTGCTGCGCCGCCGCCATCTGGTCGGGCGAGACGTTGAGGCCCGTCACCCTGGCGCCGCAGGCCTTCGCCAGATAGATCGCGAGCTCGCCCCAGCCCGAGCCGATGTCGAGCACGGTCATGCCGGGCTCGATCTTCAGCTTGGCCGCGATGTGCCGCAGCTTCGCCTTCTGGGCGTTCTCCAACCCCACGTCCGGAGAGTGCCAGTAGGCGCAGGAATAGGTCATCGTCTCGTCGAGCCACAGCCGGTAGAAGGCCGTGGGGATGTCGTAGTGATGCTTGACCTTCTTGCCCGCGACGCCGAGCGGGTTGTGCATCCGCAGGCGGCGGATGCGGAAGCGGATGGCGCGGATCGCCTTCTGCAGCGGATGTTTCCGGACCTCGCTGCGCTGCAGCCAGAACAGCGTCAGCAGGTCGTGGATGGTCGAGCCGTCCTCGAAATCGATGCGCCCGTCCATATAGCCCTCGGCCAGGGCGAGTTCGGGATTGAGGAACAGCTCGCGCTCGATCCGGTCGTCATGGAAGCGCACCGTGACCTCGCCCGCCACCACCGGCTTGCCGGCGAAGACCAGTTCGGTCCGGCCGGGGCCGAAGACATGGCGCTTGCCATCCGGCGTCAGCACGGTGAGCCGGCCCTTGCGGATGGAGCGTTTCAAGAGCTTGGGGAGCAGCAGCATCGACCTGTCCGGCGGGGGAAGAGCGGGGCCGCACGAATCCAGCCCCGCTCCATCTTCATTCTCTAGCGTCACCTTCCGACTCGCAACTGCTCGAAGGCATCGCCATGGACAACCGCGCAGCCGAGCGCTGGCGTGCCCGCCTGCGTTCAGCCAGCATCCTCGACGGCAAGGGCCGGGCCCTGGTCGAATGCCGCGTGCTCGACCTGTCGCGCAGCGGCGCCAAGCTCAAGCCCGAAACCCAGAGGCCGCTTCCCGTCCAGGTCGGCTACCTCGCCCATGACGCCGACGAGGTCCGGCCGGCGACGATCGTCTGGATGCGCGACGGGCTGATCGGCATCCGCTTCTCCGCGCCCGCCTGACGGTTGCGCGCCGAGCCCCTCGCCGCGTAATGTCCGGCGGCAATTCGCCGGCCCTCCTCCGGAGACGTCGAAGCGATATTGTGAGCCCTCATCCTGAGGAAGCCCGAAGGGCTGTCTCGAAGGATGCTCCAGTTCGTGCCGGAGCCTCCTGGAGCATCCTTCGAGACGCCATTCCTGACGGAATGGCTCCTCAGGATGAGGGCTTTGAGCTTGATGAGCCGGGCTCCGAAGAGCTGGGCACACCGACGGCGGAGCCCATGTCCTGGCGCGACTTCTGGAACGGCGAGCATTCGATCTACGTCTCGCAACGCCACAAGGCCTTGCACTACCGCCAGATCGCGAGCGACCTGATCGCCCATATCCCCAGCCCTGAGGCAGTCGTGCTCGACCATGGCTGCGGCGAGGCGCTGGACGCCGCCCGCGTCGCGGCCGCCTGCGGCAAGCTCTATCTCTGCGAGGCCGCGCCGAGCGTCCGCGACAGGCTGCGCGCCATGCTGGCCGGCCGCGCCAACGCGGTCGTGGTCTCGCCCGAGGAGGTCGAGGCGCTGCCGGAGGCCTCGCTCGATCTCGTCGTCGCCAATTCGCTGATCCAGTATCTGTCGCGCGACGAGCTCGCTGCCCTGCTCGCCGTCTGGCACGGCACGCTGAAACCCGGCGGCAGGCTGGTGATCGCCGACGTCATCCCACCCGATGTCAGCCCGCTCACCGACGCCTCGCAACTGCTGGCTTTCGCCTGGCGCGGCGGTTTCCTGGGCGCCGCCGTGGCCGGCCTCGTGCGCACCGCCTTCTCCGACTACCGCAAGCTCAGGGCGCAGTACGGGCTCTCGACCTATCGCGAGGACGAAATCGCCGGGCTGATCCGGCAGGCGGGCTTCGAGGACGTCGCCAGGGACCGGAATTTCGGCCATAATCCGCATCGGATGACCTTTGTGGGGCGCAAAGGCTCCTAGCCCCCGTTCCTGTCGGAGATGAACACGTCCTTCTTCGGGAATGTCTCGAACAGGCTCGCAGGCTTGCCGAAATTGGTCGCGAGCACGTCGGCGGGGTTGCCGGCGATCCATTGCGACAGGTCGATCGCGGCGTAGGTGCCGGTGTTGAGGCCGATCAGAATTCGGGCGCGTCCGGAACCTATGTTCTCGATCGAGTGCCCGTAGCCCTGCGGAATATAGCCGACATCACCCGCCGACAGCGTCTCGGTCCGATAGCGGCCATGGGAGCCGAACAGGGTGACGCTGACCTGCCCCTCGACGATGTACTGCCACTCGTCGGCGGTCGGGTGCCAATGCAGCTCGCGCAGCGCGCCGGGATCGAGGTCGAGCACGACGCCCGTGACGGTCTCCGAGATCGGGAATTTCGACTGGTCGACGCGCCACTCGCGCCCGCCGGCGAAGACGCGATGCGGATCCTGCGAGAGCAGCCGGTATTTGTGCGTCATCGGCGGCAGCTTCTCGCCCTGCAGCGGCGTCGCCGCCTCGGCCGGAGGAATGGCGCCGCGGGCGAAATAGACCTCATCCTGGGGAATGCCGTCGAAAGCGGATTCGGGCAGGCCGAAATTCTTCGCGAGCAGCGCCTTCGGCGTGTGCCCGAGCCAGTCGGTGATGCTGAAGGTGCCGAACTCCGAGAAATAGCCGTTGTCGAAGATCAGGATGAAATGCGTGGGCTCGTCTCCCAATGCCTCGAGCATGTGGCCGTGGCCACGCGGAAAGTACCAGACGTCGCCGGGCTCGAAATCGTTGGTCTCGGCACGGCCTTCGGGATCGATGACGGTGGTGCGAACCCTGCCCTCGAGCACGAGCGCCCATTCGGCGGCCGTCGCGTGCCAGTGCAGCTCGCGCATCGCACCGGGCTCGAGCTTCATCGAGACTCCGGCGATGCCTTTCGAGATCGGCAACTGCTCGACGGTCGCCTCCTTGCCGAAGCTGTTGCCTATCACCTTGCCCTGGGACTTTTCGAGTTCGAACTTGAACGTCGGCAGGTCCTTTCCGGCGAGCAGTGGGTCGGGAACATTGTTCTGAAAGGAAACATCCGCGGCCTGCGCCTCGCCGATCAGAGGAGCGAACGCCCCGGCGAGAACCGCGCCCCCCATGATGCGTCTCCGCGAAATGTCGGACATGCGAACCTCCATGAGTCGGGCAGCGGATGCATGAGCCGACCGGCTCCTGCACTGGTGAGGACACACCCGAAGGCGCCTCGGTCCCTGGAGGTTAGGATCGTGCTCGCCCGGCGGGCAGTTGCACCTATGGCTTGCCGGGTAACGCTTTGGTTTGGGGTCGACGCGCTCTGCGCTCGGCCTCACCCAGCCCTGTCCGCAAAACTGAAGAACTTGTGCCCCAGGAACGAGAACGCCATCACGATCCCCGTGGTGACGAGTTGCATCGGCAGATAGGGCAGCCCGAGCCGCGTCACGAACAGATGCATCAGGATGCCGGTGAGCACGAAGCCGCCGGCCGCGATCAGCGCGAAGCGCCAGCCGGCCTGCGCATGGCTGCGCGTCGCCTCGAAGGTCAGCCAGCGATTGCAGCCATAGGAGACGACGCCCCCCGCCACGAAGCCCGCCAGCGTCGCCGGAACGGGCGCGATGCCGGCGAGTTCGACGAGCCCGATCAGCAGACCGTAATGCGCCACGGCCGCGGCGAGGCCCGATAGGCCGTAGGCGGCGAGCTGGCGGGCGTGGCGGGGATAGGCGCGAAGCGGCATGCGGGCGGTTTAGGCCATGCCGGGCGCTCGTGGAAGCACCCCTCATTCGTCGTCATAGCCGCGCTTGTCCCGGCCATGCGGCGCCCCCGCGTTGCCGCCGGCGCGATCGGCGACTTTGCCGCCCACCGGCGAGCCCCGGCTTCGACGTGCCGACATGGAACTCGCGGATGCGGAGGGACGGGAGAAAACGGATGGCACGGCCCATCGGCCTGGTACGGAACGGGACCGAGGACGGATCGACGGAGCGTCAGGCCGCGCCGGCGCGGCGCCATGTCGGAAACGGGTCCGGCAGGTCGCGGTAGCGCTCGGGCCGGAAGGCGATGGTCGGCGTTTCGCCCAGCAGGCAGGCGTCGAGCCCGGCGCGGATCGCCGCCTCGTCCATGCCCGCGCCGATGAAGACGAGCTCCTGCCGCCGGTCGCCCCAGACGGAGTGCCAGTGGCGGTTGAGCACGGCCTTCCACTCGGGATGCTCGGGCCAGCGGGCGCGCGGCACGGCGGCCCACCAGAAGCCCATCGCCTCCGTCCGGCAGATCGCCCCGGCGAGCGACATCTCGCCGACCCAGTCCGGCCGCGTCGCCAGCCAGAAATGCCCCTTGGCGCGGATCAGGCCCGGCCAGGTCCGGCCGAGGAAGGCATTGAACTTCTCCGGGTGGAAGGGGCGCCTTGCCCGGTACACGAAGGAGGAGACGCCGTATTCCTCGGTCTCCGGAACATGGTCCTTGAAGCCGTAGAGCTCCTTGTACCAGAGCGGGTGCTGCTCGGCCTTTTCATGGTCGAAGAGCCCGGTATCCAGCACCGTATCGAGCGGGACCCGGCCGAAATCGGCCTCGACCAGCTTCGCGTCCGGGTTCAGCCCGCGCACGATCTTGCGCACGGCATCGCGCTGCTCCGCCGTGGCGTCCGAGATCTTGTTGAGCACGACGACGTCGGCGAACTCGATCTGGTCGACGAGCAGATCGACCAGCGTGCGCTCGTCGCCCTCGCCCGCCGTCTCGCCCCGGTCGCGCAGGAAATCGCGCGAGCCGTAGTCCTTCAGCAGATGGGCGGCGTCGACGACCGTGACCATGGTGTCGAGGCGGGCGACGTCCGACAGCGAGAGCCCGTCCTCGTCGCGGAACTCGAAGGTGGCCGCGACGGGCAGCGGCTCGGCGATGCCGGTGCCCTCGATCAGCAGGTAGTCGAAACGCCCGGTTTCGGCGAGGCGGCGCACCTCGGCCAGCAGATCGTCCCGCAGGGTGCAGCAGATGCAGCCATTGCTCATCTCGACCAGCTTCTCGTCGGTCCGGGAGAGATCGCTGCCGCCCTCGCGGACGAGATCGGCGTCGATGTTCACCTCGCTCATGTCGTTGACGATCACCGCGACCTTCCGGCCCTCGCGGTTGTTCAGGATGTGGTTGAGTAGCGTCGTCTTGCCCGCGCCGAGGAAGCCGGACAGGACGGTGACGGGAAGCAGGCGATCCATGGAGCACTCTATTTGTTATGTTACAACATAACAAATAGAGGAGCCGCATCGGCTTTGGCAACCCGTCTCAGTCGCTCGTCGACAGACCGTCGGTCAGGCGCGGCAGGCCGGGATCGCGACGCGCCGTCGCAACCACGCTGTCCAACAGCCCCGGGAAGCGCCTGTCGAACTCGTCGCGCCGCAGGCTGATATAGCGCACCGGCCCTTCCGCCCGCACGCGCGTGATCCCGGCCTCGCGCAGCTTGGCGAGGTGATAGGTCATCAGCGACGGCGAGCCGAGCGCGTGGAAGCTGCCGCAACGCGCCTCGACCTCGGCGCTCTCCGCGAGCGCGACGACCACGCCGAGGCGGATCGGGTCGGCCAGGGCGGCGAAGACGGCGGCGACTTCGACGTCGTCGATTTCAGGATGGAAGACCGGTTTCACACCCGCCGGAATAGGCGAACCTGTCGCGCTGGGCAAGATTCAACGATCGTTGAAACGATATTGACCGGCGCTCCGGCCAGCCGTATTTCAATATACGTTGAATCGATGACATCCAGCCATCGGCGCCGAGAACCGGCCTGGCCGCCAAGGCGGCCACCCCGGGAGATCCCAAGGACAGCCTCATGGATATCCGCATCCTCTCGCTCTCCGGCGGGGCCTTCGCGGTCGGCACCGGCAGCCTGATCGTCACCGGCATCCTGCCGCATCTCGCCTCGGGCCTGGCCGTCTCGGTCGACAGCGCCGGCCTGCTGATCTCGGTCTTCGCAGTCGCCTACGCCATCGGCTCGCCGGTGCTCTCGACGCTGTTCGGCAACGTCGAGCGTAAACGCGTGCTGGCCGGCTCGATGGCGGTCTTCGGCCTGACCAACCTCGCCGCCGCCTTCTGCGGCGAGTTCTGGCAGCTGATGGTGGCGCGCGTGGTCATGGCCGCGGCCGCCGGCGTCTACATGCCCGCCGCGAACGCCGTCGCTGTCTCGCTGGCCCCACCCGAGCGCCGCGCGCGCGCGATCGCGATGGTCACGGGCGGCATGACCGTCGCGCTCGTGCTCGGCGTGCCGATCGGAACGGCGGTCGTGCCTTTCGGCGGCTGGCACGTCGCCTTCCTGCTGGTGGCGGGCTTCAGTGCGCTCGCCCTTCTCGGAATCCTCGCACGCCTGCCGTCGGGCCTCCCCCACGCCAGCAACAGTATGGCCGAGCGGCTCGCCGTCGCGCGGCGCGGCGACGTGCTGCTGGCGCTCTCGACCACCATGCTTTGGACCACCGGCGCCTTCACGCTCTACACCTACATCGCGCCCTTCCTGGCCAGCCATGCCGGCATCGGCGGGCCATGGCTGGGCGCGACGCTCGTCATATCGGGGCTCGGCTCCGCGCTGGGAAACCAGCTCGGCGGCATCGCCAGCGACCGCTTCGGGCCGGAACGCGCCCTGCGCGTCACGCTGAGCGTGCTGGCCTGCGCCCTCGCGGCCGCCTCGCTGATCGCGCTGACGCTGCCACCGACGACCGCGGTCTTCGTGCTCCCGTTCTTCCTGTTCGTCTGGAGCGGCGCCGGCTGGGCCGGCCACCCCTCGCAGATGTCGCGCCTCGCGGCCATGGCGCCGGACGCCGTCGTCGTGGCGCTCTCGCTCAACGCCTCTGCGCTGTATGTCGGCATCGCGGCGGGCTCAGCGCTCGGCCAGCAGACCATGCGCCATCTCGGCACCTGGCCGCTCGGCTTCGTCGGCGCGGCCTGCGAGATTCTCGCGCTCGCGACGCTCTGGCTGGCGCTGCGCCGCAAGCGCGCCGCGGCGTTTCCGGCCGGGCTGCGCGAGATCGCTCCGCTCTCGCCGCCTGTGCGCTGAAACGCGGAGTGGGCTCTTTCCCCTTTCCCCCGCCGCCTTGCCCGTCTATAGCGAGCGCCTAGCATTCAATTCAGGCGCCGCCCGCACTCCGCTCCATAGGCCGGAGCCGTGCTTCGCGCGCCCTCGCAAGAAGACGGCCCGGTTCATGCCCAAGCGCACAGACATCAAGTCCATCCTGATCATCGGCGCCGGGCCCATCATCATCGGACAGGCCTGCGAGTTCGACTATTCCGGCACCCAGGCCTGCAAGACGCTGAAGGCCGAGGGCTACCGCATCATCCTGGTCAACTCGAACCCGGCCACGATCATGACCGATCCGGAGCTGGCCGACGCGACCTATGTCGAGCCGATCACGCCCGAGATCGTCGCCAAGATCATCGAGAAGGAGCGCCCCGACGCGCTGCTGCCGACGATGGGCGGACAGACCGCGCTCAACTGCGCGCTCTCGCTCAACAAGAAGTCGATCGTTCAGCCGGACGGCAGCAAGATCAGCGTGCTGGAGAAGTTCGGCGTCGAGATGATCGGCGCCACGGCCGAGGCCATCGACAAGGCCGAGGACCGCGAGCTCTTCCGCGAGGCGATGACCAAGATCGGCCTCTCCACGCCGCGCTCGCACCACATCAAGACGCTCGGCCAGGCACTCGAGGCGCTCGAGGACATCGGCCTGCCGGCGATCATCCGCCCCTCCTTCACCATGGGCGGCACCGGCGGCGGCATCGCCTACAACAAGGGCGAGTTCATCGACATCGTCGAGCGTGGCATCGACGCCTCCCCGACCAGCGAAGTCCTCATCGAGGAGAGCGTGCTCGGCTGGAAGGAGTACGAGATGGAGGTTGTCCGCGACAAGAAGGACAACTGCATCATCGTCTGCTCGATCGAGAACATCGATCCGATGGGCGTCCACACCGGCGATTCGATCACGGTCGCCCCGGCGCTGACGCTGACGGACAAGGAATACCAGATCATGCGCGACGCCTCGCTGGCAGTGCTGCGCGAGATCGGCGTCGAGACCGGCGGCTCGAACGTGCAGTTCGCGGTCGATCCGGCGACCGGCCGCATGATCGTCATCGAGATGAACCCGCGCGTCTCGCGCTCCTCGGCGCTGGCGTCGAAGGCCACCGGCTTCCCCATCGCCAAGGTCGCGGCCCGGCTTGCCGTCGGCTACACGCTCGACGAGATCGAGAACGACATCACCGGCGGCGCCACCCCGGCCTCGTTCGAGCCGACGATCGACTACGTCGTCACCAAGATCCCGCGCTTCGCCTTCGAGAAGTTCCCCGGCTCCGAGCCGACGCTGACCACCGCGATGAAGTCGGTCGGCGAGGCGATGGCGATCGGCCGCACCTTCCAGGAATCGCTGCAGAAGGCCCTGCGCTCGCTGGAGACGGGCCTCGACGGGCTCGACGAGATCGAGGTCGAGGGCCTCGGCCAGGGCGACGACAAGAACGCCATCAAGGCCGCGCTCGCCACGCCGACGCCGGACCGCCTGCTCCACGTCGCGCAGGCGATGCGCCTCGGCTTCACCGACGAGCAGATCCACGAGACCTGCAAGATCGACCCCTGGTTCCTCGAACAGATGCGCGGCATCATCGACGTCGAGCAGAAGATCCGGACATTCGGCCTGCCGACGACGCCCGGCGCCTTCCGCCAGATCAAGGCGATGGGCTTCTCCGACAAGCGACTCGCCGCCGTCTCCGGCAAGAGCGAGGCCGAGGTGCGTGAGCTTCGCCGCTCGCTCGCGGTGCGCCCCGTCTTCAAGCGGATCGACACCTGCGCGGCCGAGTTCGCCTCGCCGACCGCCTATATGTACTCGACCTACGCCATGCCCTTCGGCGTCGCGGCCGCGGACGAGGCCCTGCCCTCGGACCGCAAGAAGGTGGTCATCCTCGGCGGCGGACCGAACCGCATCGGCCAGGGCATCGAGTTCGACTATTGCTGCTGCCATGCCTGCTATGCGCTGCGTGACGCCGGCTACGAGACCAGCAACCCGGAGACGGTCTCGACCGACTACGACACCTCCGACCGGCTCTATTTCGAGCCGCTGACGGCCGAGGACGTGCTCGAGATCCTGGAGACCGAGAAGCAGAACGGCACGCTGCACGGCGTCATCGTCCAGTTCGGCGGCCAGACCCCGCTCAAGCTGGCGAACGCGCTGGAAGAAGCCGGCATCCCGATCCTCGGCACCTCGCCCGACGCGATCGACCTCGCCGAGGATCGCGACCGCTTCAAGCGCCTGCTCGACAAGCTGCACCTGAAGCAGCCCAAGAACGGCATCGCCTATTCGGTCGAGCAGTCGCGCATGATCGCGGCCGAGCTCGGCCTGCCCTTCGTCGTGCGCCCCTCCTATGTGCTCGGCGGCCGCGCCATGGCGATCATCCGCGACGAGGTGATGTTCGAGGACTACCTGCTCGGCACCCTGC
>QFQY01000011.1 GCA_003248805.1 Chelatococcus sp. | reverse complement strand
CGTCGACTTCCTGCGAGGTCGAGACGATCTTGCCGGGGTGGACGTTCTTCTTGGTCCAGGACATCTCGGAGACGTGGATGAGGCCTTCGATGCCCGGCTCCACTTCGACGAACGCGCCGTAGTCCGTGATGTTGGTGACGCGGCCCTTGAGGCGCGTGCCGACCGGATAGCGGGCCGCGATGCCGTCCCACGGATCGGCGAGCAGCTGCTTGATGCCGAGCGAGATGCGGTGCGTGTCCTGGTTGATCTTGATGATCTTGACCTTGACCGTCTGACCGATGGTGACGACCTCGGACGGATGGTTGACGCGGCGCCACGCCATGTCGGTGACGTGCAGCAGGCCGTCGATGCCGCCGAGGTCGACGAACGCACCGTACTCGGTGATGTTCTTGACCACGCCGTCGATGACCTGGCCCTCTTCGAGCGAGGCGACGAGCTCGGAACGGGCCTCGGCGCGCGTCTCCTCGAGGACGGTGCGGCGCGACACGACGATGTTGCCGCGGCGGCGATCCATCTTGAGGATCTCGAAGGGCTGCGGCTGGCCCATCAGCGGGCCGACGTCGCGGATCGGACGGATGTCGACCTGGCTGCGCGGCAGGAACGCCACGGCGCCGTCGAGATCGACGGTGTAGCCGCCCTTGACGGTGTTGAAGATGACGCCCGTGACCTTCTCGCGGGCCTCGAAGGCCTTCTCGAGCTTGACCCAGCTCTCCTCGCGGCGAGCCTTGTCGCGCGAGATGACGGCTTCGCCCAGCGCGTTCTCGATCCGGTCCAGATAGACCTCGACCTCGTCGCCGACGTTGAGTTCCTGGTCACGGCCGGGGCCGGTGAATTCCTTGAGCGCGACGCGCCCTTCCGTCTTCAGGCCGACGTCGATGACGGCCATGTCCTTCTCGATGGCGACGACCTTGCCCTTGACGACGGTCCCTTCCATCGCCTCGTTCTGGCCGAACGACTCTTCGAGCAGGGCGGCGAAATCCTCGCGGCCCGAATGATAGCTCTCGACTGCTGACATGTGATCTCCTGGAAGCCGGCCGCGTATCCCGCGGATGTCCGGCGCACGCCTCTTGGGTTGGTGTTGCGCTCCGGATCTCGTCGGCGGTGCCTCGCGAGGGAGGCTCATCCGCCCTGCCGGCCTTGCGGCCGGATATTCGGGCGGGCGGCGCGTGCCACCGGTGTCGATCCGTATCCGAACGATCCGCCGGAAGCACGAAACGGGAGCGAGCCATGACGGCTGCCCCCGGACATGATCTCTCACGGCCCTTCGGACACGGGCGATGTAGTGGAAAGCGCGCGCCAGGGCAAGGGCCGCGCCTGCGGGCCCGGAGCACCGCGATACGTTGCCGGAATGACACAGTCGCGACAGACCAGCAGCCAGCGGCCCCGCGATTTGATCCGTATCAAATTCAGTCGGGACGGAGCTGGTGTTCATGGCGTCATTGCGGCGATTCCGCAGCCGCGAACAGACAGCCTTCGGGGGCCACCATGACGTCCAACATCATCCGCGCGGGCCTCTCGGCCCTGCTGCTGGGCTCGAGCGCGCTCTGCGCCGCCCATGCCGCCGACCTCCCCTCCTCCAAGCTGCAGCCCGCCGTGCCGGTCCTGGCGCAGTGGAGCCCGTGGATGATCCGTGGCCGCGCCTTGTTCGTGCTGCCCCAGGAAAGCGCCAAGCTCGATGTCGGCGGCGTCCGCGTCCCCGGCGCCGACGTGAACATCTCGAACTCGGTCGTTCCCGAACTCGACATCACCTACTTCTTCACCAAGAACATCGCCGCCGAACTCATCCTCGGCGTGACGCCCCACAACGTGAAGGGCGCCGGCGTGCTCGCCGGGGCGCGCATCGGCTCCGCCTGGCTGCTGCCGCCGACCCTGACCCTGCAGTATCACTTCACCGATTTCGGCGCGTTCAAGCCTTATGTCGGCGCCGGCGTGAACTACACGGTCTTCTTCGACGAGAAGGCCAAGGGCGGCTTCACCTCCTTCGACCTGAAGGACAGCTTCGGCCTCGCCCTGCAGGCCGGCTTCGACTACATGATCGACTCCCACTGGGGCATCAACGTCGACGTCAAGAAGATCTTCCTCGAGCCCAAGGTGAAGGTGAACAACGGCCTCGTCTCCGGCAAGGTCAAGATCGACCCCTGGCTGATCGCGACCGGTATCACCTACCGCTTCTGAGCGACCGGGCACCGCTCTCCGGGGATAAGCCGCGCGCTCGTCCCCGGTGCTCCACAGCCGCCGATGATGTCCGCTTTCTCATCCGAGGAGGCGGACATGTCGTTGAGGGGGTGGCTTTCGGCACAGGGGCAGACGGCGCCGCCGCCCGCCCTGCCTGCCTACGCGGTGACCGAAGCGTGGCTGCGCCGCCTCGCGCCGGCCGGCAAGCCGGCCATCGTCGCCGGCATCGCGCTGAACTTCGACCGGCTCGCGGCGGCCCAGGGCCTCGCCACGAGGCTGCGCCTTTGCCATTTCCTGGCGCAGGCGGCCCATGAGACCGACGGCTTCCGCACGCTGCAGGAATATGGCGGCGCCGCCTATTTCGCCCGCTACGAGGGGCGGCGCGATCTCGGCAACGTCAACCCCGGCGATGGCGCGCGCTATCACGGCCGCGGCATCTTCCAGCTCACCGGCCGGGCGAATTATCGGCGCTACGGCGCGCTGATCGGCGTCGATATCGAGGCCGAACCCGAACGGGCGATGGAGCCCGAAACCTCGCTCGCCATCGCCCTCGCCTATTGGCGCGACCGCCGCATCGACGAGGCCGCCGACGCCGACGACGTCGCGCGCGTCACCAGGCTCGTCAATGGCGGTCGCAACGGGCTGGCCGAGCGCACGCGCCTGCTCGCGCTGGCGAAGACGATCTGGATCTGAGCGTCATTCTCGGGCTTGTCCCGAGAATCTCATGACCAGATGTCGCGGTTCCGTGTCGCCGCTGGTTGGAGATGGCCGGGTCAAGCCCGGCCATGACGCGGAGAAGCGCCTCAGCCGTGCCCGGCCTTCAGCGCCTGGTCGAGATCGGCATAGAGGTCCTCGACATCCTCGATGCCGGTCGAGAGCCTGAGCAGGTCCATCGGGCAGGGCGAGCCCGCCCCCTCGATCGAGCCGCGATGCTCGATCAGGCTCTCGACGCCGCCGAGCGAGGTCGCGCGCTTGTAGAGGCCGACATGGGCCGCCGTCCCGATCGCGGCCTTCTCCCCGCCGACGACCTGGATCGAGAGCATGTAGCCGAAACCGCCCTCCATCTGGCGCGCGGCGATATCGTGGCCGGGATGCTGCGGCAGCCCAGGATAGAGCACGCGGGCGACCAGCGGATGGGCCGCGAGGCGCTGCGCCAGCGTCATCGCCGAGGCCGATTGCCGTTCCTGCCGCAGATGGAGCGTCCGCATGCCGCGCATCAGCAGATAGGATTCGAAGGGGCCGAGAATGCCGCCCTGTCCCTTGCGGACGGTCTTCACCCGGTTCCAGAACGCATCGTCCTCCCGCGCGCAGAGCGCCCCGGCGACCACGTCGGAATGGCCGTTCAGAACCTTCGTCGCGGCATGCATCACGATGTCGGCGCCGAGCGTCAACGGCCGGGTATGCACCGGCGAGGCGCAGGTCGAGTCGACGGCGAGCTTCGCGCCGGCCTTGTGCGCGATCTCGGCCGCCGCCGCGATATCCGTGATGGTCCAGAGCGGATTCGACGGCGTCTCGGCCCAGACGAGCTTCGTCTTGCCGGGCCGGAGCGCGGCCTGGAGCGCGGCCAGATCGTCGGTCTCCGCGAAGTCGATCTCCAGCCCCCAGCGCGTCGCCTCGGTCAGCAGCCAGCCGCGCAGCGCCCAGTACATCACCTTTGACGCGACGACATGGTCGCCCGGCGACAGCGCCTGGAACACGGCGGTGGCCGCCGCCATGCCGGAGCCGAAGAGCAGCGCCCCCGCCTTCGCCTCCTCCAGCATCGCGAGCACGGCCTCAGCCTCGCGCGTCGTCTCGTTGTCGGGACGCCCGTAGACGAAGCCGGAGGAGTAGCCGTTGTCCTCGTCGCGCAGATAGGTCGTCGAGACATGGATCGGCGGAACGATGGCCCGCGTCAGCGGGTCGATCTTGCCCATGGCCTGCGCGGCGAGAGAGCGGGGGTGAAGGCTGCGCTGCGTCATGGGGTCCAGATCCGAAAAGGTTCCATGTGATCGACGAATGCCCATCTGCATGCACCGAGGGCATCGGCGCAAGGCTCGGCCCTTGCCGCGCACGCATCCGCGCCACATGTTCCGGACATGAGCAGTTCGATCCCCATGGACGCCAAGACCCCGCCCCCGCTCTGGGCCGTCGTGGTGATGGCGGCGTTGCCCGTCATCGCCGTCTCACTCGCGGGCAGCGCCGCGACGGTGCCGCAGATTCCGGGCTGGTATGCGGGCATCGCCAAGCCGTCCTTCAACCCGCCGAACTGGATCTTCGCGCCCGTCTGGACGACGCTGTTTGCGCTGATGGCGGTCGCGGTCGGGCGGATTTTCCGGTCCCCGGTCGGGCACCCGGGCAGGCGCCGGGCGCTGCTGCTCTATCATCTGCAGCTGCTGCTGAATCTCGCCTGGTCCTTCGCCTTCTTCGGGCTCAACAGCCCGTTGGCCGGGCTCTGCGTCATCCTGCCGCTGCTGCTCCTGATCCTGGCGACGATTGCGGCATTCGCACCGCTCGACAGGCTGGCCGCGCTGCTGCTCTGGCCCTACGCCGCCTGGGTCGGCTTCGCGACGCTGCTCAATCTCTCGATCTGGTGGCTGAACCGCTGACGCGGCCGAAATCGCCGTTTTCGCATCGAAGCGATCCGAAAACGCCCCCCCGGCTTTCGGCCCGACGCCCTACCCGATCGAGTGCTCGATCACCGTCAGAACCTTCGCCCGCAGCTCCGCGATGGTGAAGGGCTTCGTCATCACGTCCGAGACGATCGCCTCGAGGCTCTTGGCGCGCTCGCGCTGCTCGGCATAACCGGTCATCAGCATGATGGTGAGATCCGGAAACTCGCGCTTGGCGGCCAGCGCCAGCGCGATCCCGTCCATGAGCGGCATGCGGATATCGGTAAGCAGGAGGTCGAAACGCCCCTGCTCCGCGATCAGGATATCCAGCGCCTCGGCGCCATCGGCCGCGGTCAGGCAGCTATGCCCGTCCATGCCGAGCCCGCGCGCGACCAGCGTCCGCAGAGGCTCCTCGTCATCGACCACCAGAATACGCGACATGCGGAAAGGCTCTCAGATTCCAGGCAGGCCGGCCTGATCGGTCGTCTCGATCACGCCGACATAGGGGAGCTGGCGATAGGAATGGGCGACGTCCATCCCGTAGCCGACGACGAAATAATCCGGGCATTCGAAGCCGACATACTCGGCCTTGATGTTGACCGCCCGCTTGCCGGGCTTCTCCAGCAGCACCGCGCTCGACACCTTGGCGGCGCCGCGAGCGGCGATCAGGTCCTTGGCGAAGGCAAGCGTCCGGCCCGATTCGAGGATGTCGTCGACGAGCAGCACCTCGCGGCCGCGCACATCGCTCTGGACGTCGCGCAGGATCTCGACCTGCCCCGAGGAGATCGTCGCGGCCCGGTAGCTCGACAGGTGCACGAACTCGACCTGCGGCGCCATTCCGACACGGTGCATCGCGCGGATGAGATCGGCGACGAACATGAAGCTGCCCTTCAGCACGGCGACGACGAGCAGGTCCGGCCCCGAGTCGGCGGCGATCGCACGCGCCATCTCTTCATTGCGGCGCGCGATCTCGCTCTCGCCGAAAAGAACCCTGATGGACCGTGTCTCTGGCATTGTCCTCGTTCCTGGTTGCGACGACGGCGATGGTCTGCGTCAGACTCGACGGTCGCCGGCGGCATCGTTGGTATCTGCGGTCACGTCTATACGATCCGGCACGGCCACGCACTGATGCAGCGCGTGGGCGAAGGCGCGGTCGCCGCTCAACTCAGACTAGCCGCGCCGCCCTGTTGAGGCGAGACGAAGCGAACCGTCACCGAGCGCCCCTCTTCCGGCGGGGAGGCGAGCCGCGCCCTGAAGCGGATCAGCTCCGCGGGCTCGAGCTTCTGCCGCGGCGGCTCGGTCGTCCAGGTGTAGAGCGTGCGGCCCTGGGCGTCCTTCACCGCGACCTCGATCAGCGGCACCGCATTGGCCCCCCTGGCGATGTTGGTGACGTCGCCCTCGACCACCAGAAAACGCCCCTGCGTCTCCTCGATCAGGTTGCTCTCGACGGAGCTGAGCGCCAGCCCCCTCAGATTCACCGGCAACCCGATGGCCTGATAGACGATGGCGAGCTGCGGCGCGGCGCGGACGGCGAGTTCCCTTTTCCACAGCAGGCCCGAGGCGAGCACGAGGCAGGCGGCCGCGACCGCCGCGGGAATGGCGAGCCCGCGCGAGGCCAGGCCTCCGGCCGCGGCCGCACGGGCCTTCCGCCCGGGAAGGCGCGAACGAAACCCGCCGGGGCTCTTCGCGGGCTCCGGCAGGACGGTCTCCTGCTCGGCGCGCGCCTCCTCCTCCCGTTCGGCGGCGACCGCCGTCACCTGGGCGTCGACCGTAGCCGCCTGCTCCAGTTCGGCGTTCAGCAGCGCCTGCGTCTCTTCGCCGCTGGGAGGCTCCGGAAAGTCCTGGTCCGGCGAGACGTGCCAGGAGGTCTGGCAGGCCGGGCAGCGCACCTTGCGGCCCTCCGCTCCCAGCTTGGCCACGTCGAGCTCATAACGGCTGGCGCAGGAGGGACAGACGATCAGCATGGGCGGTCAGGTGGCTCCGTATCGTGCGGATGCAGCGGCACCGGCAAAGCTGCGGCGGGCGATAGCCGCGCTCAAGCCCCGCACCCGCGCGGCGCGAATTCTGATCACAATGAGCATCCGGCATGGTTAACGCCCCGTGAAGAACCTGTGCTGCAAGCTCGACCGGACCGGCTTCGCGTTCCGGAAAGCGGCACATGCGGTGTAGGATCACGGCCGGGGATTCGCCGGCACGGCGAGGAAGGGCGAACGCTTGGTTCGGTTCGAGAATGTCGGCCTGCGATACGGCATGGGCCCAGAGGTGCTGAGGGACATCAACTTCAGCATCGCTCCGCGCTCGTTCCAGTATCTCACCGGCCCATCGGGCGCGGGCAAGACGACGCTGATCCGCCTCGTCCTGATGGCGCTGAAGCCGACGCGCGGGCTCGTAAACCTGTTCGGCCAGGACGTCTCGCGGCTCGATGCGGCGACGCTGACCTCCTTCCGCCGTCGCATGGGCGTCGTCTTCCAGGATTTCCGCCTGCTCGATCACCTCACGCTCTACGAGAACGTCTCCCTGCCTCTGCGCGTGCTCGGCAAGGAGGAGGCGAGCTATCGCGCCGAGGTCATCGAACTGCTGCGCTGGGTCGGCCTCGGCGAGCGCATGCACGCCGTCCCGGCGGTGCTCTCGGGCGGCGAGAAGCAGCGGGCCGCGATCGCGCGCGCGGTGATCTGCCGTCCCGAGCTCCTGCTCGCCGACGAGCCGACCGGCAATGTCGACCCCGCGCTCGGGCGCCGGCTGCTGCGCCTGTTCATGGAGCTGCAGTCGCTGGGCACGGCGGTGCTGATCGCCACCCACGACATCAACCTCATGGAGATCTACGACGCGCCCCGCCTCGTCCTCGCCGATGGTCATCTCCATGTCGACGACTGAGCGGGACACCGAGCCGGGCCACCGGCAGGCCAGGGAGCTTCCGGTGAACCTCCGCCGGGACCAGCCGCTCGTGCCGGTCGACTCGGTCGCGGCGCGCGCGCTGGTGGCCGTGATCACGATCCTGACCTTCCTCGCCGCCATCAGCGCCGGCGCGGCGGTCATGGCCGCACGCGCCTCCGAGCAATGGCGCGGGGCCGTCGCCAACGAGATGACCATCCAGATCCGGCCGGATTCCCGGCGCGACATCGAGGCCGACATCGCGAAGGCGGTCGGGCTGGCGAGCGCCACGGCCGGGATCGAATCGGTTCGCCCGGTTCCCAAGGCGGAATCCGACAAGCTGCTCGAGCCCTGGCTCGGCACCGGGCTCGACCTCGTCGAGCTGCCGGTTCCGCGCCTGATCATCCTGCGCCTCTCGGGCCATGAGAGTGTCGATCTCACCGCCCTCGGCGAGACCCTCAGGCGCGACGTGCCGGGCGCGATCCTGGACGATCATCGCCTTTGGGTGCGCCGGCTCTCGACCATGGCGCGCACCATCATCCTCTCCGGCCTCGCCGTGGTACTGCTGGTGTTGACGGCCGCCGCGCTCGCCGTCGCCTTCGCGACGCGCGGCGCCATGGCCGGCAGCCGCGACAGCGTCGAGGTGCTGCATCTCGTCGGCGCCGACGACGGCTTCATCGCCCGCGAATTCCAGAGCCGCTTCGTCAGGCTCGGCCTGCGCGGCGGAGCGACGGGCGGGCTGGCGGCGATTCTCGTCCTCGCCCTGCTCGGCTGGATCACGTCGCGCTGGAGCGCCGCGCCCGAGGGCGAGCAGCTCCAGGCCCTGTTCGGCGCCTTCGAGATCGGCTGGGCCGGCTACGCCGCCGTCATCCTCGTCGCCATCGTGGTGGCGGCGATCGCAGGCCTCGTCTCCCGCTTCACCGTGAGGCGCTATCTGCGGACGCTGGCATGACCGGGCCACGCGCGCACCGCGCCCTTCGCCCCCTGCCGTGCGGCCACGTCTCGGCGCGCACCCGGCCTGCCGCCGTTACGCCCGATTGCGGCGCTATTCTCTGGCTGTCATGTCGATGAGCGGAACCAGGAACGAGCTCCTGGCCATGGAGCCTGCTCGCACGATGAGCCCGCGGCGCGCCCGCTCCGCCTGGGTTCGCGGCTGCATGCTCGTCGCCCTCGCGCTCGCCTGCATCGGAGCGGTGCTCCTGACCATCGGCTACATCCGCTTCGCCTCGGCGATCGAGGCGCGCGAGCCCACCGCCGTGCCGCGGACCGACGCGATCGTGGTCGTCACCGGCGGCTCGCAGCGCATCGGCGACGCCATCGGCCTGCTCGGGGCCGAAAGAGGGGCCCGCCTTCTCATCAGCGGCGTCAACGAGAAGACCAGCCGCGAGGAGCTGGTGAAGATGAACCCGGCCTCGCGCGATCTTCTGGCCTGCTGCGTCGATCTCGACTACCGCGCCCGCAACACCATCGGCAACGCCATCGAGACCCGGCGCTGGGTCCGCCGGCACCGCTTCCGCTCGCTGCTCGTGGTGACCTCCAACTACCATATGCCGCGCACCCTGTCGGAATTCGCCCATGCGATGCCCGAAGTGCGCTTCGTGGCGCATCCGGTGGTCACCGACCAGATCGACACCGCAGGCTGGTGGAGCCGCTGGTCGACGGTGAAGGTGCTCGCGCCGGAATACGTCAAATACCTGGCCGCGCGCCTGCGCCGCCTCGTCGAGGCCGATCCGGAGACCTCGCGGCTGTCGGTCATCATCGGCGGGCGCAAGCCGGTCTCGCCGAAGCCGGCCGACGCGCTCGGACCCGAAAACGAGAAGCGCACGCGCCTGCACGACGTCCGCCGCGAAGGCTGAACCCTCGCTTGACGCGGGACGCGCGCCGGGCTCTTTGCGCGCCATGCTGATCCTGCGCTCGCTGCTCTTCAACACGCTGTTCTATCTCAACCTCGCCTGCTGGCTGCTTTTCGCGGCGCTGCCCGCATTGCTGCTGCCGCGGCGCGTGCTGCTGGCCGTCGCGATCGGCTGGGCGCACACCGCGCTGTGGCTGCAGCGCGTCGTGGCGGGCACGCGCTACGAGGTCACCGGCATAGAGAACATTCCCCCGGGCGGCATCATCGTCGCGGCCAAGCACCAGTCGTTCTGGGAAACCTTCATGCTGGTCACGGTCTTCCGCAATCCCGTCTTCATCCTGAAGCAGGAGCTGACCTGGATTCCGTTCTTCGGCTGGTGCCTGATGAAGCTGCGGATGATCCCGGTCGACCGCAAGGCGAAGGCACGGGCGCTCTCCCATGTGCTGCGCCGCGCCCGGGTCGAGCTCGGCCAGAACGGGCGCCAGCTCCTGATCTTTCCGGAGGGCACGCGGCGTGCCCCTGGCGCTCCGCCGGCCTACAAGTTCGGCGTCGCGCATCTCTATGGCGAGCTCGGCGTGCCCTGCGTGCCGCTCGCGCTCAATTCCGGCCTCTACTGGCCGCGCCGCAAATTCCTGCGCCGCCCCGGCACCGTCCGGGTCTCGATCCTGCCGCCGATCGCACCGGGCCTGCCCAAGCAGGAGTTCCAGGCGCTGCTCCAGGACACGGTCGAGACCGAGAGCGACAGGCTGCTCGCGCTCGGCCGGGCCGAACTCGCCAGCCTCGGCCTCGATCCGCTGGCGAAAACCTCCACCCCTGCCGCCTCCTGACAAAGAGCGGCAGCAGCCCCCCTGCCCGCCTTCGTCCCGCCTTGACACGCCTCCTTTCCGTTCCCATCTTGATGGAACAAAGGAGGAACAACATGGCTGTTCCCGTACGTCAGTTCGCAGACGACCTTTTCGCCGACCTGCCGACGCCTGCGAGGGAAGCGCCGTTGCGCAGCCTCGCAGGAAGCGCGAGCCGTCGCTTCACCGCCTGGCGCGGCCGCTCGGGCCGGCGCTATGTCGCCTCGGTCTTCGCGGCACAGGACGATCACGCCCTCGGCTTCAGCGATGCGGTGCTGCTCGCGATCTCGGCCGAACGCCGGATCATCGCCGCGCGCGAGAGCGGCCCACTCGGCATCGAGGCCGCGCTGGAGCGCTGGCGCGGCACGGCCGTCGCGGCGGGCGCGACCGAAATCCATGTCCACCTGCTCGCGGAGGACGGCGCCAGCCGCCGCGCCGCCCTGCGCGATCTGACGCCGGAGGTGTGAGGGCGCGCGGCGCGTGTTTGCGCGCTAGAGTATCGGGGCCGATGCTCTAGGGGGATTTGCCGACAGGCGGATGCGCCGCGCCGATGCCCGGAGCGAGCTGCTCCGCCAGCGCCGCGAGAACCGGATCGTACACGCCCATCCGGCGCAGATGCTCGTGCGTCTGCAGGACATAGTCGGGATTCTCGCCGGAACTGCCCCTGCCTTGGCGGACGAGAGCCAGCAGCGCCTCGGGCGCGAGCCGCCCGGCATATTGCAGATGCCGCCGGTCCGCGACATAGGCGAGCCCGGTCACCTGCCTGCCATCGGCGAGCCTCAGCGGCAGCCGCCGCTCGAGATAGACGGCGGTCGCCTGCTCGCGCTCGCGCAGATAGGCGATGGTCGGCTCCGCCTGCCCGGCCGCGACACGGAAGGCGAGACCCCGGCAGACGCCGCCCCGATCGAGCCCGAGCACCAAGCCGGGTCGCTCCGGCGTCCCCCTATGCACATGCGAGAAGATGCAGAGCGAACGGTGGTAGCCATGCAGCCTTGCCTGCACGCTCTCCTCGAAGGCGAAGCCCGGCCGCCAGATCAGGGAGCCGTAGCCGAAGACCCAGAGATCGTCCGCACCCGTCTTCGCCGTCATGCCCGTCCCTAATTCGGCCGCGAGGACCTGCTTGAGCTTGGCCGCCCGCACAAGGTGCGCGAAGCGGGGCGCTCTGGTGTCCGCCCTTTTCGCGAGCTAGAGCATCGGCCCGAAAAGGGGAACCCGGCTTTCGGGAAAGCCGATGCTGAAACAAAGCGTTAGATGATCGGCCCGGGAAGTGGAATGCTCTTTTCGGAGAAATCCGATGCTGGAACAAAATGATAGATCGCCGCATCGCCGTCCGGTAGGACGCGCGGCGATCTGACGATCCGCCCGCCTCAGCGCAATGGATTCACGCCGCATGACCATCCCGACCCCGCCGCGCCGCAGCCGCCTCGGCCTCTACGCGCCCGTCGTCCTGCTGCTGCTCCTCGCCCTCGGCTGGTCCGGCTTCTGGTTCTATGCCCGCGGACGCGCCGGCGAGGCCATCGACGTCGCCATCGCGCGGGAGGCCGAGCGCGGCCGCAACTGGTCGTGTGCCGACCGCAGCATCGGCGGCTTTCCCTTCCGCATCGAACTGCGTTGCGCCTCGCTCGCGCTGACCTCCACGCGCTGGCCCGAGACGGTGCGCGTCGAGACCGGGCCCGTTCTCGGCGTCGGCCAGATCTACACCCCCGGTCAGGTCATCCTGCAGGCCACCGGCCCGCTGCGCGCGACGCTGCCCGAGGGCCGCGTTCTCGGCGCGAGCTGGACCCGGCTCCAGGCGAGCCTCACCCATCGCAGCCCCGAGGAGTTCGCGCTGGTCGCGAGCGAGCCCGTTCTGACCCTGACGGCGCCCGACGCCCCTCCCGGCACCTGGCGCGCGAGCACGATGGAGCTGCATCTGCGCCGCAATCCAACGCGACCCGAGGACGAGCAGGCGGTCGACCTCGCGCTGACCGCCAACGGCACCGTGCTGCCCGAGATCGATGCGCTGCTCGGCACGAGCGATCCCGGCACGCTCGATCTGCGCGCGATCCTGACCAAGGCGGACTCCTTCCGGCTCGGCTTCAATCCCGATGCGCTGGAGAGCTGGCGCGGCGCCGGCGGAGGCCTCGAACTCTCGAAGCTGGCCTCGACGAAAGGTCCGGCGAGGCTCGAGGCCAGCGGCCGCCTGCTGCTCGACCAGACGCATCGCGTCGCCGGCCAGATCCAGGCCGGCGTCGCGGGCATCGACCAGATCGGCGGCATCCGGATCGGGGGCCTCACGGCCGGGCTGGGCGGCCTGCTCGGCGGCAAGCCGCCGGCCGGCGCCGCCCCGGGTCTGACGACATTGCCGCCCGTCGTCCTGCGGGAAGGCCGGACCTATATCGGCCCGTTCCGCCTGCCGCTGCCACCGCTCGCACCGCTCTACTGAGCCGCGCGCTCGCCCGGCCGAAACGAAACAGGGCGCGGTCGCCCGCGCCCTGCAAACTCTCGCGATCGAACCGGCGGTCAGGCGGCGGGCAGCGCCGCATGCGGCGCCTCGATCCTGACGATCGCCTTCTTCACCGCCTCCTGCACCTTCTCGAAGGCACGGACCTCGATCTGGCGCACGCGCTCGCGCGAGACGCCGAACTCCTCCGAAAGCTCCTCCAGCGTGATCGGATCCTCGGCGAGGCGGCGGGCCTCGAAGATGCGGCGCTCACGCGGGTTCAGGACCTCCAGCGCTTCCCGCAGCGCGGTGTGGCGGTTCTGGCTTTCCTCGGAATCCGCGAGCCGGCGTTCCTGGCTCTCGGAATCGTCCACGAGCCAATCCTGCCACTCGCCTTCGCCGTCCTCGCGCAGTGGCGTGTTCAGCGAGGCGTCGCCGCCGAGCCGGCGGTTCATGTCGACCACGTCCTGCTCGTTGACGCCGAGCTTGGTCGCGATCTGCTTCACCTGGTCGGGGCGCAGATCCCCTTCGCCCAGCGCCGAGATCTTGCTCTTCGCCTTGCGCAGGTTGAAGAACAGCTTCTTCTGGTTGGCGGTGGTGCCCATCTTCACCAGCGACCAGGACCGCAGGATGTACTCCTGGATCGAGGCCTTGATCCACCACATCGCATAGGTCGCGAGCCGGAAGCCCTTGTCGGGCTCGAAGCGCTTGACCGCCTGCATCAGGCCGACATTGCCTTCCGACACGACCTCGCCGATCGGCAGGCCGTAGCCGCGATAGCCCATGGCGATCTTGGCGACGAGGCGCAGATGCGAGGTCACGAGCTTGTGCGCCGCGTCGCGGTCGCCATGTTCACGCCAGCGCTTCGCCAGCATGAATTCCTCGTTCGGTTCCAGCATCGGGAACTTGCGGATTTCGTCGAGATAACGTGACAGCCCGCCTTCCGCGGACAGGACGGGCAGTGCAGCGCTGGCCATGCTCGTTCTCCTTTCCAGGCCCCCGCATCGCGGCAGGCCTGCCGCGCGATCAACCTTCGCGCAGGTCTCGGATACCGCGACAAAGCCAACACGCGAACCATACATAGGTTCAGTCAGGCCCGTCGCTTTGCGGCGCCCCCTTGGCCATCCGCATTCCGGAAGAGCAGTATAAGCCAGAAAAGCGTGACGGAAAGGCGGCGAAGGCCGCTTCCGACCTCACAGACTCGCGAGAGCCGATTGCAGATTTGCAAAGTCGGCCGGCGGCTCCGACTCGAAGAGCAGTTCCTCGCCCGTCGTCGGATGGGCGAAGCCGAGCACGGCGGCATGCAGGGCCTGCCGGCCGAGATCGGCGAGCGCCTGCCGCGCCGCCTCCGGCAGGCGGCTGGCCTTGGTGGCGAAGCCGGAACCGTAGAGCTGGTCGCCGAGCAGCGGGTGGCCGATATGGCTCATATGGACGCGGATCTGATGCGTCCGCCCCGTCTCCAGCCGGCACTCGATCAGGCTCGCCAGCGCCTCGGTCTCCTCGCGCCCCTTGAACAGCGGCGGATAGCGCTCGATCTGGCTGATATGCGTGATCGCCTCCCGGCCGCGCTCCTCCTTGACCACCATCATCTTCTCGCGATTGCGGTTGGAGCGCTCGATCCGCGCGTCGATCGTGCCCTGGTGAAGGCGCGGCACACCCCAGACCAAAGCGAGATAGGCGCGCTGCAGCGGGCCGGTGCGGCCGTGATCGGCGAACTGCGCCGCCAGCCGCTTATGCGCGCGGTCGGTCTTGGCGACGACCAGCAGCCCGCTCGTGTCCTTGTCGAGACGGTGCACGATGCCCGGCCGCTTGACCCCGCCGATGCCGGACAGGCTTTCGCCGCAATGGGCGATGAGCGCGTTGACCAGCGTGCCGTCCTCGTGCCCGCCCGCGGGATGGACGACGAGCCCGGCCGGCTTGTCGATGACGATGAGCTGGTCGTCCTCATAGACGACCACGAGCGGAATGTTCTGCGCGACGGGCGCCGCCGGTTTCGCCTCCGGCATCGTCAGCATGAGCACGTCGCCCGCCACGACCTTGCGGCTGGCGTCGGTCGTCACGGCGCCGTTCAGGCTGACGCCGCCCTCCTTGATGACCTGCTGGAGCCGTGCGCGCGAAATCTCGCCGGCCATCAGCGCCAGCGCCTTGTCGAGGCGCTGGCCGGCCTGTTCGTCGCCGACCTGCAGGGTCACGGCCGGCAAAGCCGCCGTTTCGTTCGTCGTGGGGATCATCGGCCCGGCTATAAGGCGCGCGGCGGTCGACCGCACGCTTTTTCGCGACGCTCGCTATCCGAACAGCCGGAAGCGCGCCTTCTTGGCCGGATCGGTCTCGATATCGTCGGGGCCCGGATCGTCGGGCGCGTGCGAGACCGGGAAGATCACCGGCTTGGCGCCCGTGCCGGACGCGGGTGCGGCAGCGGGCTTCGGAACGGGCACCGCCTCGCTCTCAACCTCGGCCGAGGCCGGGGTCGGAGCCGGCTCGACCGCCGGCTTCGCGACGCTCTCGGCCGGTGCAGGCGCGGCGGGCGCAGCGACGGAGGTCACCACGGGCTCGGCATCGACGACGGGCTCGGCCCGCGCTTCGAGCAGTGGAGCCGAGTCGTCGAGATCGGCGAGGACGTCGTCCATGTTCGCGTCGAGATGGCCGAGGGCGGCCGGCGGCACGCTCCAGACGAAGGCGTCGAGCCGCCCGGACACCGGCGAGACCGGCATCCAGACATCAGAGACCAGACCGTCGGCGACCCAGGCTGGATCGCGCTGCGCCCGGGTGGCCCGTGCCAGCCATTCGCGCACGCGCCCGGCCGCACCGTGCTCCGCCTCTTCCAGCTCCGCCATCAGCAGGCAGGCGCGCACCGTGGCCCCGCCGGCCAGAACCGGCTTCAGCACCTCCCGCGCCTTCTGGAAGTCGCGGGCATGGATGGCGGCGCCCGCAACGGTGAGCGCGCTCTCCGGATCGGCCGGCTTGAGCTTCGACAGCGTGACGGCCCGCGCCAGCCTGTCCTGCGCGCTGTCGCCCGAGCGGACGTCGAGATAGGCGGCCGCCACATCGGGATGCGGCACCTCTTTCCAGGCGGCCTCGAGCAGCTTCGCCGCCTTGCGGATATCGCCGCGCTCGGACAGCATCCGGCCCGCCAGGGCGGCCGCGGGCGTCAGCCCCGGCGCGAGCTTAACCGCCTCGAGCGCGGCGGCGAGCGCCCGCTCCGGCTCCCCGTCGCGCGCTTCCAGCGCTTCGGCGGCGAGCAGCACCGCCCGCTGGCGCCTGGCTTCGGCCTTGTCCGCCAGACGCAGCGCGGCACGGCGCTCGACGGCGGTGCGCGCCGCCTGCCAGTCGCCCGCGCCGGTGTGGAAATCGAGCATCGCGTCATTGGCCCAGGCCAGCGAGGGCGAACGACGCACCGCATCGTCGGCAAAGGCACGCGCCGCCGCAGCGTCGCCACGCCGACGCGCCTCGACGAACAGGCCGCGCAGGCCGAGCACCCGCGTCTCGGGCTTGTCGAGCATCGCCTTGAAGGCCGCCTCCGCCGCACCGCGATCTCCGGCGAGCTGGGCCGCCTGCGCCTCCAGCAGCAGCGTCAGCGGCTCGGAGGCGGCGAAGCGGCGGGCCTCCCCGGCATAGCGCCCGGCCGCGACGGGATCGCCCGCCCCGACCGCGACCATGCCGCGCGAGACCGCCTCGAACGCCCGCGCCCGGCGCCGGGCGCGCGAGGCGAAGCTGAAGGCGGAGGGAAGCCCCAGCACGAAGCGGAGAACGGTCCAGAGCAGCATGGCGAGCATCGCCAGCAGCACCACGCCGATCGCGCCGATCGCGACGCTGGTCTCGATGCGGTAGCCCTGCCAGACGACGGCCACCTCGCCCGGCCGGTCGGCGAGCCAGACGGCACCCACCGCCAGAGCGGCGAAGACGGCGAGGTAGAGAAGAACCCGAACCATGAACCTTCCAGCCTCCGTCAGCCGGCCACGCCGAGGGCCGCGACTGCATCCTGCGCGATTTTCGCGATGGCCGCATCAGCCTGCGCGCGCTTGCGCAAGGCCGCTCCGAAATCGGCGCTGGCGCGCCGCGCCGGCTCCGGCAGCTGATCCCACAGCGCCGCGGCCGCCACGATGTCTCCGCCCTCGATCGCGGCCTCCATCCGGATAGGCAGCGTCGCGGGATCCTTGGCGCCGGTATCGCCGACGGGGCGCACGGTGACGATCCGGCTCGCAAGCGCCAGCAGGCGCGACTGCCAATCCCCGGAGGCGGGCGCGAGCTCCCGCGCGAACATCGTGCGATGCGCCTTGAACTGCGTCAGCAGCGCCGGAACCGTCGGTGCGCCCGACGCGGCGACGGCTTCCAGGGCCGCGACCTGCTCGGCAGGCACCCCACCGCGAACCAGCGCCGCGACATCGGCGGCGAAGGGGCGGCCGCTGGAGATGGCCCCACGCACCCGGTCCGCCAGGACCAGCCGCGCGGCGGCGAGGGCCTGACCGCTCGGCCCCGCATTGGTTTTGGCCAGCGTCTCGACCGCCGCCAGCCTCTGGCCGAGAGACAACACGCCGGCCTGCGCCTGCTGGGCCTGCGCGCCCAGCGCCGAGAGCGCGGCCGGATCGACCGCCCCGCCCTGCGCCTTGGCGAGTTCGCCGGCTCGGGAGACTGCGGCCTGCGCCTCGGCGACGGCCCTGGCAGCGGACTCGGCCGCCGTGCCTGACTTGCGATCGACCGCCGCGACCGACGTCTGAAGCGCTTCGATCCGGCGCCCGAGATCGGCCAGTTGCTCCGGCGCGGCGGAAGGCATCACGCGGCTGGCGCCGAAAAGCGCCAGGCCGGCCCCGACCACGCCGCCGAGCAAGCCGGTCACCGCCAAGGCGCGCCAGGGCAGCGGGGTCTCGGCCGGCTGGGGGGCCGCCACGGGCGCGGCCGGCGGCTCCTCCGGCGGCGAGAATTCCGCCGGCAGCGCCTCGGTCGGCAGCACGGCCTCGGGCGGATGCGCATCCGCGCCCGAACCTTCGACCGCAGCAGCCGACGCAACCTCGGGCTCGGCGGCAGCCTCTGCCGGAGCCGCCTGCGAAACGTCGTCGGCCTTCAGCTCGATGGTCGGCGCGGTCCGGCGCGAGCGGCCGCGGCGCGGCGAGGTAGTGTCTGGCTCGGTCATCGCGTCCTTGTCGGTCTCGGGCGGCGGCCCCTCCTGACTAGCATCCCCGGCGGCACGATTGCGAGCGGACATCTGGTCGAGCGCCGCGAGCAGGCCCGCCTCCTCGGGATGTTCCGCCACGAGCACGGTGCCGGCACCGGCGGAGATCAGCGGGGCCGCGACATCGACGGAGAGCGCCACATGGGTGAGTTCCAGCGCTTCGGGCAGAACGCCGGCCGCGCCGGCCAGAGCGAGGAAGGTGCGCGCGCCCCTCGCCGAGTAATGCAGAGCCGCGTCGGCCTCGCCGCGCCTGAGGGCCTCGGCAGCCTCCTGCGGCAATTCGTCCGCCGCCTCGGCCGCATAGGCGATCCAGGTCGCGACCTCGAACCCGGCTTCGGCGAGCCGCTCGCTCACATCCTCCTGGCGGTCGCGGGCGGCGATCAGCAACAGCCGCGCCGGGACCTGCAACGCCCCGCGAATCAGCGCGATCAGCGCGTTGCGGTCGCCATCGGCACTGCGGACATCACCGAATCCCGCCTCGTGGACGGTGGCGGCCGTGCGCGCGCCGACCGCGAAGACCGGCAGGCCCCGCCATTCGGCCGGTCCTTCGGCGAGAAACGGCACGGCATTGCCACTCGTCAGGACGATGGCGGCGAACGGCCCGTCCGGCGCCGAGCTCTCCAGCCGCACCGTCCTGAACAGCGGCGCCACGAGCGGCTCGTGGCCGTGAGTGCGCAGCGCACGCGCCGTGCGCTCGGCATCGGCGCTCGGGCGGAAAACGAAAGTGCGCATCGGGTCTCCCTCGCCTGTGCGGCCGCCGGGCGTTTCGACGCGACCCGCGACGCACCGTGCCGGATGCGCGAGCACGCGCGCCGCACCACCTCTTGGCCTTGCGGCCGCCCCCGCACTATACGAGGGAATGGCCGCCGGGAAACCGCCGGCCGCGCCCCGCCCCGCCCGCCGCCCGCTCGCGCCCCTCCGCGCAGGACCATTTTACCCCTCATGCGTGTCCTCGGCATCGAAACGACCTGCGACGAAACAGCGGCCTCCGTGGTCTCGATCGAACGCTCCGGCGAGACGAAGATCCTCTCCAACGAGGTGCTGAGTCAGATTGCCGCACACGCCGCCTATGGCGGTGTCGTGCCCGAGATCGCGGCCCGCGCCCATGTCGAGGCCATCGACCGCATCGTCGCCCGCGCCTTCGCCACGGCGGGGCTGAAGCCGTCAGAGGTCGACGCGGTCGCCGCCGCGGCCGGCCCGGGACTCGTCGGCGGCGTCATGGTCGGGCTGACCACCGGCAAGGCCATCGCCCTCGCCACCGGCAAGCCCTTCATCGCGATCAACCATCTCGAGGCTCATGCCCTGACGGCGCGGCTGACGGACGGCATCGCCTTCCCCTATCTGCTGCTGCTCGTGTCGGGGGGGCATACCCAGCTTCTCGCCGTGCGCGGCGTCGGCGACTACCTCAAGCTCGGCGGCACGATCGACGATGCCGTCGGCGAGGCCTTCGACAAGATCGCCAAGATGCTCGCTCTGCCCTATCCGGGCGGCCCCTCGGTCGAGCGCGAGGCGGAAAAGGGCGATCCCGACCGCTTCGACTTTCCGCGGCCGATGCAGGGCCGGCCCGAGCCCGATTTCTCCCTCTCCGGCCTCAAGACCGCCGTCCGGCTGGTCGCGGAGCGGATCGCGCCGCTTTCCGACGGCGATGTCGCCGATCTGTGCGCCTCGTTCCAGGCCGCCGTCGTCGACGTCCTGGTGGACCGGACGCGCGCCGGCCTGCGCGCCGCCCGCGCGGCCGGCATCACGCCCACCGCGCTGGTCGTCGCCGGCGGCGTCGCCGCCAACGAGCCGATCCGCCGCAGCCTGACCCGCCTCGCCACCGAGGCCGGCCTGCCGATGATCGCACCGCCGCTCGCGCTCTGCGGGGACAATGGCGCGATGATCGCATGGGCCGGGCTGGAAAGGCTGCGCCTCGGCCTCGTCGACGACATGGGCGCGGTCGCGCGGCCGCGCTGGCCCCTGAGCGAACTGCGCCGGCCCGAGACGGCGGCCGAATGAGCCTCAAGGACGATTTCGGCACCATCGGCATCGTCGGTGCCGGCGCTTACGGCGCAGCGCTCGCGGTCGCGGCACGGCGTGCCGGGCGCCGGGTCCGCCTCTGGGCCCGCGATGCCGCGACGGTCGCCACCATCGCGGCGACCCGCATGGCGCCCCGCCTGCCGGGCGTGACGCTGCCGGAAGGCATCACGGCCACGGCCTCGCTGGCCGATCTCGCCGATGTGGGAGCGCTCCTCCTCACCGTGCCCACCCAGAACCTGCGCCAGGCCTGCGAGGCCCTGGCGCCGGCCCTGCCGGCGGGGCTTCCCGCCATCTCCGCCGCGAAGGGCATCGAACAGGGCACAGGCCTGTTCACCACGCAGATCATCGCCGAAAGCTGGCCCGGCGCGCGGCCCGCGATTCTCTCCGGCCCCAGCTTCGCCGCCGATATCGGTCGCGGCCTGCCGACGGCGGTGACGCTCGCCGCCGCCGATCCCGACCTCGCGGAGGCGCTGGCGCTGGCACTGAGCTCGTCCGCCTTCCGCATCTATCACGGCAGCGACATACGCGGCGTCGAGATCGGCGGCGCGGCCAAGAACGTGCTCGCCATCGCGGCCGGCATCGCGGTCGGGCTCGGACTGGGCGAAAGCGCCCGCGCCGCCATCGTCGCGCGCGGTTTCGCGGAGCTGCGCCGCTTCGGCGAAGCGCATGGCGCGCAGGGCGAGACGCTGATGGGACTGTCCGGGCTCGGCGACGTCGTGCTGAGCTGCGGCTCGCCGCAATCGCGCAACTTCGCCTTCGGCCTCGCCCTCGGGCAGGGTCGCTCGGTCGAGGAGGCGTCCGGCGGCAAGCTCGCCGAAGGCGCCTTCACGGCCTCCGCGCTGGCGGCCAAGGCGCGCGAGCGCGGCGTCGAGATGCCGATCGCCGAAGCCGTCGCAGCGATCCTGGCCGGACGCGCCGAGATCGACCAGATCGCGGCCGGACTGCTCGCGCGCCCGATCCGCGCCGAAATCTGAGGGAGAACGACCATGGCGAACGACTGGTCAGACCTGACGAAACGCGTCGCGCGCGGCATCGCCGAGGTGCGCAAGACGACGGGCTCGGAACTCGTCGCCGAGAGCGGGCCCGTGCCGCTGGCAGGACGCATCGCCGGAACCGCTATCGAGCTGCGCCGCCGGCGCCGCGAGGACACGCACCGCTTCGTGCTGATCCTGCCGGCCGGCGAGGGCGAGGTCCGCATCGAGCTCTCGCCGCAGGACTACGCCGCCCTGACCCGCGAGATGGTCCGCTTCTGGAACGAGCAGGGCGAAGCGGCCTCGCGCCCGCCGAATCCCCTCGAAGACGACGGCGAGTAGGCATCCGGCGCAGGCGGCGGCAGCCCGCCCAGGCTTGCCTTTCGCCGCGCCATTCGCCACTCGCTATTCTCGTCGAATCCCACCCGAGCGAGCGATCCCATGGCCCACTGGCTGATCAAGTCCGAACCCTCGAAATGGTCCTGGGACCAGCAGGTCGCGGCCGGCGAGGCGGGCACGCATTGGGACGGGGTGAAGAACCACACCGCCAAGCTCAACCTGATGGGGATGAAGCTCGGCGAGCAGGTCTTCTTCTATCACTCCAACGAGGGCCTCGAGGTCGTCGGCATCGTCGAGGTCATCAAGGAAGCCTATATCTGGATTCCGGGCGAGCCCTGGGTGCTCGTCGACTTCAAGGCGGTGAAGCCGTTGCCGAAGCCGGTGACGCTGGCCCAGGTCAAGGCCGAGCCGAAGCTCGCCGAGATGTCGCTGGTGAAATCCTTCCGCCTCTCGGTCCAGCCGGTCACGGACGCGGAATGGGACATCGTCTGCAGGATGGGCGGGCTGTAGGTCGCCTTTCTCGCCGCGGCAGCCCCCCGCCAAAGGTCTCTCACACCAAAGTGCGAGACGCGCGCGCTTGGCCCCGCCTCCTCCGGTCCCTATGATCAGCGCAATTCAAAGGAAGCGGAGCGCCCGACCTTTCCCCGGCGCAAACCGCAGGCGTAAGCGACCGCGACACGCGGCCCAAGTCTGGGGAGACTACCGAGATGTCAGACGCGGTCTACGACGTGCCCCAGGAATGGGCGAAGAAGGCCTATGTCGACGACGCCGCCTACCAGCGGCTCTACGCCGCCTCGATCGCCGATCCGGATGCGTTCTGGGGCGAGCACGGCAAGCGCATCGACTGGTTCAGGCCCTATGCCAGGGTCAAGAACGTCAGCTACGCGCCCGGCGCCGTCTCGATCAAATGGTACGAGGACGGCACCACCAACGTCGCCTACAACTGCGTGGACCGGCACCTCGCCACCCGCGCCAGCCAGACCGCGATCATCTGGGAAGGCGACGACCCGTCCGAATCGAAGACGATCACCTACGGCCAGCTCCACGAGGAAGTCTGCAAATTCGCCAACGTCCTCAAGGCGCACGGCGTCAAGAAGGGCGACCGCGTCACCATCTACCTGCCGATGATCCCCGAGGCCGCCTATGCGATGCTCGCCTGCGCGCGCATCGGCGCCATCCATTCGGTGGTCTTCGGCGGCTTCTCGCCGGACTCGCTCGCCAGCCGGATCGAGGATTCGGACTCCAACATCGTCATCACGGCCGATGAAGGCCTGCGCGGCGGCCGGGCCGTTCCCCTGAAGAAGAACGTCGACGCGGCCGATCCCAAGGTGAAGGGCGGCATCGGCACCGTCATCGTGGTCAAGCGCACGGGCGGCCATGTCACGATGCAGAAGGGCCGCGACCACTGGTATCACGAGGAGGCCGAGAAGGTCTCCGGCCACTGCCCGCCCGAGGAGATGAACGCGGAAGACCCGCTCTTCCTGCTCTACACCTCTGGCTCGACCGGCAAGCCGAAGGGCGTGCTGCACACCACCGGCGGCTACCTCGTCTACGCCTCGATGACGCATCAATACGTCTTCGATTATCATGACGGCGACATCTACTGGTGCACCGCCGACGTCGGCTGGGTCACCGGGCACAGCTACATCCTCTACGGACCGCTCGCCAACGGCGCGACGACGCTGATGTTCGAGGGCATCCCGACCTATCCCTCGATCTCCCGGTTCTGGGAGGTCATCGACAAGCACAAGGTCAACATCTTCTATACCGCCCCGACCGCGATTCGCTCGCTGATGGGCGCCGGCGAGGAGCCGGTGAAGAAGACCAGCCGCGCCAGCTTGCGCCTTCTCGGCTCGGTCGGCGAGCCGATCAATCCGGAAGCCTGGGAGTGGTATCACCGCGTCGTAGGCGACCGCCGCTGCCCGATCGTCGACACCTGGTGGCAGACCGAGACCGGCGGCATCCTGATCACGCCGCTGCCCGGCGCGACGAAGCTGAAGCCCGGCTCGGCGACGCGGCCCTTCTTCGGCATCGAGCCGCAGATCGTCGACGCCGAGGGCAAGGTCCTGGAAGGCGCGACCGAAGGCAATCTCGTCATCGCCGAGAGCTGGCCCGGCCAGATGCGCACCGTCTATGGCGACCACCAGCGCTTCATGGACACCTATTTCGCGACCTATGCGAACAAGTACTTCACCGGCGACGGCTGCCGCCGCGACGCCGACGGCTATTACTGGATCACCGGCCGCGTCGACGACGTCATCAACGTCTCGGGCCATCGCATGGGCACGGCCGAGGTCGAATCGGCGCTGGTCGCCCACCCGTCCGTGTCCGAGGCGGCGGTCGTCGGCTATCCGCACGACATCAAGGGCCAGGGCATCTACGCCTATGTCACGCTGATGTCGGGCGAGCAGCCGAGCGAGAACCTGCGCAAGGAGCTCGTCTCCTATGTCCGCCACGAGATCGGGCCGATCGCCTCGCCAGACCTGATCCAGTTCGCGCCGGGCCTGCCCAAGACGCGCTCTGGCAAGATCATGCGCCGCATCCTGCGCAAGATCGCGGAGGACGAGTTCGGCGCGCTCGGCGACACCTCGACGCTGGCCGACCCCGCCGTCGTCGACGACCTGATCGCCAACCGGCAGAACAAGCGCAAGGCGGGCTGAGGCCGGCCTCGCCGCTCACGGCGCGGCCGCGACCACCTCGATCTCGACCTTGAAGATCGGCAGGGTGAAGCCCGAGACGATCATCAGCGTCGAGGCGGGCGGCGGCGAGCCGACATGGGCATCGCGCGAGGCCATGTAGGGCTGCATATGGGCCCGGTCGGTGACATAGGCGTTGATGCGCACGATGTCCGCGAGCCCCATGCCGGCCTCCGCCAGGATCGCCGCGATATTGGCGAAGCACAGATCGGCCTGGGCGCGCGCATCCTCCGGGATCGTGCCCGACCGCTCCATGCCGAGCTGCCCGGAGCAGAAGACGAGGCGGCGGCCGGCCGGAACCTCGACACCATGGCTGTAGCGGGCGAAGGGCGCGGCGATGGAGGCGGGGGCGAGCGGTTTCATCGGCATCTCCGGAATGGCCCCGCCATCATGCCGTGCCGGCGACGCGGGAACCAGTGAGCGCCGCGCGGGTTCGCAAATCGGGCGGGCTGGGGTAGAGCGATCATGCTCATGCCATGTTCAGCCACATGACCGTAACGGGTCGTCGGGACTGGCAGGACGCAGGGGACCATGATCGGGACATCGAGCCGCATGACGACGACCACCAAGATGCCGGCCGCCTGGTTGAAGGCCGCGGCCCTGTTGCCGTTGCTCGCGCTGACCGCCTGCGCGGGCTCCCAGCGCTTCACCGGCCCGGTCGGCGGCGGCACGGCCTATGGCCAGCCCTCGCTGGCGCCGGTCCCGGCGGTTCCATCCGAGCCGGTAATTTCCGAGCCCCTGCCCCCGCCCGGCGGATATCCGGTCACATCCGCTCCCCCGGGCGCGCCCGGCGCGTCGACGCTGCCGCCGCCCCAGCAGCAGGACCCCTTCTACAATCCTCAGGCCGGCGCGCAGCCGTCTCAGCAGGCCGCGCCCGCAACGCCCGCCGATGGCGGCGTCCCGCCCCTGCGCGGCAGCGGCGGCCAGGTCGCGACGCTCGGCGCGGGCGCCGCGCCTGCCGCGCCGCGCCCGACGCGCGACAGCGTCGTCGGAAGCTGGACGGCGAAGGAAGCGACCGGCGGTTCCTGCCGCGTGCAACTCTCCAGCGCCCCCGCGCTGGATCTCTACCGCGCCAACGCCTCGGGCTGCAGCAACCGCGACCTGCAGCGCATCACCGCCTGGGACTATCGCGACGGCGAAGTCTATCTCTACCAGCAGGGCGGATCGGTGGTGGCCCGCCTGCGCACCGGCGCCGGCGGCATGGAAGGCGCCATCACCAAATCGGGCGCCGGCCTTTCGCTGAGCCGGTAAGCCCCCCGCGCCTGTGTCACGCGGCCGGCACGCGAGGCCGGCGCAACCCGGGCGTCGCGTCCGCCGACCTGCGGATCAGCCGGAAAGGCGCGACAGGAACGCCGGCGGCCAGTATTTCCGCTGCAGCGACAGGGCGAGCGTCGCGAAGCCGCGCGCATTGTCCAGCGCCTCGTCGAGGATGGTGAAGGGCGTCATGGCGCCCGGCGCGATCACGCCCTCGACATCGTCGCAACCGCCTGCGAGCTGCGCCTCGAACTTGCGGGCGAGACGGCGCATCGCGGCGTTCTCCGGCAGGCAGGTCATGTAGAGGGTGCGGATGCCGCGGTTGCGCGCAGCGGTCAGCAGGCGGCCGAACAGGGCCGAGCCGTAGCCGCGCCGGCGCCACGCCCGCTCCACGCTGAAGGCCGCCTCGCCGGTCTGGGCGACGATGTCCTCGAGCCCGCGCAGCTCGGCCGCGCCGCGAACCTCGCCATCCTCGATATAGGCATAGACGAAGCCTCCGACCCCGAAGGTCGTGTCGGCATAGTTTTCCAGAAAGGCATCGCTGACGGGCGAGCCGAAGCGTTCGCGGCGTGTCGCCGCGTCGAGCCTGAGCAGATGGGCCTTGAAAAGGTCTCGCTCGGCAGGCCAAAGCCGCCTTATTTCGCCTTCGCCGGTCTGGTCGCCGGTCTTGATGCTTTCAGCCACGGTCAACTCCTGAAACAGCGCCCTACAGCGCCAACACCCAGGAGGCGAATCTTCCCTAGCTCCCGCCCAAAATGCGCTCTTTTCGCTCAATTTCAAGAGGCGCGCTTGCGGCGCCTCGCCGCGGAGGCTGCTTCGAGCCGCTTTCAGAGCCGAAATCGCGCTGATTCCAGCGAAAAAGCCCCCTCCCGGCCGAGGGGCCGACATACCGGACACGCCGATAATTTCCGCACTCTCCCCGATGACGGCGCGCGCGGCTTCAGCTAGATTGCAAACTCCCGGTCACTGCATTCTGAAGCTCCATGTTCGATCGTCGCAAGCCTCCTTCTGCCCAGCCTTTCGTTACGCACGAAAATATCGAAGCCAAGATCAAGTGGTTCGACCCCGAGAAGGGGTTCGGCTTCGCCTCGCCGGCGGACGGCTCCGGCGACGTCTTCCTGCATGTGTCGGCGATCGGCCCGCTCGACCAGCAGGATCTCCTCCCGGGCGCGACGATCGTCGTCGATCTCGGCGAAGGCCGCCGCGGCCTCCAGGTCGTCGCGGTCCATGAAATCGACGCCTCGACGGCGACCCAGGCGGCTCCCCGCTCGTCCGCGCCGCGTGCGCCGCGTGACGAGTACGGCGGCGGTGGCGGCTATGGCGGCGGCTACGGCGACCGTGGCGGTGATCGCGGTGGCTATGGCGGCGGTGGCGGTTACGGCGGCGGCTACGGTGACCGTGGCGGCGATCGTGGCGGCTTCGCCAGCCGGGACAGCGGCCCGATGGAAGGCCCCTTCGACGGCGCCGTGAAGTTCTTCAACTCTGATCGCGGCTTCGGCTTCATCGCGCCCGACAAGGGCGGCCCGGACGTGTTCCTGCACGTCTCCTCCCTCAGCCGCAGCGGCCTGCAGCCGCCGATGGACGGTCAGCGCGTGCGCTTTTCGATCCGCGCCGGCAAGAAGGGCCCGGAAGCGGCCAATATCAGCTTCATCTGACCATCGGCATTGCGCCGGTGTTCGAGGGCCCGCCGCGAGGCGGGCCTTTTTCATGGGAGCGCTCCGCCGGCAAGCCCGCTGCGGCTTTCGCACAGGCGACTCGGGAACGACGACTCAGACCCGGACCAGCGGTCGATGCGCGGCGGCAGGGGCCATGACGCCGATCGCATCCCCGGGAGCGACCTCGCCGCCCGCGAGCACGATCGCCATCACGCCGGCCCGATAGGTCGTCCGGCCCTGCTCGTCGCGCCCCAGCACGGCCGCGAGCAGGCCCGGCCGGAACGCCTCGATCTGGCGGCAGGGATTGCGCAGCCCCGTCACCTCGACCACCGCGTCGGCGCCCAGCCGCAGCCTCGTCCCCGTCGACAGGGCGAGCAGATCCACCCCGCGCGTCAGCAAGTTCTCGCCGAGATCCCCGGCCACGAGCGGAAAGCCGCTCACAGCGAGCTCGTCCAGCAACTCGGCATGGATGAGGTGGACCTGGCGCAGATTGGGCTTCGAGGGATCGACGGCGACCCGCGAGCGGTGCTTCACCGTGACGCCGCAATGCGCGTCGCCCTCGACACCGAGCCCCGCCAGCAGGCGGATGCGGCTTACCGGCGGCTTGCTGAAGCGATGCGCGCCGTCACGGCCGACGGACTCGACCGTCGCTGTCATAAGCAGGCCTTCCCATTCGAACCGCGAGGCGCCTCACGGCCTCGCGAGGCGTCATCGAAGGGCGAGGCTCCGGACATCGGGCCGCTGAGGACGATGCCCGACCGCATCGCCCCGCAACCGCGACGCCGGAGCCGGATCGCCCGGATCAATGCTCCGCGTCGAGGCTCCCGACATGCTTCTGGGTGTAGAGCTGGATGCCGATGCGGCCGATGAGGTCGAGCTGGGTCTCGAGGAAGTCGATATGCCCTTCCTCGTCCTTCATCAGCGCCTTGAAGAGCTCCTCGCTCGGATAATCCCCGACCTCGCGGCAATATCCCGCCGCTTCCTGATAGAGCGCGCGCGCCTCGATCTCGGCCTTCAGATCGGCCTCGATCACTTCCTGGACGTTCTCGCCGATCCGCAGCGGATCGAGCGTCTGCATGTTCGGGAAGCCTTCGAGGAAGAGGATGCGGTCGACGAAACGGTCGGCATGGACCATCTCCTCGATCGACTCCTTCTTCCAGGTCTTCGCCATCTCCTTGAGGCCCCAATTGTCCAGGATGCGGTAGTGCAGCCAGTACTGGTTGATGGCGGTCAGCTCGGAGCGAAGCCCCTTGTTGAGATATTCGATGACCTTCTTGTCGCCCTTCATCGAGGACCCTCCCGAGCTACATTAGAATGATCCCAATGTAGAAGGGCGAGAACACGAAGGGAAGCGAAAAAGCGGCCGATGATCGCCGGACTTCAGGCGGCGGCGCGCTCGTCGTTACCGGCGATCCCGTCGAGCATCTGCCCGACGGCGACATGCACGGCGCATTCGATGTCGCGGCTGGCGCAGGAGCCGCACTGCGAGGCGCAGGCCGCACGCGCCTCGGCCAGGATTGCCCTCACCTCGCGCGCGCAGCGCCCGCAATCCGGGCTGCAGCCCAGGCAGTCATACGCCTCTCCCGCCGTCCTGGGGCCGGAGCCGTCGGGCGCGATGGTTCCCTTGATCTGGGAACAGGAGAGGACGTTGCAGGAGCAGACGATCACGCGTGACGGCCCGAACCCAGCCGGTCCAGAGGCATCTTGGTCTCCACCGTCGCGCCATCCGCACGCCGCAACCGCACGATGACCTCGACGGAGGAGATCACCATGCCGTCGGGCGCCTGCGGCAGCCCTGCGACCTGGATGGTCGAGCCCGGAATGTCGACGACCGTCTCGTCGTCCTCATTGTAGAAATGGTGGTGCTCGGAGACGTTCGTGTCGAAAAAGGTCTTGGGCCCCGACACGGAGACCTGCCGCAGCAGGCCGACCTCGGAGAACTGGCGCAGCGTGTTGTAGACGGTCGCGAGCGAAAGCGGCTCGCGGGCACGCAGCGCCTCCTCATAGAGCATCTCGGCGCTGACATGCCGGTCGCCCTTGGCGAAGAGCAGCCAGCCGAGCGCCATGCGCTGGCGGGTCGGCCTCAGGCCGGCCGCGCGGAGGCGCGACTTCACCGCGTTGATCGGGCAGGAGGCAGGGCTTTTCTGCGGCCACGGAATATGATCGACGACACCGTCGTGCTGATCCTGGTCCTTGCCGAGCGAAATCGTCATTGAACGCGCCTTCCACACTGCCGGGATTTGCGGCCCGCAGTTTAGAATTCATCTAAACTACTGATATCGTTAGATTTTTGCCGCATGAAGCTGGCAATGTCAATGACACGGGCCATGCCTTCCCCGCAAAGGAGGGATGCCGGCTCAGTGCCCTCCGCCGCCAGCGGCGGGAGCGGCCGGCGGCTTGCGCATGAACAGGGCGAGCACGATCAGGGTCGCGAAGATCACGGTCAGTCCGAGGAAGATGTCCCCGAAGGCCATGACGAGCGCCTGCTTGTGCGCGCGCTGGTTGATGACGGCCAGCGCCATCTGCTCGGCCGCATCGCCATAGCCGGCGAAGCGCTGCATCAGCGCGGCGAGATTCTCCTCCGCCACCTGCCGGCCGGCGGCAACCGCCTCGTGCAGCCTGACGATATGCAGGTCCGTGCGCGTGTTGAGCATCGTGTTGATGACCGCGAGCCCGACCGCGCCGCCGAGATTGCGGGTGAGGTTGTAGAGGCCCGAGGCGTTCTTGAGCTGCTGCGGCGGCAGCATGCCCAGCGCCAGATTATTGATCGGCACCATGCACAGCATCAGCGAGACGCCGCGCAGGACCTGCGGCAGCAGCAGCTCGTGGAAGTCCCAGTCCGACGTGATGAAATGGGCGAGGTAGGTGCCGAGCGCGAAACCACCGAAGCCGATCATCATCATCACGCGCGGATCGAGCTTCTGCGAGAGTCGTCCGGCGACCGGCGCCGTCAGGAACATGCACAGCCCGGTGACGAACATCGTCTCGCCGATCTGCAGCGCGTCATAGCCGCGAATGCGCCCGAGATAGACCGGGTAGAGATAGGTCAGCCCGTAGAGCCCGATGCCCATGGTGAAGGAGAACAGCGAGCCGAAGGCGAAGTTGCGGTTGGTGAAGGCGTAGAGGTCGACCAGCGGCTCCTCCCGCGTCAGCGCGCGCCAGAAGAACAGCACCGCACCGGCCAGCATCACGCCGGTGAAGAAGACGATCTCCTCGCTCTCGAACCAGTCGAGCCGCGTTCCCTCCTCCAGCACGTATTCGAGGCTGCCGAGGAAGCCCGCCAGACCGGCCAGCCCGAGCCAGTCGAAGCGCTTCAGCAGTCCGGGATGCGGCTCGTCGAAGTCGATCAGCGACCAGGCGGCGATGGTCACGCCAATGCCGGGCACGACATTGACCAGGAACAGCCAGTGCCAGGAGAAGGCGTTGCTGAGATAGCCGCCCACGGTCGGCCCGATCGTCGGCGCCAGCGTCGCGACGAGGCCGATGATCGGTGAGACGATCGGCCGCTTCGACGGCGGGAAGATCGAGAAGGCCGCGGCGAAGACGCCCGGAATCATGCCGCCGCCGATGAAGCCCTGCATCGCCCGCCACAGGATCATCTCGTTGATCGAGGTCGACATCGCGCAGAGCACGCTGGAGATGGTGAAGCCAGCGGCGGCGATGGTGAAGAACACCCGCGTCGAAAGTGCCCGGCTGAGATAGCCGGAGAGCGGGATCATGATCACTTCCGCGATCAGATAGGCGGTCTGGACCCAGGCGATCTCGTCGGCCGAGGCGGACAGGCCGGCCTGAATCTCGGCGAGCGAGGCCGAGACGATCTGGATGTCCAGGATCGCCATGAACATGCCGAATACCATGGCGATGAAGGCGAAGATGCGCCGCATCGGGATGGCGTCGGAGGCGGGCGGCTGGCCCGCCGGGGTGGTCAGGGTCGCGGTGGCCATGGCGGCCTGTCTTTCAAGAGAAATTCAAAAGAATGAGCGACGAACGCGCGCAGGAACCTCGTCGCCGCGCCCGTTACTGGCGCTGCGCCTCGGGGCGCGGATCGATCGACACCACGACCGACATGCCGGGCCGCAGCACATGCCTGGCGGTCGATGCCGGATCGAGCGCGACACGCACGGGCACGCGCTGGACGATCTTGGTGAAATTGCCGGTGGCGTTGTCGGGAGGAAGCAGCGTGAAGACCGATCCCGTGCCGCCGGCGATGCCGCTGACCTTGCCCGTGAAGACCTGCCCCGGCATCGCATCGACCGTGATCCGCGCCCGGTCGCCGACCTTCAGCGAACCGACCTGCGTCTCCTTGAAGTTGGCGTCGACATAGACCTGGTCGAGCGGCACGATCGACATCAGGCGCTTGCCGGCGCTGACCAGATCGCCGAGCTGGACATTGGTGTTGGCGACCAGACCGTCGATCGGCGCATTGACCTTGGTGAAGGTGAGGTCGCGCGCGGCCTTCTCCTCGGCGACCTTGAGCTCGTCGATCTGCCGCGCGGCCTCGACGCGCTGTGCCTCGAGCACCTTGATGTTCGCTTCGGCCTGGACGACGCCGGCCTTGGCGCTCACGACCGAGGCCGCCGCCTGATCCCGTGCCGCCGTCGCCGCGTCGAGTGTCGCCTGCGAGCCGTAGGATTTCGCCGCGAGGCTGTTGGCCCTGTCGAAATCCGCGCTCGTGCGTGTCACGGCGGCTTCGGCCGAGGTCTGCTGAGCACGCGCCTGCTCCAGGCTCGCCTGCGCCGCCGCGACCTGGCTGTCGATGCGCGCCAGCGTCGCGCGCGCCGTCGCGGTCTTCGCCTGCGCGCTTTCCAGCGCGATGCGCCAGTCACCGTCGTCGAGCGCGACCAGAGGCTGCCCCGCCTTGACCTCCTGGTTCTGCACCACCGAGACGCCGACGATGTTCGCCGCGAGCTTGGCGGAGATCGTCGCCATCTCGGCGCCGACATAGGCGTCGTCGGTCGAGACGATGAAGCGGCCATTGCGCCACCAGTCGACGCCGTACCAGAGGCCTGCTCCGACGGCGGCGACACCGGCCAGCATGAGCAAGCCCCTCTTCACCCGGCCCGTCTTCGGCTCCTTCGCGGCGGACCCGTCCCGCCCCGGCCGTGTCGCGTCGTCCGGCTTGCGGGCGACCGCCGACTCGGCCGTTTCGGCCGTGGCGGCGGCGACCAGCTTCAGCCGGTCGTGACGCTTGTCTGTGGTCGTCTCGGAGGACATGGACACAACCCTGATCAAAATCGAACCGAGCGGTTCGATTGCCTTGAAATAGCGACTTCAATGTTGCATATCAACTCTTATCGAACCGCTCGGTTCGATCGTAATGATCAGGGCGGCCATGCGCCGCCGGCAGGGGCCGATGACGATCGACATCACTGGGAAGCCTCGTCCGGATGCTCGCAAGCGCCGGATCGCCGGCACCGATCCCGAGAAACGGCGGCAGATTCTGGACGGCGCGCTCGCCGTCTTCATGACGCAGGGCTTCGACGCCGCCAGCATGAACGACATCGCGGCGACAGCGAACGTCTCCAAGGGCACGCTCTATGTCTACTTCGAGGACAAGGAGCACCTGTTCGTCGCCCTGCTGGAGCGCGAGCGCGAGGTCCAGAAAGCGGCCGCCTTCGCCGCGCTGGACGAGGAGCCCGATCTCGTCCGGGGGCTCACGCATTTCGGCGAACGACTCATGCGTCTGCTCGTGGCCGAGTTCGCGATCAGCGCGCATCGCGTCGTGATCGGCGTCGCCGAGCGCATGCCCGATCTCGGCCGGGAATTCTACGAGAACGGCCCGATGCAGGGGGCCAGGCGCATCGCCAGCTATCTCGAGCGCTGGATCGCTCGGGGCGAGCTCGAGATCGAGGACACCGCGCTCGCCGCCGCGCAGTTCATCGACCTGTGCCAGTCCACGCTGCTGCGTCCGCGCCTGTTCAACGCGGAGCGCGAGCCGGCGTCGGACGCGGAGGTTTCGCGGGTCGTCGCGTCGGCCGTCGAGATGTTCCTGGCCCGCTACGGCACCGGCCGAGGCGAGCCGCAAAGGCGCGTCACGAAGCCTTGAGGGCGTCACGTGCCCTGACGCGCTCGCGATGCGCGGTATAGAGGCCGGAGGCCGCGATCACCACGGCGCCGATCCAGGTCCACAGATCCGGCAGCACCGCGAAAAGCAGGAAGCCGAAGATCGAGGCCCAGAACAGCTGCATATAGGAGAACGGCGCCAGCAGCGACGCATCGGCATGCCGGAAGGCCATCACCACGAACAGGTGCCCCACCGTCGAGGACACGCCGACGAAAACGCCGAGCCCGATCTGCCAGAGCGTCAGCGGCACCCAGACGAAGGGCATGACCACGCATACCATGGCGAAGCCGATCATCGCCGAATAGGCCAGCGTCGTCAGGGGCCTCTCGGTCGCGGCCATCATGCGCGTGACGATCATAGCGAAGGCCCAGGCCAGCGCCGAGAGCACCGGCAGCATCGAAGCGAGGCCGAACCCGGCGCCTCCCGGCCGGACCACGATGATGACGCCGATCAGGCCGACGATCGTGGCCGTCCAGCGCCGCCAGCCGATGACCTCCCCCAGCAGCGGGATCGACAGCGCCGTGACGAAGAGCGGCGCGACGAAGCCGGTCGCCGTCGCATCCGCGATCGGGAGATATTTGATGCCGATGACGAAGAAGATCGAGGACAGCGTGACGCCGACGCCGCGCAGGAACTGCTGCATCGGCCGGTGCGTCCGGAGCAGGTCGACGCCGCCCGAATAGAACACCGCCGCCAGCATCAGGATCGTGAACGTGCCATAGCGCAGCCACGTCACCTGCAGCGGCGGAATCTCGGCCGTGAGGAACTTGGAGACCGCGTCGGCCGCGCTCAGAAACACCCCGGCCAGCAGGATCAGGCCGATTCCGACGAAGGGCTTGTCGCTCCGCGACACCGCGGCGGAGTGGCCCTTCACGGGTGTCGGTTCAGGAAGGGGCGCGTTCGGCACGTCGCTTATCGTTCTGGTTGACGCGCCGAACTTAGTCGATTCGTGCCGCCATCAGGCACGCAAAGAGGACAGACCCATCATGCGGGGTCGGGACGGGGCGCGAAGACGCTGCTCGCGCTCCGCGCCGTCCGGGGACCGATCTCAGGCCGCCTGCTTGCGCGGCTGGATCAGCTTGCGGTTGACCAGCACCTCGGCGATCTGCACCGCGTTCAGCGCCGCGCCCTTGCGGAGGTTGTCAGAGACGCACCAGAAGGCGAGCCCGTTCTCGACCGTGTTGTCCTCGCGGATGCGGGAGATGTAGGTCGCGTCCTCGCCGGCCGCCTCGTGCGGGGTGATGTAACCACCGGGCTCGTGCTTGTCGATGACGAGGATGCCAGGCGCCGAGCGCAGCACCTCGCGCGCCTCGTCGGCGGTGACCGGCTTCTCGCACTCGATGTTCACCGCCTCCGAATGGCCGATGAAGACCGGCACGCGCACGCAGGTCGCGGTCAGCTTGATCTTCGGGTCGAGGATCTTCTTGGTCTCGACCATCATCTTCCACTCTTCCTTGGTGAAGCCGTCCTCCATGAAGACGTCGATCTGCGGGATGAGGTTGAAGGAGATGCGCTTCGGGAACTTCTTGGTGACGACCTCGCCGGCCGAGAACACGGCGCGAGTCTGGTTGAAGAGCTCGTCCATGCCCTCCTTGCCGGCGCCGGAGACCGACTGATAGGTCGAGACGACGACGCGCTTGACGCCGAAGCGGTCATGCAGCGGCTTCAGCGCCACGACGAGTTGCGCGGTCGAGCAGTTCGGATTGGCGATGATGTTCATCTTGCCGAAGCCGGCGGCGGCGGCGGCATTCACCTCCGGCACGATCAGCGGCACGTCGGGATGGGTGCGCCAGGCCGAGGAGTTGTCGATGACGACCGCACCCTGCGCGCCGATCTTCGGCGACCACTCCTTCGAGACCTCGCCGCCGGCCGACATCAGGCAGATGTCGGTGTCGGAGAAGTCGTAATGCTCCAGCGCCTTGCACTTCAGCGTCTTGTCGCCGAAGGAGACCTCGGTGCCGATCGAGCGGGACGACGCGAGGGCCACGACCTCGCCGACCGGGAAGGCGCGCTCGGCGAGGATGTCCAGCATCTCGCGGCCCACATTGCCGGTGGCGCCGACGACTGCGACCTTGAAGCTCATCTGATGTTCCTTTTGGGTTTGACCGTCTGGTCTCTCCCGGGGGACCTGCCCCGCGCCAGGCGGGTCCGGTCGTCAGCCCCCGCCGGGGGGAGAGAACCCGGAACCGAGGCGAAGCGTCAGCGCGACGTGCCGGTTTTGCCGGCCGTCGTTTTGGTCGTGCTTTTCGTCGTCAGACGGATCGTCACAGGGCCAAATCCCGAAGGGCTTAGGAGAACGCTCGCTCCGGCGCGCGCATCGCTGCGACGAGCCATCGCATGTCACAACACCCGCCGCGCGAAAAAGTCAATCTCCCGGCCCCGCGCGCGGCCGGGCCCGCCGGCGTTAACCGTGCTTCTTGACCGGCGATTCATACTGGGGACCGATTCCCGGCCGCCGGTAACCGGACGGCGAGACGCAGCGCCCACCCTCTGCCCCGGGACAACGGGATGGAGGATGGCGCCGCGATGCCGGCTTTGCCGTCAAGGGAGACGTGCGCAGCGTGGCTGGCACGGGCGCAGGGGTTCGCCGGCCTCGGCCGGAGTGCCGCGGGCCGAGCGCTCGCCCGCTTGCGGAGCGCGCGCCCGCGCCTCGACGTCACCGCCGCGACGATCGACATCGCGGACCGCGTCGAGAGCGGCTTCCTCGCCCTGCGGCGCCTCGTCCTTTTCGTCCTCCCCAAGCGCGGGCTGGGACTGCCTGCGGCTCTCGTCTGGCGCGGGTTCGCGGCACTGGCGGGCATCGGCGTCGCGGGCGCCCTCGTCACCGGCCTCTCGGCCTCGGGCGATGCGACCGCCCTGACGAGCGCCACGGAACGACCGGCGGCTTCGCAGCCGACGCCGGTCTCGTCGTCGCGCGACATCGCGCCCATGATCGCTGCCATGGCGGACGACGCCGACTGGGTGGCCCTGTCGAAACCCATCCCGCTCTTCGGACTCGCCGCGCCGGAACTGGCGCGCGCGGCCAGCTCCTACGAAGCACGCCGGAGCCGGGACGGCACGCGGCGCGAGGATGTCCTCGGTTTCGGAGACTTTGCCGGCGACCAGCCCTATCTCGTCCTGCGCCTGCGCACCGGCGCCCGCTCGAACACCCTTTCGCGGGCCTTCCTGATCTCGCTCGTCCGCGAGGCGGCCGGCCACGCGCTCGCCGTCCGGCGCACCAGCACGCCCGCTCCCCTGCGCACCCGTTTCGGCGAGATCGCGACCGCCGACACGCTGCTCGGCGACGGCACGACCGAGCGCGCCTGCCTGGCCCTGCGCATGGAGGCGGGCGACATGCCCTTCGCGCTCTCCGGCTGGTGGTGCGCCGGCGGCAAGCCGACGGACAGGCAGCAGCTCGCCTGCCTGGTCGAACGGCTCGATCTCGTCAACGCCGGCGACGACCGCGAATTGCGCATGGCCTTCTCGCGCACGGAGCTCGACCGCCAGCCCTTCTGCGCGCCGCGACACCTCTCGGCCGCCGGCCGCAAGACGTCCTGGCTCGACGCCGATGGCGTGGCCCCGGCGCTGCGCCTGAAACCCGCCGCCACCGAGCCCGCGGCGGCCGCCAGGCCCAAGGCCAAGCGCGGGCGCCTGAAGCAGGCGCGGACGGCCGGCCTCGCGCAGGCACGCTGAAGGCCTGCGCCGCGCGGCGTGCTAATAAAATCGTTAACGATGCTGGGTTAGGCTTTAACCCTGTGTGTTCACGACTTACATCCCGTAGGTCGTCGCTTTCCCGGAGTACCGCAGCCATGGGCTCGCTCAAGCGTCTTGCAGCCGTCCTCGCCGTCGCGACGGCCGCCTCGACCGTGATGGTCAGCATCGCTGAAGCGCAGAGCCGCCGCGGCCCGCTGCGCATCACCGTCCAGAAGCGCAGCTATTTCGACATGGGCAATGTCGTCCCGGTCGGCTCGCTGAACCGCTACGCGACACAGCAGTTCACCGCGACGCCGGTCTATGCCAGCAGCGCCGAGCTTTACGGCGAAGGCACCCTGCCTTCCCGCATCGGCGCCGGCGTCAACCCCTTCGCCAACACCTTCTCGACGCCGCGCTTCTGAGCCGAAGAACGGCCGTCATGCTCGGGCTTGACCCGAGCACCTCATGACCAGAGCATTCTGGTTTCAGGGATGGTCGGGACAAGCCCGACCATGACGAATGGGCCTTACGGCAGCGCCTTCAGATAGCGCACCGGCCGTCCGGGAGCCGCCGCCTGCGCGGCGTGGACGATGGCGTTGGCGTCGATCCCGTAGTGCCGGTAGAGATCGGCCACCGTGCCGGTCTGGCCGAAGTGCTCGACGCCCAGCGCCTTCTGCCGGTGGCCGTGCACGCTGCCGAGCCAGGCCAGCGTCGCCGGGTGCCCGTCCAGCACCGAGACGATGCCGCAATCGCGCGAGAGCGGCGCGAGCAGCCGTTCGATATGGCTCTGCGCCCGGTGGTTGCCGCGCTGGCGCGCCCGCTCCGCCGCCTGCCAGCCGGCATTGAGCCGGTCGGCCGAGGTGATGGCGAGCAGCCCGACATCGCGGCGATCTTCCGACAGCAGGCCGACCGCCTCGATCGCCTCCGGCGCCACGGCGCCCATATAGGCGATGACGACCGACGCATTCGGCCCCGGCTTCCGCAGCCAGTAGGCGCCGTCGATGATGTCGCTTTCGAGCTCGGCGCTCATCGTCCGCTGCGGCTGCTCGAGCTGCCGGGTCGAGAGCCTGAGATAGACCGAGCCGCCGGTCTCGTCGCGCAGCCAGTTGCGCTCGTCGGGGTCGCCCTCGCCGTCCCGCTGCATGTAGTCGAAGGACCAGCGCATCATCACCGAAAGCTCGTCGACGAAGGCGGGCTCGAAGGCGCACAGGCCGTCCTGGCTCATGCCGATCAGCGGCGTCGCGATCGACTGATGCGCCCCGCCCTCGGGCGCGAGCGTGGTGCCGGACGGCGTCGCCACCACCATGAAGCGCGCATCCTGGTAGCAGGCATAGTTCAGCGCATCGAGCCCACGCGAGATGAACGGGTCGTAGAGCGTGCCGATCGGGATCAGCCGCTCGCCGAAGATGGCGTGCGACAAGCCCAGCGCCGAGAGATTGATGAACAGGTTCATCTCCGCGATGCCGAGTTCGACATGCTGGCCTTTGGGCGAGAACTCCCATTTCTGCATCGAGGGGATGCGCTCGTCCTTGAAGGTGTCGGCCATGGAGGCCTTGGCGAAGAGGCCGCGCCGGTTCACCCAGGGCCCGAGATTGGTCGACACCGTGACGTCGGGCGCCGTGGTCACGATGCGGTCGGCCAGCGGCCCGCCGAGCTTGGCGAGCTCGTCCAGAACCTTGCCGAAGCCCATTTGCGTCGACATCACCGGCTGGATGCCGGCCTCCAGCCTTTCGGGGACCGGCAGCTTCGCCGCGTCGAGGCGACGGCGGCCCTCGGAGAAGAACGGCACCGTGCCGAGGAAGGCGCGGAGCTCGTCTTCCGGCAGGGAAAGCCCCTCGAACAGGTCCCATTCATGGCCGGGGCGGACGCGATTGGCGGCCCTGAAACCCTCCATCTGCTCCTTGGTCATCAGCCCGGCATGGTTGTCCTTGTGCCCGGCGAGCGGCAGACCGAAGCCCTTGACCGTATAGGCGAGGAAGCAGACCGGCCGGTCATGGTCGATCGCCTCGAACGCCTCGAGGATCGAGGGCAGGTCGTGGCCGCCGAGATTGCACATCAGCCGCGAGAGCTCTGCGTCGGAGCGCTTCTCGATCAGCGTCGTCACCGCCCCCTGATCGCCGAGATCGTCCATCAGGCGCTTGCGCCAGGCGGCCCCGCCCTGGAAGGTCAGCGCCGAATAGAGCTGGTTCGGGCAGGAATCGATCCAGGCCTTGAGGCGCTCGCCGCCCTTTTCCTTGAAGGCCGCCTGCTGGAGCGAGCCGTATTTCAGCGTTACGACATCCCAGCCGAAATTGCGGAACATCGTCTCGAAGCGGTCGTAGAGCCCTTCGCGGATCACCGCGTCGAGCGACTGGCGGTTGTAGTCGATCACCCACCAGGTGTTGCGCAGGCCGTGCTTCCAGCCCTCCATCAGGGCCTCGAAGATGTTGCCCTCGTCGAGCTCCGCGTCGCCGATCAGCGAGACCATGCGGCCCTCGGCCCGGTCCTTCGCCCAGCCATGCGCCTTCACATAGTCCTGAGTCAGCGAGGAGAAGAGCGTCTGCGCGACGCCCAGGCCCACCGAGCCGGTCGAGAAATCGACGTCGTCGATGTCCTTGGTCCGCGAGGGATAGCTCTGCGCGCCCTTGTAGCCCCGGAAATTCTCCAGCTTCTCGCGGGTCTGGAGCCCCATCAGGTAGTTGATCGCGTGGAAGATCGGCGAGGCGTGCGGCTTCACCGCCACCCGATCCTGCGGGCGCAGCGCCGCCATGTAGAGCGCCGTCATGATCGTCGCGAGCGAGGCCGAGGACGCCTGATGCCCGCCAACCTTCATCCCGTCCTCGTTGGGGCGGATGTGGTTGGCGTTGTGGACCGTCCATGAGGCGAGCCAGAGGATCTTCTTTTCGAGCTCGGCGAGAATGGGCAGGCGCGGATCGGCGGAACGGTCGTTCTGACTCATGATGGGCTCCCTGGATCGGGCGATGATGCACGAAACCGCCGGCTTTGCGAGCCGCCTGCGCGCATGGCCGGATGAGGCTTGCCGGTGCCCCTGCGGCAAAGGCGCCGCCGCCCGGCAGCCCGGCCCTGCGCCTCGGACATGGAAGTGACCTTTCGCCTGTGGCAGCCTGCCCCCATCTGACCATCAGCGGCACAGGAAAGGCGACGCACGATGACCAAGGGCTCGGACATTCTCGTCGCCGCACTCGAAAACGAGGGCGTCGACCGCATCTTCGGCGTGCCGGGCGAGGAAAACCTCGACGTCGTCGAGTCGCTGCGCAACTCCTCGATCGAGCTCGTCCTGACCCGGCACGAGCAGGCCGCGGCCTTCATGGCGGCGACGCATGGCCGGCTGACCGGCAGGCCCGGCGTCTGCATCGCGACGCTGGGTCCCGGCGCGCTGAACTTCTCGACCGGCGCCGCCTACGCCCATCTCGGCGCCATGCCGATGATCCTGATCACCGGCCAGAAGGCGATCATGACCGCGCGGCAGGCGCGCTTCCAGATCGTCGACGTCGTCGCCTCGATGAAGCCGCTGACCAAGATGACGCGCCAGATCGTCAGCCCCGCCAGCATTCCCGCGATGGTGCGCGACGCCTTCCGCGTGGCGATGGAGGAGCGGCCAGGGCCCGTCCATCTCGAACTGCCCGAGGATGTTGCGGGCGAGGAGGTCGACGGTGCGGTGCCGCTGATCCCGGTCCACCCCATCGACCTGCCGGTCGCCGCGCCGGCGGCGCTCGACCGCGCGGCCCAGATGATCCTCGCCGCGAGGCGTCCGCTGGTGATGATCGGTGCCGCCGGCAACCGGCCGCGTCTGGTCGAGGCGCTGTCCTCCTTCGTCCGGCGCACGGGGTTGCCCTTCTTCAACACGCAGATGGGCAAGGGCGCGGTCACCGGCGGCTCCAACCTCTACATGGGCACGGCCGCCCTCTCGGAGCGCGACTATGTCCACGAGGCCGTGGCGCTGGCCGATCTCATCGTCGCCATCGGCCACGACACGGTGGAGAAGCCGCCCTTCCTGATGCAGAGCGCCGGCGGGCCGAAGGTCATCCATATCGGCTACCAGTCGGCCAGCGTCGAGCAGGTCTACCATCCCGACGCCGAGGTGCTGGGCGACATCGGCGCGACCGTCACCGCGCTGGCCGACAGGCTCGGCGGCAAGCTCGACGAGCAGACGCAGATGCTGGAGCTGCGCCAGACAATCCTCGCGCGCATCAACGACCGCGCCGAGGAGGACCGTTTCCCGGTGACGCCGCAGCGTCTCGCCTCGACAACGGCATGTACAAGATCTGGTTCGCGCGGAACTACCGCACCCATGTCGCCAACACGCTGCTGCTCGACAACGCGCTGGCGACGATGGGCGCGGGCCTGCCCTCGGCCATGATGGCGGCGATCCTCCATCCCGGGCGGCGCGTCATGGCGGTGTGCGGCGACGGCGGCTTCATGATGAACTCGCAGGAGATGGAAACCGCCGTCCGGCTGGGCCTGAACCTCGTCGTCCTCATCCTCAACGACGGCGCCTATGGCATGATCCGCTGGAAGCAGGCGGTCGACGGCTTCCCGGATTTCGGCATGAGCTTCGGCAACCCCGATTTCGTGCGCTACGCCGAATCCTATGGCGCGAAGGGCACGCGCGTGACCTCCGCCGAGGCGCTGGTGCCGACGCTCGAAGCCGCTTTCGCCGGCGGCGGCGTCCACCTCGTCGAGGTGCCCATCGACTATTCCGAGAACACGCGGGTGCTGGTCGAGGAGCTGCGCAACCGCAACCCCGACGTCACGCTCGCGTGAGTGGAGACAGACCATGCTGGAAGTCGTCCAGGCGTTCGACAGGACGCCGATCACCACCATCGCGACCGACGACGCGGCCGCGCTCGAAGCCAAGTTGAAGGCGGCCGAGCGCGCCTTCCGCAACCGCGACGGCTGGCTGAAGCCGCATGAGCGCATGGCGATCCTGCGCAAGCTCGCGACGCTGCTGGAGGCCAGGCGCGATCATTTCGCCATGCAGATCGCGCGGGAGGGCGGCAAGCCGCTGCCCGACGCCATCGTCGAGACGACGCGCGCCATCGACGGCGTGCGCAACGCCGCCGACGAGCTGCGCAACCTTGCCGGCCGCGAGATCCCGATGGGGCTCTCGGCGGCGGCCGCCGACCGCTGGGCCTTCACCACCAAGGAGCCCATCGGGGTCGTCGCGGCGATCTCGGCCTTCAACCACCCGCTGAACCTGATCGTGCATCAGGTCGCGCCGGCCATCGCGGTCGGCTGCCCGGTCATCGTCAAGCCGGCGAGCACGACGCCGCTCTCCTGCCGCGACTTCGTCGACCTCGTCCACGAGGCCGGGCTGCCCGAGCCCTGGTGCCAGACCTTCATCCCGGAGAGCAACGAGCTCGCCGAGAAGCTGGTCACGGACAAGCGCATCGCCTTCCTGAGCTTCATCGGCTCGGCCAGGGTCGGCTGGTCGCTGCATGCGAAGCTCGCCCATGGCGCGCGCTCGGCTCTGGAGCATGGCGGAGCGGCGCCGGCCATCGTCGACCGCAGCGCCGATCTCGACAAGATCGTCGAGCCGATCGTGAAGGGCGGCTACTACCACGCCGGGCAGGTCTGCGTGTCGACGCAGCGCATCTTCGTGCATCAGGACATCGCCGCCGATTTCACCGAGCGGCTGGTCGCGCGCGTCGCGAAGCTCAAGGTCGGCGATCCGACGCTGAAGGACACCGAGGTCGGCCCGCTGATCCTGCCGAAGGAGGCCGACCGCGTCGCATCCTGGATCGAGGAAGCGGTGAAGGGGGGCGCCAGGCTCGCCGGCGGCGGCAGGCGCCTGTCGCCGACCACGCTGGAGCCGACCGTGCTGATCGACCCGCCGCCGGATGCGAAGGTCTCGCAGCTCGAGGTCTTCGGCCCGGTCGTCTGCGTCTACCCCTACCGGGATCTCGACGCGGCGATCGCACAGGCGAATGCGCTGCCCGTCGCCTTCCAGGCCAGCGTCTTCGCGCAGGACATCTCGGTGGCGATGCGCGCGGCCGACAGGCTCGACGCCTCGGCGGTGATGATCAACGACACGACCGCCTTCCGCACGGACTGGATGCCCTTCGCCGGCCGGCGCGAATCCGGCTACGGCACCGGCGGCATCCCCTACACCATGCGCGACATGACGCAGGAGAAGATGATCCTGTTGAAGAAGGGATAGTCACAGGAGCGACCATCCCCTCTCGGAGCCCGTTCGACACTGCGAGCCCTCATCCTGAGGAGCCGCAAAGCGGCGTCTCGAAGGATGGTCCAGCTGGTTCCGGAGCCTCCTGAAGCCTCCTTCGAGACGCCATTCCTGACGGAATGGCTCCTCAGGATGAGGGCTGAAGGAGTGTCCAAACGGCCTCTCAGCCGGGAAGGACCGGAGTGGCGGCGTCGGGCAGCGCGGCGATGTCGCTCTCGTCCTTCAGCGCCACGCCGCTCAGGCCACGCCGGAAGGCTTCCGCGATCAGCCAGGCGAGCTTGAACGCCGCGGCAGCGGGCGCGAGCCCTCCGTCGCGGACATTGGAGATGCAGTTGCGGTCCGCGTCGGACAGCCCGGTGCGCGGCGCATAGGTCAGGTAGAGTCCGAGCGAATCCGGCGACGACAGGCCGGGCCGTTCCCCGACCAGAACGACGACCATCCGCGCGCCGAGCAGCGCGCCGACCTCGTCGCCGAGCGCCACACGCGCCTGAGAAGCCAACACCACAGGCGCGAGCGAAAGCCCGAGCCGCGTCAGATGCGGCAGCAGTGCCCCCACGAAAGGCACGGCATTGCGGTGGACGGCGGTCGACGAAAGCCCGTCGGCGACGACGAGCGCGAGATCGAAGCCGCCCTTGCGGTCGGCCAGGGCCTCCCGGCTCTCGGGCGCAAGCATCCGCCCGCGATCGGGCCGGCGCAGATACTCGGCGCGCGTCGTCGCCGCGCTCGCGACCTGCAGCGTCTCCAGCCCGCGCGCGCGCAGGCCGGCTTCGATCTCATCCGGCCGGAAAGGCTCGTGCACCGCGTCGCGCGCCTGCGCATGGGCGAGGCCGAAACGCAGCACCTCCTGAAGAGGCAGCGAGGCCCCCGAGCGGCCGAGCGCCACGCGCGCCGGTGTCAGACTCCGCAGATCGGCGGCGCGGACGGGAGGCTTGTCCGCGCTCATGCCGCGCGGCTCAGCGTCGCGTCCAGCAGGCGCTGCCCGCCCCGTCCGTCCAGCAAGCGCCCCGTCGCGTCGGTAATCTCCATGCGCCGCAGCCAGTCCTCGAACTCCGGCGCCCGCTTCAGGCCCAGCACCTCGCGGATATAGAGCTGGTCGTGGAAGGAGGTGGACTGGTAGTTCAGCATGACGTCGTCGGCGCCGGGAATGCCCATGATGTAGGTCACGCCCGCCGCGCCCAGCAGGGTCAGCAGATTGTCCATGTCGTCCTGATCGGCCTCGGCATGGTTGGTGTAGCAGACGTCGCAGCCCATCGGCAGGCCGAGCAGCTTGCCGCAGAAATGGTCCTCCAGCCCCGCCCGGATGATCTGCTTGCCGTCATAGAGATATTCCGGCCCGATGAAGCCGACGACGGTGTTGACCAGCAACGGCGAGAAGGCGCGGCAGACGGCATAGGCGCGCGCCTCCAGCGTCTGCTGGTCGACGCCGTGATGCGCCCCCGCCGAGAGCGCCGAGCCCTGCCCCGTCTCGAAATACATCAGGTCGTCGCCGATCGTGCCGCGCTTCAGCGAGCGCCCGGCATCGAGCCCTTCCTGCAGCAGCGACAGCGTCACGCCGAAGGAGGCGTTGGCGGCCTGCGTTCCGGCGACGGACTGGAAGACGAGGTCGATCGGCGCGCCCTTGGCCGCCAGCTCGATCGAGGAGGTGACATGGGTCAGCACGCAGGCCTGCGTCGGAATGTCGAAGCGCGCGATCAGCTCGTCGAGCAGCCGCAGCAGATCACCGATCACCGGCAGCGAATCCGAGGCCGGGTTGATGCCGATCACCGCATCGCCGCAGCCATGCATCAGCCCGTCGATGGTCGAGGCGAGGATGCCGGCCACATCGTCGGTCGGATGGTTGGGCTGCAGCCTGACGGCCATCGTGCCCGGCAGCCCGATCGTGTTGCGGAAGCGCGTCACGACCCGGCATTTGCGCGCGGCCAGGATGAGATCCTGGTTGCGCATCAGCTTGGAGACCGCCGCCGCCATCTCGGGCGTGATGCCGGGCGCGATCCGCGCCAGCACATCGGGCGTCGCCCGCTCCGAGAGCAGCCAGTCGCGGAATTCGCCGACAGTCAGGCTCGCGACGACCGAGAATGCGGCCGCGTCATGCGTGTCGATGATGAGCCGGGTCACCTCGTCGGTCTCGTAGGGCACCAGCACCTCCGACAGGAAGGTCCGGAGCGGCAGATCGGCCAGCGCGATGCGGGCCGCCATCATCTCCTTCATGCTACCGGCCGCGACGCCGGCGAGCTGGTCGCCGGAGCGTGGCGGACTCGCCTTCGCCATCAGCGCGCGCAGATCGGCGAAGGCGAAGCTCTCGCCCCCCGCCGCTACACGATAGCCCATCGCCGCTCTCCTCTTCCGCCGGCCATGATCCCGGAAAGCGACGGATCCCGCCAGCCCCCTTCGGCCACGACGCCCGCGCAGGCACAAATCATGCCCGGACGGATTGCGGCGGCGCGGCGCTTGCTTGCGGGTTTGGGGCTTGACGGCCATGGCGGGCGGACCTCCGTTTGTCGCCGGGCCGCTCCCGTCCGGGGCCGAGGCGGCCATCCCCAGTTGGAGACGATTGACGATGAGCGGAACCATCCTGATCACCGGGGTGACGGCGGGCTTCGGCGAGGCGACGGCAAGGCGCTTCGTGGAGGCCGGCTGGCGCGTCGTCGGAACCGGGCGCCGGGCCGAGCGGCTCGCGGCGCTGAAGAGTGAACTCGGCGAGGCCTTCCACGGCGCGGCCTTCGACATCACCGACGAGGCCGCGATGAAGGCAGCTATCGCGGAGCTGCCGGCGCCCTTCTCGGCCATCGACGTTCTGGTCAACAATGCAGGCCTGGCGCTGGGTACGAAACCGGCGCAGGACGCGAAGCTCGACGACTGGAAGACGATGATCGCCACCAACGTCACCGGGCTGGTGACGCTGACGCACCATCTCCTGCCGGGGCTGATCGCGCGCAAGGGCGCGATCGTCAATCTCGCCTCGGTCGCGGCGAACTACCCCTACCCCGGCGGCAACGTCTATGGTGGCACCAAGGCCTTCCTGCGCCAGTTCTCGCTCGGCCTCCGCTCGGACCTGCACGGCAAGGGCGTGCGCGTCACCGCCATCGAGCCCGGTCTGTGCGAGAGCGAGTTCACGCTGGTGCGCACCGGCGGCGACCAGGCGGCCTATGACGCGCTCTACAAGGGCGCCAACGCGCTCCAGCCGAAGGATATCGCGGAGACGATCTTCTGGATCGCGACGCTGCCCCCGCATGTGAACGTCAACACGCTGGAACTGATGCCGGTCAGCCAGTCCTTCGCCGGCTTCCAGGTTCATCGGGAGCCGTGACGGCGGCAGGACGACACGCGGAAACGGCAGCCGAGATGAAACCCAACATCCTGCTCGTCACGGCCGACCAGTGGCGCGGCGACTGCCTGTCCGCGCTCGGCCATCCTTGCGTGCGCACGCCCAACATCGACGCGCTGGCGGCGGAGGGCACGCTCTTCGCCCGCCACTATGCCGGCGCGGCGCCCTGCTCGCCGGCCAGGGCCTCGCTCTATACCGGCCTCTACCAGATGAACCATCGCGTCTGCCGCAACGGTTCGCCGCTCGACGACCGCTTCGACAACCTCGCCCGGCTGGCAAGGCGCGCCGGCTACGACCCGACTTTGTTCGGCTATACCGACACGGCGCCGGACCCGCGCGCCCTCGCCCCCGGCGATCCGCACCTGACCAGCTATGAAGGCGTGCTCCCGGGCTTTTCCGTCCGCGAACTCCTGCCCGAGCACGAAAGGCCCTGGCTCTCCTGGCTGCGCGAGCGCGGGCGCGACGCGCCCGACCGCGACGTCCACCGCCAGCGCCAGGCCGGCGAGATCGGCGACGGGCCGCCGGCCTATGGCCGCGACGAGACGCAGACCGCCTATCTGACCGACGCCTTCCTGCGCTGGCAGGGCGAGCAGGACCGGCCCTGGTTCGCCCACCTCTCCTTCATGCGCCCGCACCCGCCCTTCTGCGTGCCGGAGCCCTACAACACGCTGTTCGCGCCGGCGGACGGCCCGGCCTTCCAGCGTGCGGAGGATCGCGAGGCCGAGCAGGCGCTTCACCCCTTCGTCGGCTTCCAGATGGAAGACCAGCGCAAGAGCCACTTCGTGCACGGTGCGGAGGGCCGCGTCCTCGACTGGAGCGCGGAGGCTTTCGCGCAACTCCGCGCCACCTATTTCGGCATGATCGCCGAGGTCGACGCGCAGATCGGCCGGCTCATCGCCGCCCTGAAGGCGGGCGGCGCATGGGCCGACACCATCCTCGTCTTCTGCTCCGACCATGGCGAGATGGCCGGCGACCACTGGCTGCTCGGCAAGGGCGGCTTCTTCGAGGCGAGCTACCACATCCCGCTCGTCATCCGCGATCCGGCGCAGACCAAGCCCGGCGGCATCGTCGAGCGCTTTACCTCGGCGGCCGACATCCTGCCGACGCTTTCGGCGCGCCTCGGCGAGCCCGCCACCGGCCATCTCGACGGCGCCTCGCTGCTTCCCTTCCTCGACGGCGCGGCTCCGACCGGCTGGCGGGAGGCCGCCTTCTGGGAGTTCGACTTCCGGGACATTCCCGGCCGCAGCGCCGAGACCCGCTTCGGCATGCCCTCCCCGGCCTGCAACCTGAGCGTCCTGCGCGAGGAGCGCTGGAAATACGTGCACTTTGCCGGCTTGCCGCCGCTGCTCTTCGACATGGCGGCCGATCCGGGCGAGAGCAGAAATCTCGCCGCCGACCCGGGCCATCTCCCCACCCGGCTGCGCTGCGCCGAAGCGCTGCTGGCGCTGCGCGCGCGCCATCTCGACCAGACCCTGGCCTTCACGCATCTGTCGGAAAACGGGCCCATCGTCCTGCACGGTTGAGACGGGCGCCGCGCGCGCCCGGCCGCAGCGGCCTGCCCGTGTGGGGCCCTGCCGCAACGTCGTGGCGCCGTTCTTGCTTGGCTGTCTCCGGGACACTCCGGGAGGCGGCGGAGCGGGATGGCGCCCGCCTTTCGGCGCAAGGCTCCGCGAAAGCGCAACGAGACAGTCAGCAGAGGGGATCAGAATGTCCAAGTCCGCAGGAACCATGTTCTCGCGCCGCCATGCGCTGAAGCTCGCGGCGGCCGGCGTCGCCATGCCGGCTCTCGTCAGCCGCGGCGCCCTCGCCTCCTCGGGCGAGATCAACATCATGATGTGGTCGGACTATCTGCCGGAGAGCTTCGTCAAGGCGTTCACGGCCAAGACCGGCATCAAGGTCAACTTCACCGGCATCGGCTCGAACGACGACATCCTGAACAAGATGAAGGCCACCAACGGCCAGGGCTTCGACATCGTCACGCCGACCGTCAACCGCAGCCCGCTCTGGGCCGAGCTCGGCCTGCTCCAGCCCTTCGACATGAAGAAGGTGCCGATCGACAAGGTGAACCCGGCGATGGCGCTGGGCGAGACGCACTGGAACTTCGGCGGCAAGGGCGTGCACTGGCTGCCGCACATCTGGGGCACCGAGGGCGTCGCCTGGCGCACCGACAAGTTCACCCCGGCCGGCACCGCCCCGAGCTATTACGACGTCTGGGACGACGCCAATGCCGGCAAGACCATGGGCCGCGGCCATTCCATGATCCTGGGGCTGGGCCTCGGCATGGAGCGGCGCGGCGAGCTCGCCCCCGGCTCGGTCTTCGCCGCCTACAAGACGCCCGAGAAGATGACCGAGGTCTGGACCAAGCTGACCGAGACCGCGATCAAGAAGAAGAAGAACATCAAGCTCGTCTGGAACGATGCCGACGCGCAGAAGAACGGCCTGCTCAACGAGGGCGTCATCGTCGGCCAGACCTGGGACGGCCCGCCGATCGCGCTCAAGACCGCCGGCGAGCCGGTGATGTATCGCGCGCCGGTCGAAGGGGCCATGGCCTGGGTCGACGGCCTCGCCTTGCCGGTCGGAGCCAAGAACATCGACCAGATCTACGCCTTCATCGCGGCCTGCTACGACGCGCAACTCGCGGGCGAAGCCATCAAGACCCATGGCTACAACTCGCCGGTCATCGGCGCCGACAAGTTCGGCGGCGAGGTCTACGCCAAGAACTTCGCCGACGCCTATCCGGGGGATTCGCTCGCCAAGCTGAACCCCTGGCCGGCGGAAGCGCCCTGGTACGCCAAGGCCCGCTCCGAGTTCACCAACAAGTTCCTCAGCGCCTGAGGCATAGCCGGCCGGGCTCGCAATGGCCCGGCCGCCCCTCAGCCCTCATCCTGAGGAGCCGCGTAGCGGCGTCTCGAAGGATGCTCCAGATGGTCCGGGAGCATCCTGGAGCATCCTTCGAGACGCGCCTCTGCGAAGCGCTCCTCAGGATGAGGGCTGAGGTGGATCGACATCCCGCAGGCGGACAGCGCCCACTGCACCTTCAATCCGGCACCGCGACCACTGCCTCAGGACACGCATGACGAAGGACGTCGTTCTCGATCACGTCTCGATCCGCTTCGGCGACTACACGGCCGTCGACAATGCCCATCTGACGATCAAGGGCGGGGAGTTCTTCTCCTTCCTCGGCCCCTCGGGCTGCGGCAAGACCACGCTGCTGCGCTGCATTTCCGGTTTCGTCTCGCCGACGGAGGGGCGCGTGCTGATCGGCGGGCAAGACATGCGCAATGTCGGCCCCAACAAGCGCCCGACCGCGCTGATCTTCCAGAATCTGGCGCTCTTTCCGCTGCTCTCGGTCGCCGAGAACATCGCCTTCCCGCTGGAGGTGCGCGGCATCGGCCGCAAGGAGCGCCGCAAGCGCGCCGACGAGCTGCTGGACATGATCGCGCTCCCCGGCACGGGCGACAAGAAGGTGCACGAGCTCTCGGGCGGCCAGCGCCAGCGCGTCGCCATCGCGCGCGCGCTGGCGGCCGAGCCGGACATCCTGCTGCTCGACGAGCCGCTCTCGGCGCTCGATCTCAAGCTGCGCCAGCATATGCGCACGGAGCTGCGCGCCATCCAGCGCCGCGTCGGCCTGACCTTCATCTACATCACCCACGACCAGGGCGAGGCCCTGACCATGTCCGATCAGGTCGCGGTGATGAATGCCGGCGTGATCGAGCAGGTCGGCGACCCCGAGACGATCTACAACCGCCCGCGCACGCCCTTCGTCGCTTCCTTCGTCGGCGAGACCAACACGGTCCCCGGAGAGGTCGTCGGGCAGGAGAACGACATCGTCACGGTCAGGACCGCGATCGGGACGCTGAGCGGCCAGTCCGGCGGCGGGCGCGAGTACAGGCCCGGCATGCCCTGCCTGCTCTTCATCCGGCCCGAGCAGTTGCGCATCGCCGGAGCCGGCGAGGCCGGAAACCTCATTGCCACGACCTGCGCGCATGAGGAGTTCGAGGGCAGCGTCCGCACGCTTCATCTGAGCACGGCCGGCGGCGCCCTCAGGCTCTACCGGATGAATGGCGGCGCCGGAGAGGCCAGCGTCGCGCCCGGAACGCCCGTCGTCGCCGCCTTCGACCCGCGCTCGGCCATCGTGCTCCCGGCCGAAGCCACGGACCGCGCCGCCGCATGACGGCGTTGCGTCGCATCTTCGCGCAGATGAGCGCGCGGCATGGCCTCGGCGTCGCGATCTTCGTGGCGGCGGCCGTGCTGTTCTGGATTCTCGTCCTGACCGTCCTGCCGCAGATCGCGATGCTGGACTTCTCCTTCCGACACAACCTGCCGCCAGCCCAGATCGGCGGCCCGCGCGACGTCTACACGCTCGACAACTACCGCTACTTCGTCTTCGGCAACGGCTCGGGGCTGAACACGCTCGACATGGGCGTGCTGGTGAAGACCTTCGTCGCCGCCGCCTTCGTCACGCTGATCAACATCGCGATCTGCTATCCGATCGCCTTCATCCTCGCCCATACGGCGACCGGCATGGGCGCCCGGCTGATGGTCGTCGGGCTGATCGTGCCCTTCTGGATCAACGACATCCTGCGCGCCTTCGCCTTTCGCGTGCTCTTCGGCGCCACCGGAGTCATCAATGGCATCGGCCAGGCGCTCGGGCTGTGGGACACGCCCGTCGACTTCATCCGCGCCGATGTCGCGCTCTATTCGGCGCTCGCCTACACCTACATCCTGATGATGGTGTTCTCGATCTACGGCGCCGTCGAGACGCTCGACCGCAACCAGATCGAGGCCGCCCGCGACATGGGCGCGAGCTGGTGGCGGGTGCATTGGCGCGTCGTGCTGCCGGTCGCCAAGCCCGGCATCGCGTCCGGCGCCACCATGGTCTTCATGCTGACGGCGGGCGCCCTCGCCGCCCCGCAGATCCTCGGCGGCCCGTCCAATCTCTGGTTCACCCAGCTCATCTACCAGTGGTTCAACGATGCCGGAGACTGGCCGCGCGGCGCGGCCTACGCGACCATCCTGCTCGTCGTCTGCCTGCTCTTCGTCTTCCTGACGATGCGGCTCTTCCGCGTCTCGATCGGAGCGATCGGCCGATGAATCGCGCGGTGGGAGGCGGTCTCTTCTCGCTGGGCTACGCCCTGCTGTTCTTCCTGTTCCTGTTCGGGCCGCTCATCATCATGGTGATCACGGCCTTCAACTCCTCCTCCTTCCCGCGCGTGGTGCCGTGGGAATGCTTCACCACCGACTGGTTCGGCGTGCTCTTCGCCAACCAGCGCCTGATGTCGGGCCTCTGGGCGAGCCTCTGGATCGGGCTGGCCGTGGTCGCGCTCTCGGTGCCGCTCGGCCTCGCCGGGGCGCTCGCGCTCTCCGATCTCGGCCCCAGGGCGCGCGCCGTGCTCTACGGCACGCTGATCACGCCGATCCTGATTCCCGGCGTCGTCATCGGCATCTCGACCATCGTCTTCTGGGGCGCGGTCGCCCGCGGTGTCGGCGCCGGCTACGACTCGCCCTTCTTCAACGGCATCTTCCTGACCCTGCTCGGCCAGGTCAGCTTCATCGCCTCCTATACGATGCTGATCTTCATCTCGCGCCTGCAGCGTTTCGACCCGCTGCTGACGGAAGCCGCGCTCGATCTCGGCGCGACGCCCGGCCAGGCGTTCCGCAAGATCCTGCTGCCCTTCCTCAAGCCCGCGATCGGCTCGGCCGCCTTCATCGGCTTCCTCGCCTCCTTCGAGAACTACAACACCACCGTCTTCACGATCCTCTCCGGCAACACCTTCACCACTGCGCTCGCCTCCAAGGTGCGACTCGGGACCGACCCCTCGCTCTCGGCGCTCGCGGTCATCATCATCGCGATCACCCTGATCGGCGCCATGGTGCAGGAGGCGCATGCCCGTCGCGGCGAGCGCCTCCGCCGGGCCGGCACGGGCGGCTCGGACTTCTACGGCAACGGCGCGACGCGCCTCATCGCCCATCCCGCGACGGTCTTCGTGCTGCTGGCCGGTTTCGCCGCCTTCCTGGCCTGGCAGGGCAGCCGCCACGACGCCTCGGCCTGCCGCGCGAACGTGCTGCGCGAGAAGCAGGAGAACCAGGAGCGGCTGCTGCGCGAGCAGCAGGAGCGCATGCGCCGGCTTCAGCAGCAGGCGCCGGCGCCCGCCGCGCCGCAGGCCCCCGGCAACAACCCCTCGCCTTTCGGAGGGGCCTTCAATCCGAACACGCTGGCGCCCGCGGCACCGCCGGCCCCGAGCAACAACCCGTCCCCCTTCGGCGGCGCCTTCAATCCGAATTCGCTGGCACCTGGAGCCCCATCCCGCTGAGCCCAGCCGCGCCGTCATGCTCGCCCATGACCACGTCTGCACCGGGCCAGGCCCCATCGGCAAAGACGGGGTCTCGAAGTGCCATCTCGATGACAGGCACGAGCGATCCCCTCTCCCCCTGCGGGAGAGGGCTAGGGTGAGGGGTCTCGCGACGCAGATCGCCGGCAGAACACCCGGGCTGCTGGGCGCACAATTCAGGGCCCTGCGAGACCCCTCATCCGGCCCTTCGGGCCACCTTCTCCCACAGGGGGAGAAGGCAAGCCCCTGTCGCCGCGGACCGATCCGATGACCGCGGCACAAGCGCGACCATGATGCCCGGCGGCCCTCGCCGATCGGCCCGTCAGGCCAGCGTCGGATAGTCCGTATAGCCCTTGGCGCCGCCGCCATAGAGCGTCGCGGCGTCCAGCGCGTTCCACGCGGCGTCGCGCTTCAGGCGCTCGACGAGGTCCGGATTGGCGATGAAGGCCTTGCCGAAGGCCACCGCATCCGCCCGGCCGCTCTCCACCGCCTCCAGCGCCATCTCGCGCGTGAAGCCGTTATTGGCGATGTAGACCCCGCCGAAGGCCTTGCGCAGCGCCTGCCAGTCGAAAGGCGCGATGTCGCGCGGGCCGCCCGTGGCGCCCTCGATGACATGGAGGAAGGCGAGCCCCCGCTTGCCGAGCTCGGCGGCGAAGGACCCGAACACGGCCTGCGGATCGCTCTCGCTGACACCGTTCGCGGGGCTTACCGGCGAGATGCGGATGCCGACCCGGCCCTTGCCGATCGCCTTGACCACAGCGTCAACCACTTCGAGCGGGAAGCGCGCCCGGTTCTCGACCGAACCGCCATAGGCGTCCGTCCGCCGGTTGGTGCCGTCGCGCAGGAACTGGTCGATCAGGTAGCCGTTGGCGCCGTGCAGTTCGACGCCGTCGAAGCCGGCCTCGCGGGCATTCAGCGCCGCCTGCGCGTAATCCGCGACGATGCCGGACAGCTCGTCGGCCCTGAGCTCGCGCGGCTGCGAGACCTCCGCGAAGCCGCTCTCGATATAGGTCTTGGTCTCGGCGCGGATCGCCGAGGGCGCCACCGGCGCCTGCTGGCCCGGCTGCAGCGAGACATGGCTGACGCGGCCGACATGCCATATCTGGGCGACGATCTTGCCACCCGCGGCATGGACCGCCTCCGTCACGGGCTTCCAGCGGGCGACCTGCTCCCGGCTGTAGATGCCCGGCGTCCAGACATAGCCCTGGCCCTGCTGCGAGATCTGCGTGCCTTCGCTGATGATGAGCCCGGCGCCGGCGCGCTGACGGTAGTATTCGATATGGAGCTCGTTGGGCGCATCGGTGCCGTGCGTGGCGCGATTGCGGGTGAGCGGCGCCATGACGACGCGGTTGGCAATGTCGATATCGCCGACACGAAGCGGCGTGAACAGCTTGGGCAGGGAACCGTTGGGCGAACTGGAACCGTTGGGCGAACTCATCGGGATTGTCCTTCGCGGGAAGAGGCGAAATGATGGAGGCGGCGCCGGTCTCTCGAGCCTGCGTCCCTCGCCGTCACATATGTGTTGCAGCGCGATATGACAGAGGCTCCCGGGGCCCGGCCGCACGGACTGGACAGAAAATCTCCCGAAGGCGCCGCGCCGGGGATGGATTTCCCGTCGCGCCGCGCCGCAGGGAGGATTTCGACCGCGCCCCTTCGCGCCGGCATGGCCGCCCTGCGTGCCGGTGCGAACGCCGTGCTGGGCATCGTCTATCCGCCCTCCTGCATCGCCTGCCGGGCCGCCACGGGCGATGCGCAATCGCTCTGCGCGTCCTGCTGGAGCGCCATGGGTTTCATCGAGCGCCCCTATTGCGAGCGGCTCGGCACGCCTTTCGCGGTCGATCTCGGCGCCGGCCTGCTCTCGCCCGCGGCCATCGCCGATCCGCCGGTCTTCGCCCGCGCCCGCGCCGTCTGCCGGTTCGACGGCACGGCCCGCGAACTGGTGCATCGGCTGAAATACGGCGACCGGCCCGAGCTCGCCCTCGCGCTCGGCCGCATGATGGCCCAGGCCGGCCGCGAGCTTCTGTCCGACGCCGATCTCGTCGTGCCGGTCCCGCTGCACCGGACACGGCTCTGGAGCAGGCGCTTCAACCAGGCGGCGGCGCTGGCGCAGGTCGTCGCCGACATCGCCCATGCCCGGCACGAGCCGCTTCTGCTGTTGCGCGCCAAGCGCACCCGGCAACAGGTGGGGCTGACCCGCGCCCAGCGCGCCGAGAACCTGCAGGGCGCCTTCAGGGTCCCGGCCGGGAAGAAGCCGGTCCTGGAAGGCCGGCGCATTCTTCTCGTCGACGACGTCCTGACCACCGGCTCCACCGCCAATGCCGCCTCGCGGACGCTGTTGCGCGCAGGCGCCCGCCAGGTCGACGTGCTGACCTTCGCCCGGGTCGTGACGGAAAGCTGACGGCACACTACATTGGGTGCAGTGCGTCATCTCAGCCGGATACGATCCATGCCGCCCGTCACGATCTACACCACCTCCTGGTGCCCCTATTGCAACGCCGCCAAGGCCCTCCTGACGAAGAAGGGCGTGGCCTTCGAGGAAATCGACGTCGAATCCGCCTCCGGGCTGCGCCAGACGATGTCGGCGCGCGCCGGCGGGCGGACCTCCGTGCCGCAGATCTTCATCGGCGAGCGCCATGTCGGCGGCTGCGACGATCTGCACGCCCTCGATGCGCGCGGCGAGCTCGACCCGCTGCTGGCGGCGTGAGCGCGTCGGAGAGGGGCGACTTGCAAAGACTTCGTCAGCACTTACCTGCTGAACTGTGTTTGCCTGCCGAACTGATGGCAGCGTCCTTGCGTCCAGACGAGACATGATCCTCTACACGCTCATTTGCGAGAAGGCCCACGAGTTCGAGAGCTGGTTCCCGGACTCCGCCGGCTTCGAGAAACAGGCGAAGCGCGGCCTCGTGAGCTGCCCGCATTGCGGCAGCACGCAGGTCGAGCGCGCCGTCATGGCGCCGAACGTCGCCCGCACGGACCGGGAACGCTCCGGCCGTGGCGAGACCAGGCCGGTAGCGGCCGCCACTGCTCCCGCCGCATTGCTCGGCGAGAAGGAAGCGGCCCTTCGCCAGATGCTGGCCGAGCTGCACCGCCACGTCGCCGAGAATGCCGAGCATGTCGGCCCGCGCTTCGCCGAGGAGGCACTGAAGATCCACAACGGCGAGACGGACGCCCGCGCGATCTATGGCGAGGCGAGCCCGGAGGACGCGCGCATGCTCCATGACGAGGGCGTGGAGTTCATGCCGCTGCCGAGGCTGCCCGACAGCGGGAACTGATCGCCTAAGGCACGCGCCGGGCGACGGCGCTCGTCCGTCCAAGGTCGCAGAGGACTTTCGGGGAAAGCTCACGCTATTCTCCGCCGCAGTGCAGCATGCGGATTGCACCGTCGGCGGAGGAGCATGTCATGAGCACGAGCGGCCCCCTCGGCGCGCAGGCGCCGGCCCGCGACAAGCCCTGGATTTTCCGGACCTATGCCGGGCACTCGGACGCGACCGAGTCCAACCGGCTCTACCGCACCAATCTCGCCAAGGGGCAGACGGGCCTCTCCGTCGCCTTCGACCTGCCGACCCAGACCGGCTACGACCCCGACCATGTGCTGGCGCGCGGCGAGGTCGGCAAGGTCGGCGTGCCCGTCAGCCATCTCGGCGACATGCGCGCGCTCTTCGACCAGATCCCGCTGGTCCAGATGAACACCTCGATGACGATCAACGCGACGGCGGCCTGGCTGCTGGCGCTCTATGTCGCCGTCGCCGACGAGCAGGGCGCGCCGCGGGAGGGTCTGCAGGGCACGACGCAGAACGACCTCGTGAAGGAGTATCTCTCGCGCGGCACCTATGTCTTTCCGCCGCGCCCCTCGATGCGGCTGACGACCGACATCGTCGTCTTCGCGGCGCGCGAGCTGCCGAAATGGAATCCGACCAATGTCTGCTCCTACCATCTGCAGGAGGCCGGAGCCTCGCCGGTTCAGGAGCTGTCCTTCGCGCTGGCGACCGCGATCGCGCTGCTCGATTCGATCCGGGCGCGGCCGGAGGTCTCGGCCGCGGAGTTTCCCGGCATCGTCGGGCGCATCTCCTTCTTCGTGAACGCGGGCCTGCGCTTCGTCACGGAGCTCTGCAAGATGCGCGCTTTCGTCGACCTCTGGGACGAGATCACATTGGGCAGGTATGGCGTTGCCGACGAACAGATGCGGCGTTTCCGCTATGGCGTGCAGGTCAATTCGCTGGGGCTGACCGAGCCGCAGCCCGAGAACAACGTCTACCGCATCCTGATCGAGATGCTGGCGGTGACGCTGTCGAAGAAGGCGCGCGCCCGTGCCGTCCAGCTCCCCGCCTGGAACGAGGCGCTAGGCCTGCCGCGCCCCTTCGACCAGCAATGGTCGCTGCGCATGCAGCAGGTGCTGGCCTACGAGACCGACCTGCTCGAATATGGCGACATCTTCGACGGCTCGACCGAGATCGACGCCAAGGTCGCGGAGCTGAAGGCCGCCGCGCTCGAGGAACTGGCGCGGATCGACGCGATGGGCGGCGCGCTCGCGGCGGTCGAGAGCGGCTACATGAAGCAGGCCCTCGTCGAGAACGGCGCGCGCCGGATCGAGGCGATCGAGCGCGGCGAGCAGGTCGTCGTCGGCGTCAACAAATTCACCAGCAGCGAGCCCTCGCCGCTCTCGGCCGGCGACGGCAATGTCGTGACCGTGCCGGATTCCGTCGAGATCGAAGCCATCGGCCGGCTGAAGGCCTGGCGCGAGCGTCGCGATGCCGCCGCGGCCGAGGCGGCGCTGGCGGAGCTTTCGGCCGCCGCGCGCGAGGACCGCAACGTCATGCCGGCCTCCATCGCCTGCGCCAAGGCCGGCGTCACCACCGGCGAATGGGCGCAGGCCCTGCGCGAAATATTCGGTGAATACCGCGCCCCGACCGGCATCGACACGACGAAGCCGGGCGGAGACGGCGATCTCGCCACCGTCCGCGCCGCCGTCGCGCGGGCGACCGAGAAGCTCGGCCGCCCGCCGCGCTTCCTCGTCGGCAAGCCGGGCCTCGACGGCCACTCCAACGGCGCCGAGCAGATCGCGGTGCGCGCCCGCGACGCCGGCATGGCGGTCAGTTACGACGGCATCCGCCAGACGCCGGAGGAGATCGTGGCCCAGGCGCGCGAGACGCAGGCCGACATCGTCGGGCTGTCGATCCTGTCCGGCTCGCATCTGCCGCTGGTGCGAGACGTCACCGCGCGGCTGCGCGTCGCCGGCATGGATGTTCCGGTGGTGGTCGGCGGCATCATACCGCCCGACGACGAGAACGCGCTGCGCAACATGGGCGTCGCCGCCGTCTACACGCCGAAGGATTTCGCGCTCGACGCCATCGTCGCGGATGTCGCGGGGCTGGCGGCGAGGAAAGGCTGAGGCTCGCCGTCATTCTCGGGCGCAGCGCAGCGAAGACCCGAGAATCTCTGGCAGGACGGGGCATTGGAGCCTCCACCGTCACAAGATGCTCGGGGCGAGCCCGAGCATGACGCGCTTTCCCTCAGAGCGCTCTCACACCAGCCCGGTGGCCTTGAGCTGCTGATAGGCCTTCAGGATTTCCTGGAGCCGGCCCTCGCGCGAGCGGTCGCCGCCATTGGCGTCCGGATGCAGCCGCTTCACCAGTTCCTTGTAGCGCGCCTTGATCGCGGCCGAATCGGCGTTCTCGTCGAGATCGAGCGTGTCCAGCGCCTTGCGCGCGAGCGCGCTCAGGCGCGGCTCCGGCTGCGCGGCCTGCTGCGCGCCCCGCGCACCGAAGATGTTGAAGGCGTCCTGGACCTCCGGCCCGCCCTTCCCGTTCGCGACCTTGCCGCGTTGCGCCATGCGCGCCGCGCGCGAGTTCACGCCGAGCTTCCAGGTCGGGCGGTGGCCGATCTCCTCCTGCTTCTGATAGGCGGCCAGCGCCTCGTCGTTCATGCCGGAGAAGTAGTTGTAGGAGGCGTTGTACTCCTTCACGTGCTCCATGCAGAAGCGGAAGAACTGGCCCTCGCGGCCACGCCCCTTGGGCGCGCGGAATTCGCCCGCGCGCATGCATCCGGGATGCTCGCAGCGCGGAGCATCGCTCTCCCCCTCGGGATCGGTGTCTGGAGCACCGATCCTGATGCGATCGAACAGGCGCGAGTTGAAGTTCATCGTCGAACGGTTATGAGACCGGGAAGGGAAACCGGCAAGAGCGACGCCGCTTCGAGATGAAGCGTCGCTCCTGCCGGGCAACGGCAATGAGCCTCGCAACGGTGGCACGATCATGACGGGCATGGCCGAACGGATATCCGGCAAGCTTCGTGAGACCTTCGCGCCACAGCGCCTGGAGGTCGTCGACGACTCGCACCGTCACCAGGGCCATGGCGGCTGGCGCGAGGGCGGCGAAACCCATTTCAGCGTCGATATCGTGTCGGAGGCCTTCGCCGGCAAGAGCCGTCTGGAGCGCCACCGCCTCGTCAATCACGCGCTCGCCGCCGAGCTCTCCGGCGGCGTGCACGCGCTGGCCATCCGCGCCAGGGCGCCGGGCGAGGGTTAGAGCATCGGCCCGAAAAGTGGAGCGCGGTTTTCGGGAAAAAGTCGATGCAAGATCAAAAAGTTAGAGTATCTGACTGAATACGATATTCAGTCAGATACTCTAGCCGTCCTCGATCCGGATCGAAAGCTCCCGCCCGCCCGCTGTGCCGCTCGGAAGGCGCGCTTGAAGCGGCGAGACGAGATAGCGCACGACCCAATCGGGAACAGTCCGGCCCAGGATCAGTTCGACGCTCTCGCGCGTCACCAGGACTTCGGTGACCGGCATCAGTCCGCCATCGCCGGCGGGCCGGACTCCGCTTTCAGACGCGATGACGGCCCCGAGCGGAATATCCGTATTGTCGAAAACGACCGTCCGACTCGCAGCCATGACAGCCAACGCGAGAGCTTCCATCCTGCGATACCATCGCGCGACGATGCGATCCGCCGGAACATCGTGACCGCCCGCGAGCACACGGCTTCGAACGCGCGACACGTTGATGCTCGGGTCCGCGATGGAGACGAAGAACAGCGTGACATCGAAGCCGCGTGCGCGAGCCCCTTCCATCACCTCGATTTTCGAGGGATGCGACATCACCGTTTCGAAGGAGAAATCGATGCCATCCCGCACGCAGCGCTCGCGTTCGAAATCCGCAATCGATTGGGCTTGCGCGACACGGTCCGCGTAGGAGCCGTTCAGCGATGCCGCGATGTCGTCTGGGTTGATGTAGTGGCCGAAATCATAGCCCTGGCGCAGCAGGAACTGCGTGAGGGTCGATTTTCCCGATCCATTGGGTCCGGCAATGACGATAAGCTGGGGAGCCTCGTCCGGCACCGGCGGCAATCAGCCCGCTGTTCCTGATTTGGCTACGCGTACCATGCGCAGGACATGATCCGGCGAGACGCGAGCCAGCACGATCGACTGGCTCTCCGATTGGGCAAAACGCGCGCCCCCCTCGACGGGCACGCCCGCGAGCAGATCGTGCCGCACCGCCTCTTCGGCGGCCGCGAGGCCGAGCGTCCTGAGTTCCGCGCGACTGAGTTTGGCCGCTGACTTTCCCATACGGCCAAATATAGAGCAGATGCCGACGATCGCCAAATCGCAAAGGGTCAGCGCTTGGCGTCGGCCGGCGCGAAGGCGTAGACGGCGGCCGAGGCCAGCAGCAGCGCCGCGAAGGCCCAGTGCAGATTGGCGAAGGTCGCCGCCGCGCTCAAGCCCTCGGCGCGCTGGCTCGCGATGAACCAGCCGGACCCCGACTGCGCCAGCGCGGCCCCGCCGATGAAGAAGAAGTTCACGCAGGTCATCCCGCGCCCCAGGAGATGCGCGGGGAAGAACAGCTTCGCATGCGCCATCAGCACGGCATAGGTGAACCCGGCCCCACCGATCAGCCCGAGCAGCCCGATGGACAGGCTGGCCGAACGCGCCCCGAACAGGGCGAGCGCCATGAAGGCGAGCCCGGTCAGCACGCTGCCCCAGAAGGTCAGCCATTTGACGCGCCCGAGCGCCTTTTCGATCGCGCCATAGATCAGCGCTCCCACGACCATCGCCAGCGCCATGGCGGTCGCGGCATGGCCGCTCGCCACCGCGTCGAAACCATGGACGTCGGACATGAAGGGCGCGACCCACAGCCCCCGCTCCGTCGCGATGATGGCGTAGCCGGTCAAGGTCAGCGGCGCGAGCAGCCAGAGCGGCCTGATCCGGGCGATGCTGGCGAGTCCCTGGAGCAACCCTTCCGCCTCCCCCGAATGATGCTCCACCCGGGCGGGGTCACGGATCAGGGTTGTCGCGAGCACTGTCGCGATCAGGAAAATCACGGCCACCGCCAGCATGGCGTTGCGCCAGCCGAAATCGGCCGCCGCGATGGCGAGCGGGCCGGCCGAGGCCAGATTCCCGATCGAACCCAGCCCGATCAGGATCGAGACCAGCAGCGCGAAGCGCTCCGGCGCCGCCGTCCGGGCGAACAGGAAGAGCGACGCCATGAACACCGGCGCGCAGCCGATGCCGACGAGCGCCATGGCGAACACCGCGACAGGCAGGCTGCTCGCGAAGGCGAAGAGAAAGGCCCCGGCGGTGCCGATGGTCATGGACACCGCGACGGTGCGTCGCGGCCCCAGCCGGTCGAGCGCCCAGCCGATGGGGAACTGCGCCACGGCGAAGATCGTGAACCAGCTCGCCCCGAGCAGACCGAACTCGCGCGGGCCGATCGCGAGATCGGTCATCACGGGTCCGGCGATGACGCTCAGAAAGGAACGATAGAAGATCGAGAGGACATAGGCCGGCAGCAGCGCCGCAAAGATGGTCACGATACGCGGGTCCTCGTCCTCGGGATCTGTCGCCGTTCTACCGAATGCGCTCGAGCACCGACACGTAGTTGGCGACCGCGGCCCCACCCATGTTGAAGATGCCACCCAGGCGCGGCTCGTTGAGCTGCATCCCCTCCGGCGCCTCCCCGGTGAGCTGCATGGCGCTGAGGACATGCATCGAGACGCCGGTGGCGCCGATCGGATGACCCTTGGCCTTCAAGCCCCCGGAGACGTTCACCGGCAGCTTGCCGTCCTTCTGGGTCCAGCCTTCCTTGATGGCGCGGGCGCCGTCTCCGACGGCCGTCAACCCCATCGCCTCGTATTCGATCAGCTCGGCGATGGTGAAGCAGTCATGCGTCTCGACGAAGGAGAGATCGTCCAGCACCACGCCAGCCTGCGCCAGCGCCTTCTTCCAGGCCAGCGCACCGCCCTCGAACTTCAGGATGTCGCGCTTCGACATCGGCAGGAAGTCCTGGACATGCGCCATGCCCCGGAAGCCGACGGCGCGGCGCATGCCGAGCGCCGTCTCCTCGTCGGCGAGCACCAGCGCGGCGGCGCCGTCGGAGACCAGCGAGCAGTCCGTGCGCTTCAGCGGGCCGGCGACGAAGGGGTTCTTCTCGCTCTCCGCCCGGCAGAAATCATAGCCGAGATCCTTGCGCATCTGGGCATAGGGGTTGGCGACGCCGTTCCGGTGGTTCTTGGCCGCGATCATCGCGAGCGCGTCCGACTGATCGCCATGGCGCTGGAAATAGCCGGCCGCGATCTTGCCGAAGACGCCGGCAAAGCCGGCCGGCGTATCGCCGTCCTCGGGCAGGTAGGAGGCCTTGAGCAGGTTCTTGCCGATCTCGGGGCCGGGCGTCGTCGTCATCTGCTCGACGCCGACCACGAGCACGACCTTGGCGTCCCCGGCGCGGATCGCCCTGACGCCCTGGTGCACGGCGGCCGAGCCGGTCGCGCAGGCGTTCTCGACCCGCGTCGCCGGCTTGAAGCGCAGCGTCGGATCGGCCTGGAGCACCAGCGAAGCGGTGAAGTCCTGAGCCGAGAAACCGGCGTTGAAATGGCCCAGCACGATCTCGTCGACCTGCTCGGCCGCGAGGCCGGCATCGGCGAGAGCCTCGGTCGCGACCCTGACGATCAGGCTCTCGACGGTCTCGGCATCGTGCTTTCCGAAGGGCGTGTGGGCCCAGCCGACGATTGCAGCGCTCATGATCGAACCTCCCGTAATGTGCAGATACACTTTATTTTTGCACGCCGTCGTCGTCCGGCAAGATCGCATCGGCGCATTGCCGCCTTGCGCCGAAGCGCAGGAGCCCCCCTCCCTATCTCCCGCCGTGCCTCACTGCAACGAAAGCGAGAGCAGCAGGCCGACGCCCAGGACGATCATCGCCATCCCGGCGAGTTCCCTGCGGCTCGTGCCCTCCGCGAAGATGCGCCGCGAGACGATCTGCGCCAGCGGCACCTCGACCAGCGCCAGCGTCCTCACATTCGCGGCCGTCGTCAGCGAAAACCCGAGGAACCAGCACTGCGAAGCGGCCGCGCCCAGGAAGCCGGCCGAAAGCGACTTGCGCCAGTTGCGCAGGCTCGAAACCAGGGCCGCCCGGTTCGCGAGCAGCATATAGAGCGTCAGGATCACGGTCTGCAGGGCCAGCCCCAGCGCCAGGATGGTCGTGGCCCGAATGAAGAAACCGCCCTCCGGCAGGGCCTGGATGGCGCCGCGATAGCCGATCGCCGAGGCCGCGAAGAAGGCGCCGGCGCCGATCCCGAGCAAGGCCGGCCGCAGACCGGCCCTCGTCAGCTTCTCGCCAGGCTTCCACGAGACGAGGATGACACCGGCGGTCGCGACCAGGATGGCGAGGAACTTCGCCGGGGTCAGCGCGTCCCCCAGCAGGGCCGCCCCGAACAGCGCGACCTGCACCGGCTCGGTCTTGGTATAGGCGGTCGTGACCGCGAAGGAGCGCTCGCGCATGGCGGCGAGCATGAGCGCCGTGGCGACGATCTGCGTCGCCGCGCCGACGGCCGCGAAGGCGAAAGCGACCGTTCCGACGGAGGGCGGCAGACGCCCGAGCGTGAAGCACACCAGCGCGAGGAAGAGCACCGCGAAGGGCAGGCCGAACAGGAAGCGCACCTGCGTCGCCCCGACGACGCCGATCACCTCGGTCAGGGAGCGCTGGGTGAGGTTTCGCGCGGTCTGCAGCAGCGCGGCGGCGATGGTCGCCGGAATCCAGAGAAAGGTGAGGCTCACCGGCGGCGCTTTCGCATGTGACGGGATCGTCCGCCCTTGTGAACCAAGGCCCGGCGGCTAGGCAAATCGCTCATGTAAGGGTAGGTATGCGTCTCGTGCCGCCTGGGCGGCCGTCTCGAAAATGCCGCACGCATCGCGTTGAACCCCTGCGTCTTTCGTAGCCAAGCCTCTTTCGTCGCCAAGCCCAAGGCGACGTCCTCGCCGCCCCACCCTCGAGGTTCAAGATCAGCACGATGAGCCTGCTCCGTCTCACCGCAACGCTCGCCCTTGGCCTCGCTCTCTGCGGACAGGCTTCAGCCGGCACCAGCCTGGTCGTCGACGCAGCGACCGGCCAGGTGCTCTCGAGCGAGAATGCGACCCAGCCCTGGCACCCTGCCTCGACGACGAAGCTGATGACCGCCTATCTCGCCCTGAAGGCCGTGCGCGACGGCCGGCTGGGCCTCGAGACCGCGATTCCGGCCTCGAAGCGGGCCGCGAGCCAGCCGCGGGTCAAGGTCTACATCAAGCCCGGTCAGGAGATCACGCTCGACAACGCCCTGCGCATCATGATGGTGAAGTCGGCCAACGACATCGCCTATGTCATCGCCGAAGGCGTCGGCGGCGATGTCGAGACCTTCGTCGGAATGATGAACGCCGAGGCCCGGCGCCTCGGCATGCGCGAGACCCGCTTCGTCAACCCCAATGGCTGGCATCACCCCGACCAGCAGGTCAGCGCCCGCGATCTCGCCATCCTGGCCATGGCCCTGATGCGCGATTTTCCCGACTATGCCGACTACTGGAACACCCCGTCGGTCCAGCTCGGCAAGCAGGTGCTGCACAACACCAACGGCCTCGTCGGTCGCTATCCCGGCGTCACCGGCATGAAGACCGGCTTCGTCTGCGCCTCGGGCTTCAACGTCGTCACCACCGCCACGCGCGGCGGCCGCACGCTGATCGCGGTCGTGCTCGGCGCGCTCTCCGGCACCGAGCGCACGGTCAAGGCCGCTCAGCTCCTCGACGACGGCTTCGGCAGATGGGGCGGCACCGGCCAGACCCTCGCCTCGCTGCCGACCGGCGGCGGCAGCGCGCCCAATATCTGCGACGATCTGCGGCGCAAGGGCGGTGGCGTCGCGCTCGCCGACGATGCCGATGCCTCGGGGCCGATCTCCGCCCAGGCCTCCAATCTCGGCGGCAATGCCGATGACGGTGGCCGCTTCGCCACGGCCTCCGCGCCCGCATTCGCCCACACGGGCGGTTCGATCCTCACCCGCACCCCGTCCGGTCGCATGGTGCTCGGTCCGCGCGCCGAGAGCGTGCCCGTGCCGGTCGCCTTCGGCCGTTCGCCGGGCTCGGACAGGGCCCCGCTCGCGGCCAATGTCTCGGGCGGCTCGGATAGCCGCGTGGCACGCGGAGCGGCTCCGGTCGTGACGCCCTCCGCACCGGTTCAGGCCGGCCTTTTCGGTGCAGGCACGCCGGGTCTGTTCGGCGACTCGGCCGCGCGCCCCGCGCCCGGCAGGGCCGCCGCCTTCGCTCCCGCGGGGCAGGCCGACGCCGCGCCCGCGGACGGTGCGCCCTCATCCGGCCCGCTGCGGCTTCAGGGCGCGATCACGCCGGGCAGCGCCTCGCCCGCGAGCCTGCGGCCGAGCGCCTCCGCCGCGATCAAGCCGCCCGCCCGCCCCGTGGCCCAGAAGGCGAAGCCTGCGGCCAAGCCCGCCAAGCCAGGCGAAGCCAAGCCCAGGACGGGCGAAGGCAAGCCCGCCGAGGCCAAGGCCGGGCAACGCCCGGGGCAGCCCACGGCGCGAACCAAGCCGAAAGCGGGCGACGACGCCTGATCGCCCGTGGCTGACCCGCGAACTCTCGGGCGCCAGGGCCTGTGGCTGGCGCTGGCTTCGGCGGCCGCCTACGGCACCAACATCGTCAGCGCGCAGCTCGCGGGCCAGGCCGGGCTGAGCGGCGCGCTTCTGGTCTTCTATCGCGTCTTCCTCATGCTGGCCCTCGTCGCCGTGGCGGCGCTTCTCACGCGCGCCTCGCTCGCCGTGGCGCGCGGCCGGCGCGCCGGCATGCTCGTTTTCGGCATCGCGAGCGCGGCGGTCGGCTCGGCCTACCTGTCCTCGGTGGCCTATGTCCCGGTCTCGGTCGCGGCGGTTCTGTTCTACACCTACCCGGTCCTGATCGTGCTGGCCGAACCCGTCCTGACCCGGGAACCCTTCCGCGCCGACCGGTTCGTCCTTGCGCTGACAGCCTTCCTCGGCGTCGCGATGGTGGTGGGCCCGGACCTTCACGGGCTCGACCCGCGCGGGCTCGTCCTCGCGCTGCTGGCGAGCGTCGCCGCCGCCACGCAGTTCTTCGCCGCCTCGGCGCTGGCGCCGGTTCCGATGCTGCCCAAGCTGTTCTGGTCGCATGTCATCGTCCTGCCGGTGACGCTCGCCATCCTCGCCGTGACCGGCGGGCTGCTGCCGCCGAGCGCGCTCCTGCTGGCGCCGGCGGCGGTCGTCGTCACGGTCGGCGGCTATCTCGTCGGCTTCCTGCTGCAGATCGCCGCGCTCTCGCGCATCTCTCCCGGCAGGGCGGGACTGGCCTTCTGTGCCGAGCCGGTCTTCGCCATGCTGATCGCGACGGTCTGGCTCCAGGAGCGGCTCGGGCCGCTGCAATATGCCGGCTGCGGGCTTGTCGTCGCGACGCTGATGACTAATGTAATATTAGAACAATACAGGCGACGTCCCCAGCCCGCCTGAAGCCGGAGCCGGCCCATGCCGACGAGCCAGACCACGGGCGGCGCCGCCCGCCCCGCCCCCATTCCGCTGACCCTGCTCACCGGCTTCCTCGGTGCCGGCAAGACGACGCTGCTCAACCGCCTGCTGAAAGACCCCGCGCTCGCGGACACGGTGGTGATCGTCAACGAGTTCGGCGAGGTCGGGCTCGACCACCTGCTGGTCGAGGGCGTCGCCGAGAACATGGTGCTGCTGGAATCGGGCTGCCTGTGCTGCACCATCCGCGACGATCTCATCGTCACGCTGGAGGATCTGCTGCGCCGACGGGACAACGATCGCATCGGCCCGTTCAAGCGCGTCGTCATCGAGACCACGGGCCTCGCCGACCCGGCGCCGATCCTGAACGTCCTGATCAACCACCCTTACCTCGCCATGCGTTTCAGGCTCGACGGCGTGGTGACGCTGGTCGATGCCGTCAATGGCATGGCGACGCTCGATGCCCATGAGGAGGCGCGCCGGCAGGTCGTCGCCGCCGACCGCATCGTGCTCACCAAGACCGATCTCGTTGCCGACCCCGCCGCCCTCGCCCGGCTGCGCCTGCGGCTCGCCGAGCTCAATCCCGGCCTGGCCCTGCTGGGCCCCCAGGCCGCGGCACAGTCGCTGATCTCGGCCGGGCTCTACGATCTCTCGCGGCGGCCGGCGGAGCTGCGCCAATGGCTGGCCCAGGACAGCCTCCCGGACGCGCGCCACGATCATGCGCATGGCGGCCATGACCATCACGGCCATGACCATCACGGCCACCACCACCATGGCCATGACCACGGCCACGGCCACGGCCATCGTCACGACGTGAACCGCCATGACGACGCGATCCGCGCTTTCGTCCTGACGGCCGATGCGCCGATCCCGCAGGCGACCTTCGACCTGTTCTGGACGCTGCTGCGCTCCGTCCACGGCCCGAGGCTGCTGCGTCTCAAGGGGCTGGTGCAGACCGCCGAGGAGCCCGACCGGCCGCTGCTCGTCCATGCCGTGCAGCAGATCCTGCATCCGCCGGTGCTGCTCGATGCCTGGCCCGACGGCGACCGCCGCTCGCGGCTCGTCCTGATCGTCAAGGACATCGAGGAGGACATGGTGCAGCAGCTCTGGGACGCCTTCCTCGGCAAGGGCTCTGGCGAGAAGACGGGTCGGCCCCGGCAGGGAGTGGCCGTCAGCGCGTAGCGTCTCGGCCAAGCGGGGAGCAGGCATGAGCAACGTCACCGCCTTCTTCGTCTTCATGGCGCCGCCCGCGATCTTCTTCGCATGGGTGATGCGTCGCGTCTGGCGAGACCGCCACAGACCAGCCTCGCAGGATTCGTCGGGCGATGGCTGGGGTGACGGCGCGGGCGATGGAGACGGCGGCGGCGACTGAGCCGGACGCGATCTCAGCCCGCCGCCATCTGCGAGCGCTTGGCCCAGCCGGTCGTCCGGTTCTCGACCATGTCGACGATCACCACGAGGAAGATGCCGAGCACGGCCAGGACGAGCAGCGCCGCGAAGATCAGCGGCACGTTGAAATCGGCCGAGGCGCGCGTGATCAGGTTGCCGAGCCCGAAATTCGCGGCGTTCTGCTCGCCGATGACCGAGCCGACATAGGCCAGCGTGATCGCGACCTTGAGCGCCCCGAAGAAATAGGGCAGCGAGCGCGGAATCCCGACCTTGACCATGATGTCGAAGCGGCTGGCGCCGAGCGCCTTCAGCACGTCCTCGGTCTCCGGCTCGATCGTCGCGAGCCCGGTCGCGACGTTCACGACGATCGGGAAGAACGAGATCACGAAGGCGGTCAGCACCGGCGGCAGCCAGCCGACACCGAACCAGATCACCAGGATCGGCACGACGGCGACCTTGGGAATCGAGTTGAAGCCGACCAGCAGCGGGTTCAGGCCCGCATGCAGCCATCGAGACGAGCCGACCAGAAGCCCGAGCGCCAGCCCGAACACGATCGACAGCGCGAATCCGGCGGAGGTCATCCAGAGCGTGTGCAGCGCGTTGGTGAAGAGCGGCTTCTGGTACTCGACCAGCGCCTTCCAGATCGCCGAGGGCGGCGGCAGCACGAAGCTCGAAACCGAGAGCGCCCGGCAGGCGATCTCCCACAGCGCGAAGAACGCCACGGTGAACAGATAGGGTGCCAGCTTGAGCCGGACGGAGCGCTTCATGCCGTTGCCACCCGTCGAGCCCTCGTCCTGAGGAGCCGCGCTAGCGGCGTCTCGAAGGATGCTTCAGGAGACTCTGGAGCCATCTGGGAAATCCTTCGAGACGCGCCTCCGGCGCTCCTCAGGATGAGGGCTGAGGTCACGGAAATGTGTGGGCCGATCCCGTGCCACCTCATGCCGCCGCCCTCGCCTCGCGGATGTGCCCACGCAACTCGTGCACGATCCCGGCGAATTCCGGCGTGTAGGTCAGCTCGAGGTCGCGCGGTCGGGCGAAGCCGATCTCGCGCTCGGCGATAACGCGCCCGGGGCGCGCCGACATGCAGAAGACGCGATCGGCCAGGAACACCGCCTCGCGCAGGTCGTGCGTCACCAGGATCACCGTGATCCCGCGCTGCGCATGCAGGTCGCGGATCACGCACCAGAGCTCCTCGCGGGTGAAGGCGTCGAGCGCGCCGAAGGGCTCGTCCAGCATGAGCAGCTTCGGCTCGTGGATCAGCGACCGGCACAGCGAGGCGCGCTGCTGCATGCCGCCGGAGAGCTGCCAGGGAAATTTCGCGCCCATGCCCTTGAGGCCCACCGTCTCCAGCAGCGCCTCGGCGCGCGCGACATAGTCGGCCTTGTGAGCGCGCAGGCGCGAACGATGCGGCTGCACGATCTCCAGCGGCAGCAGCAGGTTCTGCAGCGTCGTGCGCCAGGGCAGCATCACCGGGTTCTGGAAGGCCATGCCGGTGATCTTGAGCGGCTCGGCGACCTCGCGCCCGGCGACGACGACCGAACCGCTCTTCGGCCGCTGGAGCCCCGTGGCGAGCTTCATCATGGTCGACTTGCCGCAGCCCGAGGGGCCGACGATGGCCGCGAACTCGCCTTCGCGGATCGTCAGCGACAGTCCGTCGACCGCAGGCGGCCCGTCGCCGCCGCCATAGACATGGGTGACGTCGCGGAGTTCGACGAAGGCGGTCAGAACACGCGCTCCGCCGAAGCCGGCAGGAAGCTGTCGACGAACGCATCGCCGGCGCGGGCCCGGTCCTTGAACGGCGCGGTCAGGGCGATCTGGTCGAGCGCGCGCTCCCAGCGCGCCTTGTCGATGCCGCCGAAGCCGTTGACCTTGACCCAGGGGGTCACGACGTTCTGATCCAGCGTCATCTTCAGGCGCTCGAGCTCGACATCCAGCTTGGCGACGTCGTTGCGCTTGATCACGAGCTGGGCCCCGAGCGCCGGGTCCGCAATGGTGTCCCGGACGCTCTTGGTGATGGCGCGCAGCAGGCCGCGCACGGCCTCCGGCTTCTCCGCCATGAATTTCGGCGAGACCATCACGACATTGCCGTAAAGCTCGACGCCATAATCCGACATCAACATGACGACGATGTCGTCGACCGGAACGCCGCGCGACTTCAGGTTGATGTAGGAGGAGATGGCGAAGCCGAAGACGGCGTCGACCTCGCCCGAGGCCAGCATCGGCTCGCGCACCGGAAAGCCGACATTCTCCATCCGCATCTTGCTGTCGTCGAGCTTGTTGACCGCCTTGAAGATCGGCCACTGCGCGAAGGCGCCGTCAGCGGCCGGCGCGCCGAACTTCTTGCCCTCCAGGCTCTTCGCATCGGCGCTGATGCCGCGGCTCTTGCGCCCGACGATCGAGAAGGGCGGCTTGTCGTAGACCATCATCACCGCCTTGAGATCGACGGTGGGATTCTCGTCGCGGAAGCGGATCAGCGAGTTCACGTCGCCGAAGCCGGCGTCGTAGGTGCCGGAGGCCACGCGCGGGATCGCCTCGCGCGAGCCGTTGCCGGTGTCGATGGTGACGTCGAGCCCCTCGGCTTTGAAGTAGCCCTTCTCCTGCGCCATCAGGAACAGCGCGGCCGGCCCCTCGAAGCGCCAGTCCAGCGTGAAGCGCACGGGGGTCTGTGCCTGGGCGGGCAGGAGGCCGCCCAGCAGCGCCGCGGCGGCCCCCATCGCTCCGCTCAGGAGGCCCCGCCGCGAGGGCAGCTTGGCGAGGGATCGGGACAGCTTGAACATCGCGAACTCCGGACTGGCGACGAGGCTAGGGCGCGGCGAGGGCACGGCCCGGCGGAGCAAGCACCGTGCCGCATGAAGGTTGTTCGAGACTGGCGCAAGCTGACGGGGGGTCAAGCCGAAAAGCTCTCGCGCGGCTCACGATTTGCCTAGCGATTGGGCAGATTAGACGAGTGTCTAAAGCGGCAACGCGCCGTCGGTCTTGACCTCCTCCATCACCGCATAGGTGCGGGTTTCGCGGACGGCGGGCAGGGCGAGCAGCACCTCGCCCAGGAAGCGGCGATAGGCGTTCATGTCGGCGACGCGGGTCTTCACCAGATAATCGAAGCCGCCGGCGACCATATGGCACTCCAGCACCTCCGGCGCGCGCTTCACCGCGGCGGCGAAACGCTCGAACGCATCGGGTGTCGTCTTGTCGAGATAGACCTCGACGAAGACCAGCAGATTGAGCCCGAGCTTCAGCGGATCGAGGATCGCGCGATAGCCCGTGACATAGCCCTCGCGCGCCAGGCGCTTCAGCCGCTCGCCCGTCGCGGTCGGAGAAAGACCGACCTTTTCGGCGAGCTCGACACCGGCGATCCGGCCGTCGGATTGCAGCAGGGACAGGATGCGGCGGTCGGTACGGTCGAGCATGGTATTTTTTCCTGCCATAAGATCAATCGACGAAGAAATATACGGATCTATCCGCAAAACAATCGGTTGATATGCGGCCTATGGCGGATGATTCTTCAGATCATCCCGACTGTCTCATGGAGCCCCTTCGATGGCCCTCCCCCTCGGCGCCAAGGCGCAGGCCCTGCCCCCGTTCCGCGCCCCCTTCGCGGAGGATGACGGGGTGCTCGCCGAGCGCCTGCTGGCCGGCGCCCGCCGCGATCCCGCCGCCAAGGCCCGCATCGACACGCGCGCCGCCGGGCTGGTCGAGGCCATCCGCACGCGCAAGGCCGGGCTCGGCGGCATCGAGGAGCTGCTGCGCGAATACTCCCTGTCCACCCGCGAGGGCCTGGCGCTGATGGTCCTGGCCGAGGCGCTGCTGCGCGTGCCCGATTCCGCCACCGCCGACCGGTTGATCGAGGACAAGCTCGGCCAGGGCGATTTCGCCCGCCACGAGGCGAAGTCGGACGCCTTCCTGATCTCCGCCTCGGCCTGGGCGCTCGGCGTCACCGCCCGCGTCATCCAGCCGGGCGAGACGCCGACCGGCATCGTCGCCGGCCTCGCCAAGCGGCTGGGGCTCCCGGCCGTGCGCACCGCGACGCGGCAGGCCATGCGCGTGATGGGCAACCATTTCGTGCTCGGCCAGACGATCCAGGAAGCGCTGAAGCGCGCAAATTCCACGTCTGGCCGACTCTATCGCTACTCCTTCGACATGCTGGGCGAAGGCGCGCGCACGCAGGACGACGCGGAGCGATATTTCGCATCCTACGCCGCCGCGATCGACGCCATCGGCCGCTCGGCCGGCAACGACGCGCTGCCGAACCGCCCGGGCATCTCGGTCAAGCTCTCGGCGCTGCATCCGCGCTACGACGCCACCAACCACGAGCGCGTGCTGGCGGAGCTGACCCCCAAGGTGATCGAGCTCGCCCGGCAGGCGAAGCGCTACGACCTCAACTTCACCGTCGACGCCGAGGAGGCCGACCGTCTCGAACTCTCCCTCGACGTCATCGACGCCGTGGTGGCGGACCCCTCGCTCGCCGGCTGGGACGGATTCGGCCTCGCGATCCAAGCCTACCAGAAGCGCGCCTCGGCCGTGATCGCCCATATCGGGGCGCTGGCGGAGGCCCATGACCGGCGCATGATGGTGCGGCTCGTCAAGGGCGCCTACTGGGACACCGAGCTCAAGCGCGCCCAGGAACGCGGCCTGGCCGACTATCCGGTCTTCACCCGCAAGGCGATGACCGACCTCAACTACGAGCACTGCGCGGCCCAGCTCCTGGCGCTGCGCCCGCGCATCATTCCGCAGTTCGCGACGCATAACGCGCTCACCCTCGCCACCGTCGCCGAGATGGCGGGCGGCTCGGACGGGTTCGAGTTCCAGCGCCTGCACGGCATGGGCGAACCGCTCTACGAGAAGCTGCTCTCCGGCAAGGAGGGCTTCGCCTGCCGCACCTACGCGCCGGTCGGCGGCCACCAGGATCTGCTCGCCTATCTCGTGCGCCGCCTGCTCGAGAACGGCGCGAACTCGTCCTTCGTCAGCCTCTCGGGCGACCCCGACGTGCCGGTCGCGGAACTGCTCGTGCCGCCGGCCGACATCGTCGGCAACGCCGGCGCGGCCCGCAACCGCCGCATCCCCCTGCCCGCGGAGCTCTACGGGCCGTCGCGGCGCAATTCGGCGGGTGTCGAGCTCGGCCACGAGGCCAGTCTCGCCGCCTTGCTGAAGGAGATCGCCTCTGCGGCCGGCAAGCCTTTCCCGGAGGCGAAGCCCGTCATCGACGGCAAGGCGCTCGCGGGCCTGCCGCGCGACGTCAGGTCGCCGATCGACAACACCGTGATCGGCAGGGTCGGCGAGGCGGATGCCGCCATCGCGGCGCAGGCCATGGCGGCCGCGAAGGCCGGATTCAAGGGCTGGAGCGAGACGCCCGCGCGCATCCGCGCCGCCGCGCTGCGCAAGGCCGCCGACATGATGGAAGCGCGCCAGGGGCTGCTGATCGCCCTGCTCCAGACGGAGGCCGGCAAGACCATCGACGACGCCATCTCGGAGGTGCGCGAGACGGTCGACTTCTGCCGCTACTACGCGGCGGAGGCCGAGGCGAAGCTCGCCGAACCGACCAGCCTGCCAGGCCCGACCGGCGAATCGAACCATCTCGTTCTGCGCGGGCGCGGTCCTTTCGTCTGCATCGCGCCGTGGAACTTCCCGCTCGCCATCTTCACCGGCCAGGTCGCCGCGGCGCTCGTCGCCGGCAACAGCGTCGTCGCCAAGCCCGCGCCGCAGACGCCGCTGATCGCCGCCGTCGCCGTCGCCCTGCTGCACGAGGCCGGCGTGCCCCCGACCGCGCTGCATCTCGTACCGGGCGATGGCGCGGTCGGTGCGGCGCTCATCGGCCACCCGGCCGTCGCCGGCGTCGCCTTCACCGGCTCGACCGCCACCGCCCGCGCGATCAACCGCGCTCTCGCCGCCAAGGACGGCCCGATCGTGCCGCTGATCGCCGAGACCGGCGGCCTCAACGCGATGATCGTCGATGCCACCGCGCTGCCGGAGCAGGTCTCCGACGACGTGGTCATGTCGGCCTTCCGCTCCGCCGGCCAGCGCTGCTCGGCGCTCCGCCTGCTCGTGGTGCAGGAGGACGTCGCCGACAGGATGGTCGAGATGATCACCGGCGCGGCGCGCGAGCTGAGGCTCGGCGATCCGCGCAAGGTCGAGACCCATGTCGGCCCGGTGATCGACGCCGCCGCCAAGGCCAGGCTCGACGCCCATGTCGAGGCGATGCGCAAGCTCGGCAAGGTGTCCTGGGCAGGTCAGGTCCCCGCGCTCGGCGGCACCTATGTCGCCCCGCATGTGATCGCCCTCGACAGGATCGCCGATCTCGACCGCGAGCATTTCGGCCCCATCCTGCATGTCGTGCGCTGGAAGGCCGGGGAGCTCGACAGGGTCATCTCCGAGATCGACGAGACCGGCTACGGGCTGACGCTCGGCGTGCATTCGCGCATCGAGGCCACGGTCGAGCGCGTGACGAGCCGGCTCTCCACCGGCAACATCTATGTGAACCGCAACATCATCGGCGCGGTCGTCGGCGTGCAGCCCTTCGGCGGCCACGGCCTCTCGGGCACCGGGCCCAAGGCCGGCGGCCCGAACTACCTGACACGCTTCGTCACCGAGCAGACCGTGACGGTCAACACCGCCGCCGCCGGCGGCAACGCGACCCTGATCGCGACGGGGGAATAGGCCCGCCGCCGTCATTGCGAGGAGCGCAGCGACGAAGCAATCCAGCCCCGAGCGAACGGCTGGATTGCTTCGCTATCGCTCGCAATGACGTTATGCAGGTCGAATGACGCAGCCGCCCCTCCCCTACCGCCCCAATGTCGGCATCGCCCTCTTCAACCGGGAGGGCCTCGTCTTCGCCGGGCGCTCGCATAGCGCGGGGCCGGAGATCGTGCTGCCGGGGCATGACTGGCAGATGCCCCAGGGCGGCATCGACCCCGACGAGGACATCGTCGCGGCGGCCCGGCGGGAGCTGGAGGAGGAGACCGGCGTCACCAGTGCCGATCTGCTCGCCGTGACGGACGAGTGGTGGGAATACGACTTCCCGCCCTATGCCGGTCCTCCGCACAAGCTCACCGCCTTCCGCGGCCAGCGCCAGCGCTGGGCCGCCTTCCGTTTCACCGGCGAGGAGGCCGAGATCGACATCGGCAAGCCGAACGGCGACGAACCGCCGGAATTCAGCGACTGGCGCTGGCGGCCGCTGCGCGAGATGCCCGCGCTGATCACGCCGTTCAAGCGGCCGGTCTACGAGAAGGTCGCGGCGGCGTTCGAAGCCTTCGCGATTCCCGTCACCCTCTCCGGGAGCTCCCGATGAGCAAGATCGCCTTCGATCACTGCGTGATCCATGTCTCGGACTGGGGCCGGTCCAACGCCTTCTATCGCGACGTCATCGGTGCCGAGATCGTCGCCAACGGCGCCGGCTTCGTCTACCGGATCGGCGCTGCGCAGCTCAACTGCCACGGGCCGGGCCTCTCGCCGAGCCCGGTCGCACGCCTGCCCGTCCCGCCTGGCGGCAGCGACCTCTGCTTCACCTGGAGCGGCCCGGTCGCAGAGGCGATCGCGCATCTCGAGCGGCACGGCGTGCCTGTCGAACTCGGCCCCGTGCCGCGCTTCGGCCGCGGTGGCCAGGGAACAAGCGTGTATTTCCGCGATCCCGACGGCTCGCTGCTCGAATTCATCAGCTACGCATAAAAAAGGCCCCTCGCGGGGCCTTTGATCTGACGACGAAGAGAGCCCGTCACGCCGCCTTGCGGCTACCGAAGACATGCTTGAATTCGTGCAGCTGCGCGACGACTTCCTGAAGCCGCCGCTTCTCGGCCTCGTCCTGCACGGCCGCGACCTTCGTCTCGGCGGCGAGGATCTCCCGCTCGAGCACGCCCGCATCGACATCCTCGATGAAGCTCGCCTGCTCGGCCAGGATCGTCGTCGCCGTCTGGTTGACCTCGGCGAGGCCGCCATTGACGAAGAACTCCTTGCCGTTCGCCCCGTCCGTCTGGACGAAGACGATGCCGGCCTTCAGCACCGCGACCAGCGGCGCGTGACCGGCCAGCACGGTGATCTCGCCCTCGGCGGACGGAACGATCACGCTGACGACATCGCCCGAGAACAGGATGCGCTCCGGCGAGACGAGTTCGAACTTGAAAGTGGCCATCGTGTCATTCTCCCCGGCCCGTCATGACCGGGCTCGACCCGGTCATCTCGGAAACCAGTTCCGTCTGGTCATGAGATTCTCGGGACGAGCCCGAGAATGACGCCTGTGGCTAGCCTCAAGCCGCTTCTGCGGCCAGACGCTGGGCCTTCTCGATGGCTTCCTCGATCGAGCCGACCATGTAGAAGGCGGCCTCCGGCAGGTGGTCGTACTTGCCCTCGATCAGGCCCTTGAAGCCCTTGATCGTGTCTTCGAGCGAAACCAGCTTGCCCGGCGAGCCGGTGAAGATCTCGGCCACGTGGAAGGGCTGCGACAGGAAGCGCTCGATCTTGCGGGCGCGCGCGACCGTCATCTTGTCCTCTTCCGAGAGCTCGTCCATGCCCAGGATCGCGATGATGTCCTGCAGCGACTTGTAGCGCTGCAGCACCTGCTGAACCTGACGGGCGACGGCGTAGTGCTCTTCGCCGACGACGGCCGGAGACAGCATGCGCGAGGTCGAGTCGAGCGGGTCGACCGCCGGGTAGATGCCCTTTTCCGCGATCGAGCGGGACAGCACGGTCGTGGCGTCGAGGTGGGCGAAGGAGGTGGCGGGCGCCGGGTCGGTCAGGTCGTCGGCCGGCACGTAGATCGCCTGCACCGAGGTGATCGAGCCCTTGGTCGTGGTGGTGATGCGCTCCTGCAGCGCGCCCATGTCGGTGGCCAGCGTCGGCTGATAACCCACCGCCGACGGGATGCGGCCGAGCAGCGCCGACACCTCGGAGCCCGCCTGCGTGAAGCGGAAGATGTTGTCGACGAAGAACAGCACGTCCTGGCCCTTGTCGCGGAAGTCCTCGGCGACGGTCAGGCCGGCGAGGGCGACGCGCATGCGGGCGCCCGGCGGCTCGTTCATCTGGCCATAGACCAGCGCGCACTTGGAGCCGGCCGTCGAACCGCCGTTCTCCTTGGGGTTCTTGTTGACGTTCGACTCGATCATCTCGTGATAGAGGTCGTTGCCCTCGCGGGTGCGCTCGCCGACGCCGGCGAACACCGAATAGCCGCCATGCGCCTTCGCGACGTTGTTGATCAGCTCCATGATCAGAACGGTCTTGCCGACGCCGGCGCCGCCGAACAGGCCGATCTTGCCGCCCTTGGCATAGGGCGCCAGCAGGTCGACGACCTTGATGCCGGTGACCAGGATCTGCGCCTCGGTCGCCTGCTCGGCATAGCTAGGAGCCGGCTGGTGGATGGCGCGGGTATTGGTCGTCAGGATCGGGCCGGCCTCGTCGACCGGCTCGCCGATGACGTTCATGATGCGGCCGAGCGTCTCGTCGCCCACCGGCACGGAGATCGCAGCGCCCGTATCGGTGACGGCCTGGCCGCGAACCAGACCCTCGGTCGAGTCCATCGCGATGGTGCGGACGGTGTTCTCACCGAGATGCTGGGCGACCTCGAGGACGAGGCGGTTGCCGAGATTGTCGGTCTCCAGCGCGTTCAGGATCTCCGGCAGCGCGCCGTCGAAATGCACGTCGACGACGGCGCCGATGACCTGGGCGATCCGGCCGGTGCCGGTGTTGGCGGGCTTCTCGGCGGTCTTCGCCTTGGTGGTCTTGGTAGCGGCTTTGGCCATGGTCTCGAACCTCGGATTCGCGTTCAGGCGTTTCTTTGCGGCCGGAGCGCCGGCCCTTCAGGCTGTTGTCAGAGCGCTTCCGCGCCGGAGATGATCTCGATCAGTTCCTTGGTGATCATCGCCTGGCGCGAGCGGTTGTAGAGCTGCGTCTGCTTCTTGATCATCTCGCCGGCATTGCGCGTGGCGGAGTCCATCGCGGACATCCGCGCGCCCTGCTCGGAGGCGGCGTTCTCGAGCAGCGCCCGCAGCACCTGGACGGTCAGGTTGCGCGGCAGCAGCGTCTCGAGGATCTCGCCCTCTTCCGGCTCGTAATCGTAGACCGCATCGGTGGTCTTCGTCCCTTCCGAGATCTCGGCCGGGATGATGCGCTGAGCCGTCGGAATCTGCGAGATCACCGACTTGAACTTCGAGAAGAACAGCGTCGCGACGTCGAACTCGCCGTCGGCGAAGCGCGTCAGGATGTTCTGGGCGATCGTCTCCGCGTTGACGAAGCCGACCTGCTTGAACTCGCGCAGGTCGATCAGCTGGATGATGTCGTCGCCGAACTGCCGGCGAAGGATGTCGTAGCCCTTCTTGCCGACGCAGATGATCTTGACCGTCTTGCCTTCGCCCTTGAGCGCGATGGCCCGGTCACGCGCGAGGCGGGCGATCGAGGAGTTGAAGGCGCCGCACAGGCCGCGCTCGGCCGTGCACACCACCAGCAGATGCACCTTGTCCGAGCCCGTGCCGCCGATCAGCTTCGGCGCGCTCGACCCCGTGATGCCGGAGGCGAGGTTCGCCAGCACCGTCTCCATGCGCTCGGCATAGGGGCGTGCCGCCTCGGCCGCGCTCTGGGCGCGGCGCAGCTTGGCCGCCGCGACCATCTGCATGGCCTTGGTGATCTTCTGCGTCGCCTTCACCGAGGCGATACGGTTACGTAGGTCCTTGAGAGACGGCATCCGTTCTCGATCCCCTATTCGTCATTGCGAGGAGCGCAGCGACGAAGCAATCCAGAGGACGTGCGCAGCGAGGCTGGATGCCTTCGCTGCGCTCGCAATGACGATCAGGCGAACGACTTGGCGAAGCCGGACACGATGTCCTTGAGCTTCGCGGCGTTGGCGTCCGAGAGATCCTTCGACGTGCCGATCTCGTTCAGCAGGTCGGCATGCTTCGACCGCACGAGCGAAAGCAGGCCGTCCTCGAAGGCGCGCACCTTGTTCACCGGCAGCGCGTCGAGATAGCCGTTCACGCCGGCATAGATCACCACGACCTGCTCTTCCATCTTCAGCGGCGAGAACTGCGCCTGCTTCAGGAGTTCGGTCAGGCGGGCGCCGCGGTTCAGGAGGCGCTGGGTGACCGCGTCGAGGTCCGAGCCGAACTGCGCGAAGGCGGCCATCTCGCGATACTGGGCGAGCTCGCCCTTGATCTTGCCCGCGACCTTCTTCGTCGCCTTGGTCTGCGCCGAGGAGCCGACGCGCGACACCGAGAGGCCGACGTTCACGGCCGGGCGGATGCCCTGGTAGAACAGGTCGGTCTCGAGGAAGATCTGGCCGTCGGTGATCGAGATCACGTTGGTCGGGATGTAGGCCGAGACGTCGTTCGCCTGGGTCTCGATGACCGGCAGCGCCGTCAGAGAGCCGAGACCGGCCTCCTCGCCCATCTTCGCCGCGCGCTCGAGCAGGCGGGAGTGGAGATAGAACACGTCGCCGGGGTAAGCCTCGCGGCCCGGCGGGCGGCGCAGCAGCAGCGACATCTGGCGATAGGCGACGGCCTGCTTGGACAGGTCGTCATAGATGATGACGGCATGCATGCCGTTGTCGCGGAAGAACTCGCCCATGGCGCAGCCGGCGAAGGGTGCCAGGAACTGCATCGGGGCCGGGTCGGAGGCGGTCGCCGCGACGACGATCGAGTACTCCAGCGCGCCGCGCTCCTCGAGCACCTTCACGAACTGGGCGACGGTCGAGCGCTTCTGGCCGACGGCGACGTAGACGCAGTAGAGCTTCTGGCTCTCGGGAGCGCCTTCGCCGTTCAGCGACTTCTGGTTCAGGATGGTGTCGAGCGCCACGGCGGTCTTGCCGGTCTGGCGGTCGCCGATGATCAGCTCGCGCTGACCGCGGCCGATCGGGATCAGCGCGTCGATGGCCTTGAGGCCGGTCGCCATCGGCTCGTGCACCGACTTGCGCGGGATGATGCCTGGCGCCTTGACGTCGACGCGGGCGCGCTTGGCGGCCTTGATCGGGCCCTTGCCGTCGATCGGGTTGCCGAGTGCGTCGACGACGCGGCCGAGCAGCTCCTTGCCGACCGGCACGTCGACGATTGCGCCGGTGCGCTTGACCGTCTGGCCTTCCTTGATCTCGCGGTCGGAGCCGAAGATGACGACGCCGACATTGTCGCTCTCGAGGTTGAGCGCCATGCCGCGGACGCCGGTCTCGAACTCGACCATCTCACCGGCCTGGACCTTGTCGAGGCCGTAGACGCGGGCGATGCCGTCACCGACGGAGAGAACCTGGCCGACCTCGGTGACCGAGGCTTCCGACCCGAAATTCGCGATCTGGGCCTTCAGGATGGCGGAGATTTCAGCGGGGCGGATTTCCATCAGCCGACCTCTTTCATGGCGAGACGAATTGAATTGAGCTTGGTCTTCAGCGACGCGTCGACCATGCGGGAACCCATCTTCACGACGAGCCCTCCGATCAGCGACGGATCGACCTTGATCGCGACGTCGACATCCTTGCCGGCGACATCCTTCAGCGCGGCCCGGATATCCTCGACGCGCTTGGCGCTGGGTTCCTCGGCGACGCTCACCTCGGCGCTGACGATGCCCTTGGCATCGGCGACGAGCTTCTTGTAGGCGGAGATCATGCCCGGCAGCGCGAAGAGACGGCGCTTGCTGGCGACCAGACCGATGAAATTGGCCGCGAGCCCGTCGATGCCGACCTTCTCGAGCACCGCCTTGATCGCCGCGACCTGCTCGTCTGCCGTGAAGGCCGGGCTGCCGATCAGGCGGGCGAGATCCTCGCTCTCGCCGATCAGCGCCTCGAAGGACGAAAGCGCGGCGGAAACCGCATCGACCTGGCCCGCCTCGCTCGCCAGCTCGAACAGCGCCGTGGCGTAACGGCCCGCGACGCCAGAAACCAGGGTGCCCTGCGATCCGCCTTCAGCCACGCGTCACGTCTCTCGTTTCAGGGGACCGCACCGGCGACCTTCGGCGAGAAGGTGGAGTGCATGGTCCCGGCGCTGCGATGTTTGAGACCGGGACATCGGCTTGCGCGACATCACGACCTAATTGTGGCGGGTGCACTAGCATGTGACTTGGGGGGGCGCAACCGCCGGAAGACGCGGCGAATGAGCACGTTGCGCAGCAAAATCCGATTCGGGCGGCCGCGATGCCGAAACGCCTCAGAGAAAGCTCTGCGGATCGACGTCGATCTGCACCCGAACCGAGCCTTTCGGCCGCCCCGCCCGCGCCAGCCAGCTCCGCAGATAGCCCTGCAAATCGAATTCGCGCGGCGTCTTGACGATCAGCCGCATGCGGTGGCGCCCGCGCAGCACGGCCAGCGGCGCCTCCGCCGGCCCCAGCACGAAGACGTCGGCAGGGGCCTCGGCGCAGCGCGCCAGCGCCCGGGCATGCCCCTCCGCCTCTCCCTGCGCATTGGCCGAGACGATCAGCGCCGCGAGCCGGCCGAAGGGCGGCAGCCCGGCGGCCTCGCGCGCGGCCGTCTCGGCCGCGTAGAAGCGCTCCGGATCGCCGGAGACGAGAGCCTTCAGGACGGGATGGGACGGATCGTGCGTCTGGAGCAGCGCGCGCCCCGGCTTTTCGCCGCGCCCGGCCCGGCCCGTCACCTGGCGCAGCACCTGGAAGGTCCGTTCGGCCGCGCGCGGGTCGCCCGAGGTCAGGCCGAGATCGGCATCGATGACGCCGACCAGCGTCATGCCCGGGAAGTTATGGCCCTTGGCGACGAGCTGCGTGCCGACGACGATGTCGAACTCGCCATTCGCGACGGACATGAGCTCCTGCTTCAGCCGTTCCGTCCCGCCGGGAAAATCGCTCGACAGCACGATGGAGCGCGCGTCGGGGAACAGCGTCGCGACCTCCTCCGCCAGCCGCTCCACCCCCGGCCCGCAGGCGACGAGGCTCTCCTGCGCATGGCATTGCGGGCATTCGTGCGGGCGCCGCTCGACATGCCCGCAATGATGGCAGACCAGCGCCCGGCGGAAACGGTGGTCGACCAGCCAGGTCGAGCAGTTCGGGCACTGGAAGCGATGCCCGCAGTCGCGGCACAGCGTCAGCGGCGCATAGCCGCGCCGGTTGAGGAAGAGCAGCGACTGCTCGCCGGCCTCCAGATTCGCCTCCACCGCCTTGCGTAGCGTCGCGGAGATCCAGTGCCCGCGCTGCGGCTTGTCCTGGCGCAGGTCGATCAGGCCCAGCGTCGGCAGCGTCCGCCCGCCGAAGCGCTCCGGCAGCCTCACATGCGCGTAGCGGCCCTTCTCCGCATTGACGCGGCTCTCCAGCGACGGTGTCGCGGAAGCCAGGATGACCGGCGCCTTCTCGATGCGCCCGCGCACCACCGCCATGTCGCGCGCGTGATAGGTGACGCCGTCCTCCTGCTTGTAGGCGGCCTCGTGCTCCTCGTCGACGACGATCAGCCCGAGATCGCGATAGGGCAGGAACAGCGCCGAGCGCGCGCCCGCGACGACCTTCGCCTCGCCGGCGGCGATCGCCGCCTGCAGCCGCTCGCGCTTGCGGCCCGACACGCCCGAATGCCACAGCCCCGGCTTCACCCCGAAGCGGGCCTCGAAACGGTCGATGAACTGCGCCGTCAGCGCGATCTCCGGCATCAGGATCAGGCTCTGGCGTCCCTGCCGGATCGCCTCGGCGACGGCCTCGAAATAGACCTCCGTCTTGCCGGAGCCGGTGACGCCCTCGAGCAGCGTCACGGCGAAATCGGCGGCCCTGACCGAAGCGACCAGGGCCGCCGCCGCCGCGGCCTGGGGCTCGGACAGCGCCGGCTCGGCATGCTCCGGATCGGGGCTGGCGGCGATGGCCTCGCGCGGCAGCGGCTCGACGGCGAAAGTGCCGGCATCGACCAGCGCGTCGATCACCGCCGTGCTGACGGAGGCGGCCTCGGCCAGTGCCGATTTCGCGATCAGCAGCCCGCCCTGCGCGGCGGCGACGGCCCGCGCCCGAGCCGGCGTCATGCGCGCGGGCGGCGCGCCGGCGAGCCTGACGCCCAGCTTCGGCCGCTCCGGCGTGTCGTCCGGCGGCCGGCGCAGCGCCAGCGCCAGCACCGAGCCCTTGGGCGCGAGCGTGTACCACGCCACCCAGTCGACGAGCTTCATCAACGCCGGATCGAGCGGCGGCATGTCGAGCCTGGCGGTGACGCGTTTGAGATTGCCGCCTCGCCCGGCGCCCGTCTCCCAGACGACGCCGACCGTCTCGCGCGGCCCGAGCGGCACCTGCACCACGTCGCCCGGTGCCAGCGCCAGCCCGGCGGGCACGGCATAGCTGTAGGCCTGGTCGAGCCCGAGCGGAATCAGCACCTCAACCGTGCCGCCCGTCTCCGCCGTTGCCGCCGCCTCGCTCATGGAGCCGTGTCTAGCACCGATTCGGGGAGTGTTAAGGCAGGAGCGGCATGCTCGCCAGGATCGCGCATCATGCTCGGGCTCGCCCCGAGCATCTCTTGACGTTCAAGCGCGGGAAGAGATGGTCGGCTCAAGGCCGACCATGACGGCCACGGCAGAGATCGACCATGACCGACCTCGAACCCCTCCGTCGCGACTGGCTGGCCCATCTCGGCGCCGAGCGAAGGCTCTCGCCGAAGACGCTGGAAGCCTATGCGCGCGACCTCGGCCAGTTCACCGCCTTCCTGACCGATCATCTCGGCGCCCCCCCTTCCGTCGCCGGTATCGCGGCGCTGAAGCCGGTCGATCTGCGCGCCTTCCTCGGCCAGCGCCGGCGCGACGGCATCGGCAACCGCACGCTGATGCGCCAGCTCGCGGCGCTGCGCTCCTTCGCCCGCTTCGGCGAACGCACCGGCAGGCTCACCGCCGCCGCCTTCGCCGCGACGCGCGGGCCCCGCATCGGCAAGGGCCTGCCCCGCCCGCTCGAGGCCGTCGCGGCCAGGGCCGTGACGCAGGCCGACAGCCGCGCGGGCGAAGACCGGCCGCAATGGATCCTGTCGCGCGACGCCGCCGTGCTGAGCCTTCTCTATGGCAGCGGCCTGCGCATCTCCGAGGCTCTCTCGCTCTCCCGTTCCCAGGCCCCCACCAGCCCCGGCGACACGCTCACCGTTATCGGCAAGGGCAACAAGACGCGCATGGTTCCTGTGCTGCCGGTCGTGGTGACGGCGATCGCGGACTACCTCGCGCTCTGCCCCTGGCGCCTGCCGCCGGAGGGGCCGCTCTTCGTCGGCGCCAAGGGCGGGCCGCTCTCGCCACGCATCATCCAGCTCGCGGTCGAGGGGCTGCGCGGTGCGCTCGGCCTCCCCTCCTCGGCCACGCCGCACGCGCTGCGCCACTCCTTCGCGACGCATCTGCTCGGGCGCGGCGGCGACCTTCGCGCGATCCAGGAACTGCTCGGCCACGCCTCGCTCTCGACGACGCAGATCTACACCCGCATCGACTCCGCGCGCCTTCTCGCGGCCTATGACGCAGCCCATCCGCGCTCCCGCTCAGCATAGCGCATCTCGTCATTGCGAGGAGCGAAGCGACGAAGCAATCCAGATGGGCGTAGAGTTCTGCGATGCCGGATTGCTTCGCTGCGCTCGCAATGACGACGCCCCCTTGCTGCCTGAGCGGAAAGCATTAAGAGCCCGCCAGCGCGACGCTTGGGGGAATCTGATTCGTGTCCGGACATATCGAGCCGCCCGAGGGCGGGAACAAGAAAATCGCGCTGCTGATCGCGGTGCTGGCGCTGCTGCTCGCGCTCGCCGAGATCGGCGGCAAGCAGGCGCAGAACGAGGCCATCGCCAAGAACATCGATGCCTCCAATCTCTGGTCGTTCTTCCAGGCCAAGACGATCCGCGGCACGGTGGTCCGCACCGCCGCCGAGGCGATGGAGGTCGAGATAGCCGGAACGACGGACGAGGCGACCCGCCGGCGCCTCCAGATGCGCGTCGATGGCTGGAAGGCGACGATCGCCCGCTACGAATCCGAGCCGGAGACCAACGAGGGCCGCAAGGAGCTGATGGCCCGCGCCAGGAAGACGGAGCAGGAGCGAGACGACTACAAGGCGCGCGACGAGAACTTCGAGATCGCCTCCGGCATGCTCCAGATCGGCATCGTCGTCGCCTCGGCCTCGATCATCACCGGCGTCGGCCTCCTGGCCCTCGTCGGCGGCGGCCTCGGCGTGGCGGCGATCGGCTTCATGGGCCTCGCGCTCTTCGCGCCGCATCTGCTGTTCTGAACCGCACGTCATTGCGAGGAGCGCCAGCGACGAAGCGATCCAGAGGTCCGCAACGTCCCCTGGATTGCTTCGCTTACGCTCGCAATGACGAGCGCGCCGAGATTGACGCGCCCTACCCGACCGGCCAGGGCGGCATCGGCGCGCGCAGCACCTCCCAGGCCTTGGCCATGCGCAACACGCCGAGATCGTCGAAGCGCCGGCCCGTGATCTGCAGGCCGATCGGCAACCCTCCGGAGGTCATCGCCGCATGGACGGCGACGGAGGGCTGCTCGGACATGTTGGCCGGCAGCGTGAAGCAGATATGCTCGAACGGCTTCGCCGGATCGTGGATCGGCGAGGCCAGTTCGGCGGCGTAGCTCGGCACGGGAGCCACCGGCGACAGCACGAAGTCGAAGGGCGCGCTCTGCTTCAGCGCCGCGTCCTTGATCGCGATCATCTGGCTCATGCCGCGATAGACCCGAAGGCCCGACAGCGCCTCGCCCCCCTTCGCCCATTCGAAGATATAGGGCAGCACCTTCGCCTGCTTCTCGGGCGTGAGCGCACCGATATCCGCCCAGGCGCGCTGACGCCAGAAATCGTCGAGCCCGTCCAGCATCTCGCGCGTCAGGAAGGCGGGCGCCTCCTCGACGATGGCGCCCGCATCGGCGAACGCCTTGGCCGCGGCCTGGATCGCCGCCCTGGTCTGCGGCTCGACCGGGATGCCGATGCCGGGGTCGAGCTGCAATCCCAGCCTCAGCCCCTTGAGCTCGATGCCGAGCGAGAGCCAGTCGATCTCGGCCGGCGGCAGGCTCATGCCGTCGCGGCTGTCCGGCTTCGAGAGCTCGCGCATCATCAGCGCCGCATCCTCGACCGTGCGCGTCATCGGCCCCGCCGCGCGGCCGTAATAGGGCGGGTCGAGCGGCACGCGCCCGAAGCTCGGCTTCAGCCCGACGAGGCCGCACCATCCGGCCGGCAGGCGGATCGAGCCGCCGATATCCGTGCCGATATGCAGAGGCCCGTAGCCCGCGGCCCCCGCGCTGCCCGCCCCGGCGGAGGAGCCGCCCGGATTCTTGGTGATGTCCCAGGGATTGCGGGCCAGCTTGTGGAAGCTCGACAGGCCGGACGACAGCATGCCGTAGTCGGGCATCGTCGTCGCGCCCAGCCGGACGACACCGGCTTCGCGCAGGCGCGCCGTCGGCGGGGCATCGGCCGCCATCGGGGTCAGGTCGCGCGCCGCCGTGCCGAGCGGCATCGGCACGCCCTTGGTGGCGAGGTTCTCCTTGATGGTGCCCGGCACGCCATCGAGCGGCAATGCCTCGCCCTTGCGCCAGCGCGCCTCGGATTCGCGCGCCGCCGCGAGCGCGCCTTCCGGATCGAAGGCGTAGAGGGCGTTGAGCTTGGGCTCCAGCGCCTCGATCCGCGCGATCACGGCGCGCGTCGCCTCGACGGGGGAGAGCGTCCCGTTGCGATAGGCGGTGAGCAGTTCGGCGGCGCTCAGATCGGCGGGGTTCGTCATCGGCGGTCCTCATCGGGCAGGCGGTACTAGGAGGCAGGCGGCTCGGTCGCGGCGAGAATGCACGGCGGAGCCTCGTCGGGCGAGCAAAAGCCGGGCCGGAAACGCTCGATACCCCTACCATACTAGTATATGAGTTTTGTTGATCTCGGGCGCGCTCCTGCCTATGGTCCCGGCGTCATCACGAGAACACGATCATGCTGCTGCACGACGACCGCCTGTTTCCCGCCGATCCCGTGACGCGCGGCATCGCCCGCCGGCTTTTCGCCACCGTCCGGGACCTGCCGATCATCTCCCCGCACGGCCACACCGACCCGCGCTGGTATGCCGAGGACGAGGCCTTTCCGGATCCGGCGACGCTCTTCGTCAAGCCCGACCACTACATCTTCCGGATGCTCTACTCCCAGGGCGTGCGGCTGGAGCAGCTCGGCATCGCCCGCAAGGACGGCGGCGAGGTCGAGACCGACCCGCGCAGGATCTGGAAGCTCTTCGCCAGCCACTGGCATCTCTTCCGCGGCACTCCGACGCGGCTGTGGTTCGAGCATGCGGCCTCCACGATCTTCGGCGTCAACGAACGCCTCTCGGCGGAGAGCGCCGACCGCATCTACGACAAGATCGCCGCCAAGCTCGACGCGCCGGAGCTGCGTCCCCGCGCCCTGTTCGAGCGTTTCAACATCGAGGCGATCAGCACGACCGAGGGCGCGCTCGACGATCTGCGCTGGCATGACATGGTCCGCGACTCCGGCTGGGGCGGCAAGGTCGTCACCGCCTACCGGCCCGACAGCGTGGTCGACCCCGAATTCGAGGGCTTTCTCGGCAATGTCGAGGCGCTGGGCGAGCTCACGGGCGAGGATATCGCGAGCTGGGACGGCTATCTCGCCGCCCACCGCCAGCGCCGCGCCTATTTCAAGCAGCGTGGCGCCACCTCCTCCGACCACGGCCACGCCACGGCGCGCACCGCGAACCTCTCGAAGGCCGAGGCCGAGAAGCTCTACGCCAAGGTGCTCAAGGGCAAGGTGACGGCCGCCGACGCCGATCTCTTCCGCGGGCAGATGCTGACCGAGATGGCGAAGATGAGCCTCGACGACGGCCTCGTCCTGCAGATCCATCCCGGCTCCTTCCGCAACCACAATCCGGAGCTCTTTGCCGCCTTCGGCCGCGACATGGGCGCCGACATCCCGACCCGCACCGAATACGTCTCGGCGCTGAAGCCGCTGCTCGACGCGGTCGGCAACGAGCCGAACCTGACCGTGATCGCCTTCACCCTCGACGAGACCGTCTATTCGCGCGAGCTCGCGCCCCTCGCCGGCCACTATCCGGCGCTGAGGCTCGGACCGGGCTGGTGGTTCCTCGACGCGCCGGAGGCGATGCTGCGCTTCCGCGAGCTGACGACGGAGACGGCCGGCTTCTACAACACCGTCGGCTTCAACGACGACACCCGCGCCTATCTCTCGATCCCCGCCCGCCACGACCTCGCGCGGCGTGTCGACTGCACCTATCTCGCCAGGCTCGTCGCCGAGCACCGGCTGGAGGAGGACGAGGCGGCCGAGATCGCCCACGATCTCGCCTACCGCCTCGCCAAGGAGGCCTACAAGCTTTGACCCGCCTCTCGACCGCCACGCTCGGGCGCCTGCCGGCATCCGTCCGCCGCCCCGCCTATGATCGCACGGCCCTGACGCCGGGCATCGTCCATCTCGGCCTCGGCGCCTTCGCCCGCGCCCACCTCGCCGAATACACCGACGACGCGCTGGAAGCCGAATTCGGCCCCTGGGGCATCGTCGGCGCCAGCCTCCAGCGCCCCGACCAGCGCGACCGGCTGAAGCCGCAGGACGGGCTCTACACCTTCCTGAAGCGCGCGCCCGCCGGACCCGAGCTGCGCGTCGTCGGCTCGGTGCTCGACGTGCTGGTCGCGCCCGAGAGCCCGGCGGCGCTGGTCGCGCGATTGGCCGCGCCCGCAACACGGATCGTCTCCCTCACAGTCACCGAGAAGGGCTATTGCCACGATCCGGCCAGCGGCCGCCTCAAGGCCGACCATCCGGACATCGTCCACGACCTCGCCGACCCGGACGCGCCGCGCTCGGCGGTCGGGCTGATCGTGGCGGGCTTGCGGGCTCGTCGCGCCGCCGGCCTTGCCCCCTTCACCACGCTCTGCTGCGACAATCTTCCCCATAACGGCAGGGTGCTCGCCGGGCTCGTGCGCGACTTCGCGGCACTGACCGACGACAGGCTCAGCGCCTGGATCGAGGCCGAGGGCGCCTTCCCCTCGACCATGGTCGACCGCATCGTGCCGGCCACGACCGAGAGCGACATCGCCGAGGTCGCCGCTCTGCTCGGCGCGGGCGACGCCGCTCCCGTGATCGGCGAGCCCTTCCGGCAATGGGCGATCGAGGACGTCTTCGTCGCCGGCCGCCCGCGCTGGGACGCGGCGGGCGCGCAACTCGTGACAAACGTGGCGCCCTTCGAGTTCATGAAGCTGCGCATGCTGAACGGCGCGCATTCCTCGCTCGCCTATCTCGGCTATCTCGCCGGGCACGAGACGGTGGCCGATGCGAGCGGCGATCCCGTCCTCGCCCGTTTCCTCGAAGGGCTCTGGGCCGAGATCATCCCGACCGTGCCCGCGCCCGAGGGCGTCGCCCTGACGGATTACGCCAGGGCGCTCCTCGCCCGCTTCCGCAATCCGGCGATCCGCCACCGCACCTGGCAGATCGCCATGGACGGCTCGCAGAAGCTGCCACAGCGCCTGCTCGGCACGATCCGCGACCGGCTGAAGGCCGGCGCGCCCATCGACCGTCTCGCATTGGGCGTCGCCGCCTGGATGGCCTACGTCTCCGGCACGGACGAGAAGGGCGCCCCCATCGACGTGCGCGACCCGCTCGCGGCGCAGTTCGCGCAGGCGACCGCCAGGACCGGCCGCGACGCGCAGGCGCTGGCCACCGCCCTGCTCGGCATCGAGGCGATCTTCGGCGCCGACCTGCCGCGCGAGGAGCGCTTCACCGGGCCGGTGATCGCTCATCTCGGGACCCTGTTCGAGAAGGGGGCGAAGGCGACGGCGGCCGGGCTGGCATAAAGCACTTCGCCGTCATTCTCGGGCGAAGCAAAGCTTCGACCCGAGAATCTCAGGACGAGAAGGCGCTGGTTGACGAGGTGCTCGGGTCAAGCCCGAGCATGACGCCCTTCGACCTCTTGATCCTCCGCCGCATCCAGCGCCAGATGCTCAGCGATGCTTCGCCTCGTCGCCCTGCTCCTGCTGCTCTGCATCGGCCTGCCCGCGACGGCGCAGGAGCGTCCGCGCGTCGCCGTCCCGAATTTCTGGGACCCTCGCATCCGCGTCGACCGTCCCGAGCCCGGTCCGCCGCGCGTCGTGCGCTTCCTCACCGACGACGACTACCCGCCGCTGCATTTCGCGACGGCCGAGGGCGAGCTCACCGGCTTCTCGGTCGAGCTCGCGCGCGCCGCCTGCGAGAGGCTGGGCTGGAACTGCACGATCCAGGCGCGCCGCTTCGACACGCTGGCGGATTCCCTCGCCGAAGGCCGGGGCGATGTGCTCGGCGCCGCCTTCAACCTGACGCCCGAACTGCGCCGGCGCTTCCTCGCGAGCCAGACCTATTTTCGCGCGCCGGCCCGCTTTCTCACCACCCGCGCCAATGCCCAGCCCGAACTCGACACGCTCTCGCTGCGTGGCAAGCGCGTCGCGGTCGTCGCCGGCACGGCGCATCAGGCGTTCCTCGAAACGCTGCTTCCCTTCGTCCAGCGCCGCGAGAGCGAGACGCTCCCCGCCGCCATCGCGAGCCTGCGCAGCGGCGAGGCCGAGTATCTCTTCGCCGACGGCATCGCCCTCTCCCTGCTGCTGGGCGGCAGCGGCGGCGGCGATTTCGCCTTCGCCGGCGGCCCCTTCCTGGAGAGCCGCTATTTCGGCGAAGGCGTGGCCTTCCTGACGCGCAAGGACGACGTCGCCCTGAAGCGCGGGCTCGACTATGCCCTGCAATCGCTCTGGGACGACGGCACCTATGCCCGTCTCTATCTGCGGTTCTTCCCGGTCAGCCCGTTCTGAAGTTACCCGTCATTCTCGGGCGTAGCGAAGCGCAGACCCGAGAATCTCGATCAGGAGATGCTCGGGTCGAGCCCGAGCATGACGCCCCCGCCGTTCAAACCTGATCCGCCGGCGCGTTGCTGGCGAGCGACGTCTTGGCCACCTGCGCCATCCATCCCGCCGTCGCCGGCAGGATGGCGTCGTTGAAGTCGTAGCGATCGTTGTGCAACTCGCCGCCGTCCTTCGCCGGCCCGTTGCCGATCCAGACATAGGCGCCGGGCAGCCTTTCGAGGAAATGCGCGAAATCCTCGCCCGTGCCGCTCGCCTTCAGGTCGCGCCTCAGCGAGAGGCCGGCGGCGACGGCGGCGTTGGCGGCGATCTCCTCCTCCAGCGGCGTGTTGACCGTGGCGAGGCCGCCGAGCGTGAATTCGACCTGCGCCGTCACCTCGAAGGTCGCGGCGATGTTCTCCGCGATCCCCCTGATGCGGGCCAGCACGCGATCGCGCACCGCCGGCACGAAGGTGCGGTAGGTGCCCTCGATCCAGACGCGGGTCGGGATCTGGTTGGAAGCGAGCCCGCCATGGATCTGGCCGATCGAGACGACGGCCGCCTCCATCGGGTCGACATTGCGCGCCACGATTGTCTGCAGCGCGACGATCAGGTGCCCCATGGCCACGATCGGGTCCCGCGTCAGCTCCGGCTTGGCCGCGTGACCGGCGGTGCCGTCGAGGGTGATCTTGAACCGCCCGGGCTCGGCCATCACCGGCCCGCGATGCACCGCGACCGTGCCGGCCTCCAGCCCCGGCCAGTTGTGGAAGGCGAAGATGCGTTCCATCGGGAAGCGCTCCAGCACGCCGTCGGCGAGCATCGCCAGCGCGCCGCCGGCGCCTTCCTCGGCCGGCTGGAACACGAGATGAACCGTGCCGCTCCAGCTCTCGTCCTTCGACAGCAGGGCTGCGGCACCGAGAAGCGAAGCCGTGTGCCCGTCATGGCCGCAGGCATGCATCACCTTCGGCGTCACGGACTTGTAGGGCAGGTCGTTCGCCTCCTCGATCGGCAGCGCGTCCATGTCGCCGCGCAGGCCGACGGAGCGTTCGGAACTGCCGCGCTTCAACGTCGCCACCACGCCATGTCCGCCGACTCCCGCGACGAACGGAATGCCGAGTTCGGTCAGTTTCTCCTGCACGAAGGCGCTCGTCGCCTGTTCGTGGCGGCCGAGTTCCGGATGGGCGTGCAGATGTCGGCGCCAGGCGGTGAGCGTTTCGTGGAGGTCGCGGTCCAAGGCGGGAGTCCTTCGTGCTTGAGCGGGCGAACCTATACGGCCGGAGCCGCATCGCAAGCATGGCAAGACGAAGGCCGTCATTCTCGGGCGAAGCGAAGCGCAGACCCGAGAATCGTGTCGAGGAGATGCTCGGGTCGAGCCCGAGCATGACGCAAGCGCGCACGCATACATTGACGCGGCCCTTCGCGATCTGCGAAAGGCCGGTTTCTCCACATTCCGAAGCCGCACCGGAGAGGACACCAGCCCAAATGCCCGTTTTCGACCCCACCCTTGTGGATGCCGCCCAGCGTTCGGCCGCCTGGCCGTTCGAGGAAGCTCGCAAGCTCGTGGCGCGGATCGAGAAATCGGGGAAGAAGGAGGTGATCTTCGAGACCGGCTACGGCCCCTCGGGACTGCCTCACATCGGCACCTTCGGCGAGGTGGCGCGGACCTCGATGGTGCGCCACGCCTTTCGCGTGCTCACCGGCGACGCCGTGCCGACGCGGCTCATCGCCTTCTCGGACGACATGGACGGCCTGCGCAAGGTGCCCGACAACGTTCCGAACAAGGAGCTGCTCGCCGCCAATCTCGGCAAGCCGCTGACGGAGGTGCCGGACCCCTTCGGCACGCATGATTCGTTCGGCCGCCACAACAACGCCCGGCTGCGCGCCTTCCTCGACCGCTTCGGCTTCGACTACGAGTTCAAGTCCTCGACCGACAGCTACCGCGCCGGCGAGTTCGACGCGACGCTGCTGAAGATGCTCGCGCGCTACGACGCGATCATGAAGATCATGCTGCCGACGCTGCGCGAGGAGCGGGCGGCGACCTATTCGCCGTTCCTGCCGATCCACCCGGTGACGCGCGTCGTCATGCAGGTGCCGATCGACGAGGTCGACGTCGCCGCCGGGACCATCGCCTGGGCCGATCCGACGACGGGCGAGCGCATCGTCACCCCGGTCACCGGCGGGCATGTCAAGCTGCAGTGGAAGCCCGACTGGGCGATGCGCTGGGTCGCGCTCGGCATCGACTACGAGATGGCCGGCAAGGACCTGATCGACTCCGTCAAGGTCTCCTCGCAGATCGCCCGAGCGCTCGACGGCACGCCGCCGGAGGGCTTCAACTACGAGCTCTTCCTCGACGAGCAGGGCCAGAAGATCTCGAAGTCGAAGGGCAATGGCCTGACGATCGAGGAATGGCTCGAATACGGCCCTCCGGAAAGCCTGGCGCTCTACATGTTCCAGCGCCCGCGCGAGGCGAAGAAGCTGCATTTCGACGTCATCCCGCGCGCCATCGACGAATATCTCCAGTTCCTCGGCGGCTATGAGCGGCAGGACTGGAAGAACCGCCTCGGCAACCCGGTCTGGCACCTCCATGACGGCGAGCCGCCGGCCCCGGAGGTCGTCTCCGCCGGCGAGGGCGACAATGTGGTGAAGACGCAGGTCACCTTCGGCCTGCTGATGAACCTCGTCGCGGTGGCCAACTCGGAGGACAAGGCGGTGCTGTGGGGCTTTCTCCAGCGCTACGCCCCCGCCATCTCGCCGGCGACCCATCCGCGGCTCGACGCGCTGGTCGGCTACGCGCTTCGCTATTTCCGCGACTTCGTGAAGCCGGCCAAGCGCTACCGCACCGCCGACGAGACGGAAGCGGCAGCCTTCGCCGCGCTCGACGCGACGCTCGCCAGGCTCCCGGCCGACGCCACCGCCGAGATGGTGCAGGACGCGGCGCTCGACGTCGCCCGCGCGATCCCACGCTACCAGAACCTCGCCGCCAAGGGCGCGACGCCCGAGCGTCCCGGCGTCTCGGGCGAGTGGTGGAAAGCCATCTACCAGGTGCTGTTCGGCGAGGACCAGGGCCCGCGCTTCGGCTCCTTCGCCGCGATCTACGGCATCGCCAACACCCGCGCCCTCATCGCCAAGGCGCTGGCGGGAGGGCTCGTGGACGAGCATGCCGCCTTCGTCGAAGCCCGCAAGGCCGGCTGACGGCGCGGGGCGGGGCCGGCGCGAGGCGGGAAGGACGAAGCGATGACCATTCCCGCCGACGCCCTTGCCGCACTGGCGGACGCTGCCGGCCCGGGCAGGCTCATGACGGGCGAGGCCATCCCCGCGCGCAACCAGCGGGACGCCTCCCGGCTTCCCGCACACCCGCCGGCCGCTCTCGTGATGCCGAGGACGACGGAGGCGGTCGCGGCGATCCTCGCGATCTGCAACCGCTTCTCGCTGCCGGTCGTCGTCCAGGGCGGCATGACCGGGCTCGCCGGCGGTGCGACGCCGGCCGAGGGCGAGATCGCGCTCTCGCTGGAGAAGATGAGCGGCGTCGAGGAGATCGACCCCGTCAGCCGCACCATGACCGTCCTCGCCGGCACGCCGCTGGCGGTGGTGCAGGAGAAGGCGGCGGAGGCCGGCTTTCTCTACGGCGTCGATCTCGGCGCCCGCGGCAGCTGCACCATCGGCGGCAATGTCGCGACCAATGCCGGTGGCGTCCAGGTGCTGCGCTACGGCATGACCCGCCGCAACGTGCTGGGGCTCGAGGTCGTGCTCGCCGACGGGCGCATCGTCCGCCATCTCGAAAAGGTGGTGAAGAACAATGCCGGCTACGACTGGACCCAGCTCTTCATCGGCAGCGAGGGCACGCTCGGCGTCGTCACCCGCGTGCTGCTCGCCCTGCAGCCGGCGATCAGCGGGGTTCAGACCGCCTTCTGCTCCGCCGCGAGCACGCAGAAGGCGCTCGCGGCGCTGAACCGCGTCGAAGCGCGTCTAGGCGGCGGCCTCCTCGCCTTCGAGGCGATGTGGCCGGAATATATGCGCGCCGCCGCCGAGCATGTCGCCATGCCCTGCCCCTTCGCCCGGCCGGCCGAGGTCACGCTGATCGTCGAGGCGGCGATGGGCGCGGGCGAAGCGGGCCCGGCGGCCTTCGCCGAAGCCCTTTCGGACCTGATCGAGGACGGCCTCGTCGAGGACGCGCTGATCGCCCAGTCGAGCCGCGAGCGGGAGCGCTTCTGGGCCTACCGCGAGGGCAATTACGAGTTCTACCGGGTCATGCCGCCCGGCGTGCATTTCGACGTCAGCATCCCGCTGGCCGCGATCGAGCGGGCGATCGCGCTGCTGCGCGAGCGCGTCGCCGCCCATCACGCGCAGGCCGAGCTCATCGTCTTCGGGCACCTCGCCGACAGCAACCTGCACATCTCGATCCATTCGACCGTTCTCGACAGCGTGCGAGCCGGCCTGGCGACGATCGTCTACGAACTCGTGCGCGAGATGCACGGCAGCATCTCGGCGGAGCACGGCGTCGGCGTGCTGAAGCGCCCCTATCTCGGCATGAGCCGCTCGGCCGAGGAGATCGCCCTCATGGCCACGTTGAAGCGCTCGCTCGACCCGGCGGGGCTTCTCAACCGGGGCCGTATCCTGGCGCCCTGAAACGATATCCAGCAGCGGGGAGACCGACGCCGTGAGCAGCCACGAAGGACAAAATCCCGTCGAGCACGCCATCGCCTCGCGCCGCGCCGTGCGCGCCTTCCTGCCCGACCCCGTCGATCCGGCCCTCGTCCGGCGCATCCTCTCCATCGCCGCGCAGGCGCCCTCCGGCACCAACATGCAGCCCTGGAAAGTCCGCGTCATCGGGCCCCTCGCCAGGCGGCGCCTGGAGGCCGCGCTGCTGGCGGCGCTCGAGGCCGGTGGCCGTCCGCCGGCCGAGGAATACCGCTACTATCCGGAGACCTTCCGCGAGCCCTATCTGTCGCGGCGCCGCAAGGTCGGCTGGGACCTCTACGGCCTGCTCGGCGTCGTCAAAGGCGATGTCGAGGGCATGAAGCGGCAGACGGCCGCCAATCTGCGCTTCTTCGACGCGCCCGTCGCGCTGATGCTCACCATCGACCGCGATCTGGAGATCGGCTCCTGGCTCGATCTCGGCATGTTCGTTCAGAACGTCCTGACCCTCGCGCAGGGCCATGGCCTGAACTCCTGCCCGCAGGCGATCTTCGCGAGTTTCCACGCCATCGTGAAAGCCGAACTCGCCATCCCCGAGGACGAGATCGTCGTCTGCGGCATCGCGCTCGGCAAGGCCGATCCCGAGGCACCGGCCAACCGGCTCGTCCCCGAGCGCGCGCCCGTCGAGGCCTTCACGACCTGGCTGGACTGAGCGCGCGCGGCGGGGACGCGGACGGCCTCAGCCGCTGCGCGCGAGCCTGAGCGCGGGCTCCACGGCATAGTGCATCACGACGATCGCCGCGCCTCCGACGACGAGACCGAACACCGCCGCGAGCACCGCGCCCACCAGCCACTCGACCGCCCCGGCGAAGGCGGGCAGCGAGAGCGCGGCGCCGGCCGCGACGTCATGCACGGCATGGGCGATCCCTCCGAGGCCGAAGACCTCGAGGCCGTGAATGATGATGCCCCCGCCGACCCACAGCATGGCGGCCGTGCCGACGGCGGCCAGGGCGGCGAGGAAGTGCGGCATGCCCTGGACCAGCCCGCGCCCGAACCAGCGCAGGATCGCGCTGCCCTGCCGCGCCAGCACGACGCCGGCATCGTCCGCTTTCACGATCAGCGCCACCGCGCCATAGACCGCCACCGTGATGCCGATCCCGACCACCGCCAGAACGATGGCCTGCGTCCAGAACGAGGCTTCCGACACCGTCGAAAGCGTGATCGCCATGATCTCGGCGGAGAGGATGAAATCGGTCTTGATCGCGCTCGCGACCTTCTGGTTCTCGAGCGCGTCGGCATCGAGGACCGCGGCACCGGAGGCGCCCGACGGCTCATGGTGCGGCATGACGGCGTCGACGAGCTTCTCCGCCCCCTCGAAGCAGAGATAGACGCCGCCCGCCATCAGCAGCGGCGTGATGGCCCAGGGCGCGACGAGGGCGAGCACGAGCGCGCCCGGCAGCAGGAACAGCAGCTTGTTGCGCAGCGAGCCGAGCGCGATGCGCCAGACGATCGGCAGTTCGCGATCCGCCGCAAAGCCGACCGCGTAGCGCGGCGTCACGGCGGCATCGTCGATCACGACGCCCGCCGCCTTGGTGCCGGCCTTCGCGGCCTGGCCCATGACGTCGTCGACCGACGCGGCCGCGACCTTGGCGATGGCGGCGACGTCGTCGAGCAGTGCGAGCAGACCCGAAGCCACATGGCCCTCCCGAGCGTGAGACCGCACTCTAGATCAGGTTTCGATCGGCCTGAACCACGGTCCGTCATTGCGAGGAGCAAAGCGACGAAGCAATCCAGCTTCGCAGAGCGCAGCGGTTCCCTGGATTGCTTCGCTACGCTCGCAATGACGGTTCAATGCGGTCGAAAATCCGCTCGATATCGCCAGGGCCTATGCCGGCAATCGCGTGCCCGGCGTCCTCAGCCCTTGAGACTCGCGAAGCCCTTGCCCTGCGCCGCCAGCCGTTTCAGCAGCGGCGCGGGTTCGAGCGAGGGATCGCCGATTTCGGCCGCCTGGGCCGCGAGCCGCGCCGCGATCACGTCGAGACCGACCATGTCGGCCCAGAACATTGGCCCTCCGCGCCAGGCCGGCCAGCCATAGCCGTTGATCCAGACCACATCGATATCGCCCGGCCGCGCCGCGATGCCCTCTTCGAGAATCCGCGCGCCCTCGTTCACCATCGGGTCGAGCAGGCGCGAGAGGATCTCCTCCCGGGAGAACGCCCGGCGCGTCACGCCCTGCTCCTCCGAGATGCGCATGATCAGCGCCTCGACCTCGGGGTCCCGCTGGCCGGTGCGCGCGCCCTGCGGGTAGCGATAATAGCCGCGCCCCGTCTTCTGGCCGAACCAGCCCGCCTCGCACAGGGCATCGGCCACCGCCGCCTTGCGCCCGAGCGACTTGCGCGTGCGCCAGCCGATATCGTTGCCGGCGAGGTCGGACATGGCGAAGGGCCCCATCTTGAAGCCGAACTCGGTGAGCGCCGCATCGACCTCATGGGGCAGCGCGCCGGCGATCAGCAGCCGCTCGGCCGCGCGCGTGCGCTGGGTCAGCATGCGGTTGCCGACGAAGCCGAAGCAGTTGCCGACCACGACCGGCACCTTGCCGAGCCGCCGGCCGAGCGCGACGGCCGTCGCCACCGCATCGTCCGCCACTCCCTCCGGCCGCACCACCTCGAGCAGCTTCATGACGTTGGCCGGGCTGAAGAAATGCAGGCCCAGCACGTCGCGCGGGCGCGACGTCACGGCGGCGATGGCGGGGATATCGAGATAGGACGTGTTGCTGGCGAGGATCGCGCCGGGCTTCGCCACCTTGTCGAGCTCGCCGAAGATCTGCCGCTTGACGCCCATCTCCTCGAAGGCTGCCTCGATGACGATGTCGGCGGTGGCCGCCGCCGCGATGCCGACCGCGCCGGTGATGAGCGCCATGCGTTCGTCGCGCTTCTCGGGCGTCAATGAGCCACGCACGACGGAGATGTCGTAGATCGCGGCGATGCGATTCATCCCGTTGTCGAGCTGCGCCTCCTCCGTCTCGATCAGCATCACCGGAATGCCGGCATTGGCGAAGCACATCGCGATGCCGCCGCCCATCGTGCCCGCCCCGATCACCGCCGCGCGCTCGATCGGGCGCAGCGCCACCTCCGGGCCGATGCCGGGAACCTTGGCGATCTCGCGCTCGGCGAAGAAGACATGGCGCAGCGCCTTCGAGCGCTCGTCGGCGACGAGCGCCGTGAACAGGGTCCGCTCGGCGAGAAGGCCCTCCTGGAAAGACAGGAAGAACACGCCGCGCACGGCCTCGACCAGCGCCGGCACATTCGGCGTCTCGCCCGCCTTCTTCAGCGCCTCGGCGGCCTGGGCCTCGAAGGCTTCGCGGTCGGCCTCGGTCAGCCGGCTGCTCGCCTCGCCGGAACGCGGCAGAAGGCCCGCATCCGCCAGCGCCTCCGCCCGCTCGGCCGCCGCCTCGACGAGACCGCCCGACAGCACCTCGTCGAGCAGGCCGAATTCCAGCGCCTGGCCGGCGGAGATCGGCTCGCCCGACAGCATCATCGGAAACGCCCTGGCGGCGCCGATCAGGCGCGGCAGGCGCTGCGTGCCGCCGGCTCCGGGAATGAGGCCGAGCTTGATCTCCGGCAGGCCGAGCTTCGCGCCCGGCGAGGCGACCCGCCCGTGGCAGGCGAGCGCCACCTCCAGCCCTCCTCCCAGGGCGACACCGCCGATGGCCGCGACGATCGGCTTGGCCGACGCCTCGATCGCCTCCAGCACCTCGGGCAGGCTCGGCGGCTGTGGCGGCTTGCCGAATTCGGAGATGTCCGCGCCCGCGATGAAGGCCTTGCCCGCGGCGGCGATGACCATGGCGTCGAGACCGGCATCGCTCGCCAGCCGGGCGACCGCCTCCGCCAGCCCGGCGCGAACCGACGCGGCCAGCGCGTTGACAGGGGGGTTGTCGATCGTCGCGACCGCGACCCTGCCGCGCCGTTCGAACCGGACGGTATCCATACGGGCATCTCCTCAGGCACGGCCCAACCGGGCCGTGCCCTAGGAAGGCAGGGGAGGAGTCCTTGTCAAGGCGGCGGAAACGGCGACGCTGCGGGCCTCCCCGTCATTGCGAGGAGGCATAGCCGACGAAGCAATCCACGGAACCTCGCGCTCTACGATACTGGATTGCTTCGCTACGCTCGCAAGGGCGGCAAAGCGCGTCTACCCCAGATCCGGCGGCCGCGCCTCGCTGACACCCGCCTCGGCCAGCACATGCGCCGCGCGTAGCGCGAGATCCTCCCGCCAGGGCGGCGCGATGAGCTGGACGCCGATCGGCAGCCTGCCGACGAAGACCGGAACCGTCACCACCGGAAGCCCTATGCAGGAAATCGGCTGCGTGAACAGACCGAGATTGGGCCTGAGCGGCACGGTCTCGCCCCTCAGGACGAGCGTCTTGCGGCCGATCTCCGGGGCCGGGCAGGGCGTCGCCGGCGCGATGACGAGATCGACGCCGTCGAAGACCTGCATCATGCGGTCATGGAACCAGCGCCGCGCCCGCTGCGCCTGGACATACCACGCGGCCGGCAGCATCGCCCCCGCCAGGAAACGATCGCGCGTCTCCGGATCGAAATCGTCCGCGCGGGTCCGCAACCGCGGGAGATGCAGGGTGGCGCTCTCGGCATTGGTGATGAGGAAGGCCGCCGCGCGCGAGATCGCCGCGCCTTCGAGCTCGACGACCCGCTTCGCGCCGAGCCCGTCCGCCACCTGTGCGACGGCGGCCGACGCCTCCGGCATGCCGTCGGTCGCGAAATAGCCGCTCGCGACGGCGATCCTCAGGCCGCCGACGCCCTTTGGCAGTTCGGGCAGGAAAGCTTGCGTCGCACGCTGCGCACAGGCGGGGTCCTCCGCATCCGGCCCCTGCAGGGCGTCATAGGCCAGAGCGAGATCGGTCACGTCCCGGGCGAAGGGGCCGAGATGGTCGAGCGAGTCGCAGAAGGGGAAGCTGCGCGTGCGCGGAAGGCGGCCATAGGTCGGCTTGAGCCCATAGATCCCGCAGAGCGAGCTCGGCACCCGGATCGACCCGTTGGTGTCCGAGCCCAGCGACAGCGGCGCGAAGCCGGCCGCCGTCGCCGCGCCCGAGCCCGACGAGGAACCGCCGGCCATTCGGCCGGTATCGTGCGGATTGCGGCAGGGCCCGTCATGCGCGTTCTCGCCGGTGAAGTCATAGGCGTATTCGCCCATGTTGAGCCCGCCGAGCAGCACGGCCCCGGCGGCTTCCAGCCGCTCGACCAGCACGGCGTCGCGTTTGGCCGGCGGGCGCTCCCGGTTGATCTTCGAGCCCGCCCGCGTCGGCAGGCCCGCGATATCGAAGAGGTTCTTGGCGGCGAAGGGCACGCCCGCGAGCGGCCCCAGCGCCTCGCCTCGCGCCCGAGCCGCGTCCAGCGAGCGGGCCCGCGACAGGGCGCGCTCGGCGGTGACGTCCGTGAAGGCGTTGATGGCGGGATCGAGCCGGCCGATCCGGTCGAGACAGGCCGCCGTCACGGCCTCGGCTCTGACCTCGCCGTCCCTGACGGCGGCGGCGATGCGATGGGCCGGCGCGAAGGCATCGAGCGTCATGTCCGATCCTCGGGCGCGCCCGGCCGGAAGACGGGCGCGAGCTCGAGCGAGGCCTCGTCGACGGGAGCCGTTGCGACGAGCTCGGACATCGCATGCGCGATGGCGAGGAACTGCAGCACGCCGGGCCTCTGCGCGTCGGTGATGGCGAGCCCGAGCGCGGGCGCCATGACCGCGCAATGCCTCGCCGGGTCGAAACCCGGCGCGGAGGATCGGTCGCTCATTCGGCAGGCTCCAGCTTGGCGTGCGGCTCGGTCGTCATCGTCTTCGTGGCGGTGGCCGGAACGAGCGCGCGGGCGCAGTAGAACAGGAAGCCGGCGACCATCGCATAGGCGAGGCTGATCGACGGGGTGACGCCGAGGCCCCGGCCGATGCCGATGGCCTCGCCATGCATCAGGCCGAAATAGGTCAGCACCGCACCGGCCGCGGCGAAGCCAGCCGCCTGCATGAACTGCTTCTCGATGACGAAGACGGCGATGGCACCGAGCACGAGCCCGGACAGGATCGCGCCGCCGCCCATGAGTTCGAGCCCGTGATAGAGCACGCCCATGCCGGCCATCTTGTCGATGCCGACGGCCGCCGCCGTCGTGCCGGCGGCACCCAGCGCCCCGTCGATCAGCACCTTCGCCCAGGCGGCGAGATGCGGCGTGATGGCCAGCACGATCGCAGGCGCATGGCTCGCAGGCGTGGTCTGGAACGCCTGCGCCCCGATCAGCATGCCGATATAGAGCAGGATCGGCGAGATCGCGACGATCGGGATCAGCGCCAGCAGCAGGGCGATGATGCCGAACCAGCACAGCACGATCACGATCAGCCCGGTCGCGGACGAATAGCCGATGCGCCCGCCCATCGCCTTCCAGCCGGGATGGCCGATATAGACGGCGTTGATGAAGGGGTTGCCCATCAGGCAGCCGATCAGCGAGACGACTCCGTCGGCGGTCAGCACGCGCGTCGTCGGATAGTGGTCGCCCGCCGCCTCCGCGCTCTCGACATTGTCCATCGCCTCGACGAGGTCGTAGATCCCGAAGGGGATCGCGGTGACGAGGATGATGCCGAGATAGGTGAAGCCGGAGAAGACGTGGTCGAGCGCCGGCACGGGCAGCGAGAAGCCGAAATTGCTGAAGGCGGCACCCAGCTTGCCGAGACTCAAGCCTCCGACATCCAGTCCGAGCGCGGCACTGCCCCAGGCGATCACCATGCCGAAGGCGATGGCGACGAGCCCCGCCGGAATGCCGCGCGGATAGCGCACGCCGCCGAACCAGCTGACCAGGATGATGGCGAGGCAGGTCAGGCCGATCGCCGGCGTCAGGAAGATTTCGAGCGCCGGACGCATCGAGATGAAGGCGATCGAGACGCCGGCAAGCGTCCCCAGCAGCGCCGCACGCGGCGTGATCCGGCGAATATACGGCGCGATGAAGCCGCCGATCATCAGGATGAAGCTCTGGAAGAAGACCCAGACGAGCCCCGCCTCCCAGCCCTTGATCGGATCGCCCGTCATCGACGCGATCGGCAGCATGATCACGAAGGTCACGACGAACATGTGCGGCACGCTGATGCCGGAGGGCAGCGCGCAGACGTCGTCGCGCCCGGTCTTCTTCGCGAGCTGCCAGGCGAGGAAGGCGTAATAGCCGGTCGACAGGAACATCATCAGCCCGAGCGCGGGCAGGATGCGCCCGAAGACGATCTCCGGCGGCATCTTCAGCACGAATTGCAGAAGGCCGGTCAGGACCAGCAGGTTGACGAGGATATTGGTGCCGAAGCCGAACAGGGCGTTCCAGTCGCCCGGCGTCCAGAGCTTCGGTGAAGCGCCAGTCGTCGCAGTCGTCGCCATCCCAGCCTCCCGTTGAATCACCCCGAAATCGTCATCATGCCGCCAGCGCGGCTCGTCCCAGCCCTTCGAGCACCGCATCCGTGGACGAGACCCAGCCCAGGATTCCGCCCTGGGCCGCGATCATGGCGAGGCCCACCTCGTGGAACTGCGGGAAATAGGAGGCGCAGGCATCCGCCAGCACGAGGCAGCGATAGCCGCGATCGTTCGCCTCGCGCACCGTCGTATGGACGCAGATCTCGGTCGTGACGCCGCAGACGAGCAGCGTCTCGATCCCCCGGTTGCGCAGCATCAGGTCGAGATCGGTCTGGTAGAAGGCGCCCTTCCCGGGCTTGTCGAGCACCGGCTCGCCCGGCTTGGGCGCCAGCGCCGGCACGATGTCGTGGCCGGCTTCGCCGCGCACGAGGATGCGCCCCATCGGCCCGGCCGCGCCGATGCGCTTGTCCGCCGGCCCGCGCAGAACCTTGGCGGGCGGCGCGTCGGAGAGATCGGGCCGGTGGCCCTCCCTGGTGTGGATCACCAGCATGCCGGCGGCACGCGCTCCCTCGAGGACGCGCCGGCACGGCTCCACCGCCCTGACCAGCAGCGAGACGTCGTTGCCGAGCGCGGCCCCGAAGCCGCCGGGCTCGAGGAAATCGCGCTGCATGTCGATGATGACGAGCGCACAGCGCGCGAAATCGACAGTGAGCGCGGAAGGCTTCGCGGCAATCTCGATTCCGGCCATGCCGACGCTCCTCTCCAGCAGCGGACGGAACGGGCTTTGCAAGGCGCATGCCTGCCTCGCCACGGCGCGGTCGCACGGGCGACCCGGCGGCGGCTTCGGGAAGACGACAGGGTCAAGCTGATGAGGAACAAGGACAAATCGGCCGCGTGGGCCTTCGCTTCTTCAGGACCGGAAGCGATGTCCGCGATCCGCGCCCGTCATCGCCGCCGAGACGCGACGGCGCATTGCATAATCTTTGCATGCAATGCGTTGAAGAATGCCTACTAATTCATCGACACCATCATGCCCCATCAGACGGAAAGCAGGCCCGTGCAGACCCTGAGCGAGATCCTCACCGCCCATATCGACGGCCACGCCACGATCGCCGAGACGATCGCGGCAGCCTATGGCAGGCTGCGCGCGCATGCCGACCCGGCGATGTTCATCGCTCTGAAGCCGGAAGCCGAGGCTCTGGCGGAGGCCGCGCGCCTGCAGGAAGAAGGCCCGCGCGGGCGCCGGCTCTGGGGCGTTCCGGTCGCCGTCAAGGACAACATCGACGTCGCCGGACTGCCGACCACGGCCGCCTGCCCGGCCTTCTCCCATGAGCCCGCGCAGGATGCCGGAGCCGTCGCACGGCTGAAGGCCGCCGGCGCCATCGTCATCGGCAAGACCAATCTCGACCAGTTCGCGACCGGGCTGAACGGCACGCGCTCGCCCTACGGCACGCCGCGCAACGCGCTCAGGGCCGATCTCGTGCCCGGCGGCTCGAGTTCGGGCTCGGCCAGCGCGGTCGCGGCCGGAATCGTGCCACTGGCGCTCGGCACCGACACCGCCGGCTCCGGCCGCGTGCCCGCGGGCCTCCAGAACATCGTGGGCCTCAAGCCCAGCCTCGGCCTCGTCTCGACGGCGGGCGTGGTGCCCGCCTGCCGCACGCTGGACTGCGTCTCGATCTTCGCCGCGACGGTGGACGATGCCTGGCTGGCGCTGGAAGCCATCGCCGGCCCCGACGCGCAGGACGCCTTCTCGCGCCGCATCCCCCTCGGCCGGCCCGGAACGCTCCCGCCGAGGCTCAGGATCGGCGTCCCGCGCGAGGCCGATCTCGATTTCGACTCCGATGCCGGGGCGAGCGCGAGCTTCGCCACCGCGCTCGAACGCATGCACGCGCTCGGCGCCGAGATCGTGACGCTGGAGATGGCTCCCTTCGCGGAGACGGCCCGGCTGCTCTATGACGGCCCCTGGGTGGCCGAGCGCTGGCTCGCGATCCACGACTTGCTGGAGCGCGATCCCGAGGCGATCCTGCCCGTCACGCGCCAGGTCATCGCCGGCAGGCCGCTGCCGGACGCCGCCGCCGCCTTCGCCGCCCGCTACCGGCTGGCGGAGCTCGCACTCGCCGCCCGCAAGGTCTTTGCCGGCATCGACGCGCTGATGGTGCCGACCGCGCCGCGCCCCGTCACGCTCGCCGAGATGGCGGCCGATCCGATCGGCGCCAACACGCTGCTCGGCCGCTACACCAACTTCGTGAACCTGCTCGATCTCAGCGCGCTCGCCGTTCCGGCGACGCTGGCGGCAGACCGCACCGCCGCGGGTATCACCCTGATCGCGCCGGCCGGCGGCGACGCCACGCTCGCCACCATCGGCCGGGCCTTCCATGCGGCGGGCGGCCTGCCGCTCGGTGCCGGCACCTCGCCGCTGCCGGCAACGCCCGCCCTGCCCGCCGCCGCGCCGTCCGGCCAGATCGAGATCGCCGTCGTGGGCGCCCATCTCTCCGGCATGCCGCTCAACGGCGAACTGACCTCGTTGGGCGGAAGCTTCGTCCGTGCCACCACGACGACGGGCGACTATCGTCTGTACGCCCTGCCGGGCGGGCCGCCCGCGCGCCCCGGCCTGGTGCGCGTGCAGCCGGGCACCGGGGCGCCGCTCGCGCTCGAAGTCTGGGCGCTTCCGGCGGAAGGCTTCGGGCGCTTCGTCGCCGGCATCCCCTCCCCGCTCGGCATCGGCACGCTGACGCTCGCGGACGGCACGGCGGTGAAGGGCTTCCTCTGCGAGGCCATCGCGGTCGAAGGCGCACGCGACGTCACCAGCTTCGGCGGCTGGCGGGCCTATGTCGCTGCGCAGGCGGTGTGATGGAGTCATCCCCTGGAACATTGCCTCTGCTCTAATGGCGGCATATGTAGTCGCATGTAGTCACATTTGGAGACTTCCATGAAGGAGGTGCAACTGCGCGAAGCGAAAGCTACGCTCTCGGCGTTGATCGACCGGGCGGTGGCGGGCGAGCCTGCGCTCATCACTCGTCACGGTCGCAAGGAGGCCGTCGTTCTATCCTTCAGTGACTATGAGCGCCTCTGCCGCATGCCGAGCTTCGGCGCCTTGTTAGCCGCCTTTCCCGGGGATGACGCCGATCTGTCGAGCCGCGAAAGCACCATCACGTCGCCGCCGGAGCTGTGAATTATCTGCTCGATACCGACGTCCTGTCGGCCACCGCGCCGACAAAGGCGGTCGATGCGGCCGCGTGGCGCCGCTGGTTGGTCGCAGCCAGCGATCGGCTCTTTCTCTCGGCTGTCACGATCGCCGAGATCGAGCACGGTATCGTGGCAGCCGAACGGCTCGGCGCAACGACGAAAGCGGGAAAGCTCCGTGTCTGGCTGACGGCTGTCACCGAGATTTACGGCGACAGAATTCTGGCCTTCGACCGTCCTGTCGCCGTGACCGCCGGGCGGATGCTCGATTCCGCCAGAGGTCACGCCATGGGCTTCGCCGACATCGCCATCGCCGCCACGGCCGCGACACACGGCCTGACGCTGCTGACCGCGAACCGACGCGATTTCCGTCCGCTCGGCGTCGACCTTGCCAACCCGTTCGAGGCGCTGCCGCCACTATGAGCGCGCGCGGCTCAGCCCGCGCCGGCATAGCTCCTGAAGGCGTCGCGCACGATGCCGATATGCTGGCGCATGGCCTCCGTCGCAGCCGCCCTGTCCCCGCGCAGGATGGCGCGCACGATCAGGTCGTGCTCCTGATACGAGCCGCCGAGCCGGCCCGTCGCGCGAAACTGGGCGCGGCGGAAAGGGGCGACGCGCGTGCGCGTCATCAGGGTGAGATCGGCCAGATAGGCATTGTGCGAACCGGCATAGATCGCCGCGTGGAAGGCCTCGTTGGTCTCGTGATAGCGCGTCGGATCGCCCTCGTGGACCAGCGCGCGCAAGGCCTCGTGCAGCGCCTCCAGCCCGCTCCGTTCCGCGATCGTCATGTTGCGCGCGGCGAGTCCCGCGCAGAGCCCCTCGAGCTCGGCCATCGCTTCGAACATGTCGTCGAGCTGCGCGGGCGTCGGCAGCGCCACGACGGCGCCGCGATGCGGCCTGACCTGCACGAGTCCGGAGGCGGAGAGCTGCCGGATCGCCTCCCGCACCGGCGTGCGCGACACGCCGAAGCGCGCCGCGAGTTCCTGCTCGTCGAGCGGCAGGCCGGGTTCGAGGACGCCAGAGACGATCTCATCCGCCAGTTGCAGCCGCAGCGCCTCGGTGCGGGTACGCGGCGCCGCATCCTGACCGCCGGCCCGGCTCCCCGGCGAGCGACCCGCCTGCGCTTTCGACGAGGGCGTGGGTGCGAAACTGCGCGACATCAGAAAAACCATGCGGGGCCAGGCGAGTGGACAGCGTCCATATCAGGCCTCGGCCGCGAGGTCATGACGCGGCGCGGCCCTCATTCGGCGATGAGGCTGACATGGGCGGAGACGACCCGCCACCCTTCGGGAAACTTGACCCAGGTCTGGCTCTGCCGGCCGACCTTGCCCGGCGCGCTCTCGCGATAGAACAGCGTGTTCGCGGTCGCCGTCTCGGAGCCATAGGTCGTGATCGCGGTGCGCGCCAGCCGGCGCTCCAGCCCCACGGGCGAGCGCGCCGACCGGAAGGCCGCGATCTCGGCATAGCCGTAGAGGTTCTCCCCGCCACCGTAGCGGATCGTCTCCGGAGCATCCTTGAAGAGCGCGTCCAGCGTCGCGACGTCGTTGGTCGTCAGCGCTTTTTCATAGGCCGCGAACGCGGCCTCGACCTCGGCGAGAACGGCGGGATCGTTGATCTTCATGGTGGTCTCCATCGCCTCCCGTCATTGCGAGCGCAGCGAAGCAATCCAGAATTGCAGGGCGCTCGCTTCCCTGGATTGCTTCGCTGCGCTCGCAATGACGGCGAGTGCTCTCACGCCGGCGGATGCGGAATCGCGGTCAGCAGTTCCTTGGTGTAATCGGCTTTCGGCGCGCCCAACACCTCCTCCGCCGTTCCCTGCTCGACGATCTGCCCGGTTTTCATCACGATCACCCGGTCGCAAAGCAGGCGCACGACGTTGAGGTCGTGCGAGACGAAGAGGTAGCTCATGCCGAGCCGGCCCTTGAGTTCCTCCAGCAGGTTCAGCACCACCGCCTGAACCGAGACGTCCAACGCCGCCGTCGGCTCGTCGAGAATGACGAGGTCGGGATCGAGCGCGATGGCGCGCGCGATGCCGACGCGCGCCTTCTGGCCGCCCGAGAGCTGATGCGGAAAGCGGTCGATCAGTTCGACCGGCAGACCGACCAGACGGGCCAGTTCCTCGCACCGCGCCCGCAGCGCGTCCCGGCCGCGGATCGAGCCCATGCGGAGGATCGGATCGACGATCGCCCTCTCGGCGGTGAAGCGCGGATTGAGACTGTCCGTCGGGTCTTGGAAGACCATCTGGATGCGCCGGCGCAGGGGCGAGGCGGCGAACTGCTTGGCCGGGATCGCGCCGATATCGGTCCCGTCGAACAGGATGCGTCCCGAGGTCGGGTCGAGCAGCCGCGTGATCATCATCGAGGTGGTCGACTTCCCGCAGCCGGATTCGCCGACCAGCCCGAGCGTCTCGCCCCTGGCGACCGTGAAGCCGATGCCGTCGACGGCACGGAAAGCCGGCTTCTCGGGTTCCGCCTTCCCCCGCAGCCTGGCCAGGAAGGAGCCGGAAGGCGGACGGGGATACTCCTTGACGAGGCTCTCGACGAGGAGGAGCGGCGCCCGCTGCGCCTCCGACGAGACCTCGTCCCGAGACGCCGCTATCGCGGCCTCCTCAGGATGAGGGCTGAGAGAGGCCGCCGGCGGCGCCTTCAACTCGTCAGGCAGCAGGTCCTGCAGGCTCATGCCGATGCGCGGCGTCGCCTTCATCAGCTTGCGCGTATAGGCGTGCTGCGGATTCCGGAAAATCTCGCTGGCCAGGGCCGTCTCGACGACGCTGCCCTTCTCCATCACCACGACCTTGTCGCAATAGGTCGCGGCGAGGCCGAGATCATGGGTGATCAGGATCGTCGACATGCCGCGCTCGCGCGTCAGCTCGACGATCAGGTCCATCACCGCCTTTTGCGTGGTGACGTCGAGGCCGGTGGTCGGCTCGTCGGCGATCAGCAGTTGCGGCTGGCAGGCGAGCGCGAGCGCGATCACGACGCGCTGGCACATGCCGCCCGAGAGCTCGAACGGATAGGCGTCGTAGCGCTCCTCGGGGCGCGCGATCTTGACCTTCTCGAGCGCTTCGATCGCCTTCTCGCGCGCCGTCGCCCGTGTCGCCTGGACATGCTGGAGCAGCACGTCCTCGATCTGCCGGCCGACCTTGCGGATCGGGTTCAGCGCCGCCCGCGGGTTCTGGAAGATCATCGAGATCTCGCGCCCGCGAATGTCGCGCATCTGCGCTTCGCTCGCGGCGACGAGGTCGACGCCGGAGAACGAGATCGCGCCCTCGGCGACCCGCCCGGCGCGGTCGAGGATGCGGACCACGGCATAGGAGGTCACCGACTTGCCCGAGCCGGATTCGCCGACGATGGCGACCGTCTCGCCCTTGCCGACGCTGATGTCGATCGCCTTGACGGCCTGGACCTTGCCCCGGCGCGTGGCGAACTCGACGGTGAGGTTCTGGATGTCGAGGAGGGGGGGCGAGGTCATCGAACGCCTCCCCTGTCATTCCGGGGCTCGCGTAGCGAGAACCCGGAACCCACGACTGGGTGAGATCTCGCGATCGAACAGGTCGCGCCCCTGCCCGTGGGTTCCGGGTTCGCGGCTCCGCCGCGCCCCGGAATGACAGCGGTGGTTCCGCTCATCCTCAATTCCTCCGCTGCGGATCGACGAGGTCGCGCACGCCGTCGCCGAGCAGGTTGAAGCAGAACACCGCGATCATCAGGGCGAGCCCCGGGAAGAAGGCGATCCACCATTCGCCGGAGACGATGAAGCTCGCGCCCTCCGCCACCATGATCCCCCATTCCGGGGTGGGGGGGCGCACGCCGAGGCCGATGAAGGACAGGCCGGCCGCGTTCAGGATCGCATAGCCCATCGTCAGCGACATCTGCACCGCCATGATCGGCATGATGTTGGGCACGATCTGCGTCAGCAGCAGCCGCCAGTCCGAATTGCCCGACAGCCGCGCCGCCTGCACGAAGCCGGCATCGCGCCGGACATTGGCCTCGGCCCGGGCGACGCGCGCATAGAGCGGGAAATTGATGATGGCGGTGGCGATGACGATGTTCGTGACGCTGTTGCCCAGCGCCGCGACGATCCCCATCGCCAGCACGAAGAGCGGAAACGCCATGATCGTGTCGGCGACACGGCCGACGACCTTGTCGACCCAGCCGCCGAAGAACCCCGCCATGACGCCCGCGAGCCCGCCGAGCAGGAACACGAGCGCGACCGAGGCGACCGCGATGGTGAAGTCGAGCCGTGTCGCGGCGACGACGCGGCTGAAGATGTCCCGCCCCAGCTGGTCCGTGCCGAACCAGTGCGCCGGGCTGGGCGGTTGCAGGGCCGAGTTCGTGTTCGAGGCGAGCGGGTCATAGGGCACGATCAGCGGCCCGAACACCGCCGCAACCACGATCAGCGCGAACAGGCCGAAGGCGAGGCCGGTGACCGGGTTCTCCGAGACGATGTGCCGGGCATGGGCCCAGAGGCTTGTCGAGGGCGGGGCCTCGAAGCGCAGGGCGGGCGCGCCATCCGCGGCGGCGGGGGTCTTGCTCATGTCGTTCATGGACATCAGCCCTCCAGCCTGACGCGGGGATCGATGACGCCGTAGAGCACGTCGATGAGCAGGTTCAGCGCGACATACATGATCGCCATGATCAGCACGAAACCCTGGATCGGCGCGTAGTCGGACGCGATCAGCGCCTCGACCGCGTAGGAGCCGATCCCAGGCCAGGCGAAGACCTTCTCCACCAGCACATTGGCGCCCAGCAGGAAGGAGAACACCATGCCGAGCGTGGTCACGACCGGCAGCATGGCGTTCCGGAACGCATAGGTCCCGATCACCTTGCCGCTGGAGAGGCCGCTGGCCCGGGCCGTGCGCACGAAATCCGCACCGAGCACGGCGAGCATCGAGGCCCGCGTCATGCGCGTGATCGGGGCGAGCGAGAAGATCGCCAGCGTCAGCGCCGGCAGAACGAGTTGCGAGGCCGCGGCGCGGAAGGTGCCGAGGTCGCGCGCGATCAGCGAGTCGATCAGCAGGAAGCCGGTGACGCGCGGCGGCTCCGAGAAGAACACGTCGATCCGCCCGAGCGGCGCCGGCGCCCAGCCGAGAATGAAGTAGAAGACATAGACCAGCAGCAGCCCGGTGAAGAACACCGGCAGCGAGACGCCCGCCGTCGCCACGATCCGGCAGAGATGGTCGATCCAGGAGCCCTGTTTCACCGCCGCCAGCACGCCGAGCGGCAGCGCGACCGCCATCGCCAGCAGCAGCCCGGCCAGGGTCAGCTCGCCCGAGGCCGGCAGACGCTGCGCGATGTCGGCCGTCACCGGCTGGCCGGTCGTCAGCGAGGTGCCGAGATCGCCCTTCACCAGCGCGGTGACATAGGACACGAACTGCACCGGCAGGGGCTGGTCGAGGCCGAGCTTGCCGCGGATCTCGGCGATCGCCTCGTTGGAGGCGGCAGGCCCCGCGAAATACGCCGCCGTGTCGCCCGGAAGGACACGGGTGAGCAGGAAGGTGACGATGATGACGCCGATCACCGAAGGGATCGTCGTCATCAGCCGCTGGCCGATCATCCGCAGCATGGCTGATTCCCTTTTGCTCGTTTGCCGAGCCGTCATTGCGAGCGTAGCGAAGCAATCCAGGGAGACGTCGAGCGCAGCCGCTTCTGGATTGCTTCGTCGGCTTTACCTCCTCGCAATGACGACGAGCGGTCACCCGTCGCTCACCCCTTCGTCAGATAGCGGAAGTCCGGCTCGCGGCAGGGCTGGAACTGGTAGCCGCCGATCGACTTCTGCAGCGCGACGTCATGGGTCGGCTGGTTGATCGGCACCATCGGCACCTCGTTCTCGACGAGCTTGATGAACTCGATGACGTTGGCGTCGTAGCTCGCCTTGTCGGGCGCGAAGCGGGCGGCATCGACGAGCTTGTCCAGCGCCGGGTTCTGGTAGGCGGCGATGTTGAAGATCGAATTGTTGCCGTGCATCGTCCAGAACAGGTAGTAGTCCGGATAGTCGAGCCAGCCGGCGAAGCGGTTGAGCACCATCGGATTGGTCTTCTTGGCGATCTCGGTGCGGAAATTCGCGCCCGGCACCTTGTTGATCTCGACGGTGATGCCGATCGTCGCCAGCGCCTCCTTGATCAGCACCGCCATCGGCTCGGCGACGGTCGCGTTGCCGGCGTCGAAATAGAGCGTCGTCGAGAACGGGCCGCCGGCCGCGTCGACCAGCGCCTTCGCCTTGGCCGTGTCGGTGCTGTAGGGGAAGGGCTGCGGCCAGGCGACCTTGGGCGTCGTGCCGCCGTCCATCGAGACGCCGCGACCGAACAGCGCGGCCTGCTTGATCTTCTCATAGGGCATCACCCAGGCGACGGCCTGGCGCAGGCGGACATCCTTGAACGGCCCGACCTGGGTGTTGAGGTAACAGCCCCAGACGCCGTTCGGGATGGGCACGCCGACGACGTTGATCTTGCCGCCGTCGAGCAGGTCCTTGAAGTCCTTCGGCGGCAGCCCGTAGGAGACGTCGGCATCGCCGCGCTCGATCAGCGCCCGGCGGGTCGACGGAGAGGCGATATCGCGCGCGATGATGCGCTTGAGCTGCGGCAGCTTTCCGCAGGCCCAGTCGTCGTTGCGGACATAGATCGTCTCGACACCCGGCTTCCAGCTCTCGACCTTGAAGGCGCCCGAGCCGGCGATGTTGTTCTTCAGCCATTCCTTGGCGTGAGGATCGCCGCCCGAATTCTTGATCGCGAGCTCCGAGTCGAAGACGAAGGGGATGGTCACCGCCAGGTTCGGCAGGGTCATCTTGTCCTTGCGGACGAAATCGACGCGGAAGGTCTTGTCGTCGACCACGACGAACTGCTCGGGCTTTTCCAGCGAGCCCGCATTCATCTGCGTCGTGGCGAAGCCGCCGATCGTGCAGGCGCGGTCGAGCGACCACTTCACGTCCTTGGCGCTGACCGGGCGGCCGGAGTGAAACTTGGCGTCGCGCAGCTTGAAGGTGCAGCTCATGCCGTCGGACGCGACCTGCCAGCTCTCGGCCAGCTCGCCTTCCAGCTCGCCCATCGAGATGGTGTTGCCGCCGCCGCCCGGGATCGGCACGGGCTTGAAGCGCAGCAGGCGATCGTAGCAGTTCAGCGCCACGCCGTTGACCGGCTGCGACGAGCCGATGCCCTGCATGTCCAGGCTGTTGGGGCCGTATTCCTGGACGAGCAGGAGCGTCTCGCTGCGGCTCGGCGCCTGCGCCTCGGCACCCTGGTTCCGGGCCAGGAAGGGCAGGCTCAGGCCGGCGGCGATGGCGGTGCGGCGTGTGATCGTCATGGCTGATCCCTGAAGCTGTGGCGGTGAAGCGCGCGGATTTGGAAGGTCATGCAGCTAGCGTGCCGCGTCGGCGTTTCCGGCCGGCACGAGGCGAAGGGCGCCGGGCGCGAACCTGCCGGGCCACGGCAAACGCGGCTCGCGGCCCGACCCGCCGACGCGATGACCTCGACGACGCTTGCGAGACGGCCCCACAGCAGTCCATCCTGCACTCCTGCCCTTGCGACATGGTTTGCAAAGCAGGGAATATGCCAACGCTTAAGGCGTTGATTTCACGGCGCTTCGGCGCAAGGCAGCGTTCAGCGGACGCCACATTGCATGCATCATGCATGCAATGGCAACATCGTAGCTCAATAAATAGGCACAACTTGGTTTGCGAATGAAATCGCCTGCGACGGGCGACGATGCGGCATCCGCGCATCATCCGCGGCGCCGGAGCAAAGGCCCGAGAGACGGCCTGCGATTGTCCGGAAGCCCGATGCCGGAACGAGGACGCGGGATCGTCGGACCGGGGGCGGCCCTCGGTCGGACGATCGCCCCGGAACCGCTCGCCTCAGCCGCCGTCGAGGAAGCGCAGGACCTCGGCCGCGACCTCCGCGGGAAATTCCTCGTGGACGGAGAGCTTTCCCTTGGGCAGGCGGACGGTCGCCACGCCGGGAAGCGCGCCCAGAGCCTCCATTTCGGCCAGCGAGCGGCGCGGCGTTTCCGCGCCCCGCACGAGCAGGATCGGCACGCCGGCCCCGGCCGCCAGCCCGAGAAAGGCCTCGCGATCGCCGACGCGGTCGAGACCACCGGACACGAAGCGGACCGAAGCGTGCCGCGCCCCCGGAGCGCGCGTCACGGCCATCTTGTCAGCCCGGCGAGCCGGCGTGAGGAAGGCCGCGTCGCTGTAGACATGGGCCGCGACCATGCGGTCGATCACCGGCCGGCTCATATTGGCGGCGTAGAGCGCGCTGCCGAGAACCGGCGCGTCGACCGCGGCGCGAACAGTCCCGAACCAGCCCCGCTGCCCGCCCGTCATGGTCGGCAGCGGGCCGCGCCATGTCGGCGCGACCAGGACGAGGCGCTGCGTCGCGCCCGGATGCTCCGAGAGATGATGCAGCGCATAGCCGGCCGCATGCCCCGCGGCGACGATGGCGAACGGCGCGGGCACGATCTCGGACAGCACCCAGTCGAGGAAGTCCGAGAGCACGTCCGGCGTCCAGTCGAAGCGCGGCTTCGCCATGTCGCCGAAGCCCGGCCAGTCGATCGCGACCGCCCGGAAGCGCGGCGAAAGAAGCCTCGACAAGGGCAGCATCTCGCCGCGCGTGGAAATGGAGCTCAGCGCCGGCAGCAGCAGGACGGTGGGCCCCTCGCCGGCTTCGTCGAGGCCGAGCGTCAGGGTCAGGCCCGGCCGGCGCCAGACGATATGCTTCGTGCTCATGGCCCCGCTCCCGCGAAATCCCGCGATCGGCTCCGGACGATGCGCGGGATCAGCGCACCGGCGGCTCCGCGAAGGGCGCGAACAGCGACGCGACCTCGCGATAGACCTGCTGCTTGAACGGTATGATGAGCGCAGGGGTTTCGGCCAGCGGCGCCCAGCGCCATGCGTCGAACTCCGCCTTGTGGCCGCCGGCGGGATTGAGGATGTCGATCTCGTCCTCGCTGCCGGTGAGGCGCAGCGCGAACCACTTCTGCGCCTGGCCGCGCCACTTGCCCTTCCAGGCCTGCTTGCCGATCTCGGTCGGCAGGTCGTAGCTCAGCCAGCCGGGCGCCTCGGCGAGCACGTCCACCGAGGTGACGTTGGTCTCCTCCTGCAGCTCGCGCAGCGCCGCTTCCAGCGGCGTCTCGCCCTTGTCGATGCCCCCCTGCGGCATCTGCCACTCATGGCCCGGCGCGACATGCTCGCGCAGCCCCTTGTTGGCGCGCCGGCCCATGAAGACGAGGCCGGCCGCATTGAACAGGGCCAGCCCCACGCAGGGGCGATAGCCTTCGGGAGCGTCGTCGGTCATCTCAGGGATCCGGTCGTCTTCGGAGTTCGCAGGGTGCGTGCGGCGCTGACCGGCACGATGGCGAGGCCCTTCGCCTCGAGGGAGGCCGCCCACAGCGCGATCCGCTCGATCGTGACCGGCATCGCGCTCGCCGCCGCGACCACCACGCCCAATTCGCGGGCCGACGCTTCGAGGCCTGCGAGTTCCTTGTCGATCGCATCCGCACGCAGAACGGAATCGATGACGCGATCGACCTTCAGCGCCGGAATCTGGGCGCGCGCCGCCGACGAGGCGAGCAGGCTGCGCGATGACGAGCCGTCGTCGACGACCATCAGGCCCCGCCCGGCGAGTTCGCGCAGGATCGGCGAAAGCGCCGCATCGTCGGCGGTCAGGCGGCCGCCGAGGAAGTTGACGATGCCGACATAGCCCGGGAATCGGGCCAGCGCCCAATGCAGCTTGTCGAGATTGTCGGTCGCCTTGGGGCCGGTCAGCAGCGTGTGCGGCCCCGGATCGTTGTCGGGATAGTCGAAAGGCTCCATCGGGAGCTGGAGGAAGACCTCGTGCCCCTCCGCCCGCGCGCGCTGCACCGAGCGTTCGAGCTCCGCGCCATAGGGCGCGAAGGCGAGCGACACCGCTCCGGGCAGTTTGGCGATCGCGTCGGCCGTGCCGCTCTGGCTGATGCCGAGGCCGCCGATCAGAAGCGCGATCCGCCCGGCCGGCTTCGTGGCCGGCGGCGGCCCGAGCGGCCGGGCATAGACCTGCGCCGGCGTCGCGCCGTCGGGGCCGATCTTCGGCAGCATGCCGTGACGCGCCCGCTCCACCAGACGGGGGTCCGGCGCGGGCGCGAGCCGCACGACAGCGTCGTCCGGAACCGTGATCACGATGGATCCCGGAACCTCCGCGCCGGGGCGCACCACGGTGACGCCCGATTCGGTCTCGACCTGGCGAGCGCTCGCCTGCAGGCGGCTCTCCGATGACGCGGTGGGCGGGGCGACGGGGGCCTGCGCGGGCGTCGCGCGCTTCTTGATGATCGCCGTGGCGATGGGCTCGCCGCCATCGGGATCGCGCTTGATCGCCACGAACAGCAGCAGACCGGCCATCGCGGCGCCCAGGACGCCGGCGAGGCCCGTCAGAATCCAGCGGCCCCACGGCTTGCCATGGGGCACGACACGATTCTGGCCGAGAGGCCGATTGAGCTCAGTGAGCGGCGTTCCAGCCAAGGTCGCCCGTCCTCAACCACGGGAAGCTGGCCGCGAATCACGGCCCGCCCCCATATTTGGCCCCGAGAGCGCCTTCCGTCGAGCCCGTAACGTCAGTTCGGCTTGGGAGCCGGGTTGGCCGGGCTCTCGGGAGCCGGTGCGGCGGCGTCCTTCTTCACCCCGCGGAGCTGGTCCAGCGCGGCGATGAGCTGCGTATCCTTGGTCGGATCGTTGGGCACATAGGAGGCGGAGCCGGACTGCTCGTCCTTGCCGTCGCCGGCCTTGAGATGGCCCTTCAGCGAAGCCTCGCCCTTGTTCTCAGCGAGCTTCTCCTTCAGCTCGGCCGGGATCTCCTGCTGGACCTCGATGTCCGGGGTGATGCCCTTGGCCTGGATGGAGTTGCCCGACGGGGTGTAGTAGCGCGCCGTCGTCAGCCGCAGGCCGCCATTGGCGCCGAGCGGGATCACGGTCTGGACCGAGCCCTTGCCGAAGGAGCGCGTGCCGATCACGGTCGCGCGCTTGTGGTCCTGGAGGGCGCCGGCGACGATCTCCGCCGCCGAGGCGGAGGAGCCGTTGATCAGCACGACGACCGGCTTGCCCTTGGTCAGGTCGCCCGGCTTCGCGTTGAAGATCTGCGTCTCCTCGGCGTTGCGGCCGCGCGTCGAGACGATCTTGCCGCGATCGAGGAAGGCATCGGAGACCAGGACCGACTGGTCGAGACGCCCGCCGCGATTGTTGCGCAGGTCGATGATGTAGCCCTTGATCTTGTCGGCGCCGATCTCGCTGGTGACCTTCTCGATGCCCTTGCGCAGGCCGTCATAGGTCTGCTCGCTGAAGGTGCCGATCCGGATATAGCCGACATCGTTCTCGACCCGCTCTTCCACCGCCGGCACGACGATCGTGGAGCGCGTGAGCGTGAATTCCAGCGGCTCGGTCTTGCCGGGGCGCTCGACCTTCAGCTTGACCTGCGTGTTGATCAGGCCGCGCATCTTCTCGACCGCCTGCGTCAGGTTGAGGCCCTTGACCGCGTCGCCGTCGATCTCGGTGATGCGGTCGTTGGCGAGGATGCCAGCCTTCGCGGCGGGCGTGTCCCGAATCGGCTTGGCGACCTTGAGGACGCCGTCCTCCATCGTCACCTCGATGCCGAGCCCGCCGAACTGGCCGCGCATGTCGGTGTCCATGTCGCGGAAGGACTTGGCGTCGAGATAGCCGGAATGCGGGTCGAGCGAGGAGACCATGCCGTTGATGGCGGCCTCGATCAGCTTCTGCTCGTCGGGTTTCTCGACATAGTCCGTCCGGATCTTCTCGAAGATGTCACCGAACAGGTTCAGGCTGCGATAGACCTCCGCCGAGGCCGCGACGGCGCTCGTCGTGGTCAGCAGCCGCGTCTGCGTGACCAGGCCGGTGAGCCCCGCGCCCATCACTGCGCCGGCCAGAACGAGGGAAACCTTGCGCATCATCCGCGAACCTTCTCGCCTTGCGATTTCGTCCACCACGGCGTCGGATCGACCGAGACACCGTCTTTCCTGAACTCGATATAGAGGACCGGCTGTCCGGCCCCAGAACCCACGATCGTCGATGCAGCTTCCGACGTTTCGCCCATCACCGCAACCGGCTCTCCGGCGAGAACGAACTGATTCAGCGCAACATCGATCCGCTGCATGCCCGCCAACAATATGTAGTAGCCCCCGCCCGCGTTCAGGATCAAGAGTTGCCCGAAGGAACGGAACGGCCCCGCATACACCACCCAACCGTCCGAAGGCGCCGAAACTAGGGCATTCGGACGAGTTTCCAGAGAAATCCCGCGCGTCGTGCCGCCGGCCCCGTCCGGATCGCCGAAACCACGCAATCGTGAACCGGCTACCGGCATCGCAAGCAAGCCGCGTGCCTCGGCGAAGGCGATGCGGGGCGCCAGCCGGGCGGGATCGCGGAAGGCGAGCGCGGCCATGCGCTCACGCTGCTCGCGCGTTTCCTTCTCCAGCGATTGCCGTGCCACCTCGGCGGCGCGGTTGGCGGCGGTGATCTCCTTCTCCATGCGCTCGACGAAATCGCGCAGGCTGCGTGCCTTCTCGGCCAGCTCTGTGCCGGCCCGGCGCTCGGCCTCGGCGTCCTTGGCCGCGCTCGCCTCGCGCTCGCGCCGCGCCTCGATCAGCGAGGCGAGCCGCTGCCGCTCGCCCGCGAGCTGCTCCATCTCGCCGGTGATCGCCTTGCGCTCGCTGGCGATGCCGTCGCGCAGCCGCACCAGCTCGGCGAGGTCCGTTCCCAGAATCTCGATCTCCTGGCGCAGGCCGGGCACCACGGCGCCGAGCAGCATCGAGGCCCTGACGGCCTCGAGGATATCCTCCGGCCGCACCAGGACGGCGGGCGGCGGGCGGCGCCCGATCCGCTGCAGCGCGGCGAGAACCTCGGCGATGAGCCCGCGCCGGCTTTCCAGCGAGCGACGGATCGCCCCCTCGCTCGATTGCAGCAGGGACAGCCGCTGCTCGAGCGTTCCCAGCCGCCGCTCCGCCCCCTGCGCGCGTGCCGCCGCCTCGATCAGCGCCTTGTTCAGGGAGGCCCGATCGGCGCCGATCGCGGCAACCTCCGCCTCGAGCTTCGCCCGCGCCGCCGCGTTTCCGGCGAGCCGCTCCTCGATGGCCTTGAGCTCGGCCTCGCGCGCCTGCTTCTCGACCAGCTTCTGCATCGCCTCCTGGGCGAGCTTCTCGGGATCGGGCTGGGGCGCCTGCGCGGAAGCGGGAGCCGCGGCCATGACGGCGACCAGCAGGGCGACGCCCAAGAGCCCCCTCCCCGCCGTGGCGAGCACGGCGCCTCTGTCGCGAATCAGGAGCGGGAACCACCTCATGCGCGATGATAGGGATGTCCGGCGATGATCGTCATGGCGCGATAGAGCTGCTCCAGCGCGAGCGCGCGCACGATCTGGTGCGGAATCGTCAGCGCCCCGAAGGCGAGCGCGATGTCGGCGCGCGCCCGCAAGGCCTCGTCGAGGCCGTCCGCTCCGCCGATGACGAGGCTGGCGGAACCGGCCCCGGCGTCGCGCGCCTTGCCGAGTCGCGCCGCGAAATCCTCGCTGCCGAGAGTGCGGCCGCGCTCGTCGAGCGCGATCACGAGCCCCGGCTGGAGCTTCGCCGTGATCGCCTCGGCCTCCTCGCGCTTGCGATCCTCGGGACGGCGCGCGCGGCTCTCCGCGATCTCGACGATGTCGGGCCCGGAGAGGCCCAGGCCTCGGCCGAGCGCCAGGGCGCGCTCGCGATAGCGTTCGCAGAGCTCCCGCTCCGGCCCGTCCTTGAGCCGGCCGACGGCGATGACGGCCAGCCGCATCGGGGATCAGGCGTCAGCCGACCAGGCGCTCATGCGGCCTGTCCGCGCCCCACATCTTCTCGAGATTGTAGAACTGGCGCACTTCCGGCCGGAACACGTGGACGATGATGTCCCCGGTATCGATCAGCACCCAGTCGCAGGCGGGCATGCCCTCGACCTTGGGCGTGGGCAGCCCCGAGGCCTTGATGCCCTCGATCAGCGCATCGGCGATCGACGCGACATGGCGGTTCACGCGCCCGGAGGCGATGATCATGGCGTCCGCGAGGGAAGTCTTTCCGACGAGATCGATGACGGTGATGTCTTCCGCCTTCATCTCCTCGAGGATGCGCAAGGCGAGGGCCACGCTGTCCGCGGACGGGTTCGCCGCGATGGCGGCCTGGGGAAGCGGCATGGGCTCGGCTTCACCAAGGGTTTGACGGTTCAGGTCCGTATCCTCTCGATCACGACGCGCTCGAACGGCGCGACAACCCCAAAATACGCTTTTCGGAGCCGGAATTCAATCTTGCGCGGCCAGTTCCCGCAGCATCGTCGAGGACAGCTCGGAGCGGCGCCCATGCAGGAAGATCCAGGCCGGCGGCTTCGTGCGCGCCAGCACGGCGCCCTGGCGCTCCGAAACCCGCCAGCGCGACATCCAGTTCGCGGCGGGCGAGGTGATCGAGCTGTGCGTCGAGCCCGGCCGGTCGATCACGGCGATCGGCATCATCCGCGCGATCGCGCGCCATTCGTTCCAGCGATGGAAGTTCGCGAGATTGTCGGAGCCCATGATCCAGACGAAATTCACGCCCGGGCAACGCCGCTGCAGCGCCCGCAGCGTGTCGGCGGTGTAGCGCGTGCGCAGCCCGGCCTCGATGCCGGTGACGTGGATGCGGCCGTGATCGGCCACCGTCCGGCTGAACCGGATGCGCTCCGAGAGCGAGGGCAGCCCCGCATTGTCCTTGAGCGGGTTGCCCGGGGTCACCAGCCACCAGACCCGGTCGAGCTGGAGCCGGCTCAACGCGGTCAGGCTCGCCATCCGGTGCCCGTCATGGGCGGGGTTGAAGGTGCCCCCGAACAGGCCGATGCGCAGGCCCGGAGCATGCGGAGGCAGCCGGAGATCGTCGATGGTCACGAAAGGAGCCTGGGTCACGGACGAATCTGGCCGTTGCCGTGCACGCGATACTTGAACGAGCAGAGCTGCTCGACGCCGACGGGTCCCCGCGCATGCATGCGGCCCGTGGCGATGCCGATCTCGGCGCCGAAGCCGAATTCGCCGCCGTCGGCGAACTGGGTCGAGGCGTTGTGCAGCACGATGGCGGAATCGACCTCCGCCAGGAAGCGCTCGGCCGCCGCCATGTCGCCGGTGACGATGGCGTCGGTATGGTGGGAGCCGAAGCGCTCGATGTGCGCGCTGGCGGCGTCGAGCCCCTCGACCACCTTCACCGCGATGATGCTGTCGAGATACTCGGTCGCCCAGTCGCTCTCGGTCGCGGCCGTGACCCGGCCGTCGACGGCGCGCGTCGCGGCATCGCCGCGTACCGCGCAGCCGGCGTCGAGCAGCGCCGTGACGAGCGGCGCGAGATGCGTCCCCGCGCAGGCCGCGTCGACCAGCAGCGTCTCGGCCGAGCCGCAGACGCCGGTGCGGCGCAGCTTGGCGTTGAGGACGATCTCGCGCGCCATGGCGAGATCGGCCGCCGCGTGGACATAGACATGGCAGTTGCCGTCGAGATGGGCGAAGACGGGCACGCGCGCCTCCTCCTGCACCCGGGCCACGAGGCTCTTGCCGCCGCGCGGCACGACCACGTCGACATGCCCGTCGAGGCCCGTGAGGATTTCGCCGACCGCGCCGCGGTCGCGCGTCGGCACGAGCTGGACCGCGTCCGCAGGCAGGCCGGCGGCCTCGAGCCCGGCCCGCATCGCGCCCGCGATCTCGTTCGAGGTGCGGAAGCTGTCCGAGCCCGCGCGCAGGATCGCGGCGTTGCCGCTCTTCAGGCAGAGCGCGCCGGCATCCGCCGTGACGTTCGGCCGGCTCTCGAAGATCACCGCGATGACGCCGAGCGGCGTCGCCACCCGCTCGAAGCGCAGACCGTTGGGCTGCGTCCAGCTCGCCAGCACCCGCCCGACCGGGTCGGGAAGGCCCGCGACGCTCGCCACCGCCTCGGCGATCGCCTCGAGCCTGGCAGGGTCGAGGGCGAGCCGGTCCATGAAGGCGGCCGAAAGCCCGGAGGCGCGCCCGTCCGCGAGATCCAGCGCATTGGCGGCCAGGATCGCCGGGGCGCGGGCCCGCAGGGCCTCGGCCATGGCGCGCAACGCCGCGTCGCGGCGGGCCGCCGGGGCGAGCGCGACGGCGCGCGAGGCGGCGCGCGCGCGCCGGCCCAGCTCCCGCATGAGCCCCGCGACGTCACCGACCGTCTCGCCGGTGGCGATGATGCGCAACGCGCCTTCGCTCGTCATCTCAAGCCCGTCCCCAAGCCTCTCCCAGAGCCCTCGCCCGGCCACATGAACACCGGGACCTTAGCCGAGCCCGAGCGCCATGTCGTCACGATGGATCATCTCCGCGCGCCCCGGATAGCCGAGAATGGCCTCGATGTCGCGCGAGGCCCGGCCGAGGACCAGCGCCGCTTCGGCCGCGTCATAGGCGACGAGCCCGCGTCCGAGCACCGCGCCGTCGCCATCGCGGATCAGGACCGCGTCGCCGCGCGTGAACTCCCCCTCGATGCGGCTGACGCCGACCGGCAGCAGGCTCGCGCCCCCGCGCAGCGCCCGGGCCGCGCCCGCATCGACATGCAGCACGCCGCGCGGTTCGAGCGAGCCGGCGATCCACGTCTTGCGCGCCGTGGCGGGCGTCGAGCTCGTCAGGAACCAGGTGCAGCGGCCGCCGGCATCGATGGCGGCGAGCGGATTCTTGCCGCGTCCGTCCGCGATCAGCATATGCGTGCCGCCGGCCGCCGCGATCTTGCCCGCCTCGATCTTGGTCCGCATGCCGCCGCGCGACAGCTCCGAGGCCGCGCCGCCCGCCATGGCGTCGATCTCGGGCGTGATGCGCTCGACGACCGGGATATGGCGCGCGCCCGGGTCCTTCGCGGGCGGGGCCGTATAGAGTCCGTCGATATCCGAAAACAGCACGAGCAGGTCGGCCCCCGCCATGGTGGCGACGCGGGCCGCGAGCCGGTCGTTGTCGCCGTAGCGGATCTCCGTCGTCGCGACGGTATCGTTCTCGTTGATCACCGGAATCGCGCGCAGGTCGAGCAGGCGCCCGAGCGTCGCCCGCGCGTTGAGATAGCGCCGCCGCTCCTCGGTGTCGGAAAGCGTGAGCAGGACCTGCCCGGCGGTCAGGCCGTGATGGCCGAGCGCCTCGGCCCATTCGCGCGCCAGGGCGATCTGGCCGACGGCGGCCGCGGCCTGGCTCTCTTCAAGCTTCAGAGGCCCGGACGGCAGCCCGAGCACCGTGCGCCCGAGCGCGATCGCCCCGGAGGAGACGACGAGCACGTCCGCCCCACGCCGGTGCAGTTCGGCGATGTCCTCGGCCAGCGCCGCGAGCCAGGCATGCCGCAGCCGCCCATGCGCGCGGTCGACCAGCAGGCTGGAGCCCACCTTCAGGACGATGCGTCGGAACTGTTTGAGCGAAGGCGTGTCCAAGGTCTTGACCGGGTCCGTCGACGAAACGGCCCAAGCCTCTTGGCGAAAAGCGTGCGGATGTAAAGCGCGCAGGCGCGATGGCGACGCGCATCTGGCGCATCGGCACGCGCTGCGGTTGACAACGCGACGGCCCTTTACCACATCTGCCGGTGCGGTCCGTGCCGCGGCCATCGCCGCGCCCGCCGCAGGATTCAATGACGGATGCCTTCTTCGCCCGGCCCGTGACGCGGGACCACGGGCGGCTTTGCGTCCGCGACCGGGAGACTGCCGATGCAAGTCATGGTCAGGGACAACAATGTCGACCAGGCGCTGCGGGTTCTCAAGAAGAAGCTCCAGCGCGAGGGCGTGCTGCGCGAGATGAAGCGCCGCTCCGCCTATGAGAAGCCGTCCGAGCGGCGTGTCCGCGAGAAGGCGGACGCCGTTCGCCGCGCCCGCAAGGCGGCGCGCAAACAGGCCCAGCGCGAAGGCCTGATCGCCGCTCCGAAGCCGAAACCGCGTCCGTCCCGCGCTGGAGTCGCAGCCGCTGCGCGCTGATTTCGATATCAATTCGGCTCAATCTGGATTATTGCGCCCGCACGGGCAGCCCATCGCCCGTCACAACCCGAGAGAAGGCAACCCTTGAAGAACCCGAACGACCGCAGCTTCACCGACCGCCAGTCCAACTCCGCCAACGCCAAGAAGGCTCTCCTGGAGCGCTTCAAGGCTCGCCCGGGACCGGACGACCCGGTGGTGCAGCAGCGCCGCGCGGAGCGTGAGGCCATCGCCGCCGCTCGTGCCGAGCGGGAAGCGGAGAAGGCCAAGATCCGCGCCGAGCAGGAACGCCTGGAAGCCCTCGAGCGCGAGCGTATCGCCGAGGAAAAGCGCCAGGCCGAGATCGCTGCGGAAGCCGCCCGCAAGGCGGAACAGGCGAAGCGCGACGCCGAGCGCCCCCGGAAGGTGCTGCTCGAAGCCGTCCAGTACATGCAGATGCGCGCCGCCGGCAAACGCCGCTGACGCGCGGGCCGCAGGGCCCTCCAAGACCGCTTTGGGGCACGGCCGGCTTTCCGCCGGCACGTGCCCTTTTGCTGTCCGGGCTTCGCCCGCGGACCGCCCCCTCCTGACAGCTCCTGTCAGAATGAAATCTCCCGTCGCCGCCGCCTTCCGACATCATGGTTGACAAAGCGTCCAGCATAAGCCGCTTGACGTATGGCAAATCGGCCCGCGCGGATTAATGTGCGCGGCCATTGAACCTTTGACGGGCTCGCCGCGACGAATGGCTGCGAGCCGTGCTGCAGGGCCTCGGGGGCGTATGCATACGGAATCTGACGACGACCTCGTCAGGCGGATTGCCACGGGCGACCGTCTCGCGATGAGGGTGCTGTTCTCGCGGCATCAGGTGCGGGTCTACCGTTTCGCTCTGCGCCTGCTGCGCGACGAGACGATGGCGGAGGATGTGACGGGTGACGTCTTCATGGATCTCTGGCGGCAGGCCGACCGCTTCGAGGCCCGCGCCTCGGTCTCGACCTGGCTGCTCGCCATCGCGCGCAACAAGGCCTATTCGCAGTTGCGCAAGCGGCGCGACGCCGGGCTCGACGATGAATTCGCCGAAAGCATCGAGGACGAGGCCGACGACCCCGAAATCGTCCTGCAGAAGCAGGACAAGGGTCTCGCCATCCGCGCCTGCCTCGAGAAACTGTCGCGCGAGCATCGCGAGGTCGTCGACCTCGTCTATTATCACGAGACCTCCCTCGAAGAGGTCGCCCGCATCGTCGGCATCCCCGAGAACACGGTCAAGACGCGCCTCTTCCATGCGCGCAAGAAACTCGGCGAACTACTCAAGGCGGCCGGCATCGACCGCGGCTGGCCATAGCGGCGGGAGGCTGTTCCATGACTGACGCGATCGCAACGGATCCGAAGCGGCAGGACGTCGAGGAGCTTCTGCCCTTCTACGCGACCGGCCGGCTCTCGGCCGCCGACAAGGCCCGCGTCGAGGCGGCCCTCGCGGCCGATCCCGAGCTCGCCGCGCGGCTCGACATCGTCCGCGAGGACATGGCCGAGACCGCCATCCTGAACGAGAGCCTCGGCGCGCCCTCCCCCCGCGTGCTCGACAAGCTGATGGCCGGCATCGAGGCGGAGCCGAGGCAGGCGCCGCTGCTGAGCCGCGCCGGAACGGGTGTGCTGGGCTGGCTGGCCGGCCTTCTGGCCGCGCAGCCGCCGCGCCGCCTCGCCTATGCCGGCGTCGCGGCCTGCGCGCTCATCGTGCTGCAGGCGGCCGTGATCGGCGGCCTGGCGCTGCGCGAACAGGGGGCGGGCTTCGACACCGCGTCGGCGCCGTCGCTGCGTCCGTCCGAGCGCTATGTGCTCTTGGGCTTCGTCCCGGGGGCGCGGGCAGGCGACATCGCCGAGTTCTTCCGGCGCTTCGACGCTTCCGTGGTCGACGGCCCCCGGGCCAATGGCGCTTTCAAGGTTCGCGTCGGCGACGCCTCGCTGACGCCCGAGCAGGTCGATGCCATCGCGGCGCGGATGAAGGCGGAAGCGGCCATCGTCAGCTTCGTCGCTCCGGCCCTCTGATTATGCTATAGGCCCGCGATCGCAGGAGAGCGTCCGCATGCTGCCGCCGCCCCGTTCCCAGGCCAGCGCCTCGAAAAGGCGGTTGCTCGCCGGCTGCGGCCTCGCCGCATTCGCCCTCCTCGCGCTCGCCCAGCCGGTCCTCGCCCAGCAGCCCGCCCCCGCTCAGGGCCGTGCGACGGAGCGGTCGATGCGCGTGCAGCCGCCCGCATGGATGCCGACCTCGCCCTTCGGCCAGCCCGCCGTCGCGCAGGCGCGCCAGCCCCGTGCCATCGTTCCCCCGCCCGACGAGACGCGCTTCGTCCCCGACGAGGTGCTGTTCGAACTGGCGCCCGACGCCCAGGCCGACACGGTGCTGCGCCGCTATGGCGCGACCATGATCGCGAGCCGCCGCGTCGAGTTGGCCGGAACGACGATCATCCGTGCGCGCCTGGCGGCCGGGCGCGACGTGCGGGCCGTGCTGACCCAGATGGACAGCGACGACGCGATCGCCGGTGCGCAGCCGAACTACACCTTCCAGCTCCAGCAGGAGACCTCGCTGCGCGCGATGCCCACCACCGCCTCTTCCGGCCAGGGGCGCGCCGAGGTGCCGACGTTGCGGCTGTCCGATCCGGCTGCGACCCAGCGCAGCGCCGTTGCGCCTCGCCGCGATCTGCCTCCGCAATATGTCGTCGAGAAGCTGCGCCTCGGCGAGGTGCACAAGGTCGCGCGCGGGACGGCGATCCGCGTCGCCGTGATCGATTCCGGCGCCGACGCCAGCCATCCCGAGCTGCGCGGCGCCATCGCCGGGCAGTTCGACGCGCTCGGCGGCGCCTTCGCGCCGCACGCCCACGGCACCGCGATGGCGGCGGCGATCACCGCCCGCGCCCAGCTCCAGGGCATCGCCCCGGCCGCGCGGCTGCTCGCCGCCCGCGCCTTCTCCGGCGAGGCCGGCGGCGGCTCGGCCAACGGCACCAGCTTCCACATCATGGCCGCCATCGAGTGGGCGGTGGCCCAGGGCGCGCGCGTCATCAATCTGAGCTTCGCCGGCCCGCAGGATCGCCTGCTCACGCTCGGCCTCGCCGGACTGCGCGAGAAAGGCGTCATCGCGGTGGCCGCGGCCGGCAATGGCGGCCCGTCCTCGCCGCCGCTCTACCCGGGCGCCGACCCCAACGTGATCGCGGTAACCGCGACCGACGCCGACGACCGCGCCTTCCCGCAGGCCAATCGCGGCGGCTACATCGCCGTCGCCGCCCCCGGCGTCGACGTGCTCGTCGCCGAGCCGCAGGGCCGCTACGCCTTCACCTCCGGCACCTCCGTCGCCGCCGCCCATGTCTCGGGCCTCGTCGCCCTGCTGCTCGAGAGGCGCCCCGACCTCGACATCGAGGACGTCCGCCGGATTCTCGCCGACAGCGCCGTCGACCTCGGACAGCGCGGGCGCGACCGGACATTCGGCGCCGGCCGGGTCGATCCCGCCGCGGCGCTGGCCCGCACCCAGCCGGTTTCGGTCGCCCGGCCCTGAAGCCGCGCGACCGAAGGCTCTTGACCTTCGCCGCCGCATCGGCCTGATGGCGCCATGCCGCGCCCGAAACTTCTCTTCGTCGCCACCGAGGACTGGTTCTTCGCCTCGCATTTCCTGCCGATGGCGCGGGCGGCGCGCGAGCTCGGTTTCGAGGTCGCGGTCATCGGCCGCGAGCGGCATCATCGCCGCGCCATCGAGGCCACGGGCGCGCGGCTCATCGCCCTCGAGGCCGAGCGTCGCAGCCTCGATCCGCGCGCGCTGTTCCGGCAGGTGCGGGCGCTCCGGCGCCTGATCGCGGCGGAAAGGCCCGACATCCTTCACTGCATCGCGCTGAAGCCGATCGCGCTGGCGGGCCTCGCCGGCATGCTGTCCGGCGTCGAGCGCAGGGTCTATGCCCTGACGGGGCTGGGTTTCATCGCGGCCAGCAGCAGCCCGCTGGCGGCCGGGGCGCGTCTCGCCGCCCGGTTCTGGCTGCGCGGCGTCATCGACGGGCCCCGCGTGCGGTTCCTGTTCGAGAATCCGGACGATCCGGTCACGCTCGGCCTCGACCCGCAGGATGCGGGCAAGGTCGCGATCATCGGCGGAGCGGGCGTCGACCCGCTGCTCCTGCTGCCCCAGCCGATGCCGCCTGCCCCTCCGCTCAAGGCGGCCATCGTGGCCCGCATGCTCTGGTCCAAGGGCGTCGACGTCGCGGTCGAGGCCGTGCGGCTGGCGCGGGCCCAGGGCGCGCGCGTCGAGCTGACCATCCACGGCGCGCCGGACCCCTCCAATCCGAAGGCGATCCCCGAGGAGACCCTGAAGCAATGGGCCGCGCGGCCCGGCATCACCTGGGCGGGACCGACCCGCGACATCGAGGGCGTCTGGCGCCATCACCATCTCTGCATCCTGCCCTCGCGCGGCGGCGAGGGCCTGCCCCGCACCCTGCTCGAGGCCGCCGCCTGCGCGCGCCCGCTCCTGACCACGGCCGTTCCCGGCTGCCGCTCCTTCGTGCGCGACGGGCAGGACGGCATGGTGGTGCCGCCGGACGACGCCGCGGCGCTTTCGCGCGCGCTCGTCGCGCTGGCGGGCGCCCCCGGCCTCGCGGAGCGCATGGGCACGAATGCCCGCGCCCGCCTGCTCGACGGACACACCGAGCGCGACGTCATGGACGCCGTGAAGGCGCTGTATACGGGGATGCTCGCCGCTCCGACGACGGACATCGCGGCGTGACCGCCGCCGAACCAGCGGACCGTGCCGGCTTCATCCTGGCGCAGACCCGCCTGCTGCCGGTACCGCACGCCCCGGAAATCGCGATCCATGTCGCCGAGGAGGCGACGGAGCTCTGGCAGAAGACCGAGGACGAGCTCGCCACGATCGGCCTGCCGCCACCCTTCTGGGCTTTCGCCTGGGCGGGCGGCCAGGCGCTGGCGCGCCATCTGCTCGATCATCCCGCCCTTGTCGCCGGGCGGCATGTGCTGGACTTCGCAAGCGGCTCGGGGCTCGTCGCCATCGCAGCCGCCCGCGCCGGCGCCGCGCGCGTCGAGGCCTGCGACATCGACGCCTTCGCTGCCGAGGCCATCCGCATCAACGCCGCGGCGAATGCGGTCGCCGTCACGGCCCGGCTGGAGGATCTGGTCGGCCGCGACGAGGGCTGGGAGGTCGTCTGCGCCGGCGACGTCTGCTACGAGAAGGCGATGGCGGAACGCGTCGTCGCCTGGCTGGCGACACTGCGCCGGCGCGGCGCGCAGGTCATGATCGGCGACCCAGGCCGGAGCTATCTGCCGAAGGACAGGCTGGAGGCGCTCGCGACCTATGCCGTGCCCGTCACCCGCGCCCTGGAAGACAGCGAGATCAAGCGCAGCACGGTCTGGGCGCTGAAGGCCTGAGCCTCCGGCGCCCGGTCCCGCTCAGGCGGCGCGGCTCGCCGGAACCGCCCGGATCACCTTGTCCTGCCCGGTGCGGAACATCGCGACCAGCCGGTCCAGTTGCGCGATCTGGTCGAGCAGCATCCGCGCCGAGGCGGCGCTCTGCTCCGCCAGGGCGGCGTTCTGCTGCGTCATCTCGTCCATATGGCTGACGGTCTGGCTCATCTCGTTGATGCCGCCAGCCTGCTCCTGGGTGGCGCTGGCGATCTCCTGGACGGTCGACGAGACGCGCAGCGAGGCGTCGACGATCTGCTCCAGCGTATCGCCGGCCAGCTTGACGAGCTTCACGCCTTCGCTGACCTCGGCGTCCGAGGAGGAGATCAGGCCGGTAATGTCCTTGGCCGCGGCCGCCGAGCGCTGGGCCAGCGCCCGCACCTCCGCGGCGACGACCGCGAAGCCGCGCCCGGCATCGCCGGCACGCGCCGCCTCGACCGCCGCGTTCAACGCCAGCAGGTTGGTCTGGAAGGCGATGCCGTCGATGACGCTGGTGATCTCGGAGATCTTCTTGGACGCCTGCTCGATGCGCTCCATCGCCTCGGTCGCGTCCTTGACGATGGTGCCGCCGGTCCGCGCGACGGATGTCGCATCGTCCGCCAGCGCGGCCGAGCGGCGGGAGGCCTCCGCCGAGGTCTTCACCGAGGCGGCGAGTTCCTCGGTCGTGGCCGCGCTCTGCTGGAGCGCCGAGGACTGCTGTTCCGTGCGCGACGACAGGTCGTCGGCCCCCGCATTGATCTCGCGCGACGAGGCCAAGAGCGAGACGGAGCTCGACTTGATGGTCGAGACGACCTCCTCGAACCGCGCCATCGCCTCGTTGAAATGGTCGCGGAGCTGGCTGTATTCCGGCGGGATGTCCTGCGTCACGCGGAAGGTCAGGTCGCCCCTGGCGAGGGCGGCCATGCCGGCTCCGATGGCGGTGATCGCCTCGTCGCGCTCCGCCGCCTTGGCCTGTTCGATCTTGCGGGCCTCGGCCTCCGCCGCGATGCGGGCGTTTTCCGACGCTTCGACATAGGTCGAGATCGCGTAGTCCATGTCGATCAGGGCGACCTTGATCACCGCGGCGATCTCGGCACTGCAATCGGCGGCACCGTCCGAACGCTGCCCGAAACGGCTCTTCGGCCAGCGTGCCTCGATCAGGCGCGTGATCAACTCCTCGAGGATGAGTGCATAACCGCCTATATACCAGCGCGGCTCGAGGCCGATCCGGGCATGGACCCGGCCGACGGTCGAAACAGCCTCGACATAGTTCTCGTCGAACCGGCCGCTGGCGATGCTGTCCCAATGACCCAGCTGGCGCGACTTGGCGCCATCCATCTGCGCCTTGCCGCTGAAGAAGCGCTGCGTTTCGGGAAAGGCCGCGATCTGCGTGTAGAATGCGTCGAGCGCGCCCGGCAGAGCGGCCATGAGGAGGTCGTGTGCGTTGCGAACCCGACTTTCCGCCGCCTTGTCGAACTGAATGAATGCAAGCCGTTTGGAGAGATGATCCGGTACGGACATGGACTTGACCTTAGGGCCGTGGGTAATTGATTAAGCCACCCGATTATAGCTTAATTGGTTAACGATCCCCTCCGCGTCGTTTTGATCGAGGTCAAGCCAGGCTGCGAACTGTACCCGTCGAGCGTCGTCGGGCCTTGAAACTGCGCGGCACTGCCTCAGCCGCCATGACGTGAGAGGAAGTCCTCGACCTCGAGATGGCGGAAATCGTCGAGCGCGGCGCGCAGCCGCGCATGCTCCCAGTCCCACCAGCCCAGCGCCTCGAGCCGGCGCGCGATCTCCTCCGGGAAGCGCCGCCGGACGGGCCGTGCGGGATTGCCGGCGACGATGGTGTAGGGCGCGACATCCTTCGTGACCACGGCGCCGCCCGCGACGACCGCGCCGTTTCCGATCGTCCGGCCTGCGAGGATGATCGCACCGTGGCCGATCCAGACGTCGTGCCCGATCGTGACCGGATGCGCCCGACGCCAGGCGAAGAAGGCCTCGTCGTCCTCCGCATCCTCGAAATAGGCAGAGGCCCGATAGGTGAAGTGCGACTGGCTCGCCCGCTGCATCGGGTGGTTGCCCGGATTGATGCGGGTATGGGCCGCGATCGAGCAGAACTTGCCGATGGTGGTGTAGATGACGTTCGAATCGTTCACGACATACGAGTAGTCGCCCATGGTCGACTCGATGAAGACCGTGCGCGCACCGATTTCCGTATAGCGGCCGAGCGTCGCCTGCCGCACCTGCGCGGTCGGATCGATGACCGGCTCGAGCCCGAGTTTCTTAGCCGCCATCGCACCTCTCCGGATTTAGTCAGGCGCTCTCAGCCCAGGGGAATCATGTCGATCAGGCGGAAGCGGCTGTCCCGCGTCGCCTGGCTGAAGACCGCGATGCGGTCGATGGCGACCCGCCCGGCCGGCAGCGCGCTCGCATGCGCCCGGGCCAGCGCCGCCCGCACGGGCACGACGTCCTCGGCCGGCAGCGGCCCCGTCAGCGTCATGTGGAACCGGAACTCGTCGCCGACATAAGGGTAGCCGAAGGCCTCGAGATAGGCGCGCTGGGCCGGCGTCAGCGGGGTCTTGAGTCGGCGTTCCAGATCCATCGCCCTCAGCGGCGCCCGGAACGGCTCGAAGGCCTGCACCATGTCGAAGGCGAGCTTCTGCAAGCCCTGGCTGGGTTCGGACGGCGTCAGCGCCACGAAACGGCCGAGCGCGACGACATCGAGCCCGGCCAGCGCGACGGGTCGGCAGGCCGCCGCGAAGTGCTGTGCGAAGCCGCGAAGCTGGCTCTCCGTCCGGCCGGCCGCGAGTTCGAACGGCGCCTTGAGCGTGGCGTGGAAACCGTAGCGTCGCGGCTCGGCGGTCAGCGCCGGCCAGTCCAGCTCCTCGCAGCCGGGTGGGGCGGTGGGGACGAGGTCCTCGCCGGTGGCGGCGTCATAGCCCAGGACGGCGCTGCCGAAGGCCCAGAGCGGGCCATCGGTCGCCGGCGCGTAGTAGATGGCGTAGCGGGGAGCGCTCAAAATGCGCGCTCGCCCTGGGACCAGACCGCCGATACGACGGGCGTCTCGCCGAGCAGCCGGAAGCGGACGAGATCGGCCCTGAGCCCGGGCTTCAGATGGCCGCGATCCTTCAGGCCCAGAATGTCCGCGACCTTCCAGGTCACCATGCCCATGGCCTCGGGCAGCGCGATGGCGTGCCTGGTCGAGAGCTTCGCGACCGCCTGCAGCAGGCTCGCCGGGACGTAGTCGGAGGACAGCCCGTCGAGCAGGCCCTTCTCCGCCAGTTCCGCCACCGAGACGCCGCCGGAATGCGAGCCGCCGCGCACCACGTTCGGCGCGCCCGCGACCGTCGCGAGCCCGCGCTGCTTGGCGGCATGAGCGGCCTCGACCGTCGTGGGGAATTCGGAGATCACCGCGCCCGACGCCACGCCGTCCTCGACATGCTCGACCGTGGTGTCGTCATGGGTGGCGAGCGGGATGCCGCGGCTGCCGAAGATCTCGACCACCGCCGACCAGTTCCGGGAGACGTTCGCCGCGCCTTCCTGCTGGCGCATCACCACGTCCTCCTCGAACTCCTCCACCGTCTTGCCGTTGCCCAGCGCATAGGTGCGCAGGTGCTCGATGTTGCGCCACTGGCGCTGGCCGGGCGTGTGATCCATCAGCGAGACGAGCTGGACCAGCTCGTCGTCCTGATAGGGCTCGATGTCCTTGAGCAGATCCGGGCTCGTCAGCTCGCAGCGCATATGGATGCGGTGGTCGATGCGGAAGACGCCCTCGCGGCGCCCCTCGGCCAGGGACTTCATCACATCGGCGAAGATGTCCTTGCGGTAGTCCTTGGCCGAGAACGGCGTGCCGGCGCAGATCGCGTCATAGACCGTGGTCACGCCGGAAGCCGCCATCTGCGCGTCATGCACCAGCGCCGCCGCCAGGCCGTTCGGCCAGAACACCTTCGGCCGCGGCATGAAGTGCTTTTCCATGTTGTCGGTGTGCATCTCGACGAGACCCGGCGCGACATAGTCTCCGCCCGCGTCGATCGCCTCCGGCAGCGCCGAAAGCCCCTGGTCGACCGACGTGATCCCGCTCCCGTCGAAGGCGATCGTGCCGGTGACGACCTCGTTCTCGAGCACGAGCTTGGCGTTGGTGAGAACGGTCTGCATCAGGCGGCCTTCCGGAATGCGGTGATGTCGAGATAGCGGGTGGCGACGGCCTCGCGGACCGCCTCGTCATGGAAGATGCCGACGATGGCGGAGCCCTTCTCGCGCGCCTCGCGGATGAGGTCCACCACGACGGCCCGGTTGCCGGCGTCGAGCGAGGCGGTCGGCTCGTCGATCAGCATCACCGGCGAGGGATCGACGAAGGAACGGGCGATGTTGATGCGCTGCTGCTCGCCGCCGGAGAAGGTCGCGGGGGCGAGGTGCCAGAGCCGCTCCGGCAGGTTGAGCCTCGCCAGCATGGCGCCCGCTCGTTCCGTCGCGGCCTCGGCGCCGACCCCGCGCGCCAACAGCGGGTCGCGCACGATGTCGAGCGCCGAGACGCGCGGGATCACGCGCAGGAACTGCGAGACGAAGCCGAGCGTCTGCCGGCGGATCTCCAGCACGGTGCGCGGCACGGCGGCGACGATGTCGATGGGACGGCCGCCATGGGTGATGCGGATCGCGCCCGAGCTCGGCCTGTAGTTGCCGTAGAGAATGCGCAGCAGGCTCGACTTGCCGGCGCCGGAAGCGCCCGCGAGCACCAGCGCCTCGCCGGCCGCGACGGAAAAGTTGACATCGTCGAAGACGGGCAGGCTCGCCCCGCCCTGGTTGTGCAGGGTGAAGGTCTTCGCGACGTTCTCGACCTGAAGCATCGTGGTCATGGGGTCAGTGCCTTGCCGATTCGCGGTGACGCCGATGTGACGGATGAAGGGTGCGTCATGCTCGGGCCTGGCCCGAGCATCTGAGGAAAGAAGGGCGCCCCTTCCTGCATGAGATTCTTGGGTCTGCGCTGCGCTTCGCCCGAGAATGACGCGCCGCATTCCTCACACATTCAGCACCGCCGAGGTGAGCAGCTGCGTATAGGGGTGGTGGGGATCGTCCAGCACCTGGTCGGTCAGGCCCTGCTCGACGACGCGCCCGTCCTTCATCACCATCAGCCGGTCGGTCAGCAGGCGCGCCACCGCGAGGTCGTGCGTCACGATGATGGCGGCGAGCCCGAGATCGCGCACCAGCACGCGCAGCAGGTCGAGCAGGCGCGCCTGCACCGAGACGTCGAGCCCGCCGGTCGGCTCGTCCATGAAGACGAGCCTGGGCTCGCTGACGAGCACCCGCGCGATCTGCAGCCGCTGCTGCATGCCGCCCGAGAATTGGCGCGGCCGGTCGTCGATCCGGGCGGGAGCGATCTCGACACGCTGCAGCCAGTCGAGCGCAGCCTCGCGGATGCGTCCATAGTGCCGGTCGCCGCGATCCATCAGCCGCTCGCCGACATTGCCGCCGGCGGTGACGTCCATGCGCAAGCCGTCGCGCGGGTTCTGATGGACGATGCCCCAGGCGGTGCGCATCAGGCGCCGCCGCTCCTGCTCCGAGACGGAGTAGATGTCGAGCGGCACAGGCCCGCCGCGAAACAGCACCTCGCCATGATCGGGCCGGTCGATGCCGGCGAGGCAGCGCAGCAGCGTCGATTTTCCAGAGCCGGACTCGCCGACGATGCCGAGCACCTCGCCGGGCCAAAGATCGAAGGAGACGTCGGCGCAGCCGATGCGCTCGCCATAGAACCGGCCGACGCCGGAAACGGAAAGAAGCGGCGCGGGTTCGAGGTCGGTCTCGGGGAAGGTGGCGTGGACGGTCATGGACGGGCCTCCTTCGCGGCAGAGCCCTGAAGCGAGCCCTCATCCTGAGGAGCGCCGCCAGGCGCGTCTCGAAGGATGTTCGTCGCGTCTCCGGAACCTGCTGGATCATCCTTCGAGACGCCGCTTCGCGGCTCCTCAGGATGAGGGTTGGTGGATTGGACCAGCCCGCTGGCCGCCGCGACGGCCAGCATCGCGCCGCGATGGCCCTGCGCGCGACGGGTCTCGCAATGATGGCTGTCGGAGCAGACGAACATGCGCCCGCCCGCATCGTCGATCACCACCTCGTCGAGATAGCTGTCGGCCGCTCCGCACAATCCGCAGGGCTCCTTCCAGCTCTGGATGCGGAACGGGTGATCCTCGAAATCGAGGCTCCGGACGCTGGTGAAGGGCGGCACCGCATAGATCCGCTTCTCGCGGCCCGCGCCGAAGAGCTGCAGCGCCGGCGACATGTGCATCTTCGGGTTGTCGAATTTCGGGATCGGCGAGGGCGCCATCACATGGCGCCCGTTGACCATCACGGGATAGTCGTAGGTCTTGGTGACCTCGCCATAACGGGCAATGTCCTCGTAGAGCTTCACCTGCATCAGCCCGTATTCGGCCCAGGCGTGCATCTTGCGGGTTTCCAGCTCGCGCGGCTCCAGCCGCCGCAGCGGCTCGGGCGTCGGCACCTGGTAGACCATGATCTGGCCCGCCTGCAGCGGTGCCTCGGGGATGCGGTGGCGCGTCTGGATGATCGTCGCCTGCTCCGTGGCCTCGGTGGTGCGGGCATCGGCGGTGCGCTCGAAGAAGCGGCGGATCGAGACGGCGTTGGTGGTGTCGTCGGCGCCCTGGTCGATCACCTTCAGCGTGTCGGCGAGGCCGATGATCGCCGCCGTGATCTGGATGCCGCCAGTTCCCCAGCCGCGCGCCAGCGGCATCTCGCGCGAGCCGAACGGCACCTGATAGCCGGGGATCGCGACCGCCTTCAGCAAGGCGCGGCGGATCATCCGCTTCGTCTGCTCGTCGAGATAGGCGTAGTTGTAGGCCGGCGCGGCATCCCCGGCCGGGAGTGTCTGATGGATCGTCATTCCGCGGCCTCCGGCAGGGTGTCGTCCGCATCCCGCGCCAGCCGCTCCTCGCGTTCGCGCCGGATGCGGCGGATCAGTTCGAGCTCGCCCTGGAAATCGACATAGTGCGGCAGTTTCAGATGCTCGACGAAGCCGGCGGCCTCGACGTTGTCGCTGTGGTAGAGCACGAACTCTTCCTGCTGCGCCGGATACTCCGCCGCCTCGCCGAACTCGCGCGCCTTGAGCGCCCGGTCGACCAGCGACATCGACATCGCCTTGCGCTCGGCATGGCCGAAGGCGAGGCCATAGCCGCGCGTGAACTGCGGCGGCACCTCCTTCGAGCCCTGGAACTGGTTGACCATCTGGCACTCGGTCACGGTGATCTCCCCGAGATCGACCGCGAAGCCGAGTTCCTCCGGCACGAACTCCACCGCGACCTCGCCGACCCGGATCTCGCCGACGAACGGGTGGTTGCCACCGAAGCCGCGCTGCACGGAGTAGCCCAGCCCCAGCAGGAACCCCTCGTCGCCGCGCGCCATGGCCTGGAGGCGCACATCGCGACCGGCCGGGAACGAGACCGACTCGCGCGTCAGGTCGAAGGGGCGCGGATCGCCCTCCGGCGCCTCCTCCGGCTCCATCAGCCCCTCGGCGCCGAGAATATCGGGCACGCGCGGCATGCGGGCATCGAGGGGAGCATGGCGAGCGTCATGCTCGGGCTTGTCCCGAGCATCTCTGCCGGCTTGAGGCTCGCCTTCTCGTCCCGAGATGGTCGGGTCAAGCCCGACCATGACGTCGGACTGCCCCTCCTCCATCAGCGCGAAATCGAACAGCCGGTGCGTATAGTCGTAGGTCGGCCCGAGCACCTGCCCGCCGGGCAGGTCCTTGTAGGTCGCGGAGACGCGCCGGCGGATCGCCATCGCGGCGGTGTCGACCGGTTCCGACGAGCCGAAGCGCGGCAGCGTCGTGCGGTAGGCCCGCATCAGGAAGGCCGCCTCGATCACGTCGCCCTGCGCCTGCTTCAGGGCGAGCGCCGCGAGATCGGCATCGTAGAGCGAGCCCTCGTTCATCACCCGCGCGCAGGCGAGCCCCTGCTGCTCGCGGATCTGCGCGACGCTGAGCTCCGGCACGGCCGTGTCGCCCCGGCGCGCTTCCGCGACCAGTTCATGCGTGGCGAGGATCGCGGCCTCGCCGCCCTTGACCGCGACATACATCAGCGCGCCTCCGTCACTTGCGTCGAGCGCGGCAGGCCGATCACCGCGTCGCCGCAGGCGAGCACGATGTCGATGCCGAGCGGGTAGAGTTCGGCATTGGCGGCGAACTCCCGCCAGAAGCCGGGCCGCAGGCCGGCGGGCGCGATCCCGCGCTCCGTCGCGATGCCCGGGCCGGAGAGCCGGACAGGCTCGCCCCCTTCGAGCGCGGAGCACTGCACGATCACGGTCGCCGAGCGGTCGGGAAACAGGTCGGTCCCGGCCGCGAAGGACGCCAGCGCCGGCTCGCCCGCCTCGGCGGCGAGCACCGCGAAGACCGCCTCGGCCGGCTCGGAGACCAGCGTCGCGCCGCAATGGAAGCGCAACCAGGCGCCCGCCTCGCCATCGCGCAGGCGTTCCGGCAGCCAGATCGGCGTCTCGTAATCGGCGAGCGTGAGCAGTGCGGTTGCCGCCGCCGTGCACAGGCCCTGCGGCGGCGCGACCGCCTCCGACAAGGTCCGGATCGTGCCCGGCTCGGAGAGGGCCGAGAGCAGGCCGCGAAAAGCGGCCTGCGACTGGTGAACCGGATCGGAAAAGCCGGCCGTCATCATGCCCGTCATCGTCAGGCTCCCCGCACCAGCGTGAAGAAATCGACCTTCGTCGCCGCGGCCTTGCGCCCGGCCGTCTCCCGCGCCGCCGCCTGCGAGGCGCGAAGCGCGGACACGGCGCGGTGCAGCACGCCGCCGGGCGCCTCGCCCTGAAGGCGCGCGTCGAGAATGGCGGCCAGGCGCGCCTTGCGGCCATCGCGGCCGAGCGCGTAGGAGAAGCCCATCGTCCCGTCGCCGAGCCTGACGACGCAGCGCGTCACCGTGGCCTCGCCCAGATTGAAGCGCCGGCCGGCACCGCCGGCCCGCCCCTCCACCATGACGGTCCCGGTTTCCGGAGCCTTGAGAATCTCGTGGGCCGGCAGGTCCTCGCCCGCCAGCGCCTCGACCTCGCCGCGCGACGCCCGCGCCAACACCGCCATCCAGCCCTGTCTCGCCGTCTGCCTGCCGCTGCTCATATCCGTCTGGCCAATCCCTAATGTCTAGACTAACCTAGACCCATCACGGGATAAGGTCTCGACATTTTGCGCGACATTTCCATGACGGCCACGCATGCGGAGAGCGATGGCGGCACCGCCTGGCAACGCATCGCCGACAGCCTCGCCGAGGCGATCGGCCGCGGCGACTACGTGGCCGGAGACACGCTTCCGGCGGCCATCGCGCTGGCAGAGCGGTTCGGCGTGCATCGTCACACGGTGCGTCAGGCCTTCCGCCATCTCGCCGAGCAGGGGCTGGTCACGGTCTCGCGGGGACGCGGCACGCAGGTCGCCGCGCGCCGCGTGCCCTACCCGCTGGGCAAGCGCGTCAGCATGCGCGCGAATTTCAGCCGCGTCGGCATCGTGGGCTCGAGCCGGATGCTGTCGGCGACGATCGTCGAGGACGAGGACGGCGCCTGTATGCAGTTGGGCCTCCCGCCGGGCTCGGCGCTCTGGCGCGTGCAGGGCCTGAGCCTGGCCGACGGTACGCCGATGGGCACCGGCACCCATTGGCTCTCGGCCGAGCGTTTTCCCGCTTTCGACGATGCCTTTCGCGAAGCGGGCGCCTCGATGAGCGCGGCCCTGAAGAGCTTCTGCATCGCGGACTACGTCCGCCGCTCGACGCGGCTGAGCGCGCGCCTCGCGGACGACGCCGAGGCGGCGTTGCTCGAGATCGCGCCCGGCGCCCCCGTCATGGTCTCGACCGCCGTCGACGCCCTGCCGGACCTGACGCCGATCCACCTCGTCACCAGCGTCTTCGCCGGCGAGCGGGTCGAGATGATCGTGGATCCCTTCGCGGAGTGACGGGGACACGCGCTCCACTTGTCCCCGCCATCCGCGCCTGAGCCTATTCTCCTCGGGTCCTGCCCGACCGAGGGGGCTTCGCGAGGCATCGTGCGGCCGGGCGGGATGCGGTGTTCGCGG
>QFQY01000010.1 GCA_003248805.1 Chelatococcus sp. | reverse complement strand
GAGCGGACCCGGTTTACGGCGATCTCCCGGTTTTCCCCGACGCGGCCGCCGGCGGGGTGTTCACGCTCGTCGGCAACGAGGGGCGCAAGACCCGCGACTTCAATGAGCGCCTCTACTTCAAGCTGACGCTCGAGGGCCGCACGACCGTCGGCGCACAGGAATGGTCGGCCTCGCGCACGAAGCTGTTCGTGCCGGGCTTCTCGACGCGAACGGCGATCGCCCCGACCTTCAGCAATGTCCCGGTCGTCATGGGGCGGCGCGAAGTCGGCATGGCGCTGTTCTGCATCCGCGGGCGCACGGCCGGCTTCCCCGGCCCGCTCGACGCCTACCAGTGGCTGCGCGACGGCGTCGCGATCGCCGGCGCGACAGACCAGTGGTATTTCCAGACCAGCGCGGACGTCGGCGCGGTCGTCACCTGCCGGATGACGGCGATCAACGCCGGAGGCACGAACAGCTACGTCGTTCCAGGCGGCTCGGCGACGACCGAGGCGGTGCTGCTGCCCGATTCCGGAACCAAGCGGTACATGTCCTTCGCCGCGACAGGGACCGGCGACGGCTCCTCGCCCGCCAACGCCATGGCCCTCACCACGGCCAACCTGAACGCCGCGATCCTCGCCGTGGGGCCGGGCGGCTCCGTCGTCCTCAACGCCGACGTCGCCTATCCGATGACGGAGTCGCTGCTGGTCTTCCGCGGAGGCACGTCGGGCTCGCCGGTCAACATCGTCGGCATGTCCTTCTCGACCGGCCGCGAGAAGAACGTCGTGCTCTCGTCGACGCGCTCCCAGCCGCTCGACATCGGCGCCATCATGGTGCGCGGCGGCACCGGCGACCGCGGCATTCCGATCATGTCGCTCGGATCGCCGTATGGCGTCGTGACAGCCAGCGCGGCCTCTAACCTCATCGCCTCGGCGGACGGTCTGCTGCAGAACCTGCCGGCCGGCACACCGCTCTTCATCGCCAATTCCGGCTCCGGCTCGGCGATGCCGGCGCCTCTGGTCGCGAACACGGTTTACTATGCGATCCCGGTCTCCGGCGGATTCCGCGTCGCGGCGACCAAGGCGGACGCGGTCGCCGGCACCGCAATCACGCTGACGACCGACGGCGCGCCGACGCTCAACGCGACGACGTGCGGCGACCTCTCGACGGCCACCGTCAACGTCGGCTCCAACCTCATCACCGTCAGCGCCGATCTCTATGGCGACACGGAGGATGGCGACTTCCTGCTGTTCTCGAGCAGCGGGACGCTGCCGACCGGGTTCAACGGCGTCGGCGCGATCGTCAAGAAGCTCGGCTCCAACACGCTGCGCGTCTACAAGTCGGTCATCGACTATGAGGCCAACGTCCCGTTCGTCTTCGCCGATGCCGGCACGGGGACGTTCACGGCGCGCCAGTGCCGGGTTCCGGTCGGATCGTCCTATGTCGACTACCGGAACATCACCTGCAAGGACGCCGGGTCTTCCGATGCCGCGATCCTGCAGCGCATGCCGCTGAAGAACATCCGCTTCTTCGACGTCCACGGCACCAACGTTTACCGCCTGTTCGGGCAGACCAACCGCATCTCGTCCGACTACAACGATGGGAGCGCGATCAACCCGGTGTTCGATCGCTCCGTCGTCTATGGTTGCGAGCGGGGCCACCATCGCGTGCGCTATCACACGCGCGGCGCGGTCTTTAACCTGTGCTTCACCGACTCCCGCGGGTTCTTCAACGACCTCTTCCCGTCCCTGAACGTCCTGCAGGAGACCAACACCCATATCGTCGAGATCGGCGACACCACCTGGCAGACCGGGCCCAGCAACACGCTCTATACGAACTGCGTCGCCAAGCGCGCGTACACCGTCTACCCGCCCGACCAGTACGCGCAGGGCGACGGCTTCGAGAGTTCCGGCGTGCATGTCGGCTCGCTGCTTCGCCAGTGGTGCGAGGCGACCTGGTGCGGCGACGGCGCTTTCGATGACAAGGCGACAGGCCTCGTCTACGAGGACTGCTATGCTGGGTTCTGCAAGCGCCAGTTCCGCCTGTGGAACTCGTCCTCCCATCTGCGCTGCTGGTCGAAGGAGCCGCAGCGCCAGTCGAGCTTCCGCGGCGAGAACGGCGGGCGGTGCCATTATGGCATCTTCAAGAACAGCGCGACCATGTCGTTCGTCGACTGCACCATCATCGACGCCTCTGACGCCGACCTCTTCAATTGGGAGACGGGATCGACCGTCACCAACACGGCGGTCAGCTTCACGAACGCGACGATGGACGTGCTCAACCCGCAGCGCTCGGTCTTCAAGAACGGCGCCTCGAACACGTTGACCTGGACACCGGCCGCGACGCCGAGCACTGCGATCGGCTATGCAAGCGGGTTCGAAGGGGGCGGCGTGCCGGAGTCGACGGCCGCGACCGGCACGGTCATCGCGACGCTGTCCGGCGCCGACCGCTTCCTGCTGGTCAACAATCCGGGGGGCAAGTTCCGGATCGATGGCAACCAGCTCAAGCTGATCGCGCCGCTGAGCTATTCGACCGCGGCGAGCCATGCGCTGCTCATTCGCGGCACGACGCGCGAGGCGTGGTCCGATCTCAACATCAGCATTCTCGTGCTCGGCGCCGAGGAGACCGAGACCGTCGCATTTTTCAATGCTGCCACGACCGACGGGCTCGATCTCAGCGGCGTGACGCCGTCCTACCGGGCGGCGGTGAATGCGCGCATCAAGGGCTACAAGGAGAACGGCCTCTGGGATATCGCCACGGTGATCCCGCTGGTGCTGGCGCCGACGACGGCGCTCGCCGGGCGCAATCTTCGGCAGAACGCGCATCACTTCACGGTGCATGGCGGCATCACCAAGACGCCGAAGTCGCTCTACACCGGCGACGGCGTGTCCGGCTATTTCGAGGCCGCGACGGCCGTGCCCAACGCTCTCGGCGCGAACTGGGGGCAGAACGACGCCTTCATCCATGCCGAGGTGACGAACCATCCGGCGACGAGCGCCAAGCAGCTCTTCACGATGGGCTCGGGTACCAGCTTCACGACGCTGGTGATCTACCAGAACGCGACACAGAGCGGCTTCCGCTGCAACGCGCAGAACATCGCCGCCATCAATAACACTGTCCGGACCGGAGACTTCTTCGTCAGCCGGGAGGCCACGGCCCAGCGCTTCCGCCGGCACGGCGGCACCACTGGCACGAGCGCCAACGCCTCCGTCGCCCCGAACGGTTCCGGTCCGCTGCGGGGGCTCGCCAACAACGGCGCGCCGCCGACCGACTTCAACGATGCAACGATGGCGTTCTGGTGGGTGGGCAAGAACCTCGACACGACGCAGCAAGCCAACGTCGTCGGGATCCGGAACGCGTTCCGGTCAGCCTGCGAAGCCATACTCTGAGAGCGGCATCAGAAAACGCGATCTGTTGCCATTTGATTGTTCGTTCATTGCCATTTGAAAGTTCGCGCTACAGAAGCGTCGAATTTTCGCTTTCCCTTTCAGCCTTCATCAACACCCCTGAATCCCCCGCCCCGCGCCGGCTTGGTTAATTTTACCTTGTTTGCGCGTTTACCTTGCGTTCATGATTGTAAATGGGCTTCCTCGCCCCCGAAACAAACGGCGCTCCGGCGCCGGGCTAACGGGTCAGGCAGACGATGTTCGGCAAGGTTCTTTCCGCTTCGGCATTCGCGGCCATCGCGCTCTTCGGCGCGCAGGGTGCGCAGGCCGGCGGCTGCCGCGGCTCCGCCTGCTACAACCTCGTCGAGACGCCGCCGGTCTACGGCTCGGTCAGCGAGCGCTTCGTCGTCCAGCCCGAGCAGGTGCGCCACCGCGTCATCCCGGCCGAATACGACTATGTCGGCGAGCAGGTGCAGGTCAGCCCCGAGCAGCGTCTCGCCCGGCACGTCCCGGCGCAGTACGGCACCGTCACCGAGCAGGTCCTGGTCGCGCCGGCCGGGCGCCGCTGGGAGGTGTCGCGCGACGCCTATGGCCGCGTCACCGGCTGCTGGGTCGACGTTCCGGCCCGCTACGCGCTCCAGGCCCGCACCGTCGAGGTCAGCCCGGCTTCAGTCACCTACGAGACGATCCCCGCCGTCTACGAGACGCGCCAGCGCCGCGTGATGGTGCGCCCGACGCAGGTCGTGCGCGAGTTCCAGCCGCCGGTCTACGAGACGCGCCAGCGCAAGGTCCTCGTCAGCGAGGGCCAGCGCTACTGGGCGCCCGCCCGATAGATCACCGAAGTCAGACGCAGTTTTTATGTAGCACTTGAATTCACCACCACGGACAGACCACCTTCAAAGCCCGGCAGCGATGCCGGGTTTTTTTTGGCCGGATTTTCGGGAATGCCCGAAGGCGCTCGTCAGGAGAGCTGGCCGCCCAGCAGCAAGAGCAGGCCGACGCCGAGCGCGAAGGCGAGCATGCGGGCGGGCATCGCCACGAGCATGCCCGGCGGGCGCCCCGTGGCATAGGCCGCGACGATCTCGACGAGACCGAGGCCCAGCAGCAGGATCAGGAACGGGGGCACCGCTCCGCCTTGCGGCAGCAGGCCGGCCTTGACGGCCAGCCCGGTCAGCAGGCCGAGCGCACCGCCCAACGCGATGAAGGCGAGCTCGATCGGCTTGAAGCGCATCGCGGCGATCAGCGCCGGCGAAAGTTCTGGCGCGGCGGGCCGGAGGGCGCGGGACCCGCGGTCTTCTGGCGGAAGTTGATGCGGCCCCGATCGAGATCGTAGGGGGACATCTCCACGACCACCCGGTCGCCCGCGATGGTGCGGATGCGGTTCTTCTTCATCTTGCCGGCCGCATAGGCCAGAATCACGTGGTCATTGTCGAGCTTCACCCGATAATTGCCGTCCGGCAGCACTTCGACCACCGTGCCGTCGAATTCGAGAAGTTCTTCCTTCGCCATTCTGTCGTCCTTCGTCAGCCCGTGGGCGCTGGGAGCAGCGATCGCTTTCGCCGCCGCTCCCGGTTCTGGCGTAGCCGCGTCAGTTCGCGCGCCGCCGGGCGCCGTTGGTGCGTGGTTGCTGAGTTCTTTGCTGCAAGAACGCGACGCCGCCAAGTCCTTCCTTGGCGGAACCGACGTCTTTTCGCTGGCCGTGCGGCTCGCTGCGCTGCGGCCGCTCCTGGCGGGGCTGCTCGGACCGGGGCTGATCCTGGCGGGCCTGCTGCGGGCGCTGGCCGCCGGGCTTGCCCTGGCCGTTCTGGGCCGGCCGGCCGTTGCGCTGGCCGTTGCCGCCCTGGTGATGTCCGCCGGACTGGCCGCGACCGCCGCGACCCTGATTCTGCGGCGGCTTCTTCGGCGTGCGCCCGTCCCAGTAAGGCACGGCGCCGACCGGCGTGATCGCGACCTTGGTCAGCTTCTCGATGGCGGCGAGATCGCCCCGCTCCTCCGGCGTGCAGAAGGCGATGGCGAGGCCCGAGGCCCCGGCGCGCGCCGTGCGGCCGATGCGGTGGACATAGGTCTCCGGCACGTTCGGCAGGTCGAAGTTCACGACATGGCTGACGCCGTCGACATCGATGCCGCGGGCGGCGATGTCGGTCGCGACGAGGATGCGCAGGGAGCCGTCACGGAAGGCGCCCAGCGCCCGCTCGCGCTGGCCCTGGCTCTTGTTGCCGTGGATCGCGGCCGCCTCGATGCCCGACTGGCCGAGCTGGCGGACGACCTTGTCGGCGCCGTGCTTGGTGCGGGTGAAGACGATCGCGCGCTCGAGCTCCGGCACGCTCAGCGTCTTCGCCAGCAGAGCCGGCTTGTCGCCGGGCTCGGTGAAGATGACGCGCTGGTCGATCTTCTCGGCCGTGGTGGCGACAGGCGCGACCGCGACCTCGACGGGATCGGTCAGATAGGCCGAGGCGATCTCGCGGATCGGCTTCGGCATCGTCGCGGAGAACAGCAGCGTCTGCCGCTCCTTCGGGATCAGCGTCGAGATGCGGCGCAGCGCGTGGATGAAGCCGAGGTCGAGCATCTGGTCGGCTTCGTCGAGCACCAGGAACTCAATCTCGCGCAACGAGACGGCGCGCTGGTCGACGAGGTCGAGCAGGCGGCCGGGCGTCGCGACGAGGATGTCGACGCGCTCGCCGAGCGCGCGGATCTGCTTGCCGACGGGCACGCCACCGAAGATCACGGTCGAGCGGATGGTGGTGAACTGGGCGTAGGTGCGGATCGAGGCCTCGATCTGCGCCGCGAGCTCACGGGTCGGCGAGAGGACGAGCGCGCGCACCGAGCGCGGCTGAAGCCGGCGCGGCGTCGCGATCAGCTTGTCGAGCATCGGCAGCGAGAAAGCCGCCGTCTTGCCGGTTCCGGTCTGGGCGGCGCCGAGAAGGTCGCGGCCCTTGAGGATGGAGGGGATGGCCTGCGCCTGGATCGGCGTGGGAGTCTCATAACCTTCGGACGCGAGCGCCTTGAGGAGCGGCTCGGCGAGTCCGAGAGCGGTGAAGTTGGTCAAGAAAAGTCTTTCCGGTCGCCGCGATGCAGGGGGCGCATGTGGAATTCGGCTGCGCCGCAAGGCCCGCATCCGGCCTTGAAATCAGATAATCGGTCCCGCCGGCGAACCGCTAGGCCACAGCGCCGGCAGGCTTGTCGTGGACCGGGCGGGCCTGAGGCCGGCCCGGTTCCGCAGAGTCAGACGAGAGCCTGGTCACCAGGCCACGGTCTGGACGTCTCAGGCGACGGCGAGGTTGCCGGCCGAGGTCTTGCCGGTCTTGCGATCGGCGATCAGCTCGTAGGAGACGGGCTGGCCGTCACGCAGCTCGCGCAGGCCGGCGCGCTCGACAGCGCTGATATGGACGAAGACATCCGGGCCGCCGGCCTCGGGGGTGATGAAGCCATAGCCCTTGGTGGCGTTGAACCACTTCACGGTGCCCTTGTTCACAGGCGAGTTCCTTACGTTTCAGATCCGCGTGTTCGATGAGTCCCGGAACTCGACGCGCGGACGCCTCGCTCCGGTCTTGTAGCGATGTGTGGTGGATCTGATTCGTGCCCGCCGACCGGAACCCGGCCGAACGGATGAGTGGCCAGAACCCGGCCGCATCTCGTCTTACGGGGTCACCCCTATCAGAAAATGCGCAGCCGGTCCAGCCGCTGCCGATAGGACACGGCCGCGCAGGGCAAAGCGGCAGCCCGCGCCGCCGGCGCGCGCCTTTCGTGCAGCCCGGGGGCGGCGAAAAACCGCCGAGCCGACTTGGCGATTTGTACACGACTTCCCGCACAGATTGCACGATCGGCCAGCGGAGGAAACGGCCTTGTCCCAGCAGTCTATTCACCCTTTGGGCGGGCGAAGGCCGCTGCGCAGCTATCTCGCCGCCCTGATCCTCGTCGCCCTCATCCCGACGATGGCGGCCGCCGGCCTCGCCGTCTGGCGGGCGGGCGTGGCGTTCCGCGAAGCCTCGACGACCCGGTTGCAGGATACGGCCCGGACGCTGGCGCGCGCCGTCGAGGGCGAGCTCGAGCACACCACGGCGATGCTGGGCGTGCTGGCCAATGTCGCTCCGGGTGCCGGCGGCTCGCGAACGAGCATGGCCGAAGGCCTGAGCCGAAGCCGGCTGAACAGCACGAGCGTGCCTCTCGAAGGGCGGATCGTCATCCAGGATCGCGTCGGGCGCGAGGACGGCGAGGGGCACGAAGGCGACGAGCTCGCCGACCGCGCCGCCGCCACCCGTCAGCCGGTCGTCTCGAACCTGTTCACCGCGCAGCCGGAGGGGAGGCCTCAGATCGCCATCGCCGTGCCCCAGGCTCGCGCGGACGGCTCGACCCGTGTCGCGACCCTGACGATCGCGCCCGAGAAGCTCGTGCGGTCCCTGCAGCAGCGCGAGAGCGGCCTGTCGGGAATCCTCGTCGCCGTCACCGATGGCACAGGCCATCTCGTCGCGCGCTCGCTCGACCCCGAACGCCATATCGGCCAGCCGGTTCCGGACTGGGCGCGGCTCAAGGCCGTGGGCGCCGATGCCGGCACGTTCCGGGCGGAGAGCAAGGAAGGAACGCCGATCGTCCTGGCCTTCCAGGAGTTGCACGGCACGCCCGGCTGGGTCGTCGTCGTCGGCGAGCCGAGCGTGGCCTTCGACGCGCGCTGGCAGGAGCCCCTGATCGAACTCGCGCTCGGCGGCGGCGTCGCCATATTGCTCGCGCTGGCCGCCATCGCCTGGATTTCCCGGCTGGTGCTGAGGCCGGTCCAGGCACTGGCCCGCCGCGCCGGCGCGGTGGCGCAAGGCGCCAAGCCCCGTACCGAGGAAACGATCCCACCTTCGCCCATCGCCGAGTTCGAGGCGCTGCGGCAGAGCATCGAAGCCGCCGAGACGGCTCTGCGCGCGCGCGCCGAAGCCGAGCGGCAGATGGCCGGTGTGCTGGCGACGAGCGAACGCCGCTACCGCACGCTCGCCGAGTTCGGAGCGCTCGTGTTCTGGCGTTGGGATCCGTCGGGCGCCATGGTCTCCGCCGGCGGCTGGGCCGAGCTGACGGGCCAGCCCGAGGCGGCGGCGTTCGGCCGTGGCTGGATGAACAGCATCCATCCGGCGGACCGCCCGCTCGTCACCGCCGCGATCGACGAGGTGCGCCCCGCCCTGGCGCCGCTCGACGCCGAGTTCCGCGTCGCCACCGGCACCGGCCGATGGCGCTGGGTGCGGGCGCGCGGCGCCCCGATCCTGGACGAGTCCGGCGCCGTGACCGAATGGGTCGGCGTCTTCGAGGATGTCGATGCGCGCCGGCAGGCTCAGGCACGCATCGCCCACATGGCCCATCACGACGCCTTGACCGGGCTGCCGAACCGCCTGCTTTTCCGCGAACGGCTGGAACAGGCCGTCGCTCGCGCCGGGCGCGGCCAACCGGAAGCGGTGCTCTGCATCGACCTCGACCGCTTCAAGGAGATCAACGACACCCTCGGCCATCCCGTCGGCGACGCCCTTCTCTGCACGGTGGCACAACGAATCCAGGCCGCCACGCGCGAGGGCGACACCGTGGCCAGGCTCGGCGGCGACGAATTCGCGATCGCCCAGACGGGCGTGCCGCAGCCGGTCGGCGCCTCGGCACTGGCCGAGCGGCTGATCGACGCGCTGAGCCAGCCCTACGAACTGCTCGGCCACCAGCTCGTCATCGGCGCCAGCGTCGGCATCGCGGTGATCGGCCGGACCGACGACCCCGACCGCGTGCTGAAGAGCGCCGACATCGCGCTCTACCGCGCCAAGGAAGAGGGACGCGGGCGGTTCTTCTTCTTCGAGCCCGCCATGGATGCGCGCATGCAGCAGCGGCGGATGATGGAGATGTCGCTGCGGCGCGCGCTGGCCGAAAACGAGTTCGAACTCCACTACCAGCCGCTGGTGAAGGCCGAGAGCCGCGAGTTCTCCGGCTTCGAGGCGCTGCTGCGCTGGAACCATCCGACGCGCGGCATGCTCCAGCCGGCGGAGTTCATCCCGCTCGCCGAAGAGACGGGCCAGATCGTGCCGCTGGGCGAGTGGGTCCTGAAGCAGGCCTGCGCCGACGCCACGAAATGGCCGGACCGGATCAAGGTCGCGGTCAATGTCTCGCCGGTGCAACTCGCCCATCGCGGGCTGTCCGACGCCGTCACGCAGGCGCTGCAGAGTTCGGGGCTCGCCCCGTCGCGGCTCGACATCGAGATCACGGAGAACGCACTCCTCGCCAATATCGAGGCGGCGAGCGCGACGTTGTTCAAGCTGAAATCGATGGGCGTGAAGATCACCATGGACGATTTCGGAACCGGCTGCTCCTCGCTCGGCTACCTGCGCAGCTTCCCCTTCGACAAGATCAAGATCGACGCCTCCTTCGTCCGCAGCCTGGGCGAAGAGGAAGAGAGCCGCGCGATCATCCGGGCCGTCACGGGGCTGTGCGAGACACTCGGGATCGCGACCACGGCCGAAGGCGTCGAGACCGAGGCTCAGCTCGAGTTCCTCACCGCCGAGCACTGCACCGAGGTGCAGGGCTTCCTCTTCAGCGAGCCCTGCCCCGCCTCGGACGTGCCGGCCCTGCTGGCGCCCGGCCCGGCGCAGCGCCGCCGGCGGTTGCGGGTCGTCACGAACTGAGCCGCAAGCTCAGCCGAGTTCGCGCAGCAGATCGTCCAGTCCGGCGAGGCTCGGGAGCCTGCGATAGCGTTCCAGCTCCCGCGGCTCCTCGGCATGCTCCAGCGCCCAGGTCAGCTCGTGAGGGACATGGACGGCCCAGGAACCGGCCTGGAGCGCGGGAATCACGTCGGATTTCAGCGAATTTCCCACCATCATCGCCCGCTCGGGGCCGTCGCCATGGCGCGCGAAGACCCGGCGATAGGTGGCCTCGTTCTTGTCGCTGACGATCTCGACGGCGTGGAAGGCATCGCCGACGCCGGACTGCGCGAGCTTGCGCTCCTGATCGAACAGATCGCCCTTCGTCACCAGCACCAGCCGATAACGCCCTGCCAGCGCCTCGAGCGCCTCGCGGGCGTGAGGCAGCAGCTCGACCGGGTGCGCCGCCATCTCGCGGCCTGCGGCGAGCAGCTCGCCGATCACGCGCGGGTCGACCCTGCCGTCCGTCACCTCGATCGCCGTCTCGATCATCGAGAGCACGAAGCCCTTGATGCCGAAGCCGTAGAAGGCGAGGTTGCGCCGCTCCGCCTCGAGCAGGCGGCCGGAGATCTCGGCCGCCTCGCCATGCTCGCCGAGCAGCGCAACGAAACGCTCCTCCGTCAGCCGGAAGAACTGCTCGTTCTGCCAGAGCGTGTCGTCGGCGTCGAAACCGACGGTGGTGACGCGACTACTCATGGGAACGCCCCCGGTCACTTGAAGGTAGCACGAACGATCGCCAGATCGTGAAAGGGCCTCTGACAGGTCCGGGCGAAAGGACAGCCAATGATCGTGTCGGCACTTCGTGAATTTCTGATCGGACTGGGGCCCTTCCTGGCCGCCGCGGCAGCGGGCTCGCCGGGCCGGAGCGCCGCGGCCGGCCTGAAGCTCCTGAGCTGGTTCTCCCGGAGCATCGAGGACGGGCTCGCGAGCGCACCGCACCCCTTTTCACCAGCCTGGCAGCGACGTGTCCATATCCTGCTGGTGACGATGATCGCACCGGCGGTCAGCCTGGAGCTGTTTTCGATCTTCTCGGTGCTGGCCGGGCAGAGCTGACGCCCGTAGAAGCGAGCATGCGGGGCCGCCACCGGCCGGCCCCGCCGCCACCTTGCCCGGTCAGCCTTCCTTCGCGCTGACGGCGCCCAGCGCGGCCTGCGCCGACGCCAGACGCGCGATCGGCACCCGGAAGGGCGAGCAGGAGACGTAGTCGAGCCCGACGCTCTCGCAGAAGCCGATCGAGGCCGGATCGCCGCCATGCTCGCCGCAGATGCCGAGCTTGATGCCGGGGCGCGCCTTGCGGCCGCGCTGGGCGGCGAGCCTCACCAGCTCGCCGACGCCCTCCTGATCGATGGTGACGAAGGGATCGGCGGCGAGCAGCCCCTTGGCGGTGTAGGCGCCGAGGAAGGAGCCGGCATCGTCGCGGCTGATGCCGAGCGTGGTCTGCGTCAGGTCGTTGGTGCCGAAGGAGAAGAACTCCGCGCTCTTCGCGATTTCCGCGGCGCGCAGCGCGGCGCGCGGCAGCTCGATCATCGTGCCGACCTGATAGGTCAGATCGACCTTGCTCTCGGCGATGACCTCCTTGGCCATGGCGTCGATGCGCGCCTTGACCAGGTCGAGCTCGGCCACGCCCATGACGAGCGGCACCATGACCTCCGGGATCACCGGCTTGCCGGTTTCCTTCGCCGCGATCACGGCCGCCTCGAAGATGGCGCGCGCCTGCATCTCGGCGATCTCGGGATAGGCGACGGCGAGCCGGCAGCCCCGGAAGCCGAGCATCGGGTTGAACTCGTGCAGCTCGTTGGCGCGCTGCTTGAGCGCATCGGGCGTCACGCCGAGCGCCGAGGCCACGGCGGCGATCTCGGCCTCGCCATGCGGCAGGAACTCGTGCAGCGGCGGATCGAGCAGGCGGATCGTCACCGGCAGCCCGTGCATGATGGTGAAGAGCTGGACGAAGTCCTGGCGCTGCATCGGCAGCAGCTTGGCGAGCGCGGCGCGCCGGCCCTTGTCGTCCTGGGCGAGGATCATCTCGCGCATCGGCTGGATGCGGCCTTCCTCGAAGAACATGTGCTCGGTGCGGCACAGCCCGATGCCCTCGGCGCCGAACTCGCGCGCGGTGCGGGCATCGTCGGGCGTCTCGGCGTTGGCGCGCACCTTGAGGCGCCGCACCTTGTCGGCCCAGCCCATCAGCGTGCTGAAATCGCCCGAAAGCTCGGGCTTCTGCATCTTGATCTCGCCGAGCATCACCTGGCCGACGCCACCGTCGATGGTGATGAAATCGCCGGCCTTCAGCGTGGTGCCGCCGACGCTCAGCGTGCCCTTGGCGTAGTCGACGCGGATCTGGCCGGCGCCGGAGACGCAGGGCTTGCCCATGCCGCGCGCCACCACGGCGGCATGCGAGGTCATTCCGCCGCGCGTGGTCAGGATGCCCTCGGCGGCGTGCATGCCGTGGATGTCCTCAGGGCTCGTCTCGACGCGCACGAGGATGACCTTGCGGCCGGCCTTCCTAGCGGCCTCGGCATCGTCCGAATTGAACACGATCTCGCCGGCGGCGGCGCCGGGCGAGGCCGGCAGGCCGGTCGTCAGGATGCGGCGCTCGGCCTTGGGATCGATGGTCGGGTGCAGGAGCTGGTCGAGGGCGCCCGGCTCGACGCGCTTGACCGCCTCCTCCTGGCTGATCAGCCCCTCGCTGGCGAGATCGACCGCGATCTTCAGCGCCGCCTTGGCGGTGCGCTTGCCGGACCGGGTCTGCAGCATCCAGAGCTTGCCCTCCTGGATGGTGAACTCCATGTCCTGCATGTCGCGATAGTGCTTCTCCAGGATGTGGTAGATGCGCACCAGCTCGGCATAGGCCTCCGGCATCGCCTTCTCCATCGAAGGCTTGTCGGAGCCGGCCTCTATCTTGGCCTTCTCGGTGATGTCCTGCGGCGTGCGGATGCCGGCGACCACGTCCTCGCCCTGGGCGTTGATCAGGAACTCGCCATAGAGCGCGTTCTCGCCGGTCGAGGGATTGCGGGTGAAGGCGACGCCGGTCGCGGAGGTCTCGCCCATGTTGCCGAAGACCATCGACTGGACGTTGACCGCCGTGCCCCAGGAGGCCGGGATGCCGTTGAGCTCGCGATACTTGATCGCGCGGGCGTTCATCCAGGAGGAGAACACGGCGCCGACCGCGCCCCAGAGCTGCGCCTGCGGATCCTGCGGGAAGTCGGAACCGAGATGCTTGCGCACCAGCTCCTTGTACTTGCCGACCAGAACCTTCCAGTCATCGGCCGAGAGGTCGGTGTCGAGATGCAGGCCCTTGCGCTCCTTGTAGTCCTCCAGCGCCTCCTCGAAATGGCCGTGGTCGAGGTCGAGCACCACGTTGGAATACATGGTGATGAAGCGGCGGTAGCTGTCCCAGGCGAAACGCGCGTCGCCCGAGGCCTTCGCGACCGCCTCGACCGTGACGTCGTTGAGGCCGAGGTTCAGGACGGTGTCCATCATGCCGGGCATCGAGGCGCGGGCGCCGGAGCGCACCGAGACGAGCAGCGGGTTGGCGGGATCGCCGAAGGTCTTGCCCGTCAGGCGGCCCATCTCGGCCAGCGCCGCCTTCGCCTGCGCCTCCAGTTCGGCGGGATAGGTCTTGCCGTTGTCGTAGTAGTACGTGCAGACCTCGGTGGTGATGGTGAAGCCGGGCGGAACCGGGAGACCCAGATTGCTCATCTCGGCGAGGTTGGCGCCCTTGCCGCCGAGGAGGTTCTTCATGCCCGCCTCACCCTCGGCCTTGCCGTCGCCGAAGGTGTAGACCCATTTCCCGCCAGCCATCACATACTGCCTTCTCATTCAGCCGGTCGCGACAACGCGAGCCCGGTCCAAAAGTTTCCTGATGAGCCGTCGGACGCGCTCACGCGCACCGGCGGCGGGGACCGCGCGGTCATGCCCCAAAAGCAGGACAACAATCAATGAGCCAACCGTCGAAAGGCTCATTTCCGGAACCGTCGGCGAGCGCCGCGGGACGCCGCGCAGCCTCCTGAAACCGACCTTCCGCGAAGGCGCCAGACGTCACACGCCGATGCCGGACACGCTCATGCCGGATCGTCGCGCGGCTCCGAGCGGGCCGCCGTTCCGCGCTGGCCGGGCGACAAGGCCGGAGCGTTCGTCTTCGCCGCCTTCGGCCAGCGCAGCGGCCAGGCGACGATGCGCTCGACGACCTCTTCGTCGCTTATCTCGTCCTCGTTGGCGAACACCCGCCCCCGCACCGACACCCCGGCCGCAATCACGGTTTCAGGATCGCCAGAAACCAGCGGGTGCCACCAGGGCAGGTCGCGCCCCTCGGCGACCAGGCGATAGGCGCAGGTCGGCGGCAGCCAGGGCAGCGTGCGCACGTCGTGGGGCGTCAGCGTGACGCAATCGGGGACCCGGACGGAGCGATCGGCGTAATCCGAACAGCGGCAGGTCCCGGCGTCGAAGAGGCGGCAGCCGATATCGGTCGCGAGGATGCGGCCGGTGTCCTCGTCCTCGAGCTTGACGAGGCAGCAGCGCCCGCAGCCGTCGCACAGCGATTCCCACTGGTCGCGCGTCATGTCCTCGAGCGAGGTGGTGCGCCAGAACGGCACGGTGGGCTGCGGCTGCGATGTCATCATGCCCTTATGCGTCGCCGCCCGCCGCGACGGAAGCCTCGAATCGGGGGACGCCGTCCCGGAACGGCACAGCGCGGACTGGCGCGGAACCTGCTGCGTGTTGCATGGTTGTCGCCTCGCCGTTGATGTGGCGCTCGCGCGTCGCCATCTGATGCAAGGCTCGGCGGCACTCCGTCGCCGGCCCGGCTGTGGCGGGCAGGACATCGGTCGCGAGCGGGAAAGCCAGGACGGCGATGGAATTCAGGAAGGCAGGCTGGAGGACACGGCTGAAGCGCTTCGCGCTCGCCGTCGATTCCTGGCTCGATGCCGGCCTGTGGAACGCCGGACGGCGAGCCGGCGACGCCTATGAGCGGCTGCGCAGCGCCACCGACCGGCTCACCGTAACGGGCGCGCGCCGCGTCGCGGCCGAATTCGCCAGCGAGGGCCTGAACATCGGTATCGCCGGAGCGCTGGTGCTGCTGATGCTGGCCATCCCCTCGTTCCGCGAGGGGCGCGAGGAGGCTCTCAGGAACCAGGTCTTCGCCGTGACCTTTCTCGACCGCTACGGCGCGGAGCTCGGCCATCGCGGGGCGCGGCACGACGATTCGCTGAAGCTCGAGGAGATGCCGGACCATCTGCTCAAGGCGGTGCTGGCGACCGAGGACCGGCGCTTCTACGACCATTTCGGCATCGACGTGATCGGCACCTTCCGCGCGGTCGCGGTCAATGCCCGCGCCTCCGGCGTGGTGCAGGGCGGCTCCTCGCTGACCCAGCAGCTCGCCAAGAACCTGTTCCTGAGCAACGAGCGCTCGCTCGACCGCAAGGTCAAGGAGGCCTTCCTCGCGCTCTGGCTCGAGCAGCGGCTGACGAAAAACGAGATCCTGAAGCTCTATCTCGACCGCGCCTATATGGGTGGCGGCACCTTCGGCGTCGCCGCCGCCGCCGACTATTATTTCGGCAAGTCGGTGCGCGACATCTCGCTCGCGGAGGCGGCCATGCTGGCGGGGCTGTTCAAGGCGCCGACGAAGTTCGCGCCGCATCTCAACCTGCCGGCGGCCCGCGCCCGCGCCAACGACGTGCTGAACGCGATGGTGGACGCCGGCTTCATGACCGCGGGCCAGGTCGACAGCGCCAAGCGCAACCCCGCGACCCCGGTCGACCGGCGCCGCGACGCGAGCCCGGACTATTATCTCGACTGGGCCTTCGACGAGGTCCGCAAGCTCGCCGACGAGGGCAAGATCGGGCCGGACCGGGTGCTGACGGTCAAGACGCCGCACGACTCGGCCATCCAGCACCGCGCCGACGAGGCGATCGAGTCGATCCTGCGCCAGCACGGCCCGGGCTATCGCGTGCGGCAGGCGGCGACCGTCGTGATGGACCCCGACGGCGCCGTGCGTGCCATCGTCGGGGGGCGCGACTACGGGGTGAGCCAGTTCAACCGCGCGACGGCGAGCCTGCGGCAGCCGGGCTCGTCCTTCAAACCCTTCGTCTATGCGGCGGCGCTGTCGGCGGGGCTCTACCGCCCGAACACGGTGGTGACCGACCGGCCGGTCTGCATCGGCAACTGGTGCCCGAACAATTACGGCCGTTCCTATGCGGGCTCGATGCCGCTGACGGTGGCGCTGGCGAAGTCGATCAACACGATCCCGGTGCAGATGTCGATCGCCATCGGCCAGGCGACCGGCGAGACGCATGTCGCGCGCGCCGCCCGGATCGGCCGGATGAAGATCGTCGAGACCGGCCGGGCGATGGGCCTGACCTCGCCGCTGACGGACACGGTCTCCCTGCCGATCGGCGCGGCGGAGGTGACGGTGATCGACATGGCGGCCGGCTACTCCGTCTTCGCCAATGGCGGGCGGCGCGCCCGGCCCTATGCCGCGATCGAGATCCAGAATTCGCAGGGCGAGCTGATCTACCGGCACGACCGCGACGAGCCCCAGCCCCAGCAGGTGCTGAGCACGCAGGTCGCGCAGGACATGAACGTCATGCTGTCGAAGGTCCCGACCGAAGGCACCGGCCGGCGCGCCGCGCTCGACGGCGTCGTCACTGCCGGAAAGACCGGCACGACGAACGGCTACAAGGACGCCTGGTATGTCGGCTTCTCCGGCAACCTCGTCGGCGCGGTCTGGTTCGGCAACGACGATTCCTCGGAGACCGCCAACATGACCGGCGGCTCCCTGCCGGCCATGGCCTGGAAGGAGATCATGCAGTTCGCGCATCAGGGGCTCGAGCTGAAGCCGATCCCGGGCGTGGCGCCGCCGGATCCGAAGGCCGTGACGGTGGCGCGGGCGAACCCGCCCGCGGCATCCGGCCCGGCGCCGGCCGGCCCGAATGCGGGCCATATGCCGCGCCGCTCCTTCGAGGTCCTGACCGCCGTCGGCAGCCTGTTCAGGACGATCGAGCCGCCAGCGGCCCGCCGGCCGGCGGAGGCCGGTATCCGCGCGGTTTCCGGCGAGAGCGCGACGCGGCTGCGCTGACGGGCCGGCCGCCTCGGTTGACGAGGCCCGGCCCGCCGGCTCAACTCCCGCCCCCGATGGATCGAGCCTGCCGGAGAAGCGAAGGCTTTGCGCGTTCTCTTTCTCGCCTATGTGCTGCTGCTGGGCGCCGGCCTGGGCCTCGGCTCGGCGCATCTCGCCGTGAAGAGCCGGCCGCTGCTCGGCATGGCCAAGATCGGCCCCTGGGAGGTCTGGCCGCGCAGCGGCGGGCGCGACATCGACCCCTATATGCGCGCCTATCTCGCGCGCGGCGTGCATCTGCCTCTCGGAGCCGGCGAGGGCCTCGAGCTGATCGCCGAGCAGGACGACGCCGGCGCCCCGCTGGACGGCGCCTGCCGCTATCGCCTCTCGGGCACGACGCCGACCGCGCGCGGCTGGACGCTCGGCGTGACGGACAGGAACGGACGGGCCTTCGAGCTCCCGCTCGACCGAGCCGGCTTCAGCGATGCCGAGATCGTCCGCGACGAGGGCGGCGGGATGCTGATCGGCGCCGCCGCGGCACCCCAGGAGGGCAATTGGCTTCCCCTGCCTGCCAATGGGCGCTTCCAGTTCCGCCTGCGGCTCTACGACACGCCGATCTCGACCCAGGCCGCCGAGACGCGACCGGCGAACCTGCCGCGCATCGAGCGGATCGACTGCCGATGAACGCCGTGGATCGAGGGCTTCCCATCGCCGCCCCTGTCCGCCCCGGCCTGCTGGCGCGCGCGGGAGGCTCCGGCAAGCGCCTGCTGCTGGCGACGCTGGCCGGGCTGGTTCTGGCGGGTATCGTCCACATCGTGGCGGTTCTGCTGATCCCACTCCTCGCCGAGCGGGATGCAGCGACCGTCTATCGCAGGCTCGGCATGCAGGGCCGCGCCGAGCTGATCTCCCGGCCGCGCGACGGCGCACGCCTTCCCGTTCCGCGCGAAAGCGATCCCTTCGTGGTGACGGCGGTCTGCAGCTACGATCTTTCGGCCGGGCCGATGCGAATCCTGGCCCGCACCGGCACGCTGCCGCTCGGCTTGACGCTGCATCGGCAGGGGGGCGGCGTGATCTACGCGATCACGGACCGCGCGGCGATTCGCGGCGCCGTCGAGTTCGTGGTGATGACGGAGGAGCAGCGCGACGAACGCGCCGCGTCCGATGAGGACGGCGAGGCCGCCCGTGAACTGAGGGTGGTCTCGGACACGCCCGACGGACTGCTCGTCGTGCGCGTCCTCGCCAAGCGTCCGTCCGATCGCGAGGACGCCGAGGCTCTCGCCAGCGGCGTCGTCTGCGGCATGGCCGAGTGAGCGCTCAGCCCTTGTAGACGACCGGGCGGCGCTCGGCCGGCTTGTCGCCGCCGAAGGCGCCGACCAGAGGCAGCTTGCAGAGCGGGCCGGCCTCGGCCTCCAGCGCCATGATGGCGCGCTCAGCCCGCACCGCTTCCCGCGAAGGCATCTCGACCACGAGATTGGCGAGAGCGTAACGGTAGCTCTCGATCCGGAAGTGGACGCGCTCGCAGACCCAGAGGATCAGCCCCTCGTTCTCGACGACGCGCGCGAAGGCGGGCTCCTGCTTGGCCTCCGGCACCAGCGGCGAGCCTTCCGCCGCGCGCATGCGGACGCGATCCATGGCCACGACCCGCATCGCATTGGCGCGGAAGGGGCCGATCAGCAGCCTGTCGGCGTTGGCGTCCTCGGACAGCCTGTTGTAGCGCGAGGACTGCGAAGCGAAGGAGCTCCCGGTCAGGCCGGCGAAATAGTCGGAGACGGCGACGGACTGCGCCGCGACCGGCAGGATGCGCGAATGCACGAGTTCCGCGAGTTCGCTGTCGAAAAAGGTGCGCGGATAGGCCGGCGAGACGAAGCGCCAGGCGCGGTCGCGCAGTTGCTCCTCGTCGTCGGTGATCCGGAAATAGGAGGCGGCCTCCCCGCGCGCCGTCGCGGCGGCGAAACCCACCTGCGGCGCGATGATCTGGCTCCAGACGGTCTGGCGCGGACGACCGAGATCGCCCTGCGTGCAGGCACCGAGCAGGAGGCCCAGCAGGGCGGCCCCCGCATGTCCCCTGCCCGGCCGGTATCGGCCGGTCTCGATCACGCCTCGCGCCGGCGGCGCTTGGCGCAGCCGGGCTTCGACACGACGCGACGCGCCTTGACGGGGCGCCGGGCGGGGGGCTCCTCGCTCGGCCGCTCGTAGCGGACGCCGGTGAAGAAGAGGATTTCGGCGCTCGCGCCCGCGAGCCCTTCGCCCGGGCTCTTCCGGGGACGCCGCAAAGGCGCGAGGGGGATGACGTCGGCCATGATGCACCTCCTTGTCCAGCACCTGTTGCGGTCGCGAAAGCCAGGAGGGGTGCGCGGGCCCGGCACCGTCGTCTCAGGCTCTTCACTCGCATCAGGCCCGGACATGGTTAACGGCCTATTAAAGCCTCGGGGATTACTTTGCGTTTCGTGCAGAAACAGCCCAAGAAACCCCGTCCATGACGTCGCGCATCTCCGCCGAGCTCGCCCATCTCGCCCGTCTGGCACGCGATGGCGGCCTCGATCTCAGCCAGGTCTCCCTGCGTGTGAAGGCCGACCTGCTGATGTCCGCGCCGCGTCCCTCGCCGGACGATCTCGCCGCCTTCGGCGACATGGCGGCAGCGCTGATCCCCGGTATCGACGAGGCCACCGCCCTGATCCTGGCGCGCAAGCTCGCCGGCTGGCGTCATGCCCCGCCCGCCGCGCTCCAGGCCTTGCGGGCCCGTGGCGGGGACGTCTTCGTCACATTGCTGGAGCACGGGCTGCCGCTGCCGGCGCAGGAGATCGAGACGATCGCGGAACGGGGCTCGGCCAAGGCTGCGCTGGCGCTCGCCGCGCGCGCCGATCTCGACGCAACCGCCGTAGCCCTGCTGATCGCGCGGCGGGATCGCGCGATCGACCTCGCCATCGCCGGCAATCCGGCCGCGGTCTTTACCGGCCAGGTCCTCGAGCAGCTCGTCGCCCGGGCCCGGGAGGACGCCGAGCTGGCCGGCGCCGTGCTCGCGCGGACCGAGCTGCCGAACGCGGCGCTGGCACCGCTGTTTCTCCTGGCCGGCGCCGAGCGACGCGTCGCCATTCTCGACGCGCTCGCCACGGCGGAAGCGCCGTTGCCGCCCGAGCGGCGGCCTGCCCTGTCCGGCGAGACGTTTTCGGGCTGGCTCACCATGGCCGGCGACGACCCCGACGGGGCCTTCGGCGCCATCGCGCATCATCTCGGCGGCGGACCGGCTCTCGCAGGCGCGATGGCGCGCGACACCTCGCGCGTCGCGGCGGCTATGGCGCTGATGGCGGCCGGGACGTCGGTCGAGGAGGCGACGCGGTTTCTGATCCGGCTCGGCGACGAGACCGCCCACTCCGTCGCAGGCATCTTCTCGCTGGTCGCGCTGATGCGCGCCGTGCGGCCGGCCGTCGCGCTGCGCCTGGCGATGGCCATCGCCGGGACGCCGCTGCCGGCCGCCCGCCGGGGGCGCCACCAGCCGGCCATGGCGCCAGGCGGAACCCCGGCACGGCCCGCGCCGCAGCAACCGACGCTGGCCGAAATCGTCAACCGGCTGGGCCAGCGACGCGAGCAGGGCTGAGCGGGCTCCCGCCTCAGTCCTCGGCGAGCGCGATCCTCGGATCGCCCGCCCGGTTCTCGATCTCCACCAGCCAGAGGTCACCGTCGAAGCGCAGCTCGCGCGCGACGCGATCCTCCACCGCCAGCGGATCCGAATCGAGCAGGAGCTGGAAGCGGCGCATGCCGTCGTCCTGTGCGAGCGCCTGCGGTGCGGGGCCGTACAACGCCGCCGTGCCGTCGAGACGGTCGAGCTTGACGAAGATCGCGCCGGCCTCGGCGGCCCCGCGCCGCCGCAGCACGGCGACGAGCCCGTCGAGGGCGGCCTGCCTCAGGAAAGCCGAGACCCAGAAGTCGCTGGTCAGCCGCGCCATCGCGGGCGCGGGATCAGTTCTCGGCGCCGCGGCGGGGCGCAGCCGCCGAGCGCGTCGCGGTGCCGCGGATATCGGCGGGCGGGCGCAGATCGCCGCCGTTGATCAGGTCCGCGATCGGGTCGCGGGCGGGCGCCGCGGGGCGTGCGGCAGCCGGCGTCGGCGCAGGCGCCTGGCGCGGCGCGGCCGGCACGGTGGCGGGCGGCCTCACGGGCATCTCGCGATCGAGCCCGGCCGGACGGGCCGGCGGCAGCGCCGCGGGCGGCGCGACCTGTTGCGAAGCCGGCGCCTCGGCGGCGGCCGGAGCCGGCTCGGCGCGGCGCTCCGCCGGGCGCGTCGCCATCCCCTGGCTCGGCGCGGCAAGCATGGGCGCGGGATGCCGGGCCCTCTGAAGCATCAGCGCGTTGACGAGGATCATGCCGGCGACGGCGGCGAAGGCTACGAGCACCAAGGCCCGGCCCGGCCTGCGCAGCGCGTCATGGCCGAGACGCGCGACCCAGGAGCTGCGGGCGCGAGCCTTCGCATTCGCCGGCCGGCGAACGGCCGGGGCGGAAATGGACGGGGCTGGACGGGCACGGGCGGCCATGGTGGCGGACATACTCTGCTCTCGGTCAGGCGGTCAGACGGAACGGCTCTTTCGTGTCGAGCCCACGACGGGGGGCACGCGCGAAGGTCGCGATCGTGGCGGGCTGGGCCGCGGGCTCCTTGCCCTTGATCGGCAGCCGGACGGAGACGCGCGTGCCGATGCCGGGCGCGCTCTCGACGGTCAGGCGCCCGCCATGCAGGCCGACGAGGCCGCGCACGACGGACAGACCGAGGCCGGTGCCCTCATAGCTGCGGTCATAGGAGGCCTTCGCCTGGAAGAACGGATCGCCGAGGCGCGGCAGGTCGCTGGCGCAGATCCCGATGCCCGTGTCGGAAACCGACAGGTCCATGACGTCGCCGTCGCGCACCAGCGCGACGACCACACGGCCGCCCGCAGGCGTGAACTTGATCGCGTTGGAGAGAAGATTGATGACGATCTGCTTCAGCGCGCGGCGATCGCCCGTCACAGCCGGCAGGTTCGCGCCGATCACGCGCTCGAGCGCGATGTTCTCGTCCTTGGCACGCAGGGCCAGCAGATCGCAGCAGCCGTCGACGACCGCGCCGAGATCGAGCCCCTCGGGCTCGATCGTCATGGCGCCGCTCTCGATCTTGGAGACATCGAGCAGCGTGTTGACGACATCCAGCAGATGAAGGCCCGAGGCGTGGACGATCCGCGCATATTCCTGCCGCTTTTCCCAACCGAGTCGCTCGAACTCCTCGGCGCTGAGCATCTCGGAGAAACCGATGATGGCGTTGAGCGGCGTGCGCAGCTCATGGCTGACCGTCGCCAGGAAGCGGGCCTGGACATCGTTGGCCTTGAGCGCCTCGGCATGGCCGCGCGCCCGCTCGTCCTCCAGCGCGCGCCGGGACGTGACGTCGCGCATGACGCAGACGACCGCGACACCATCGCGCGCGCCGGCGCTGTCGACCTTGTGCGCCTGCATTTCGAGCCAAAGCGCCATGGGCGCACGCCCCCTGCCCTCGGCATCGCGGGGGACGAACAGCGTGCGAAAGCAGGCCGTGGCGCTGCCGCCGCCGTGCACCGCCTCGCTCAGAGCCTGCAGGAAAAGCGGGCGGTCGGCGACGTGCACCCGGTCGAGAAGCCCGCGCCCCAGCAGGTCGCGGGGCTCGGCGCCGGCCAGCGCCCGCGAGGCGGCATTGGCGAAGACGACGGCGCCCGCGGCATCGTGCCAGGTGACGAGATCGCCGACGTGATCGAGAAGAAGCTGGGCGCGCGCATCCGAGGCCTCGTGATCGCGCCGCTCGTCCTCGCGGCGGCGGATGAGGCTGCAAGCCGCGAGCATGGCCTGGCCTATCGCCAGGACCGTCAGCATCGGCACGGTGCCCGCCGCCCAAGAGGGCGGCTCCGCGAGCAGGCCGGCCTGGTGGAGAGCGACGACGCCGAGCAGGGCGAGCCCCGCAACGAGACCGGCCCGCACGACATGGGCCCGCGATCCCAGGGCCATCGCCTCGAGCGGAACGGCGGCCAGCCAGAGCAGGAGGGGCGAGGCCGCGCCGCCGGTGACGCCCGCGAGCACGCCGATGGCGAGCGACAGGGCCCCTGCCGACATCGCGTGAGCGATATCGAGCCGGCCGCTGCGCGACAGCACGACGACGGCGAGCAGCGGCAAGGCCGCGGCGAGGACGATCAGGGCCTCGAACGGGCCGAGCGTGCCGCGCCAGGCGAGATAGGCGGGCGCGAGCCCGAGCCCTACGCCGCCGACGAGGAGGCCCGTGAGAATGAACCGCTCATGAGCGCGGCGCTCCGGCGCACTCCGCAAGGCGGAAGCGTGCACGAGGGCCGCAGCCTGTATCCTGAGCGCCGTCATCAGCATGAGGAATCGCAACATCCGAACTCGGCGGGCGCTTTCGCCCGCGCCGCCAGATCAGGCCACGGGCGGTTTAAGCCGGACTTAAGGCGGAGCCGCAGCGAAGGGCACCCGAACCGCCAGAAATTTGTTATTCCTTCGATTTTTCAATGTCTTAATTTGCATTCCCTGGTTCATCGGCGGCCATGCGCCAGTTGCCGGCAAGGTGAACGGAACCTGAAGACCGCCGCCGGTATTTGAAGCGCATTCGACCGACCGAAATGACGCGATCTTTCCGTATCCCGTCCATGATGCGCCTGGATGGGACAGGAGGCGGGGGCCTCCGTGACGGGGATCGAGCATGGCCTATATCCTGCGAAGCCTGGCGGTGATCGGCGTGATCGCGCTGAACTCTCCGGTCCATGGCGGCCGATCGGCCGATCACGACCGCCCGCAGCATGCGCAGGACCATGTCGCCTCCGCAGCGCCGACCGAGTTACGCGGTGCCAACGGCGCCATCAGCGCGGCCCGCGAGGCGGCCCAGATTCTCGCGGGGCTCGATCCCGAGACGCGGGAGCGCCTGCTGACGCTCGCCGCCACGGCGGCGAGCGGACGCGCCCCACCGCGCTGAGGCAAAATACCGGAGACGGCCACCGCAGCGCTTGACCTGCCGCCCCCGCGGGTCGAAGAGGCTCGGCCTCGGCACGATCCAGCGAGCGTTGCCGGCCACGGGCGGACCATGAGCACAGGCCTCGACGAGATCATCAGCAATTTCGACCTGCTCGACGAGTGGGACGACCGCTATCGCTATCTGATCGAACTCGGCAAAGACCTCGAGCCCCTGCCGGATGGCGGCCATGACGATGCCAACAAGGTGCGCGGCTGCGCGAGCCAGGTCTGGCTGGCCGTGCAGCGGGAAGGCGGACCCGGACCCGGTACCGTGCTGCATTTCCGCGGCGACAGCGATGCCCATATCGTGCGCGGCCTCGTCGCGCTCGCTCTCGCGATCTATTCCGGCCATACGGCCGAGGACATCCTCGCGACCGACGCCTTCCCTCTCTACGAGAAGCTCGGGCTCGCCGCCCATCTGACACCGCAGCGCTCCAACGGCGTGCGGGCGATGATCGAGCGCATCAAATCGGATGCGCGGGCCGCAGCCAGCGGCTGAGAGCCCTTTCGACGACCGAGCCTCATCCCGAAGAGCCGCGCCGGCGGTCTCGCGAAGGATGGGGGCTCGCGGGATTGCCGGACGGTCCCTGTTTCCCAGGCATCGACTTTTCCGAAAACCGCGCTCCACTTTTCGGGCCGATGCCCTAACGCGCCGACCCGCCCGCCATGATGCGCGGCCGCGCATCCTCCCCGAGCCAGGCCGCGATGCCGCCCCCTCCCCCGCGCTGCGGCGGCGCGATGCCGTAATGCTCGACGAGCGCGGCGAGGGCCAGGCGCAGCACCACCTTGGCCGAGCGCGCCGGCCAGCGGCGCTCGCGCTCGATGGCGTCGAGCCCCTTCAGGAAGCCGCAGACATCGATGGCGAGGCCCGAGAGGTCCGGCCCGAGCCTGTCGCAGGCGCGCCTGACGCGCTGGCGCGCGGCCAGCGCCGCATCGGATGCTCCCGAGGCGTCGCGTCCTCCCGGCGCACGCTCCTCCGGCGTCAGCGCCGCGTCCCAGTTCATCGTCGTGCGGGGCAGCATCCGGGCCAGGGTGAGATCGGACCGGAAGCGCTCGCCCGCGACGAACTCCTCGTCGGAGATCTGCGGCCTGCCGTCCTTGCCCGCCCGCCGATGCAGCCAGAGCAGCGGGCTCTCGCGCTCGTCGAGCAGGACAGGGCCGTCATCGGCCAGGACGACCGTCCGTTCGGGCGGCGCGGCGGCGTCCGTGACGGTCAGCCGGGCCGCCTTGCCCCCTCCGCTCCAGCGCGCGGCTCCGCTCCCGACCAGCGCCTCGGCCGCGGCCATCGGCGCGTAGCCGGCGCCGAGCGTCGTCGTGCCCGAGGGGCGGAACAGCGCGAGGCGCCCGCAGCCCAGGGGCGAGACCGTGCCGAACAGGCCCGGCTCCCGCAGGCGGCGCAGCAGTCGGGAGGCGTCGTCGTCCAGGTCCAGGCCGCTCATCGCACCGCCTCCCCGAGACGGGTTCCGAGCGCGACGAGGCCCGCCTCGGCCGCGGCCAGCGCAAGGTCCAGCGCCGGATCGTCGCGCCGGTCCTCGATCAGCGTGCAGGCATGGCGGACCGTGCTGCGATCGCGGCCGAAGCAGATTCCGATCCGCGTATAGGTCAGCCCGAAGCCGACATGGGCGAGATACATCGCCATCTGCCGCGCCCGAGCGACCGGCCGGCGGCCGCGCTTCGACGAGCGCAACCTGACCGGCGGCACGCGCAGCAAAGCCGAGACGGACACTTCGGCCAGCCGCGCCAGCGCGGCCTGCCGCACGACCGTCCCGGCTTCCCCGAGACGGAGTTCGCTCCCGTTTTTGTTCATGTTATGTTCCCATTCCCGTGCGGCGCCATAGACGGCGCCATCGAAGGATATAGGACTATATTCCTTTTCTCGATCTGACAAGCCCGTCAGCGCGGAAATCCCCGCCGGGCTCCTCCGAACGAAAAGAGCCGCCGGAAGACCGGCGGCTCGCAAGACGAATCGATATCGGCCGATCGCTCAGCGGCGCTTGCGGCGCTGCTGGCCCAGGCCCATCTTCCTGGCGAGCTGCGAGCGCGCCTCGGCATAGTTCGGCGCGACCATCGGATAGTCGGGCGGCAGGCCCCACTTCTCGCGATACTGCTCCGGCGACATATTGTACTGCGTGCGCAGATGCCGCTTGAGCGACTTGAACTTCTTGCCGTCTTCGAGACAGATCAGATAGTCGGCCGTGATCGACTTCTTGACGGGAATGGCGGGCTTGGGAGCCTCCACCGCCACCACAGGAGCCACGCCACCGACCACCCGGCTCAGCGCCGCATGGACCTCGTTGATGAGCGCGGGCAGCTCGGAGGCGGGCACTGAATTGTTCGAGACATAGGCGGAAACAATATCCGCTGTCAGCTCGATGAAATCCGAACCTTCGTTGTCGGCCATAATTGCTCTCTCCTCTGGCGCCTTCTTCAGCAAACCGACGCTCTGTTCGCACAACCGGAAACCGGCTGCGTCCTTGACCTTTTCAAGCCAAGGCCTGCGCTCCACCGAAACGCGGAATCATCATGCCTGCGATGACCGAGACCGGGCTTATTAGATCACCAACAGCATTGCAAGATAAGTTTTGCGAATGAATACGGTCTTTCGGGTATAATATTTGGCATATGGCTGAATCTTTACCTGTTCGCCTTCCGTACGGAAAGCATCCGTCAGGTCCGGCCCGCCTTGCCAGCGGGGTACCGCGTCTCTACCTGTCGGCGGCGACCGCAGGCGGAGATGACGAGCGATGCCCCCCGAACAGACGAAGACGCGCGCCCCCGCCCGAAAGCGCGGCGCCAAGCCGCCGGTCGCCGACATCCGCCCGAAGACGAGCGTCGTGCACGGCGTGACATTGCGGGACGACTACGACTGGCTGCGCGCCGCGAACTGGAAGGACGTGCTGCGCGAGCCCGAGGTGCTGCCGGCGGACATCAAGGCGCATCTCGACGCCGAAAACGCCTATTGCCGCAAGCTGATGGCGCCGACGCGCGCCCTGCAGCGCCTCCTGGTCAACGAAATGCGCGGGCGGATCAAGGAGGACGATACCAGCGTCCCGCAGCCCGACGGGCCGTTCCTGTACTATGCGCGGTATCGCAAGGGCGGCGAGCACCCGCTGATCTGCCGCAAGCCGCGCGCCGGCAAGGGCCGCGAGCAGATCATGCTCGATGCCGACGCGCTGGCCGCCGGCAAGGACTTCTTCGACCTCGGCGACACCGCCCACAGCCCGGACCATCGCCTGCTCGCCTGGAGCGCGGACGAGGCCGGCTCCGAACTGCACAGCATCCGGGTCCGCGATCTCGAAAGCCGGCGGGACAGGGACGATGTCGTGCGCGACAGCACGGGCGACATCGTCTGGGCCGGCGATTCGGCGAGCTTCTTCTATGTCGCCCTCGACGCCGACCATCGCCCGTCGCGCGTGCTCCGTCACAGGCTGGGTACCCCGTCGGAGCAGGACGAGCGCCTGCATGACGAGGCCGATGCCGGCATGTTCGTCGACATCGACGAGACTCAGTCCGGCCGCTTCCTGACGATCTCGATCAGCGACCACGAGACCTCGGAGGTCCGGGTCGTGGACCTGCACGACCCGGCCGGGACGCCGAGGCTGATCGCGCCGCGCACGCCCGGCCGGCAATACGAGGTCGAGCACCACGGCGAGGATTTCCTCATCCTGACCAATGCGGACGGCGCAGAGGACTTCAAGATCATGGCCGCGCCGGTGGCCGACCCGGCTCCCGCGAATTGGCGCGATCTCGTGCCGCACAAGCCGGGGCGGCTCATCCTCGACCATCTCTGCCTGCGTGGCCGGCTGATCCGGCTGGAGCGCGAGGAAGGCCTGCCGCGGATCGTCGTGCACGACCTCGCCAGCGGCGCGGAGAGCGCCATCGCGTTCCAGGAGGAGGCCTATGGCCTCGGCATGAGCCCGGGCTACGAGTTCGACACCGACACGCTGCGCTTCATCTACGCCTCCCTGGCGCGGCCCGCCGAGACCTACGATTACGACCTCGCGACCGGCGCGCGAACGCTGCTGAAGCGGCAGGAGGTCCCCTCGGGCCACGTTCCGGAGGCCTATCGCGTGCGCCGCATCTTCGCGACGGCGAAGGACGGCGAGCAGGTGCCCGTCTCGCTGCTGTACCGGGCCGACACGCCGCTCGACGGCTCGGCGCCCTGCCTGCTCTACGGCTACGGTTCCTATGGTTCGGCCATGTCGGCCTCGTTCCGGACCCGGCCGCTGAGCCTGGTCGATCGCGGCTTCGTTTACGCGATCGCGCATGTGCGCGGCGGCACCGAGAAGGGCCGGCGCTGGTATCTCGACGGCAAGCGCGAGAAGAAGGCCAACACCTTCACGGACTTCATCGCGGCCGCCGAGGCGCTGGCCGAGGGCGGCTTCACGGCACGGGGACGCATCGTGGCCGAGGGCGGCAGCGCCGGCGGCATGCTGATGGGCGCGGTCGCCAACATGGCTCCGGAGCTGTTCGCCGGCATCATCGCGGAAGTGCCCTTCGTCGACGTGCTCAACACGATCCTCGACGACACCCTGCCGCTGACGCCGCCGGAATGGCCCGAATGGGGCGATCCGATCCGCGACCGCGCCGCCTTCGACACCATCCGCAGCTATTCGCCCTATGACAACGTCAAGGCGCAGCCCTATCCGCCAATCCTGGCCATGGCCGGGCTGACCGACCCGCGCGTGACCTATTGGGAGCCGGCGAAATGGGTCGCGCGCCTGCGGGCCACGATGACCGGCGGCGGGCCGGTGATGCTGCACACCCACATGGACGCCGGCCATGCCGGCTCGGCCGGACGCTTCGATTCGCTGAAGGAGACGGCGCTGGCCTATGCCTTCGCGATCCAGGCGGTCGGGGACGGCTGGCCGCAGGCGGTGGCCGGCCGCACGGCCTGATCAGACCCCGAGCCGGTTGCGCTCGCTCGCGAGGAAGAGCTTCAGCTCTTCCATCGAGCCGAAGCTGTAGTCGCCATCGGGCGTCTGCGCCTGGATCGAGCCATCGGCATAGATGGTGAAATAGGTGTCGCCGACCTGATAGGCACCGACCACGCCCTCGTCCGAGGCTTCGGGCGCGGCGGGACCATCGGCAGCCTGCGCCGTCCCGGCCGGCTCCGGGTGGGTGTCGTTCGCGGCGGCAGCGGGCTCCTCGTCCGGCACGCGCACCTGCGTGACCGGGCTCGCAGCGCCCTCCGCTTCAGGCTCCGGGGATTCGAGGCGCTCGGCCTCTTGCTCCGTGCCGGCGGCCGGGACCTCGACCGTCCAGGCCACTTCGGCATCGACGCTGGCGTCCCAGCTCGGCCCGGCAACAACCGACTGAGGCTCGCGCGACGCGACGGAAGCTCCGCTTTCGACATCGGCGGGCCGCTGCATCCAGGCCCCTGCCCGCTCCAGCTCATCGGCCGTCCGAACGGAATCGCGGGCCGGCCTGCTCTCGGCCGCAGGCGTGACATCGAGCTGCCGCAGCCGGTCCTCGAGGCTCAGCCGCAGATCATCGAGCCCCGAGGGAGAGGGCATCTCCGCCGTGTTCTCCTCGCCGTCCCGGTCGTCCTCGCTGCGCTCGTCGTCGCTGCGTTCGTCGTCTCTCCTGGGCTCCCCGTTCTCCAGCTCGTGCGAGCCGGGCGCCACCGGCAGTTCCGGCTCGGCAGTCCCGTCCGGCGCGGGTTCCGGCGAGAGGGCGCCGTGGCCGTCCGCCTCCAGCAGAGGCGGCGGCACGGGCAGAGCCCCGACCGCGAAGCGGGCATGCCCGATCTCCACCGGGGGCGGAGCCACTTCCGGCGACGGAGCGGGGGCCTCGTCCGGCACCGAGAGCGGTGGCGGCTCGGGCGGGAAGCGCGTCGCGGCGGGGACCCAACCCGAGGCGGGCTCATCCCGCCTCGCATGCTCGGCGACCAGCGAGCCGAAGAGATCCGGTTGCGGGGCCGGAGCGCCAGCGTCAGGCGAATCGGTCGCGTCCCCTGCGGCAGTCGCAGCGGCTGCGGCTGCCGTCGCGCCGGCAGCGCCGACGGCGATCGGAACGGCGACGCCGGAAGCGCGCTCGGCAAGAACGGCCTCGCCGCGTGCCGAAAGCGCGGGAGACGCAGCCAGCGCCTTGCGAACACGGCGCAGCTCGACGAGCAGCCAGCTCATGGCGAGGAGCAACACGCCGGCGACGGCGACCGTGGTTCCGATGATGACCTGGGTGAAGCCGCGTTCGAGAACCAGATAGGGCAAGCCGTCCACGATCGCGGCGATCCCGCCGGCGAGGAAGGCGAGGCCCAGCAAGATGAAAAACGCGATCAATTCAGGATCCTTGCCGACACGGCCGACAGGCCGATTCGAAACGGCCATACCGTGCCATCATCTAACGCATTGAATAAGGGACAGTTTCAAATTCAGCCCCGCAGAACGCGATCATTTTGTTCTCATTGCGGCAGGAGCAGCCGACGAATTCGCGCTTTTGCCGCGGCGGCGGTTGTCCACGGGCCTCCCGCGGCTTAACTATCCTCCTGAGTGGTGGGGCGGTTTCGGGATCGCTCCGACCGGGCGATGCGTCCGCGAACCATTCTCATCCGAGAGATTCGACAGCCCAACGGAGAGGCAAACATGTCCTTCACCCTTCCCGACCTGCCCTACGCCCACGACGCGCTCCAGCCCTTCATGTCGAAGGAGACGCTGGAATACCATCACGACAAGCACCACCTCGCCTATGTCAACAACGGCAACAACGCGATCAAAGGCACCGAATTCGAAGGCAAGTCGCTCGAGGAGATCGTCAAGGCCTCCTACGGCAAGAATCCGGCCGTCTTCAACAATGCCGGCCAGCACTACAACCACCTCCACTTCTGGAAGTGGATGAAGCCGAATGGCGGCGGCAAGATCCCGGGCGCGCTGGAGAAGGCCATCGTCGACGCGTTCGGCTCGGTCGACAAGTTCAAGGAGGACTTCGTCGCCGCGGGCGTCGGCCAGTTCGGTTCGGGCTGGGCCTGGCTGGAGATCAAGGGCGGCAAGCTCGCGGTCAGCAAGACCCCGAACGGCGAGAGCCCGCTCGTCCATGGCGCCACGCCGATCCTCGGCGTCGACGTCTGGGAGCACTCCTACTACATCGACTACCGCAACCGCCGTCCCGACTACCTCAAGGCCTTCCTCGAGAGCCTGGTGAACTGGGACTACGTCGCCGAGCTCTACGACGCCGCCAAGGTCTGAGAGCCGCGAAAGCGTTCTGTGGAAAGGGGTCCGTCGGGGCCCCTTTTTTTCGTCTCGCGCGGCCCGGCGACGTCTCCGGATATCAGGCCGCGACCTTGCGCAGGAACTGCTCGACCGTGGAATCCAGGCGCTGCGCCTGCGCCGCGACCTCGCTCGCCGCGCCGCGGACCTGCTCGGCCGAGCGCCCCGTCTCCTCGACGCTGTCGGCCAGAACGCTGAGATCGCTCGACACCGACAGCGACGACGTGCTCGCCATGGCGACACCGCTGGCGATCTCGCCCGTGGCGATCGCCTGCTGCTCGATCGAGACTGCGACCGAGTTCGCGAACTTCTCGATCTCGTTCATGCGGCCGGCGATGTTCTGAATCGCGTCGACGACCTGGCCGGAGGCGCCCTGGATGGCCGCGACCTGACTGACGATGCGGTCGGTCGCGTCGGCCGTCTGCGAGGCGAGGCTCTTGACCTCGGAGGCGACGACCGCGAAGCCGCGCCCGGCATCCCCGGCGCGCGCCGCCTCGATCGTGGCGTTGAGCGCGAGCAGGTTGGTCTGGGCCGCGATGTCGCGGATCAGGTTGACGACCTCGCCGATCGCGCGGGCCGTCTCGTCGAGCGCACCGACCGAGGTCGCCGTGTCACGCGAGACCGACGCCGCCTCGACGATCTCCGTGCGGACGCGGCGGACCTGGAACTCGACCTCGCGGATGGCCGCGCCCATTTCCTCTGCCGCCTGCGCCGCGCTTTCGACATTGCCCGATGCGTCATGGGCGGTGTCGGCGGCGCGCGCGGCGCGCACGGACGATTCGGCGGCGACACGAGCGAGACCGTCGGAGGCTTCGCTCATGCGGTCGGCATTGTTCTTGAACGCCTCGAGCGCCAGCCCGACATCCCCGCGGAAGGTCGCGATCGCGGCATCGACGCGCTGCTGGCGCGCCAGTCGCTCGTCCTCCGAAATCTGCTGCTGCTCCTGCAGCGTCTCGCGCTCGGCCAGGCTGACCTTGAGGACGCCGAGGGCACGCGCGATGGCGCCGATCTCGTCCGTCCGTTCGAGGGCGTCGATGGGCGTATCGAGCTCTCCGTCGGAAAGGCGCACGATCGTCTCGGTCATGCTTCGGAGCGGCTTCATCGCCCGCGACAGCGAGTACCAGAGCAGGGGCCCGGCGACGACGAGGATCAGCAGCCCGACGGCGATCGTGGCCGCCTGCTCGAACATGACGCTCTGCATCAGGCGCGTCTTGTCGAAGCGCAGCACGACATAGCCGATCTGCTTGCGATGGCCGCCGACGCGGATGACATGCAGCTTGGTGATGTAGGTGGCCGTCTCGATCTCGGCGGTGTCGCTGTCGGCGAGGATCCGCCAGGGCTCCTGGCCGAGTTCGCTCGCGAGCGTGCGCGGCGTGAACGACAGCCTCGCCTCCTCCGTTCGCCCCGCGCTCGCCAGCGCCGAGACGTCGTCTGCGATCATGCCGGCGGTGAAATCGGGATCGCGCCGCAGCGAATCGAGGATATAGCCGAGCGTGTTGGTGTCGCGCGCGAGGATGAGAGAGGGCGACGCATTGACGACCATCAGCGTCAGCGCGGAGATCTTCTGGTCGAGCTCGTCATGCATTCTGGCGTCGTTGTAGCGAGCGACGCCCAAGGCGACGAGCGCCACGGCCACGGCCAACGCCGCCACGGCGGCGGTAGCCACCCTGCGGCTGAGCGAGGTGATCCGCGCGGGGGCCGCGGCCGAAGCCGGGGTGACGGCGGCAGTCGCCCTTGGCATGAACCAGTTCATGGTGACGTCATCCCTGCGCCTGCCCCGACAGCGCAGCAGCCAGCCGGCGGACATTCGTCACATTGCCATGTCTCGGTAAACAATCGCTTGCACGCGCCGTTCGACGACGCTCAGCCGAGGTCCCGGAAACGCCGCAGCGGCAGGTCCGGCGGAGGTCGGAACCGGGCCAGCGCCGCATGCTCGACCGGGCGCGTCGCGATGACCGGGTCGAGCCCGGCGAGTTCGTCGTCGACGAAGCCGGGATGGCACATGACGAGGTGGCGCGGCCCCGGCGAGACGAGGAACCGCGCGAGATCGGCGCCGAAATCCCGGGCGGGATCGAAGGGCGCGACCCCGGAGAAGCCACGGTTGACCGGGATGCCGCGCCGCAGGGCGGCCCTCCGGAAGCCCAGCGCGAGCGCCGCGATCGTCAGCGCCTTGCCGACGGCCACGCCGCGCCGGCGGATGGCGCGGGCCGAATCCGCCGGGTCGCGCAGATAGACGGAGCCTTCGGGATAGCGGTGCCGGACCGCCTCCAGCACCGCGCGCCGAATGCCGGGCAGGACATGAACGTGCTGGTGCCCGTCGAGATAGTCCGGCGGGCGGCCCAGCGCGTTCTCGAAGGCGTCGAGCTGGCGGCCGATCTCGGCCGCGATCTCGGCCCGAACGGCGGCCGAGCTGACCGCAGCGCGGGCGAGCTCCGCGAGCTTCGGCAATTCGCCGCCGGGCGCCAGGCGCGGCATCGCGGCCAGAGGCGCCGCGCAGGTCAGGTTCAGATGCAGGCCGAGATCGGCCCGGGCGGCGAAGGGCGCGAGCTCGCCGGCGAGGCCGCGCCAATGCGGCCGATTGGTCATGACGCTCGTCGCCGAGAGGCGGCCGAGCTCGAGCAGTTCCAGGATGGAGCGGCTCACCCCCTGCGTCAGGGCGAAGTCGTCGGCGCACAGAACGAAACCGCCGGGCATCCGTTTGTCATCCCTGGTTCAGGCGCGATCTGGTAAAGCCGCCGCGCGAGGCTTAAGAGCCCGCAAGCTTTAGGGCGCGGCGCGGGGCCCGTCACCCCGCATGCCGCGTCCGGCATCGAGAGGTTTTCGTTGTCCGAATCCGCGCCCACCACCGCTGTCACCGCTCCGCCCCGGCCGGAGCTGTCCATCGTCGTGCCCGTCTACAACGAAGCGGACAATCTGCCGCTGCTGGTGGAACGGCTGCGGCCGGTGCTCGACGCGGCGGTGTCGTCCTGGGAGATCGTCTGCGTCGACGACGGCAGCCGCGACGGCACGATGTCCGTGCTCCGGTTGCTCAGCGCCGCCGAGCCGCGCCTGCGCGCCGTTTCCTTCAGCCGCAATTTCGGCAAGGAGATCGCGATCGCCGCCGGGCTCGACCACGCCTCCGGAGATGCCGTCATCATCATGGATGCCGATCTCCAGCATCCGCCGGAAACGATCCCGGTCTTCCTCGCCAAATGGCGCGAGGGCTTCCTGAACGTCTACGGCCAGCGCGCGGACCGGGCCGGCGAGAGCCGGCTGAAGCGCAACTTCGCCAAGCTGTTCTACCGCCTCTTCGCGAGCTTCGGCGAAACCGAACTGCCGGAAGGCGCGGGCGATTTCCGCCTGCTCGACCGCAAAGTGGTCGATGCGCTGCGTGCGCTGCCGGAGCGTGCGCGCTTTTCCAAGGGGCTCTACGCCTGGGTCGGGTTCGCCTCGACCGGCGTGCAGTTCAACGTCGCCGAGCGCGAGCATGGCCAGTCGAAGTTCCGCTATCGCAAGCTGTTCAGCTTCGCCTTCGACGGGCTGTCATCGTTCTCGACGGTTCCCCTCAAGGTCGCGACCTGGACCGGCGCCGTCATCGCCTTCATCGCGACCTTCACGGCCTTCTTCTTCCTGGTGCGGACGCTGTTCTTCGGCACGGACCTGCCGGGCTTTCCCTCGCTGATCGTCTCGATCATGTTCTTTTCCGGCATCCAGCTCATCTCGCTGGGGCTGATCGGCGAATATGTCGGGCGCATCTTCGCGGAGGTGAAGCGGCGGCCGCTCTATCTCATCGGCGAGCGGGTCGGCTTCGACGCGCGCACCGTCGACCATCCGCGCGGTGACGCCCTGCCCCCGCTGATCCGCTAGGGATACGATGCTCAAGAGTATCCTCTCGGTCGGCGGCTACACGCTGCTCTCGCGGCTCTCGGGTTTCGCGCGCGACATCATGCTCGCCGCCGTGCTCGGCGCCGGCGCGCTGATGGACGCCTTCTCGGTGGCGCTCAGGCTGCCCAACCATTTCCGCGCCATCTTCGGCGAAGGGGCCTTCAACCAGGCCTATGTGCCGGCCTATTCGCAAACCGCCGAGCGCGAGGGCGAAGCCGCCGCCGCCACCTTCCGCGACCGGCTTTTCACGCTGCTGCTGATCGTGCAGGTGGTGCTGCTGGCGCTGGCCCTGCCCTTCATGCCGGTGCTGGTGCGCCTGCTCGCGCCCGGCTTCGCGAGCGATCCGGCGCTGTTCGATCTCGCCGTGACGCTGACGCGCATCACCTTCCCCTATCTGCTGTTCGTGACCATGGTCACCTTCCTCGGCGCGACGCTGAACGCGATCGACCGCTATGCGGCGGCGGCGGCGGCGCCGATCCTGCTCAATGTCGCGATCATCGCGGCGCTCGCGCTGGCTTGGCTGTTTCCGAGCGCGGCGCATGCGGCGGCCTGGGGCGTGGCGACGGCCGGCGTGCTCGAATGGCTGCTGCTGACGGTGGCGGCCCGGCGCGCGGGCGTCTGCGGCAAGCTGGTCCGGCCGCGCGTCGATGCCGAGGTCAAGCGCTTCCTGCGGGCCTTCGGCCCCGCCGTGATCGGCTCGGCCGGCGTCCAGATCGCGCTTTTCGCCGACACGATCATCGCCTCGCTGCTGCCGCGCGGCGGCTATTCGGCGCTCTACTACGCCGACCGGCTCTACCAGCTCCCGCTCGGGCTGATCGCGATCGCGGTCGGCACCGTCGCGCTCTCCCATATGAGCCGGCATATCGCGCGCGGCGACGAGGCCGCGGCGAACCGCTCGCAGAACCGGGCCATCGCCATCGCGCTGTTCGCGAGCGCGCCCTTCGTCGCCGCCTTCACCCTCATCCCGGACCAGATCGTCGCGGCGCTGTTCCAGCGCGGCGCCTTCGACGCGCAGGCCAGCGAGGCGGCCGGCGCGGTGCTCTTCGCCTATGCGCTCGGGCTGCCGGCGGTGGTGACGATCCGCACGCAGGTTTCAGCCTTCCAGTCGCGCAGCGACACGACGACGCCGATGATCGTCTCGCTCTGCGCGATCGCGGTGAACCTGATGCTCAAGCTCGCGCTCTGGCGCGACTGGGGCGCGCAGGGCCTCGCTCTCGCGACGGCGGCGGGAGCCTGGATCAATGTCGTCACGCTGTTCGTGCTGGCCCGGCGCCGGGGCTGGACCGAGCCCGATCCGCGCCTGCCCGGCTTTGCCGCCATCGTCGCCGCCTCCGCCCTGCTCGCGGGGCTCGCCGCCTGGTGGCTGGCGCCGACCGCGACGGCGATGACGATTTCGGTGCCGCACGAGCCCCGCCTCGTCGCGCTCGCGCTGATCGCGGCGGCGGCCTCCTGCCTCTATCTCGGCCTCGCAGGGCTCGGGCTGAAGGCGACCGGCGCGCTGCGCCTGCTGCGGTGACGCTTCAGGCCAGGACGGATTTCGCCCCGGCTCCCAGCAGACCGGCGGCCTGCACCACCATCCGCTCGAGAATCTCGCCTGCGGGAGGGACGTCGGCGATCAGCCCGGCCGCCTCGCCGAAGATCACGGCCGCGTTCTCCGGGTCTCCGGCAGCGAAAGCGGCGCGATAGCCCGCCCCCTCCTGCGGGATAGCCGCCTTCAGCTCGGCTTCGCGTCCGGCCCATCTGCGGGTGAAGGCGTTGTCCGCCGTGCGGATGTCGAAGGGCTTCGGCCAGTCGAGCTCGCGGGCGATGTCGGGCAGGGAGGAGCGCAGGGTCTGGTCGCCGGTCGCCGCGACCGCCACGGCCTGGTGGTTCGGATGCACCAGCGCCTCGCGGCTCGCCCAGAAGCGCGTGCCGACCAGCACACCGTCGGCGCCGAGCATCAGCGAGGCGGCGAGGCCGCGCCCATCGGCGATGCCCCCCGCCGCCAGCAGCAGGGTGTCCGGGCTTTCGCGGGCGATCAGGTCGGCCGCCTCCGGAACGAAGGGCAGGGTTCCACGGCGCTGGCCGTGCCCGCCGGCCTCCGCCCCTTGCGCCACGACGATCGCCGCCCCGGCGGCGAGCGCCTGCCGGACGTGGTCCAGCGTCTGGCACTGGCAGATGAGCGGCACGTCGGCCGCCGCGATCTCGGCCGCGAACGGCTCGGGATCGCCGAAGGACAGCATCAGCGCCGCCGGCCGGTGCGCCAGCACGCGCCCCAGCAGGTCCGGCCGCTTCGCCAGCGACCAGGTGATGAAGCCGCAGCCGACCTTCGTGTTGCCGGCGGCCGCGAATTCCCGCTCGATCCAGTCGGCGTCGCCATAGCCGGCGCCGACGAGGCCGAGGCCGCCGGCCCGCGTGACGGCAGCCGCGAGCGCGCCCCCCGCCGCCAGCGCCATCGGCGCCGACAGAACGGGATGTGTCAGCCCGAAGCGCTCCGTCAGCCTCGTGACGAGGCGCGCCACGGCGTCACGCCGCCTTGGCCCGCGAGTGGGCGAAGTCCATGTAGAGTTCGCGGGCGCGGCGGAACATCGGGCCGGGCTGAAGCGTGAGCTGGTCGATGCGCGTGACCGGCATCACCTTCGAATAGTTGCCGGAGACGAAGATCTCGTCGGCCTGCTCGAAGTCGGAGTAGCGCAGGCTCGTTTCCTCGACCGGAACGCCGTCCGCGCGCATCAGCCCGATGACGCGCTGGCGGGTGATGCCGTTCAGGAAGGTGCCGTTCGGAACGGGCGTCTTCAGCACGCCGTCCTTGGCGAGGAAGACGTTCGAGGTCGCGGTCTCGGCGACGTTGCCCAGCATATCGAGCACGAGGCAGTTGTCGAAGCCGGCGGCCTTGGCGGCCAGCAGCGTGCGGGCGTTGTTGGGGTAGAGGCAGGCGGCCTTGGCGTCGGTCGTCGCGGTCTCGATGCTCGGGCGGCGGTAGATGCCCTTGGTGACCGAGAAGCCCGTGCTCGGATTGCCCATCGGCGCCTCGAACAGGCACAGCGCGAACTGGGTGGAATCGGGATCCGGGATGATGGTCGAGGGGCCGTCGGCCTCGGCCCAGTACATCGGCTTGATGTAGAGCGCGGTGCCGGGCGCGAATTTCTTCGCGCCTTCGAGGGCCTTCTCGACGATGAACTCGGGCGTCTGGGTCGGCTTCATGCCGAGCGCCGTGGCCGAACGGTTCACGCGGGCGGCATGGAGGTCGAGGTCGGGCGCGACGCCGTCGAAGAAGCGCGCGCCGTCGAAGACCGCCGAGGCCTGCCAGAGCGCGTGGCTGCGGGGCCCCACCATGCCGGGATTGCCCTCGTGCCAGGCTCCTTCGAACCAGGTCCAAGTCTGAGAATACCATGCCATGGCGGCACTCCGTTCTAGTCAGTTCTTCTGGCGCGCACCGTCTGCCGCGGGAGGCGCGGCGTCAACATCTGCGTCGGCCCGCGCCATGACGGGATGTGATGGAACCGATCGCCGCCGCTGATCCCTCACCATCCGAGCGCGCGCGCCAGCGCCGCGACGGACATGCCGACGCAAAGGGCGAGCAGTTCCGAACGCCGCAGGATCATGCTGCCGATGGCGGCCGCGAGCGCGAGCCCGGCCGCGAGGCCGAGCCGCTCGATCAGCGGCAGTACGGTCGCGACGACGATCGAGCCGGGCAGAGCGGCGAGCCCGCGCCGGACATGCGCGGTGAGCGGGATATAGGACATCAGCACCACGCCGGCGACGCGGCACAGATAGGTCGCGAGCGCCATGGCGAGGATGGCGAGGACACTGCCCCAGGCGCCGGGCTCAGGCAGCGTCATCGAGGAACGCTCCCGCGACCGCGCCGGAGAGCGCGCCGACGATGATGAAGGCATAGCCCTCGAACAGCTTGGCGGTGACGAGCGCGACCAGGCCGGCGACGACCCAGGGCACGGCGCGGCGCGGACCGCGCCACATCGGCACGATCATGGCCGCGAAGAAGATCGGCATGACGAGGTCGATGCCGTAGCGCCGTGGATCGTCGAGCAGCGTTCCGGCGAGGTGGCCGGGAATCGTGAAGAGGACCCAGATCACCCAGAGTGCGAGGCCGGAGCCGATGATGACGCCGAGATCGCGCCCGCCTTCGGCATGATAGCGCGTGCCGATGACCCAGCTCGCATCGGTGAAGAGATTGAGCTGCAGGGCGTTCACGGTCTTCGAGTAATGCGCGAACCAGGGTTGCAGCGAGGCCGCCTGCAGGATCGTGCGCGCATTGACGGTGAAGGTCACCGCCGCCACGGCGAAGATCGCGCCCCAGGTCCATTCCGGTCGCCAGAGCTCCATCGCGACGAGTTGCGAGACGCCGGCATAGACGAGCCCGCTCATCAGCACCGCCTCGAAGAGACTCAGGCCCTTCGCCGCCGCCGCCGCGCCGAAGGCGACCGCGAAGACGATCACCCCCGGCATCAGCACGGAGACGCGCCTGACGCCGAGCCACACGCCCGCCCACGAAATCGTCGCCTGCACCATCGGCCTTCCATCCCTCTCCTTTTTGGGCAGAGGGCGCCGAGGCGGGGCGCTGCGTCAACGGCCGGCGATGGGACAGGGGCATGACTTTGCCACAGGGCCGGCGACAGCACCCCTGCCGAGCCGCTAATCTCGTCCGATGCAGTGGCTCTCCGACCCCGGCGCGCGAGCGTCCGCCCTCCCCGCAGTCTGGCTGATCGCCACGGATGCGCGGCCGCAGGGCCTGGACGAGCGCTCGCGGCTGCGCCGCGGGCTGGGCCGGACGATCGCGACCCGCTGGCTCGGCCTCGACGAGCGCGAAGTCGCCATCGGCCACGATCCGGCCGGGCAGCCCTTCATCGAAGCGCCGGTGGCGTCACGCCTTCGCCTCTCGCTCGCGACACGGTCGGGCGTCGTCGCCGTCGCGCTCGCCGAACGCGCCGTCGGCGTCGATGTCGAGACCGTCAATGCGGACACGCCGCCGCCCCTCGCGCTGCTGCATCCCGACGAGCGCGGCGCGCTGGCTTTTGTGGCGGAGCGCGAACGGCCCGTGGCGTTCGCCCGGCTCTGGGCGGCGAAGGAAGCCTATGTGAAGGCGCTGGGCACGGGTTTCAGTCGGCCGCCCGAAAGCTTCGCCGTGACGCTGGATGGCCCGATCCATGTCGCGATCCGCGATCCGCAGCGGCCGGCGCCGGTCCGCGGCGAGACCCTCCTGACGACGAACGGCGGCCAGGTCTCCCTGGCCGCCGCGGTGGTCGTTCTCGGCTGAAGGCCGGCCTCAGGCCGCCTCGCCGCCGTGCTTCTTCTTGAGGATGTAGCCGAGGACGCAGACGAACAGGGCGCCGGCGATCGAGCTCACATAATGCGGGATCGCCGCAGGCTTGAGCCCGATCGGGCTGACGTCGAGCGGCGCAGGCACGACCCAGCTCGGCTGGTTGACCTGGAGCCACTGCATCACCGCGATGTCGCCGATCAGCATCTCGGCCGCGATCCACCCGAGCAGCGCGGCGCCGAGCCAGATCAGGATCGGGAAGCGCGTGATGATCGAGGTGAGGAACTGCGCGCCCATGATGATGAGCGGGATCGAGAGCAGCAGGCCGAAGATGAAGAGCTCGGGATGTCCGCGGGAAGCCGCCGCGATGGCGATGACGTTGTCGAGGCTCATCACCGCGTCGGCGATGGCGATGGTGCGGACCGCCTTCCAGAGGCTGTCGCTGGCCTGGATGTTGCCGTGCTCTTCCTCCTCGCCCACGGCGAGCTTGATCGCGATCCAGAACAGCAGCAGGCCGCCGACCACCTTCAGGAACGGCACCCCGAGGAGATAGGTCACGATCAGCGCGAAGATGATGCGCAGGCCGATCGCGGCCGACGCGCCGAGCCAGATGCCGACCTTGCGCTGCTTCTCCGGCAGGGACCGGCAGGCGAGCGCGATCACGACCGCGTTGTCGCCCGAGAGCAGCAGGTCGATCCAGATGATCTGGAGCAACGAGATCCAGAATGTGGAGGAGGAAAAATCCATGTGTCGGTCAGTCCCTTTTCAAAGGGCCGGATCTGGCCGGCGGGGTTTCAGGAAATAGCCGAGGGCGAGCACCAGCGCGGCGCCGAACGCGGCGGCAGGCAGCTCGAAACGGTGCAGGACTTCCGCGCCGAAGCGGGAGATCAGCCAGGGATCGCTGTCGAACATCTCGCCCGCGACCCAGCCGAGCAGACCGGCGCCGGCCCAGACCAGAACGGGAAAGCGCGTCAGCAGGTTCGTGATCAGCGAGGCGCCGAGCACGATCAGCGGGATCGAGATGACGAGACCGGCGACGAGCAGCGGGACCGAATCCTTGGCGACCGCCGCGATGGCGAGCACGTTGTCGAGGCTCATCACGATGTCGGCGATGGCGACGGTCTGCACCGCCTTCCAGAGCCGGTTGCTCGCCTTGATCGAGTCCTCGCCCTGCTCGCCATCCTCGATCAGCAGCTTCACCGCGATCCAGATCAGCAGCGCCGCTCCGACGATATGGAGGAACGGCATGTCGAGCAGCGAGGCGATCAGCACCGTGAAGACCACGCGCAGGACCACGGCGACGCCCGCGCCCAGCACGATGCCCTTGGTGCGCTGCGCCGGCGCGAGCGCCCGGCAGGCGAGCGCGATCACGACCGCATTGTCCCCCGACAGCACGATGTTGAGCGCGATGATCTCGAACAGCTTGCCCCAGAAGCGGGGGTCGAGGAAGGCGATCGAAGAAATATCCATCAGTCTCGTCCTGCTGGCGTCGGCCGCGACGCCCCGGGGTTGATTACAGCGCCTGCTCGACGGCCTTGCCGGCCGCCTCGGTGCCGAGCGAACCGCCGAGGTCGCGGGTGCGGGTGCGGGCATCGCCCAGCGCCCGCTCGATCGCCGCCTCGATGCCCTTGGCCGCTTCGGTTTCGCCGAGATGGTCGAGCATCATGGCGCCCGACCAGATCTGGCCGACCGGGTTGGCGATGCCCTGGCCGTAGATGTCGGGCGCGGAGCCGTGGACGGGCTCGAACAGCGAGGGGAACTCGCCGGTCGGGTTGATGTTGCCCGAGGGCGCGATGCCGATCGTGCCCGTGCAGGCGGGGCCGAGGTCGGAGAGGATGTCGCCGAAGAGGTTCGAGGCCACGACCACGTCGAAACGATCCGGATTGAGCACGAAATGCGCCGTCAGGATGTCGATGTGGTACTGGTCGACCTTCACGTCCGGATACTTCTTGGCCATCTCCTTCACCCGCTCGTCCCAGTAAGGCATGGTGATCGAGATGCCGTTCGACTTGGTCGCCGAGGTCAACTTCTTGCGCGGCCGGCGCTGGGCCAGATCGAAGGCGTATTTCAGCACGCGATCGACGCCGACACGGCTCATCACCGTCTCCTGCAGCACGATCTCGCGCTCGGTTCCGGCATACATCCGGCCGCCGACCGACGAGTACTCGCCCTCGGTGTTCTCGCGCACCACGAAGAAGTCGATGTCGCCGGGCTTGCGGCCGACGAGCGGACCCGGAACGCCGGGCATCAGGCGCACGGGGCGCAGGTTGACGTACTGGTCGAACTCACGCCGGAAGAGCAGCAGCGAACCCCAGAGCGAGATGTGGTCCGGCACCTGCGCCGGCATGCCGACCGCGCCGAAGAAGATCGCGTCATGGCCGGAGATCTGCTCCTTCCAGTCGTCCGGGAGCATCTTGCCATGCTTGGCGTAGTAGTCGCAGGAAGAGAAATCGAAGGTGTCGAGCCGGAGCTCGAAGCCGTATTTCTTGGCCGCCGCCTCGAGCACGCGCATGCCTTCGGGCATGACCTCCTTGCCGATGCCGTCGCCGGCGATCACGGCGATGCGGTAGACGCGGTTGGTGCGGGTCATGCTGTCTCTCCGAAAAAGGAGGCGAATTCGGCGGCGACGAGGTCGGGAACCTCTTCCGCCAGATAGTGCCCGCCCGGCAAGGCGTGGCCGCGAACGTTCTCCGCCCGCAGGCGCCAGAGCGCCAGAGGGTCGAAGCATTTGCCGATGATCCCGTTGCCGCCCCAGAGGGCGAGCAGCGGCTGGGTGAATTTGCGTCCGCCATCCTCGTCGTCATGGCGGATGTCGATGGTCGCGGCGGCGCGGTAGTCCTCGCAGCTCGCATGGATCGTCGCCGGGTCGGCGAAGCAGCGCAGATAATGCGCGAGCGCCTCCTCCGAGAAGGGCGTCATGCCGGCCGAGCCGGAGCCGCATTTCTTGCGCCAGTAGGCCTCCGGATCGGCCCCGATCATCCGCTCCGGGAAGGGCGCGGGCTGGATCAGGAAGAACCAATGCCAATAGGCGCGGGCGAAGGCGTCGGTCGTGTTCGCATACATCTCGCGCGTCGGCGCGATATCGAGCGTCGCGAGCCTCGTCACCTGTTCGGGATGGTCGAGCACCAGGCGATGCGCCACGCGCGCGCCGCGATCATGGGCGCCGATGGCGAAGCGCTCATGACCCAGCGCCCGCATGACCTCGACCATGTCCAGCGCCATGGCGCGCTTGGAATAGGGCGCGTGCTCCGCATCGCTCTGCGGCTTCCCGCTGTCGCCATAGCCGCGCAGATCGGCGCAGACGAGCGTGAAACGGTCCTTCAGCCGCGCCGCGACCTTGTGCCAGAGCGCGTGGGTCTGCGGATAGCCGTGCAGGAGCAGCAGCGCCGGCCCCTGCCCGCCCGTGCGCACGCGAATCCGCGCGCCCGACGTCGCGACGTCGAGCAGGCGAAAGCCGGGGAAAAGGCCGTCGGGGACGGGACGTTCGGTGATGGTCATCGAGACAGGCGAGCGTGGCGGGTGGGCAGCGCTTAACGTGAAACGTGAGGGATTACGTGCGCGGATTATTACACAATTCAGATCAATAGCATGCTGCGACGCAGCAGGAATCGGCAGGCCCAGGCGAACGGGTGCCGTTATCCACTCGGCCGAAAACAGCGACCACGGTAGCTGCGGACACGGTACGTCCATGTTTGAATGAAGCCGTCCCCACCTCAGGAACCAGCCGAATGAAGATTGTCTCTCTCGCCGTCGCTTTCGGCTTGAGCCTTGCGGGCCTCATCTCCGCAGCCTCGGCCCAATCGGTCAAGATCAGGCCCGAATGCAGGCGCATGAACGAGCCTGTCGCGTGCTCCTGCGCGCTCGACAACGGCGGAAGGCTCGCGCCAAACCCCAGCAGGCCAGGCAGGATGCGCTGGTTCGGGCCGTCGAGCATGGCGGCGCAGGTCGCCTTCAACAATTGCGCGGCCAGGTCGAGCCGCTGAACCCGGCCCGGCGCCGCGTCGATGGGCGGCGTCCCGGGCATGGGCCTCGTCTCAGCCGCGCAGGGCTGCCCCGTAGCGCTTGGCCATCTCGGCGACGATCTTGCTCGCCACGGCCTCGATTTCCGCCTCGGTCAGCGTCTTCTCGACCGGCTGGAGCGTGACCGCGAGCGCGACGGACTTCTTGTCCGCCTCGACACCCGGCCCTTCATAGAGATCGAAGATGCCGACATCGGCGATCAGCGCGCGGTCGGCGTTCTGCGCCGTCTTCGCCATCTCGCCGGCGGCCACCGCCTTGTCGACGATGAAGGCGAAGTCGCGCGTGACCGGCTGGAAGCCGGAGAGCGCCAGTTTCGGCTTGACCTTGGTCGGCTTGGCTTTCGGCAGCGGCAGCGCATCGAGATGGATCTCGAAGGCGACCAGCGGGCCTTTCACGTCGAGCGCCTTGAGCACCTTGGGATGGACCTCGCCGAAGGCGCCGATGACACCCTTCGGGCCGAAGCGCAGCGTGGCCGAGCGGCCGGGATGCGCCCAGGCCGGCCCTTCGGGCACGACCTGCAGGCCGCCCGTCGGCACCCCCAGCCCCGAGAGCAGCGCGAGCGCGTCGGCCTTGGCGTCGAACAGGTCGACAGGACGGGCGCCTCCGTCCCAATGCCGTCCGGCACCGCCCAGCCTCGCCGTGCCGCGGCGCAGGCCGGCGGCGGCGATGAGCTGGCCTTCCGGCTCGTCGCTGAAGAAGACCTGCCCGACCTCGAACAGGGCGACGTCGGGATAGCCGCGGTCGGCATTGGCCTGTGCGGCGGCGATCAGCCCCGGCAGCAGCGAAGGCCGCATGTCGGAGAGATCGGCCGCGATCGGGTTGGACAGGGTCAGCTTGGGCGAGCCGCCGCCGAAGAGCTTCGCGGCATCGTGCGAGATGAACGACCAGGTCACCGCCTCGACCATGCCGCGGCTGGCGAGCAGGCGCTTGGACGCGCGCGTGCGCTTCTGCAGCACGGTGAGCACCGGCTTGACGACCTCGTCCTTGATGCGCGGCAGCGGCGTCGAGACGACACGGTCGAGCCCGGCGATGCGCAGGATCTCCTCGACGAGATCGGCCTTGCCGCCGACATCGCCGCGCCAGGACGGGGCGGCGACCTCGACCCGCTCGCCCGTGCCCGAGACGCGGAACCCGAGCGAGGCGAGCGCGCGCTCCATCTCGGCCTGCGGCAGCTCAAGCCCCGTCAGCCGCTCGACCTCGGACCAGGGGAAATCGATCGCCGGCGCGCTCTCCGGCAGGCTGCCGGCGAAGACCGTCTCCGAGGCCTCGCCGCCGCAGAGCTCGAGGATCATCGCCGTGGCGAGATCGAGCCCGGTCCGGGTGAAATCGGGATCGACGCCTCGCTCGAAGCGATAGCGCGCGTCCGAGTTGATGCCGAGCGCGCGGCCCGAGCGGGCGATGTTGAGCGGGTCCCAGAGGGCGCTCTCGACCAGCACGTCGGTGGTGTTCTCGTCGCAGCCCGAGATCTCGCCGCCCATGATGCCGGCGAGCGACTCGACGCCGTTGTCGTCGGCGATGACAACCTGCTCGTCGGTCAGCTCATAGGTCTTGCCGTCGAGCGCCAGAATGCTCTCGCCGGCACGGGCACGGCGGACGACGAGATCGCCCTTCACCTTGGCCGCGTCGAAGACGTGGAGCGGGCGGTTGCGGTCGAGCGTCATGAAATTGGTGATGTCGACGAGCGCGTTGATGGGGCGCAGGCCGACGGCGCGCAAGCGTGCCTGAAGCCATTCCGGCGAGGGACCGTTCTTCACGCCACGCACGAGCCGGAGCGCGAAGGCGGGGCAGAGCTTGCGGTCCTCTTCCGCGAAATCGAGCACGACCTTCGTCGGGCACGGATAGGCACCATGCAGCGGCGCGACGGGCGGGGTCTTGAGCGTGCCGAGGCCGGCGGCGGCGAGGTCGCGCGCGATGCCGGCGACGCCGAGCGCGTCGGCGCGGTTCGGCGTCACGGCGATCTCGATCACCGCGTCGCCGAGACCGGCATAGGCGGCGTAGGCCGCACCGACCGGCGCATCCTCGGGCAGGTCGATGATGCCGTCATGGTCCTCGGAGATCTGCAGCTCGGCGGCCGAGCAGAGCATGCCGTTGGACTCGACGCCCCGGATCACGCCCTTGCCGAGCGTGATGTCCTTGCCGGGAATATAGGTGCCGGGCGGGGAGAAAACGCTCTTCATGCCGGTGCGGGCATTGGGCGCGCCGCAGACGACCTGCACGGGCGCGCCCGCGCCGGTATCGACCATGCAGACGCGCAGCCGGTCGGCGTTGGGGTGCTGCTTCGCCTCGATGACATAGGCGATGGTGAAGGCGGCGAGCGCCTTCGCCTTGTCCTCGATCGCCTCGACCTCGAGGCCGACGCGCGTCAGCGCCTCGGCGATGTCGTCGACCGACGCGTCGGTGTCGAGATGGTCCTTGAGCCAGGAAAGCGTGAATTTCATCGTCTTGCCAGATCAGTCTGAGAGGTTGACCAGCCAACGCCGGTGCACCCAGCCCCAGGAGCAGGGGCCGCCATAGGTCATGCGGAGCGGCATAGCGCGGGCCGCGATTTCGTCAAAGCCGCAGTGTCGCGCCACGGCCTCGATTTCATGGTCCGCCGAGGGCGGATAGACGATGCCGGCCCATTGGCCTTTCGTCTCGAAGACGAAGACGGTGCGCCCGTTGGCCAGCCGGTCGCGCTCCGCGAAGGTTGTCGCCGGCCCGGCGCGCACGGCGAGAAAGCCATCGCCCGTGGCCTTCAAGCCCCTGACCTCGTGAAGCGAGGCCCAGCTTTCGACATAGGCCACGCCATCGAGCACGCGCCGCTTCAGCACCAGCGGCGCCTCTGCGGCCGGTTGCGCCTGAGCGACCGAGGACGCCGCGAACAGCAGAACAGCCGCGAGCCGATGGACCGACGCCCGGCTCATGGCGACTTCTCGGTCCGCGCCGCTCCACCGGAGAGCGCCGGAACCGCATCGTTCAGCTCGCTGACGCCGTCCGTCTTGATCCGCATCGCGTTGCCGCGCCAGCTGACCTCTCCGCCGATGAAGGCATAGGCCCAGACGCCGGGAAAGGCGATGTCGCGCACCAGCAGAGCGAGCGGCGTGCGCCAGTTGAGGAACCAGCGGACGCCGGCCGAAAGCACCATCTCCCCGAGATACCAGGGCAGCAGTACCAGCAGCGCGCCGAGGAGCGGCGACGATCCGAAGGCCGGCGCCGCGAAGGCCGCCAGCAGCACGGCTAGCAGCGGGGCCGCGAGAATCTCGAGCGCGAAGAAGGGCAGGAAGGTCACCCGCCGCAGGCGCGCCCAGCGGAACTGGCGCTGCACGACATCGGCGAGCCGCCGCGGTCCGAGCGGCTGCTCGAAGGGCTGGTCGACGAGATGCACATGCTTGCCGGCGCGGCGCACGAGCTTGGTGGCGGCCGCGTCCTCGGCGATTTCCTGCCCCAGCGCCGCGATCCCGCCGCGCTCGTCGAGGAAGGGCTTGTTCCAGAGCATCGACTTGCCCTGCGCGAAGCCGAGCCCCAGCGCCTCGCCGACATATTGCCAGCGCGCCTGGAAGGGGTTGAGGAAGGCGCATTCGACCTCGGCGCCGAAGCTCTGGGGCCGCGAGCCGGCCGGCGTCGAGCAGACGAGGCCGCTGTCCGGCCGCCAGGCCGCGAGCATGCGCTGGATATAGTCCTTCGGCATCAGCACGTTGGAATCGGCGAGGATGACCCAGTCGGTCGTCGCCTCCTCCCAGCCGCGCACGCAGTTGTTGAGCTTGGGATTGGCGCTGACGGCGACGTCGCCGACGATCAGCCGGACCTTGTCGGCGCCGTACCGGCCGATCAGTTCCTCGACGAGCGGGACGATCGGATCGTCGGCATCCGCGACGCAGAAGATCGTGCTGTAGCGCGGATAGTCGAGTTCGAGCCCCGAGATCGCCGTCTCGCGGCTGAAGGCCTCGATGCCGCGCACCGGGCGCACGATCGTCACCGTCGGCAGCTCGTCCAGCAGCGCCGAACGCCCCGCCGGCCGGCGGAAGCGCCGGAGCGCGATCGCCTGGCTGACCAGGTTCGTCGCAACGAGCAGCCCGGCGAACAGCGCCGCCCAGCCCGCAGGCGTCATCGCGCCCTCCCCCGCCCCGGCTGCGCGCTCACGACGACAGTCCGCCCGTCAGGGTCGGCAGGTCGAGCGGGCGGAAGCCGTAATGCGAGAGCCAGCGCACATCCGCCTCGAAGAAGGGGCGCAGGTCCGGCATGCCGTATTTCAGCATGGCGATACGGTCGATGCCCATGCCCCAGGCGAAGCCCTGGTAGACGTCCGGGTCGAGGCCGCAATTGCGCAGCACGTTCGGGTGGACCATGCCGCAGCCGAGGATCTCGAGCCAGTCGTCGCCCTCGCCGAAGCGGATCTCTCCGCCCTTGCGCGAGCACTGGATGTCGACCTCGACCGAGGGCTCGGTGAAGGGGAAGAAGGACGGGCGGAAGCGCATCTTGACGTCGTCGATCTCGAAGAACGCCTTGCAGAACTCCTCGAGAATCCATTTCAGGTGGCCCATATGGGCCTGCTTGTCGATCACCAGCCCCTCGACCTGATGGAACATCGGCGTATGGGTCTGGTCGGAGTCCATGCGGTAGGTCCGGCCCGGGCAGATGACGCGGATCGGCGGCTCCTGCGACAGCATGGTGCGCACCTGGACCGGCGAGGTGTGCGTGCGCAGCAGCTTGCGCTCGCCGGTCTCGTCGGGCGCGAAGAAGAAGGTGTCGTGCATCTCGCGGGCCGGATGGCCGACAGGGAAGTTCAGCCTGGTGAAGTTCAGGTCGTCGGACTCGACGTCGGGCCCTTCCGCGACGGAGAAGCCCATGTCGCCGAAGATCGCGGTGATCTCGTCGATGACCTGGCTGATCGGATGGATGCGGCCGCGCGCCTCCGGCCCCTCGCGGACGGGCAGCGAGACGTCGACGCGCTCGGAGGCCAGCCTCGCCTCCAGCGCCGCTTCGGCCAGCGTCTCCTTGCGCGAGGCGATCGCGCCCTGGACACGGTCGCGCAGACCGTTGATGAGCGGCCCCTTCTCGCGGCGCTCGTCGGGCGTCATCCCGCCCAGCGTCTTCAGCAGCGCCGAGACGGAGCCCGACTTGCCGAGCGTGGCGATGCGCAGCTCCTCGACGGCGGCCTCGTCCGGCGCGGCCTCGATGGCGGCGAGAACCTCGCGTTCCAGGGCAGGAAGATCGGTCATGGAGTGGGTCGCAACGTGTTGACGGCTGGGGACGGGCGGGTTCTAGCGGGAACGATCCGCTTATGCCAGAGCCAAGCCTTTGGCAAAGCCCGGATCTGGCGCCAGAGAGCGAGGAAGGCCCGCGATGACCGACAACACGGCGCAGAAGCACTCCCCTTCCTACCGTCTGGCCGCGCTCGATCCCGATTTCATCCTCGGCGACTCGACGCGCGGCGTGCGCTTCATGCTCGAATACCAGAAGGCCGAGGATCATCTGCGGGCCCGCGGCATCGTCTCGACCATCGTCGTCTTCGGCTCGGCGCGCGTGCGCGAGGGCGAGCGCTGGTACGAAGCCGCGCGCGCCTTCGGCCGCCTCGCCTCCGAGCGCGGCGGGGCGCTGAGGAACGGCGAGGCCGGGCGCCACAACGTCATCGCCACCGGCGGCGGCCCCGGCATCATGGAGGCGGCCAATCGCGGCGCGACGGAGGCGGGCGCACTCTCGATCGGCTTCAACATCACGTTGCCGCACGAGCAGGAGCCCAACGCCTGGTCGACGCCCGACCTGACTTTCCGCTTCCATTATTTCGCGATGCGCAAGATGCACCTCGCCATGCGCGCGGCGGCGCTGGTCGTCTTCCCCGGCGGCTTCGGCACGCTCGACGAACTGTTCGAGATCATGACGCTGACCCAGACCGGCAAGATGCGCCCGGTCCCCATCGTGCTCTACGACAAGGCCTACTGGACGAAGCTGATCCATCTCGACGCGATGCGGGATGCCGGGTTCATCCGCCCCGAGGATCTGGAGCTGTTCTGCTACGCGGACTCGCCGGAGGAAGCCTATTGCCGGATCGTCGAGGGCGCGCCGGAGATCGCGGCGCCTGCGAGCCGCGACATGGTGGAGACCTGAGGACAGCCGTCATGCCCGGGCTCGCCCCGGGGCCTCTCGTGCCGAAGGAGGCGCCGGCGTCTCGGCCTGCACGCGCTTCGCGGGCTGCGCTTCGCCCGAGAATGACGGCAAGCGCGCCACAACGAAAAAGGCCGGCATCGCTGCCGGCCTTTCCCATGTCTCGATCGAGCGAACCGCTCAGGCGGGCCTCACTCGGGCGGCCTTGCTCAGGCAGCCTTGGCCTCGGCGCCCAGCACGCCCTTGACCGTCTCGACCACCGCCGTGAAGGCAGCGGCATCGTCGATGGCCAGAGCCGAGAGGGTCTTGCGGTCGAGCTCGATGCCGGCCTTGATCAGGCCGCCGATGAAGACCGAATAGGTCAGGCCGTGCTCGCGAACCGCCGCGTTGAGGCGCTGGATCCAGAGCGCGCGGAACGAGCGCTTCCGGTTCTTGCGGTCGCGATAGGCATACTGCATCGAGCGATCGACGGCCGCCTTGGCGGCGCGGATCGTATTCTTGCGGCGGCCATAGAAGCCCTTGGCGGCCTTGAACGTCTTCTTGTGCTTGGCGTGGGCAGTCACGCCCCGTTTCACGCGAGCCATGTCATGATCTCCGGAATGTCAGGTGGCGTCAGCCGTTGGGGAGGAAGTACTTCTTCACGTTGGCCGCATCGCCCTCGAACAGGGTCGTCGTGCCGCGGTGATTGCGGATCTGCTTGTTGGTCCGCTTGATCATCCCGTGACGCTTGCCGGCCTGGGCGTAGAGCACCTTGCCGGTTCCGGTGATCTTGAACCGCTTCTTGGCGGCCGATTTGGTCTTCATCTTGGGCATTTCAGCTCCTGTCGGTCGTGGCTGGGCGCGCCTTGCGGCGGCCTTGCCAATGTCTTGCTTTCTGGAAGCAAAGCACGATCGCCACGGCAGCCCTTATCAGCCGGGCGATCGAAGGCCGCGCGTATGACAGAAAAGGGCGGGCATGGCAAGCGAGGCTGCGCCGCCGTGCCCGCCCCGACCGCCTATCGGGGCGCCTCGACATTGATGGTGAGCTGGCCGCGACCGATCCGCCCTTCCTTGTCGGTCGCCTCGATGTCGATGATGTGCCGGCCGGGCGGCGCGACGACGGCAGGGGCCTCGATGCCCTCCGCGGTGACGAAGGACTTCACGCGCGCGGTCAGGTCCACCACGGGCTGGCGGCGATAGGTCAGGCGCACGGTCGCCGGATCGACCGGAACGCCGTTGCTCGGCTTGAACTTCACCACGAGGCGGAACGGGCCGCCATTCACGCTCGCGGGCGTCGCCAGCGGGTCGATGCCGGGGCCGCGCGTGAGATTCCGCACCTGCCCGCTGGCGATGCCGACGAGCGGCAGGCCCGCCTCTTCACGGGTGATGAGCTGGATCGGCTCCGCGGCAGCCGCCGCCAGCGCGAAGGTCGAAACGACGGCTGCGAGTCCGAGCCGCCGGGTGAACAGCGTCTTGTTCATCAGGTCACTTCACTCCCAGGAGACCGGCGACGAGGCCGGTGATTGCAGTCAGAATGGTGCTGACCATGAGGATGGTCAGTTCAATGGCCTTGAGGGTGTCCATCGGCATGTTGCCGTTCAGCGAGCGGAGGAGCTCGCGCAGCCGGGGAAAGGACATGAGCCCCCGTGCCGACAGGGCCGCCTGCGAGAGGCGCAGCAGCATGCCGGAGAACATGGAGGCGCCGATGCTCAGCGCGTAGAAGAAGGTCTCGCGCCAAGCGGCGGTTCCCTGCGGAAGGATCGGTATGTTGTCGATCCAACCCAGCAACGCGTTCATTGCCAGGACCGCGGAGAGCGCAAAAACGATCGAGACGCCCGCATCGAACCATGTCAGGCGCGGTCGCACGCCGAAATATACGATGCCGATAACGAACGGGAACGCGATCGTCACGAAACGCAGCACCCAGAGAGGCAGGTCGAGCCAGAGCACGACCATCCAGTAGGCCCCCAGCACCACCGCGAAGCCCAGCGGCAGCACCCAGACGCGCCGGCGGACCGGCCGGTGCGCGTGGTGGCTCGCGGGCACCGGCCTCGCCTGCTCGGCGGGGGCCGCAGGCGCGGCCGGCTGCGCCGCCTTCGCAGCCTTCGCCTCCGAGGCACGGGCGAGCCGGTCCTCCTCGAGCGCGGATTCGAGCGTGACGATGCGGCGCTGGAGGGCGTCGAGCCGGCTCAGCAGCGGCAGGACGGGCGTGAGATCGCGCCCGCAACTGCGGCAGGACAACACGCCCCGGTTGAGCGAGGCCTCGCAATAGGGACAGGCGAATTGCTCGTGCTCAGACATACCCGGCCTTCAGGGCAAGTCTCGGCTCGAAGGCGTCTCCATCCCTTCGCAGGCCGGCAACTCGCGCGGCCTCCAGTTAGGGAATGTGCCGCGCCTTGGCAAGAAATCCGCGAGCAAGCCTCCGGGAAGCCGGCGCGGGAAAGCCGGCCTCGTCTTGCGCAGCAGCCCTATTCCGCGGCGCGGATCAGCTGCTCCGCCGCGCTCTCGCGGTCCATGCGGGCGTCGAGGCGGTCGACGTCGAGCAGCATCAGCATGCCCGCCGGGCCGCCCGAGGCATCGCGCGCCGCGACGACGCCCAGCGCCGGCACGTCGGTCTTGTTGGTCAGCTCGCGCAGCGGCTGCAGCTCGGACGCGGCGATCTCCGGGATCGGACCGAGCGTGTCGACGATCAGCCCCAGCATGCGCCCGCCGACCTGGACGATGACGATCTGCTGCTGCTCGCCCGGGGCTTCCGCGATGCCGAGCAGCCTGTCGAGCCTCAGCACGGGAACCGGCTGGCCCTGATGGAGCTTGTAGCCCGCAAGCAGCCCATCGCTCGCCTTGCGCGCCGAAGGCTTGAGCCCCGCGAGATCCACGGCCTCGATCACGTCGCGCGCCTTCACGCCGAGCCAGTGGCCGCCGATATGGAAGGTCGCGACCTCGAAGGCCGAGACGCCGTCCGGCGCGCGGCGCGAGGAGAGCGTGCCCGTGCCGGCGCCGGCGGTTGCCGGCTTGGCGGCCTTGCCCGCCACGACCTCGCCGAGCGGCACGGCGCAGATGGCGACGACATCGGGGCTGTGCCCGTCGCTGGTCTTGTATTCGCGATAGCCCTTGGAGAAGGCGGCGCCGACCGCGACGTAGCTGTCGTCGACGGTTCGAATCCAGGCGACGTCGCCGCCCCGCGCGAGCGTTTCGGGATCGACGGCGAAGGGGCTCCGCGTGCCGGCGGGAAAGCGCTCGTCCGTCGAGGACAGGATGCGACCGTCCCTGCCGATGAACAGCGCGAAGGACCCCGGCAGCGCCTGACCGGCCTCGTCGGCCGGCAGCGAGTCGGCCAGGATCGCGGCGAATTGCGGCGTCGAATCGAAGACGATGGCGATGCCGCCGAGCGCCCGTCCGACCGCCGGCCCATGGACGGCCGCCGTGTAGATCAGCGTCGAGGCCTCGTCATAGAGCGGGCTCGGCTCGAAGGCGGAGACCGCATAGTGCTGCCCCGAACGAAGCGCGAGGGTCCGCGACACCCATTCGGCATCGAGCAACTGCCCGACGAGGTGCGACTGCGAGGGCTGTGAGACCGCGACGACGACGCCATGGGCGTCGAACAGGATGAGGTTGGCGTAGACCGTATAGAGCGAGTTGATCGTCGCCAGGATGTCCGCACAGGCGCGCGCGCCCTCCGGCGACGGCGCGGCGAGCACGCGGGCGAAGGTGGCGTTCAGGGCCCACCAGCGGCAGTCGTTGGCGCGCTCGTAGAGATTGCGATCCATGACGTCGATGGCGAAGGCCGCACGCGAGCGGCATTTCTCCATGATCGCCGCCACGACCGTCCGGTGGAGATCGCCGATCGAGGCATCGCAGACGGCCTGCGTCTTGCTGCCCGCTTTCGAGATCTCCCAGAGCAGGATCTTGGAGAATGCGGCGTTGGCCTCGGTCGAGCCGGCCTGCCGGATCGAACCGTTCCAGACGGAGCGGTTGAGGTCGCTCTGGATCATCGCCGCCTGGCGCGAGACACCGCGCAGTTCGGCAGAGAACAGGGCCGAATGGTTCGTGACCGCGGCGAGAAGATCCTCGTCGATGCTGCTGCCGAGATCGCCGTCGCCCTGGTCGAAGGCGGCCTCGAGCGGGATCAGGCCAAGACCGATCCAGCCGGGCCCCATATAGCCCTGGTAGCCGGCCGTGCGGCAGGCCATGGCGAGGTATTGCCGGCCTCCGAGCCTCACGATCGGGTCGCGCCCCTCCAGCGCGGAGGGCGCGATCTTCAGTCCAGCCGGGAGCTGGATCGGGCAGGAGCCGGCGACGACGTTGCCCTCGGGCGTGACGCAGCCGAGCACCGTCCAGTCGTTCTCGGGCAGGAGCTTGCGATAGATGCCGTCCATCTCGTCGGCGAGACGGAAGACGAGCACGAGAACGCCGAGCGGGCGCCGGCCGGAATCCTCGACGCGCCAGGCATAGACCAGCGAATTCGACTCCGAGACGAAGTCGACCACGCCATAATGCTCGACATAGGCACCCGACGAGGTCAGCGCTTCCTCGACGAGCGCATGCCGGGCCGTCGTCGCGGGATGCGGCGCGAGCCTCGCCCTGATCTCGCCCTTGCGATCGATCAGCACGATGTCCGAATAGACCGAATACTTCGCGACATAGTCCCGGAAACGAGCCTCCATCGCGGCCCGCGCATCGTCGCTCGCGGAAGGCTGCTCGAGCAGTTCGCGAATGTCGGTGTCGGCCGCGAGGAAGCCGATATCGGCCGTGCGTTCGAACAGGTTGCGCACGAGGACGTCGATCGCGTTCTGCGCCTTGGTCCGCAGGTCGGTCATGACCTTGTCGCGCGTCTCGGCGGCGAGATGGGCGAGCAGGTTGGCGGTCAGCGTCTCGAAGGCGGACCTCGTGCCCGACATCTCCGTGGCCCCGCCGGAGAGCTGCCCGAGCAGGGTCAGCGTATCCCAGGAGGCCTGCAACCGGTCGAAGACCTGGCGGTAGTCGTCGATCGCACGCATATGCCTGATCAACGCGGCGAGCGCCGGGTCGACCACGATTCCCTTGTGCAGTGTCTGCAAGGCCTTGACGCTCTCAAATACATGCGCCGACCGCTTCGGCGCCGGGACTGCGCCGAAGGGCCAGAAGACCGCTCGTCCCGGACTGAACCATCCACGAGCGAGCGATCGATCTCCACGCCACAGGCGTCGCTTTGCGCTGACCCATCCCCGATCCCCGCGCGGCGCCGTGACGCGCGAAACAAGACCACCAAAAGCGCTGATTCGCACCTCGCCCTGCCGGCCGGGCGAGCATAAATTTGCGGCAATTGCCCTGAAGCGAGTCGCCCTGTCACCGAAACGACAAGGGCCGCCAGCACGGCGACGACACCGGAGCGGCGGCCCTCGTAAAGCCCGTGCGCGGCAGCGCCCGGAAAGCTAGCGCGGCGCGAGCACCATTACCATCTGGCGCCCTTCGAGCTGCCAGTCGCTTTCGACCTTGGCGATCTCGACCAGGTCCGCCTTGACGCGCTCGAGCACCTTCACGCCCAGATCCTGGTGCGCCATCTCGCGGCCGCGGAAGCGCAGGGTGACCTTCACCTTGTCGCCTTCCTCGAAGAAGCCCTGCATCGCCTTCATCTTCACGTCGTAGTCGTGCTTGTCGATGCCCGGGCGGAGCTTGATTTCCTTGATTTCGATGGTGCGCTGCTTCTTGCGCGCCTCGGCCGCCTTCTTCTGCTCGAGGAAGCGGAAGCGACCATAGTCGAGGATCTTGCAGACCGGCGGCACGGAATTAGGCGCGATCTCGACGAGATCGAGGCCGGCATCCTCGGCGATCTTCAAGGCCTCGAAGAAGGAAACCACGCCGCGATTGGCGCCGGTGTCGTCGATGAGCTGGACTTCACGGACACCACGAATGTCGCGGTTCGAGCGGGGACCTTCCTTGGTCGGGGCGGGGGCAGCGCGAAATGGACGACGAATGGGGGATTCTCCCTTGACGAGGCGCGTTACGCGCCGATGACGAGACACATTGCACAAAGATGTGCATTGTCAATGGACAGAGCAAGCTTGCGCGGTGCTTTCAGCGTTCCAGCAGCGCGCAGTAGACGTCGAGCGTTTCACCGACCATCGCTTCCAGCGAGAAGTGGCGCTCGACATGCCGGCGCGCACGCGCCGCCAACGCCTCCCGTGCCGAAGGCCTGAGTCCGAGCGCCTCGCGCAGCCCGGCGGCCAGAGCCGCAGCATCCCCGGGGGGAACGCGCCAGCCGGTGCGTTCGGCCACCGCGACCTGCGGCGGCGCCAGCACCGTTTCCGGCACCGCGCCGAGATCCGACACCACGACCGGAGCCCCCATCGCCTGCGCCTCGACGGCGACCCGGCCGAAGGCCTCGGGCTCGGTCGAGGGCACGGTCACCACGGAGGCCGCGAGCAACGCCGCCGGCATGTCCGTGCAATGGCCGACGCGCAGGACGCGCCCCTCGAGACCGGCCTGCGCGACGAGCTTGTCGAGCTCGCGGACATAGCCGTCGCGCCCCTGGGGATCGCCGGCGAGGACGAAGGCGGTATCGGCATCGCCCGCATCGCGCAGGATGCGCGCGGCCTCGATCAGGACGCGCTGCCCCTTCCAGCCGGTGAGGCGGCCCGGCAGCAGCACGATCCGGTGATGCGGCTCGATGCCCCAGGCCTTGCGCAGCGCCTGGATGCGCTCCGGGGCCACGGAGGCCGGAGCGAAGGCGGAGAAATCGGTGCCCCGGTTGACGACCCGGACGCGATCGCGCGCGAAGCCATGCTTCGCGACGATGAGCCCGGCCGTATAGTGCGAATTCGCGATCACGACGTCGCCGCGCGCCATCACCGAGTTGTAGAGCGTCTTCACCGCCGAGCGGCTGGCATAGGAGCCGTGATAGGTCGTCACGAAGGGCAGGCCGAGCCGATGCGCCGCCGCCATGGCGACCCAGGCGGGCGCGCGCGAGCGGGCATGGACCAGCTCGACGCCCTCGTCCCGGCACAGGCGCATCAGCTTGCGCACGTTCAGCGCCATGGCGAGCGGGTTCTTGGCGGCGGCGGGGAAAGGCAGCCAGACACCGCCCTTGGCCTGGAGCTCGGCGACGAGGCGCCCGCCCTCGGTCGCGACCAACGCGCGGGCTCCGACCTCGGTCAGCCCCTTGGCGATGTCGACGGCGGTACGCTCCGCACCGCCCGCGTCCAGGCTGGGAATGATCTGCAGCACCGTCCGCCCCGCGAGCGGGTGGGTCTCGGTGGAGGGCAGGGAGAGGGGCGCGCCGGGCTTGAAGGACATGCTCACTTTCTGTCGGATGCTTGGCATCCAGTAAAACCATGTGCGTCGGGGCACCGCAGCCTATATTCGCCCGCGAGAACGGATTCGTCACAGGAGATTTGGGCGTGGAACGGGAAGCCCCGCAATGGCTGGAGCATGGCGAAGGCGAAAGGCTGCGCCGCATCGCCTTCCTCGAAACCGCCGGAGGCGGGTCTCCCGTCGTCTGGCTCGGCGGCTTCCGCTCCGACATGCGCGCGACCAAGGCCGAGGCCCTGGCGGAATGGGCCGGCGCAGCGGGCCGAACCTTCCTGCGCTTCGACTATGCGGGCCACGGCGAGTCGGAGGGCGACTTCGCGGATTTCACCCTCTCCGACTGGCTCGAAGACGCGCTGGCCACCATCCGCGGCCGCTGCGCGGCGCCCCCCGTCCTGATCGGCTCGTCTATGGGCGGCTGGCTCGCCCTGCTGGCGGCGCGCCGATTGCTCGGAACGAACCTCGCGCCGGCGGGGCTCGTGCTGATCGCGCCGGCCGTCGATTTCACCGAAGAGCTGATGTGGGCGCAGATGCCGGATGCGATCCGGCGCGCCATCCTCGACGAGGGCGTCTGGCTCCGCCCGTCCGACTATGCGCCCGAGCCCACGCCGGTCACGCGCGCCCTGATCGAGGACGGGCGGCGCCATCTTCTCTTCGGCGGCGAGATCCGGACCGGCTGCCCGGTCCATATCCTGCAGGGCATGAAGGATCCGGACGTCCCGTGGCGCCATGCGCTCAAGCTGGTCGAGCATCTGGGCGGCGACCCCGTGGTCCTGACGTTGATCAGGGACGGCGATCACCGCCTCTCGACGCCGGAGGACATCAGGCGCCTGCAGGCCGCCGTGGCGGCGGTGACTGCCGGCGCCTGACGCGAACCGCGTCAGTGCACGCTCACCATGCGCAGGTCATGCTCCCAGGCATTGGCGGTCGCGGCCTCGCGGGAATCCGTCACCAGGATCGGCGCGCCGTCGGCCGACAGCAGCGCGAAGAGCTGTAGGCCCGACTCGATCTTGGGAGCCTGCGGAAAGATCCGCGACAGCTCGTCCGAGCTCATCGGCTTGAGATAGGCGACCTCTCCGGTACCGAGCGCCGCGAATTCGGCGGCGGTCAGGGGAGCCGTCTGGATGAGAATCTGGTCTTCGTTCATCGCGCCCTCCTTCAGAGCAGTGCGAATGCGGTCATGATGATGCACCTGCAATCATGAACGGATGCAAAACCGCGAATTGCATCCCTTCCGTCGGCTCGGCAGGCCCGCTCAGTCGCGGCACGCTATATCGATACGCCGCACGAGCCGTTCCGGTTCCGGGCGGGCGAGGTCGATGGCCAACAGGCCGTTCGACAAATCCGCCCCGAGCACCTGCATGCCCTCGGCGAGCAGGAAGCTGCGCTGGAACTGCCGCGCGGCGATGCCGCGATGCAGGAACTGCCGGGTCTTGTCGTCGCTCTGGCGACCCCGGATGGTGAGCTGGTTCTCCTCGAGGGTGATCTCGAGCTGATCCCGCGAGAATCCCGCGACCGCCAAGGTGATCCGCAACCGGTCCGGCTCATCCTGCGTCCGCGAAAGACGCTCGATGTTGTAGGGCGGATAGCCCTCGCCGGCACCTTTTGCCACCCGATCCAGCGCGCGTTCGATATCGTCGAAACCGAGCAGGAAGGGATGCGAGAGACTGGGCGTACGCGTCATTCCCATACCTTTGCCGAAGCCCCCGAGAGGCGCCTCCAAGACGACGGGACCCGCTGTTGCAGCATCCCGCGACGGAAGGCCGACCCCTCCGTCACACAAGGATATGGAGGAGGCGTCGCGTCCCTTCAAGGGCGGGAAGACACCCGCCGTGCCCGGAGGTGATGACGTTTCGGGAACGCCGCACGGGCGGCCGGCGGAAACGGCGGACGGATGGTACAGCCACCCCGGCTTGAACGGGGGACCTCTAGATCCACAATCTAGCGCTCTAACCAACTGAGCTATGGCTGCCCACATCCAGGGCCGACGATCGCGCCGCAGGCGCCGACCGTCTCAGACGGCGCGGAACCTAGTGCCCTCTCCGTCCGAATGCAACCGCGGAATCGCGACGTCGCGCGGCTCCTTTCCAAGCCGCCGCGTCAGCCCTTGCGGGTGGCGTCGCTGACGACCCGCGCGAGCTCCTTCAGGTGATCGGCATAGGACTCGTAGCTGCGGCGGACCGCCTTGGCCTGGAGGGCCACGGCGTCGGCCGCGCTGTCGGTGCGCGCCAATTCCTCCGCCTCAGCCAGCGTCGCCTTCAGCTCGGCGCAGGCATGATCAAGAATCCGGGTCTGGAGGGCGCCGAAAGCCCGGGCCATGGCGAGAGCCTGCGTCATCATCGTCTCTCCCGCCAGCACCGCGACCTGGGGCGGGCGAGGCAACGGCATGGCCGCGAGCGAGGCGGGCGCGGACGGCTTGGCGGCCCTCGCCGCCTCGGCCGCCTTGGCGACCGCCGCGTCGGCGGCGGCCTTGGCCGTGCGGATCAGCGTCTCCGACGCCGCGGCCACCGTGTCCGCCGATTTCTCCACCGCCTTTTCGACGGACTTCGCCGCACTCGCCGTCATCGAGACGACAGCCTCGACGGCGGGCTTCAACGGCGTCGCCTTGGGCGCGGCAGCCGCCGGTGCGGAAGGCGCCGGTGCGGGAGCCGAAAGGGGCTTGGCCGCCTTGTCCTTCCCTACGACGGAGACGGCCTTGCTCGGAGCGCTCTTGCTCGGAACGGTCTTGCCGGAAGCGGCCGCCTTGGCGGGAGCAGTCTTGGCAGGAGCAGTCTTGGCGGTAGTAGTCTTGGCGGGAACAGCCGCCTTGGCCGGAGCCGTCTTGGACTGAACGGCCTTTTCCGGCGCGGCCGTCGTGACGTCGGGCTTTGCGGCAGCTGGTTTCGCAACGACGGGCGCGGCGGCGGCCGGCGAGGCCATGGACGTGCCGACGCTCGCCGAGGTGGCGGCCTCGATCTTCGGGGCCTCGGCCTTGGCAGGTTCAGACTTGGCAGGTTCAGATTTGGCGGGTTCGGGCTTGGCCGATTCGGGCTTGGCGGCCTCGAACTGGGCCGCTGCGGGCATCGCCGTTGCCGTGGCCGGCAGCGGCGCGGAGCCTGCCGATTCGACCTTGAGGGGCGTTGCGGGCGCAGATGCAGGCGCGAGCTGCGTCTCGGCTGGCGCCTTCGGCGACAGGGCCCGGATCTGCGGCAAGGTCACCGGAGCCTTCGATTTCACCTTGGTCGGCGGGGGCTTGGCCATAGCGGTCTCCCTCGGATGTACCGCAAGCCCGCTCGCCACGGGCCTGCGGTGGTGACGGAGCGATCCCTCCGCCTGGTCCCATCGTCCAGCCGAACGCCCTCCCGGTCGCATGTCCGGTCGCCGCGAGGGCAACCGGACCTGTCGATCACTCGGGCTTGGCGGCCTTCTTCACGGTGTCGGCGGCCTTGGCCGCGACATCCTGCGCCGCAGTGCTCAATTCCCTGATCTGCGTCTGCAGCGTCGTCATCTGCGCCTTCAGGAATTCGGACTGGTGCTGCATGACCTCGCTGAAATCCTTCGAGCGAACCAGCTTCTGGGCCAGATCGAACGCGGCCGCGACGTTGCTCTCGGCATAGGTGATCGCCTTGAGCGCGGCGTCATGCGTGCTCACGCGCGCCGACTCGGCCGAGCCGTGCGCGGTTTCGACGGCCTTCTGCGCGGCGCCGATGAAACCGTCGAAGGCCTTGCGGGCCTGTTCGACGCTCCGCTCGGCGAAGTCGCGCATCTCGTTCGGAATCTCGTAGGGCGTCTTGTCTGCCATGGGTGATCCTCCATGTTGTCGCCACCGAACCGATGGCCGCCCCTGTTGCATTGCAATAGCTTTTTTGCACCGCAATGACAAGAATGCGCCGCCGCCCGGGCTGGCATGTTAACGCTGTTTCGAGTCGAAGCGGGAGAGCTTTTCCGGCTTCCATGGATTTGCGAGCGCGCCGGCGCTATTAAAGCTTCGTTAGCCATAACGCCGGAGTCGAGCGACGGGCATGAACGAAGCCGGACAGCACTGGGCGCGACGCGGCGCGGAGGCCGAGCGCGACATGGTGCTCGCCTCGTTTGTGGCGGGCGGCGCCCTCATGCTCTGGGACGCCGAAAGCGGCCGGCTGGTCCATGCCAACGCGGTCGGCCGCGCTCTGGCGGGCGGCGACGACGCCTGGCCCGGCCTGCCCGAGCAGACGCGCCGCAGGCTCGCCTTGCTGGCGGGGGGGCTGGCTCCGCAGAGCGGGCTGCGCCTCGAAAGATTGCGCCTGACGACCGGATTCGCCGCGCTGCCCGCCACCTGCGGCTGCCGGCTGCTGATCGAGACCGACGCGCAGCCCGTGCTCGCGATCGCCGTCCCGGCCTCCGAGCTGCGGCGGATCGGGGTGGCGGTGCGGCCGCCGGAGAGCGTGGCCGCCATCGCGCCGGTCGAGGCGGCGGCGGAGCCTGCCGCGCCCTCGCCTGCTCCGACGAGGCGCAGCACGGTCCGTTTCGTCTGGCAGAGCGACGCCGACGGGCGCCTCTCCCGGCTGTCCCCGAACATCGCCGAGCTGGTCGGGAGCGAGGCGGCGCAGGCCCTGCCCGGCCGGAGCTGGAGCGAGCTCCTCGGCCAGGACGTGATCGACCGCACGGGCGGGCTGATCGAGCGCCTCGCCACCCCCGAGACATGGAGCGGGCACGACGTTCTCTGGCGCGTGCCGTCGACCGGCGACGGCGCGCGCGTCGAATTGTCGGGCGCTCCCGTCCTCGACGCCGGGCGCCGGCTCGCGGGCTTCCGCGGCTTCGGCATCGCCCATCTCGATCTGCTGGAGCCCTTCCCCGCCATCGGCCCGACCGTCGCGGACGAGGCGGCCGTTCGGGACGCGCGCCCGGCCCTCGCAGCGAACGAGGTCCGGGCACCGCTCTCCGAGACGTTCGAGCCCGGCGCGGCGCCGCTGCCGCCCGTCGACGAGGCGCGCGAGGACGTGCCGGCCGAGCCGCCCGCAGAGGCCGCACAGGCGGACCTGCGCACGCAAGCCGAAGAGACGGACGTCGAACAGGAAGAGACGGAAGCGGAAGCGGCCTCCGTGCCGGAGCAGACGGTCGAGCCCGCCGCGAAGCCGGAGATCGCCGCGCCCGTGGCCGGGGACAACATCGTGACGCTGCGTGGCGGGCCCGTCGACGGCGACAGGCCCGTGCCCGAGGCGCCACGGCATCTGAGCTCGGCCGAGCGCAATGCCTTCCGCGAGATCGCCAAGGCGCTCGGCGCGCGGATCGCGGGCGAGGACGAGGGCGTCGCGGCGCTGCGCCTGCCGCCGGTCGCGCCGCTGCAGATCAAGCCGGCCGATACCCCGCCGCCGTCGAGCGAGGGGCCCGCGCCCCGCGAGACGCGCCGGCGCATGCCGAACTCCCATGCCGACATTCTCGACCGGCTGCCCACCGCCGTTCTGGTCAATCGCGGCGAGCAGGCGCTCTACGCCAACCGGACGCTGCTCGACCTGCTCGACTACGCCGATCTCGACGACCTCGAGGCTGCCGGCGGCGTGAGCCGCATGATCAAGGGCGCGGCCCGGGCGGAAGGCGGGCCGATGACGCTGATCGACCGGCTCGGCGCCTTCGTCCGCGTCGAGGCCGTGCTGTCGAGCGTGAACTGGCAGGGCGAGCCCGCGACGCTGATGGCGTTCCGCCACCACGCAGGCGGCGGCGAGGCCAAGGTGCTGACGCCGGAGGAGGCCGAGGAGGAGGAGCTGGCGGCCGAGTTCGCGGCCGAGGAGGCCGAGAGCGCCGCCCGCGTCGAGGCTCTCAGACTCGATGTCGACGTGCGGGAATCGCGCATCGCCGAGCTCACCGCCATGCTCGACACCGCGACCGACGGCGTCGTCACGATCGACGAACGCGGCCGCATCCTCTCGCTGAACAAGACGGCCGAGGCGCTGTTCGGCTACGACCAGCGCGAGGTCACGGGCGAGCTCTTCACGCTGCTGTTCGCGGCCGAGAGCCATGCGCCCGCGCTCGACTATCTCGAGGGGCTGAAGGGCGGCGGTGTCGCCTCGGTGATGAACGACGGGCGCGAGGTCGTCGGCCGCGTGCGCCAGGGCGGCAAGATTCCGCTGTTCATGACGATGGGCCAGATCGCGCACGGCCATGAGCGGCGCTTCTGTGCGGTGCTGCGCGACATCACCGCCTGGAAGAAGACCGAGGGCGAGCTGGTCGAGGCGCGCAAGACCGCGGAGAAGGCGAGCGCCCAGAAATCCGACGTGCTCGCCAAGATCAGCCACGAGATCCGCACACCGCTCAACGCCATCATCGGCTTTGCCGAGGTGATGGCGGAAGAGCGCTTCGGGCCGATCGCCAACGAGCGCTACAAGGAGTATCTGCGCGACATCCACCAGTCGGGCGGCTACGTCATCAGCCTCGTCAACGACCTGCTCGACCTCGCCAAGATCGAGGCCGGCAAGCTCGATCTCGACTTCGTCAGCGTCAATCTGAACGAGATCGCGCTCTCCGCCGTCGCGCTGCTGCAGCCCGAGGCGCAGCGAGGCAAGGTCGTGCTGCGCTCCGGGCTCTCGCCGAAGCTGCCGCCCGTCGTCGCCGACGAACGCTCGATCCGCCAGATCGTCATCAACCTGCTGTCCAACGCCGTGAAGTTCACCGACGCCGGTGGACAGGTCATCGTCTCGACGGCGCTGGGCGACCAGGGCGAGGCGATCCTGCGCGTGCGCGACACCGGCATCGGCATGGACGACGAGGAGATCAAGCTCGCGCTCGAGCCGTTCCGGCAGGTTCCGGCCACGCGCCGCGCCGGCGGCACGGGCCTCGGCCTGCCACTGACCAAGGCCCTGATCGAGGCCAACCGCGCCGCCATGTCCATCACCAGCGTCAAGCGGGAAGGCACGCTGGTCGAGGTCACCTTCCCGCCGCAGAGGGTGCTGGCGGGCTAGAGAGTTTCGGCCGGCCGACGGCCATAGTTTCGCCGCCCCCGCGCCGTTCAAACACAGCCGTGCCTGGATCGCCGCGCGTCGCTTTCGGACGTGATCGCGGCGATCTCGCCCCATATTGTCGCGTCGGATCGCCGCGGAGAGGATTTCTCCTTTGCGGTCCGATGCTTGCGGGTGCCGAGGCGCCCGCCAGGAGATCGGCCGCGCAGTGTTTCCTCGTCACGACGATGGGGTGGAGCCAGTCTTCGCGCCCCGTACTGGAGTCCTTCCGGCCGAATCGCGCCGCATCAACTGGCGCTGGCTCGCGGCCTGCACGCTGATCGGCCTCTCGGGCGCCGGACTGCTCGGCTCGGCGCTGCAGATATCCCGCACCCGCAACCTCGCCGCCCGCCGCCCGGTCCGTGCCTCCGTGGCCGGGCCGAACGACAGCGCCGGCGCGCGGAGTTCGCGCAAGGGCGACAGTCTGCTCAAGCAGAGCTTCGCCATCAGCTCGGCGCTGCATTTCCGGGCTCCGCTGACGGAGACGGCCGGCGGGCAGGAGATCATCAAGGTCCATGCGATCGCGCATGTGTCGGTGGGTCTCTCGCCCCTGCCCGTGGCGGCGCTCGACATCCCGCCGATCGAGACCGTCCAGCTCGGAGCCGCCGCGCCGCCCGAGACCTCCGCCGATTCGGTCGACCCCGCCGATGCCGATGTCTCGATTACCCGCCGCGATCTCGCCGAGGCCGGGGCAGGCGACGAAAGCCTCACCCTCACCGACGAAGCGGTCGTGGCGCAGGTGGCCGAGCTGGCGAAGCTCACGGCCGCAGGGAGCGGCCTGCCGCCCGGCTTCTCGGAGCAGCGCATGCTGTCGCGCACGCTGCGGCTCGGCGCCGAGCTGCTCGACGCGCAGGAGGCCACGGCCAAACTCGGCCGCTTCGGCGCGCTGGATGTCCGGATCGTGCCCGAGAACCTGACCTCCGCGCGCCCCGGCACCGATGCCACGGAGCGTTTCGAGGAGGTCGACCTCACGCTCGGCCGCGGCGTGAGCCTCGCCGCGCTCCTCGCCGCGCAAGGTGCCTCGGCGGAGAGGAGCGAGGCCATCGTCGCCGCGCTCGGCCGCGGCCATGTGGCCGAGCTGCGGGAGGGGCAGCATCTGCGCCTGACGATCGGACCCGGCCCCTCGGGCCGCACGATCCAGCGACTGATGCTGTTCGACGAGAACGGCCCGCAGCGCGTCGTGGCGGAGACGGACCGGGGCGCTTTCGTCGATCTCGGCAGGCCCGGAGGCCCGTTGGCGGAACGGACGATCCCCAAGTCCAAGGCGCAGGAGGAGCAGGAGGGCGAGGACGACGTGACGCTCTACCAGAGCGCCTATGCCGGAGCGCTGAAGAGCGAAGTTCCGCGCGACGTCATCGAGGAGGCCGTCCGCGCCTTCGCGACGGGCACGGACCTGCGGCAGGCCGTGGCGGCGGGAGACCGCCTGGAGCTGGTCTACACCGAGGACGAGACCGGGGCCGGCAGCCAGCACGTCCTGCTCTTCGCGGCGCTCACGGCGGGCGACGAGACCCAGGCCGCCTATCCGTTCGCTTCGGCGGATGGCGCATCGCGCGACTATCTCGACGAGAACGGCGTCTCCCGCGCCAAGCTCCTGCTGCGCAGGCCGGTGCAGGTCGGCAGGATCAGCTCGCCCTTCGGCATGCGCTACCACCCGATCCTGCACTACTCGCGGCTGCATAACGGCGTCGACTGGGCGGCGCCGCGCGGAACGCCGATCATGGCGGCCGGCGACGGCACGGTCGTCGCGGCCGGAGCGCGTTCCGGCTACGGCAACCGGGTCGAGCTCCAACATTCCGAAGGCTATGCCAGCGCCTACAACCACCTCGCCAGCATCGGCCGCAACATCACGCCGGGCACCCATGTGCATATGGGCGACATCGTCGGCTATGTCGGCACGACCGGCCTGGCGACGGGGCCGCATGTCCACTACGAAGTCACGGCCAACGGCCATTTCGTCGACCCGATGAAGGTCAGGCTGCCGAGCCGGCGGACGCTGACCGGCGCCAGCCTGGCCGCGTTCCAGGCGAAACGCAGGCAGGTTGACGATCTGCGGCGGCATGGCGGCCGGACCGCGGTCGCAGCCGGCGTCGGGCTCAACTAAAGCCCGACGCGGAGGCGCCCGCCCTATAGCAGCGTCCCCGTCAGGATCGCCGCCGCGACGGCGAAATAGATGACGAGGCCGGTGACGTCGACCAGCGTCGCCACCAGAGGCGCCGACGCGCTCGCGGGGTCGAAGCCGAAGCGCTTCAGCACGAAGGGCAGCATCGAGCCCGCCAGCGACCCGAAGGTGACGATCCCGACGAGCGCCGTTCCGACCGTCGCCGCGATCAGCAGCCAGTGCGGCCCGTAATCGTAGAGGCCGAGCTTCTGCCAGAGCACGATGCGCGCGATGCCGATGGCGCCGAGGATGGCGCCCAGCGTCGCGCCGGTCGGCAGCTCGCGCAGCGCGACCCGCCACCAGTCCTTGAGCGACAGTTCGCGCAAGGCGAGCGCGCGGATGATGAGCGAAGTGGCCTGCGAGCCGGAATTGCCGCCCGAGCTCATGATCAGCGGGATGAAGAGGGTGAGCACGATCGCCTTCTCGAGCTCGACCTCGTAGACCTGCATGGCCGAGGCGGTCAGCATCTCGCCGAGCAGCAGGATCGAGAGCCAGCCGCCGCGCTTCCTGATCATCCGGAGGAAGCCGATCTGCCGGTAGGGCTCGTCGAGCGCCTCCATGCCGCCGAGCTTCTGCACGTCCTCGGTCGTCTCCTCGATCATGGCGTCGATGACGTCGTCGACCGTCACGATGCCGATGACGTGGCCGGCGGGGTCGACCACCGGCACGGCGAGCAGGTTGTACTTGGTGATCAGCCGCGCGACCTCCTCGCGGTCGGTCTCGGGCGCGACGGTGATCGGCCGGTGAGGTGGCGCGAGCGAGGCGATCGGCGCCTGCGGATCGCCGCTGATCAGCCGCCGCAGCGTGACCGCGTGCTGCAGCACCTCGGTCGCGGGGTCGAGCACATAGATCGCATAGATCGTTTCCCGCGAGCGCTCGACGCGGCGGATATGCTCCAGCGTGCGGTCGACGCTCCAGCTCGCGGGCACGCTGACGAATTCGGTCGTCATCAGCGCGCCGGCGCTGTGCTCCGGATAGGTCAGGAGATGGGTGAGCGTCGCCTGCGTCTCGCGGTCGAGCAGCCTGACCAGAGGCTGGCGCACCGGCTCGTCGAGTTCGGCGAGAACGTCGGCGACGCGGTCCGCCGACATCGCGTGGAGGAACGCGGCCGCGCGAGGCTGCGCCATCCGCGCGAGCGCGGCCGGCGCCTCGGCGAATTCGGGCTGATCGAGCACCTCGACGGCCCGTTCGAAGGGCATCGCCAGCAGCACATCCGCAACGGTCGCGGCGTCCTGCTCGTTGAGGGTCTCGACGATGTCGGCGACGTGCTCCTGCGCCAGCGTGCAGGCCAGCGTCTTGGCGAGCGGGTCGATGCCGCGCACGGTGTCTTGGTTCATAGCTCGCTACCTCTGGATCGGCCGTCATCGGCCGATCAGGGGCGAGCCGGCATCCCGGTCAGGCCCGCGTCACGGCGGCAGACGGCTTCGACGGTCGACTGGGACTGTCGCTTGGCATGGGATGAATGGTTCCTGTGGAGGCGGCGTCCCCGCGGGGAGGCGTCGCGGAAGGGCCTATGCGCGCCTCGCCGCCGCGCGTCAAGCCGGGTTTCGAACGGAAACGTCCCGCTGCCGGCGCCGCAGGCGGCAGAACGATTGCCCCCCGCGCCGATGACGCTAATGTGCGTCCCGGCTCCCCACTCCTGCTCCGAGACACGCCCATGTCGCTCACCATCTACGGCTGCTACCGCTCGCGTGCCTCGCGCAATATCTGGTTCGCCAACGAGCTCGGCATTCCATACACGCACGTCCCGGTGATCCAGGCCTACAGGCTGGCCGACCCCTCGGCGCCCGACGCGCCGCTCCATACGCGCAGCCCGCAATTCCTCGCGGTCAACCCGAACGCGCGGATTCCCGCCATCGACGACGACGGCTTCAGGCTGAGCGAGTCCCTCGCGATCAACCTCTATCTCGCCCGCAAGCATGGCGGCCCGCTCGCGCCGGCCAATGCGCAGGAGGAGGGGCTCGCGGTGATGTGGTCGCTCTGGGCGGCGACCGAATGCGAGACCCATGCCCTCAACCTGCAGTATCACCTCGCGGCCTATCCTCCCGAGAAGCGCAAGCCGGAGGTCGCGGAGGCGGCGCTCGCGGCCCTGCCCGCTCCGTTTTCGGTTCTCGACGCGGCGATCTCTGCCAATGGCGGCCACGTGATGGGCGGGCGCTTCACCGTGGCCGACGTCAACGTCGCCGAGATCATCCGCTACGCCAAGCCGGCGAGCCGTCTCTTCGAGGCCGCGCCGCATGTCCGGGACTGGCTCGCCGCCTGCCACGAGCGGCCTGCCTTCAAGGCGATGTGGGCGGCGCGAGACGCCGAAGCCGCCTGAGTCGAAACCGGCGACCCGCCATTATTGTCAAAAGATTATGAATTGCTCTAAGGTCGCTTTCTCGACTACAGGCGCTATTCGCCATTTTTAGAACACATGAAAGACACCGGAAAAGCCGGTGCGGTTAGGGCAACAGGGGATCGCCAATGGATGTTCGGCAACTGCGATGCTTCATCGCGGTGGCGGAGGAACTTCACTTCGGCCGGGCCGCAGAGCGTCTCGGCATCGCCCCTCCCGCCCTGTCCCGACAGATCAGCGCGCTGGAAGACGATCTCGGCTCCGCGCTGTTCACGCGGACGACCCGGCAGGTCGCGCTCACGCGCGCCGGCCTCGTCATGCTGGAGGAAGCGAAGGCCATCCTGAACCGGATGGAGTACGCCACGCGTGCCGTGCGGGATGCCTCGCTGGCCTCCGGCAAGATCCTGCGCGTCGGCGCGATCGACGCCGCCTCGTCCAGCTTCGTGCCGGAGGCGCTCGTCAGCTTCCGCCAGCGCTATCCCGGCATCGAGATCAAGTTCGTCGAGGCGATGACCGCCGCGCTGATCCAGATGCTGGAGGCGGGCAAGCTCGATCTCGCGCTGGTGCGGCCTCCCCGCCGGCCGACCGATTGCGCCTTTGAGGTGCTGCGCGTCGAACGGCCGATCGTCGTCCTGAACGAGAACCACCCCCTCGCCGCGCGCGAGCACCTGACCATGACCGATTTGATCGGCGAGCCCTTCGTCGTTCCCTCGAAGCGCATCAGGCCCTTCGCCTACGATCTGGTGATGGCTTATTTCGAGAGCGTCGGCAGCGTCCCGAACGTGACGATCGAGGCGACCGAAAAGCCCGCCATGATGTCGGCGGTGGCGGCCGGGCTCGGCATGGCGCTGGCGCCCGACTGGGTCTCGCGCCTGAGCTTCCCCGGCGTGACGATGCGCCGCCTGCGCGGAGCCCTGCTCGACCCGCCGCCGGCCGGGGCACTGGTCGGCATGGCGTGGCGACCGCAGCAGAAGCTCGGCTCGCGCGACGACTTCCTCGCCATCCTGCGCGAAAGCGTCACCCTGATCGACGACCGGCATGCCCTGCCCTTCGCCATGACCACCCAGACCACGAAACGCGCCGTCCGCATCGTCGGATCGGCGGCCGGAGGAGCCTGATGAGCCTTAATCAAATCGAGAAGGCGCGCGGCCTGCGCATTCGTTCGACGCAGGATTTCGCGGCGGGGATCTTCATGATCCTGCTCAGCCTGGTCGCGCTGTTCTTTTCCCGTGACCTCCCCGTCGGCACCCTGCGCCAGCTGGGGCCCGGCATGCTGCCGGTCTCCTTCGCCGTGATCTGCATCGGTCTCGGCCTGGCGCTGTCCGTCAACGCCCTGCGCTACAACGGCGAGAAGCTCGAGGGCTGGTCCTGGAAGGGCGTCTTCCTCGTGCTGGGCGGGGCCTGCGTCTTCGGCCTGACGATCCGTGGCTTCGACATCGGCCCGATCAGCGTGCCCTCGCTCGGGCTGCTCGTCTCCGGGCCGCTCGTCATGCTGATCGCCGGTCTCGCCGCCGACGACCTCGACTTCAAGCAGCTCGCGCTCTTCACCATCGGAATGTCGGCCGCCTGCATCGCCCTGTTCAAATACGCGCTGAGCCTGCCGATCCCGCTCGCGCCCTGGCTCCTGGGAATCTGAGCGATGATGGAAACCATTGCCCACCTGTCGCTCGGCTTCGGCGTCGCCCTGACGCTGCAGAACATCGCGCTGTGCTTCGTCGGCTGCCTCGTCGGCACGCTCATCGGCGTGCTGCCGGGCGTCGGTCCGATCGCGACCATCTCGATCCTACTGCCGATCACCTTCGGGCTCGACCCGACCGGCGCGCTCATCATGCTCGCCGGCATCTATTACGGCGCGCAGTACGGCGGCTCGACCACCGCGATCCTGGTCAACATCCCCGGCGAGGCGACCGCCGTCGTCACCACGCTCGATGGCCACCAGATGGCCAAGCAGGGCCGCGCCGGCATCGCGCTCGGCACCGCCGCCATCGGCTCTTTCGTCGCCGGCTGCTTCGCGACCGTGATCATCGCCGCGCTGGGCGCGCCGCTGACCAAGATGGCGCTGCTGTTCGGCCCGGCCGAGTACTTCTCGCTGATGGTGATGGGCCTGTGCTTCGCCGTCGTGCTGGCGCGCGGCTCCATCCTCAAGGCCTTCTGCATGATCATGCTCGGCCTCTTGCTCTCGACCGTCGGCACCGACCTCGAGACCGGGCAGGAGCGCCTGACCTTCGGCATGCCGGCACTGGCCGACGGCATCGACTTCTCCGTGCTGGCGATGGGCGTGTTCGGCTTCGCCGAGGTGCTGCGCAACCTGGAGAACCCCGAGGCCCGCGACGTGGTGAAGGCCAAGATCGGCCGCCTGCTGCCGGGCTGGGACGACATCAAGCAGAGCGTCGCGCCCGTGCTGCGCGGCACCTTCATCGGCGGCATCCTCGGCATCCTGCCGGGCAACGGCGCCGTGCTCGGCCCCTTCGCCAGCTACACCGTCGAGAAGAAGCTCGCCAAGGACCCGTCCCGCTTCGGCAAGGGCGCGATCGAGGGCGTGGCCGGTCCGGAATCGGCCAACAACGCCGGCGCGCAGACCGCCTTCATCCCGCTGCTCACCCTCGGCATCCCGCCGAACGCGGTGATGGCGCTGATGGTCGGCGCGATGACGATCCACGGCATCATCCCCGGCCCGCAGGTCATGACCCGCAACCCGGACCTGTTCTGGGGCATGATCGCCTCGATGTGGATCGGCAACCTGATGCTGCTGATCATCAACCTGCCGCTCGTCGGCCTGTGGGTGAAGCTGCTGCAGGTGCCCTACCGCCTGATGTTCCCGGCGATCCTGATCTTCTGCTGCATCGGCATCTACTCGGTGAACAACCAGCCGATGGACGTCGCCTTCACGGCGCTGTTCGGCCTGTTCGGCTATCTGCTGATCAAGCTCGGCTTCGAGCCGGCGCCGCTCCTGCTCGGCTTCGTGCTCGGCAAGCTGATGGAGGAGAAGCTCAGGCAGGCGCTGATTATCTCGCGCGGCTCCTTCATGACCTTCTTCGAGCGCCCGATCTCGCTGGCGCTGCTGGTGGTCGCCGTGGCCGTGCTCGTGATCGCGCTCCTGCCCTCCATCGCCAAGAAGCGCGACGAGGTCTTCACCGAATGACGGGGTTGTCGCAAAGGCGACATCCCCGCATTTTCAAGCACTTCGTCCAAGGGAGAAACGACCGATGAAAAAGCTTGCCCTGGGTCTCGCCTTTGCCGCCATGGCGGCCGCGGGATCCGTCCAGGCCCAGTCCTACCCGACACGGCCGATCACGATGATCGTTCCCTTCGCGGCCGGCGGACCGACCGACATCGTCGCGCGCATCGTCGGCGAGAACATGTCCAAGACGCTCGGTCAGCAGGTCGTGATCGAGAACGTCGCGGGCGCCGGCGGCACCACCGGCGTCGCCCGTGCGCTCAGCGCGGCCCCGGACGGCTACACCATCACGATGGGCCATCTCGGCACCTTCTCGGCAGCGCCCGCGACCTATCCCGGCCTGAAATACGACCCGCTCAACGGCATGCAGCCGATCGGCATGGCCGGCGGCACGCCGATCCTGATCGTCGCGCGCAAGAACCTCGAGGCGAAGGACCTCAAGGAATTCGTCGCCCAGGTGAAGGCCAATCCGGACAAGATGAACGAGGCCCATGCGGGCGTCGGCTCGGTGTCCTGGACGACCTGCACCCTGCTCAAGGGGCAGCTCGGCGTGCCGAAGCTCAATGCCGTCGCCTATCGCGGCACGGGCCCGGCGCTGAACGATCTCGTCTCGGGGCAGATCGACTTCATGTGCGACCAGATCGTCTCCGTCTCGGAGCAGGTCAAGGCCGGCAGCATCAAGGCCTATGCGATCGCCTCCGAGGCGCGCTCGCCCGCCCTGCCGAACGTCCCCACCACCAAGGAAGCCGGCCTGCCCGAATACCAGATCGAGGCCTGGAACGGCATCGCGGCGCCGAAGGGCACGCCGAAGGAGGTCGTCGACAGGCTGGTCGATGCGCTGAACAAGGCGCTCGAGGACGAGGGCACGAAGAAGCGCCTGCTCGACCTCGGCGCGGTGATCCCGACGGCGGCCGAGCGCACGCCCGCCGGCTTCGCCGCGGTGATCAAGCGCGACGCCGACAAGCTGACCCCGGTGCTCGCGGCTGCGCCGAAGTAAGACCAGCCGAAGTCATCGGTCGATCGAGCGAAGAGTTCGACGGACGGCGGGCCCCCAGGCTCGCCGTTTTGCGTTTCACAGCCGGATGAAACCTGAAGGCTCCCCGCCGGAGACGATGTCGAGACGACGGGCCGCATCGCTTTTTTCCGGGAACCGGAGGCTCGGCGCCTCGTTCCTCCGTTCGACCGTTTGATCGAAGGGAGATCGACCATGCTCAAGAAACTGACCATCATCTCTGCCCTGGCCCTCGCCCCCACCCTCGCCCTGGCCCAGCAGGCCCCGTCCGGCGGCGCGGTCGGCGGTGCCACCAGCGGTGCCGCGACCGGCGCCATCGGCGGCGCCGTCGTCGGCGGCCCGGTCGGCGCCGTCGTCGGCGGTGTCGGCGGTGCCGTCGTCGGCGCGATCATCGGCGACGCGGCGGAGCCCAAGTTCCGCACCTATGTGGTCGAGCAGCGCGTGCCGTCCTACCGCTATGCCGAGCCGGTCGCCGTCGGCACCGTGCTGCCCGAGCAGGGCGTGACCTATCGCGAGGTTCCGACGCAGTACGGCGCGCAGGGCTATCGCTACACGGTGGTGAACGACCGCACCGTGATCGTCGAGCCGCGCACCCGCCGCGTCGTCCAGATCATCGAGTGATCAAGCTCGCCTGAACACGAAAGGCCCGCTCCTGAAACGGGGCGGGCCTTTTTCGTTGTCGCTGTCTTCGTTCTCTCTTCCGGCGCGCGTCGCGGAACACGGCCGACCCGGCCGCGTTGATTCATCGAACTCTCACATCCGAGGAGATCGATATGATGAAGCGGCTCGCATTCGCCGCGGCACTCGCCGTGATTCCCGCTACAGCCTTCGCCCAGAGCACCGGCCCGCTGGTTCGCGACCCGGCCGGCGGCGCGACCCGCGATCCGGCGCTGATGGCGCCCGGCGCGGTCGCCACGCCTCCGCTGACGCGCGACCCCGCCGGCGGGACCATGATCGACGACAGCCGCTTCCGGGCCTATGTCGTGGAGCAGCGCGTGCCGTCCTACACCTATGCTCGCCCCGTCGTGGTCGGCGAGGTGCTTCCCTCGGACGGCATCGTCTATCGCGAGGTGCCGGCGCAGTACGGACCTTCCGGCTATCGCTACACCGTCGTGAACGAGCGCACGGTCGTCGTCGATCCGGTGACGCGCCGCATCGTCCAGATCATCGAGTAAGCGCTCTCTGGGCGTCTTCGTGAAGCCCGCTCCGCCCGGAGCGGGCTTCATCTCGTCCAGTCAGCGCGTACCGAACATGCGGTCGCCGGCGTCGCCGAGGCCCGGCACGATATAGCCGTGATCGTTGAGGCTTTCGTCGATCGCCGCGGTCCAGATGCGCACATCGGGGTGGGCGCCGCGCAGGCGCTCGATGCCCTCGGGCGCCGCGAGCAGGCAGACGAAGCGAAGGTCCCTGGCGCCGCGCTCCTTGAGGCGGTCGACGGCGGCGACGGCGGAGTTCGCGGTCGCCAGCATCGGATCCATGACCACGATCATGCGGTCGGCGATGTCGGAGGGGGCCTTGAAGTAATATTCGACCGCCTGCAGCGTCTGGGGATCACGGTAGAGCCCGATATGGGCGACGCGCGCCGCCGGCACCAGTTCCAGCATGCCGTCGAGGAAGCCGACGCCGGCCCGCAGGATCGGCGCGAAGACGAGCTTCTTGCCGGCGATGATCGGCTGCATCGACTTCGTCAGCGGCGTCTCGATCTCGACGAGCTCGGTCGGCAGGTCGCGCGTGACCTCATAGCAGAGCAGCATGCCGATCTCGTTGAGAAGCTGGCGGAAGCTCTTGGTGGAGCGATCCTTCTCCCGCATCAATGTCAGCTTGTGCTGTACGAGCGGGTGGTCGACGACGGTGACGCCGTCCTGACTTGAACTCATGAACCGCAGCCCTCTTCCTGCCTTGTGCTGTCAGAATACCGTTCCGTCGCTGACGATCGTCAAGGGCGGCCCGCCGCCCTCGCGCCTCTCTCCGGCGATGCGCCGGCCGGCCGCCCAGGTGCCGCCCTCCAGGACCTTGGCGAGCGGCAACTCCTCGGGCGTCCGACCGAGGCGCTTGCGGATCAGCGCGGCGACCTCGTCGAGCAGGGCGACGGTCAGCGCCCGCCATTCCACGACCAGGGTGGACGAGACCTCGTGCGCCCTGAGCGCATCGGCCGGGTCGCGCAGCGAGATCACGCCCGCATCCAGAAAGAGACCGCCATTGCGGTATTCCGGCAGGCCGGTGAGATCGTCGATGTCGACGACCTCGATCCCCGCCCATTGCAGCGGCTCGATCAGGGAATAGCTCAGCCATTGCGAGAGCTTGTGGAAGGGCACGAGCCCGGCCGTGGGCTCGCCCGCCGCGATCAGCGGATGGCGCCAGGTGTCGCCGAGCGAAATCCCGCCCAGCGTCAGGCGCGAGGGCCAGATGCCGCCGAAGGTCGCCAGCACCTCGCCGAGAATATAGGCCGCCCGCAGCGTGCCGGTCTCGGCGCCTTCGAGAAAGCGGTCGAACAGATCGCCCGGCCGGGCGAGGCCCTGCCGCTCCAGCTCCTCGCCGAGCCGGTTCATCAGCGCCGCGCGTCCCTCCACCGCCAGCAGCGGATTGCCGGGCCCGGCCTGAAAGCCGGCGGCCAGGGTCTCCGCGTCGAGCCGCTTCAGCGCGGGAGCATCGGCGTGCAGCGGCGCGGCAGGGTCGCTCGCGAACAGCCCGGCCGCGAACATGTCGAGCGAGGCGAGCGCCAGCCCTTCGGAGCGGCCGATCTCCCGGCCGGTCGCGGCGTCGCGATAGCGCCAGTCCGGCCCGGCCCCGGCATCGAGCAGAACGCTGATCACCGCGAGGTCATAGGCCGCCCGGCCCCGTTCGGCCGCGCTGGCGAAGCCGGCCTTGCGGTCCAGCGCCGCCCAGCGGTCCTCCCCGCCGACGACGAAATGCCGCCAGCGCGCATGGAAGGGAATCTCCAGCGACGGATAGTTCCGGCGGATGGTGTCCAGGACGTAGTCGGCACAGGCCTCGAGCCGGCCGACATCCACCGTGAAATGCAGCAGGCTCCCGGCGAGGCCGAGTTCCAGCATCTCGTGGGCGCGGGTCCGGACGGCCGCCGGCTTCAGCAGCGGCCGGACGATCTCGGGATCGGTGGTCGGCATCAGAACTTGTCGAGGTCGCGGCCGACCGTCGCCTTCAGCGCATTGTCCCCGGGCGCTCCCTCGGGGGAATAATAGCCCGCCGCCTTCTTGGCCTCGATCTCGACCGAGGCATCGGGCGGAATCAGCTCCGGCGGAATCGCGACCCGCTCGCCGATCTCGATGCCCGACTGGACCATGGCGTCGTATTTCATGTTCGACATCGACATCAGGCGGTCGATCCGCGTGACGCCGAGCCAGTGCAGGACATCGGGCATCAACTGCTGGAAGCGGGCGTCCTGAACGCCGGCGACGCATTCGGTACGCTCGAAATAGGTCGCGGCGGAATCCCCGCCCTCCTGGCGCTTGCGGGCGTTGTAGACGAGGAACTTCGTCACCTCGCCGAGCGCCCTGCCCTCCTTGCGGTTGTAGACGATCAGCCCGACGCCGCCGCCTTGCGCCTCCCTCACGCATTCCTCGATGCCGTGGGTGAGATAGGGCCGGCAGGTGCAGATGTCGGAGCCGAACACGTCCGAGCCGTTGCACTCGTCATGGACGCGGCAGGCGACGCGGCGCTTCGGATCGGTGATCGCCGAGACCTCGCCCATGATGTAGGCGGTGATCGAGCCGATCGGCGGCAGGAAGACCTTGAGGTCGGGGCGCGTCACGAGTTCGGGATACATGCCTCCCGTCTGCTCGAAGAGCGTGCGGCGCAGCTCCGTCTCGCTGGTCTCGAAGCGCTCGGCGATGCCGGGCAGGTACCACACCGGATCGACCGCGATCTTGGTGACGCTGATATCCCCCGAGGCATGGAGGATATGGCCGTCGGCAGCGAGGCGATGCGCGCCCATCGCCGCCAGGATCTCCGGCAGGTTGAGGCGGGCCTTGGTGACCGCGATGGTCGGGCGGATGTCGACGCCCTCGCCGATCAGGCCGCCGAAATCCTGCGCCACGCGATGCCCGAAGGGGTCGAGCGAGACGATCTTGCCGGGCTCGAACCATTGCGGCTGCGGCGGCAGCTCGGCCGTCGGATGCGTGTTCGTCAGGTCCGGCCGCTGCGAGGGGTTCATCGCGCGGGCCGAAATGGCGAGCGCGCGATAGACCGAATAGGAGCCGCCATGCGCGCCGATGGCGTTGCGGTCGGCCGGGTTGGTGGTCGAGGCGATGATCGGCCCGCGCTCAGCCGCCGTCGGCGCGCCCCATCGGATGGGGAAGCGCGTGGCGGCGTTGCCGGGCTCGGGATGCGAAGTCAGGCGGATATGGGTCGTGCGGTTCGGCGCGTTCATCGCGTTCGTGCCCTGCAATAGGAAAGGGCCCCGCGACGGAACGTCCGGGGCCCTTGGACCTAACGAAGTGTGCAGCAAGCGCGATTCGGCGTCAATTGGTTCGTCGTTCCCGGCGCGGGCGCAGCGCAGAACCGAGACCCTCCGGCCGGAGATGCCCGGGTCTTCGCCCGGGCATCAGGCGGGCGCTCTCAGAACACCGCGAGATAGCGCAGCAGCGAAATGATGCCGATGACGATGACGATGATCTGGACGACGTTCTTGATCTGGCCATCGAGCGGCAGCATGCGCACGAGATAGAGCACCAGGCCGATGACGAGAACGGTGATGAGAAGGGAAATGAGGATGGACATGAAATGAACCTCTTAAATCGGCCGTGAGCCGGCCCCCCGGAGCCGGCACAGCGACGCATTCGCGGCACCCGACCCTGCAAACGAAACGTCGCAGGGAGGGCAGAGGTTCCGTTGGGGCGGTTCGCTAGCGACGAGCGATGCGTTTGGACGATCAGGCGCGGGGGAACCCCTCTCCTGTAAGGAGAGGGGCAGGGGTGAGGTGTAGGCTCCTTGACCAGTGGAGCGCAGATCGCGCCGCTGCGCCGGGCAGGGCTCACGCCACCGTCAAACGGCCGACCCCTCACCCCTGCCCCTCTCCCTATGGGAGAGGGGTTCCCCGCGTTTTGCGCGTCAGGGGCTCAGCCCGCGATGCGGTCGAAGTCCGCGACCGCGCGGGTCGCCTCGCGCAGCTGGTTGAGCAGCTTCAGGCGGTTGGCGCGCAGCGCCGGGTCGGGATCGTTGACCGTGACCTTGTCGAAGAAGGCGTCGACGGCCGGCCGCAGCTCGGCCAGCGCCGCCATGGCGCCCTCGTAGTCCTCCGCCGCGACGGCCTCAGCCGCGGCCTTGGCCGCCTTGTCGAGACCGACGGCGAGCGCCTTCTCCTCGATCCCGCCGGATTCGGCGATGATCCGAAGGTCGACGGCGCCGGCGAAGGCGCCCTCCCCGTCCTTCTTCTCCTCGGCGCGCAGGATGTTGGCGGCGCGCTTGTAACCGGCGAGCAGGTTCCTGCCGTCCTCGGTCTCGAGAAAACGCCCGAGCGCGGCGACGCGGCGGGTGATGAGGAGGAGGTCGTCGTTCGAGGCGCCGACCTGCCCCCTCTCCCCTTGCGGGAGAGGGCTGGGGTGAGGGGTCGCGCTGCCCTCGCCGGCAACGTCGCGAGACCCCTCATCCGTCAGCGCTGACGCGCTGCCACCTTCTCCCGCAAGGGGAGAAGGGGCGCCCGCGAGAACGGCATCGACCAGGTCATGCCGCGCGCCCTGGTCGCGGAGCATGACCTTCAGGCGGTCGTGGAAGAAGGAGAGGAGGTCGGCAATTTTCGCGTCAGCCCAAGCTTCGTACCCAGGGACGATATCCTCAAAGATATCTATCGCTTTTACGCTTCCACCAAAGCGCGTGGCTGCGTCGTCAACGATATCGTCCTGTACACCAAGGCCGCTCAAAGCCTCGACCGCTTCCAACGAAGTCATTTTATTGGCGTAGTACATCGTGCCGAGTACCGGCTTAAGCGCAGCAATAGCAGTGTCAAACAACCCCAACCGCACCCCATTCTCAACCACCAACCTGATCACCCCCAGCGCCGCCCTCCGCAGCGCATAGGGATCCTTGCTCCCGGTCGGCTTCTCGTCGATGCACCAGAAGCCCACCAGAGTATCGAGCTTGTCGGCCAGCGCGACCGCCACCGAGACCGGATCGGTCGGGACGCGGTCGGAGGGGCCGAGCGGCTTGTAGTGCTCCTCGATGGCCGCCGCGACGCTCGGGTCCTCGCCCTGCAGCTCGGCGTATTTGCGGCCCATCAGGCCCTGCAGTTCCGGGAACTCGCCGACCATCTCGGTCGGCAGGTCGGCCTTGGCGAGCTTGGCGGCGCGCTCGGCCTTGTCGGGATCGGCGCCGACGACGGGCGCCAGTTCGCGCGCCAGCGCCGCGATGCGCTGCACGCGCTCGCCTTGCGTACCGAGCTTGGCGTGGAAGACGACGCCGAGCTTGTCGAGCTTGGCCATGCGCTGGTCGAGCGGCTTAGCCAGATCGAGGCCGAGCTTCTCCGCGCTGTCCCGCAGCGTATCGAGATCGGGCAGCGAGCCCTTGTCGGTCGCGAAGAAATAGGCGGCGTCGGAGAGGCGCGCGCGCACGACGCGGCCGTTGCCGGCCGTGATCGCCGTGCCGCCGTCGCTGGCCACGAGGTTGGATACGAGAATGAATTTGTTGGCGAGCCTCGGCGCGCCCTCTCCCCCCTCGTGGGGGAGAGTTGGAGAGGGGGGGCGTTCCGCTTGGTGAGCGTCGGACCCAGTCGTCCGCCCCCCATCCCTGCCCTTCCCCACGAGGGGGAAGGGTTCTGCCGTCGCGCCTGCCGGCCGCCTCAGCACGAAGCATTTCTGGTTGGCGCGGATGGTGGCGCGGATCGCCTCGCCCGGAATCTCGAGGAAGCGTTCCTCGAAGGACCCCATCAGCACGACCGGCCATTCGACGAGGCCGGCGACCTCTTCCAGCAGCCCCTCGTCCTCGACCAGTTCGAGCCCCTGCGCGAAGGCGAGATTCCTGGCGTCGTGGAGGATGATCTCCTTGCGGCGGTCCGCGTCGAGCACGACCTTCGCCTTCTCCAGCGCGGCGACATAGTCGTCGAAACGCTTCACGGGCAAAGCCTGCGGCGCGTGGAAGCGATGGCCGTAGGTGACGTTGCCCGAGACGATGCCGTCGACCTCGAAGGAGACGACCTCCGGCTCCTCCGTCTCGGCCCCGAAGGTACACAGGATCGAATGCAGCGGGCGCACCCAGCGCAGGCTGCTGCCTGCGGCCGAGGCCTTGCCCCAGCGCATCGACTTCGGCCAGGGGAAGGACCGGATCACCGCGGGCACGATCTCGGCGATCGCCTTCACGGTCTCCTGGCCCGGCTTCTCGATGACGGCGACGTAGGAATCGCCCTTCTTCGGATCGCTGACGAGGGTCGCCTGGTCGAGCGAGGCCAGCCCGGCCGCCTTGAGGAAGCCCTGGATCGCGGCCTCCGGCGCGCCGACGCGCGGGCCCTTGCGCTCCTCGCGCACGTCGCGGCCACGCACCGGCAGGCCGGCGACATGCAGCGCCAGCCGACGCGGCGTGGCGAAGGCCTTGGCGCCCTCATAGACGAGGCCGCGCTCGACCAGCGCATCGGTGACCAGCTTCTTGAGGTCGTCCGCCGCCTTGCGCTGCATGCGGGCGGGAATCTCTTCCGAGAAGAGTTCGAGCAGGAGATCAGGCATCAGTGCATCAGGCTCTTGTTGATCACGTCGCGGATTTCGCGCGCGACGAAGTATTTCGGGTTCGAGGTGCCTTCGATCTCAGCGAGAATGCCGACGGAGACCAAGGCTTCGATGTTCAGTTGCGCCGAGCGGTATTGAACGCTGAGCAGAGCCGCGACAGACGGAATGGTCACGATCTGGGTTCGGAACAGGTGGTCGATGATGGCCAGGAGGTTCGAGGATCGCCCCGCGCCCGTGGCACGGCTGCGGTAGTCACGCTGCAAGGCGAGCAGGGCGTCGGCCGTTGCGATAGCGCTCCCACACGCATCTGAAACGACACTCAGAAAGAAGGCGATCCAATCCAGCCAGGCGCCCCGCTGCGATACGGCAAACATGCGGTCGATATACTCGTCCTTCCGCTGTTCCAGGCTCGGGCTGAGGTAGAGGATCGGCTCCCGCAAGGCGCCACGCACGAAAAGATGCAGAGGGATCAGCATCCGGCCGACACGCCCGTTGCCGTCGGCGAAGGGATGGATCGTTTCGAATTGATAATGGATCAGCGCCGAATCGATCAGGTCCGGAATCCCTCCCCGATAGTCACGGTGAATGTATTTTTCGAGGTCGCTGAGACACTGCAGAGCCTCCGCAGGCGGCGGTGGCACGAAGCGTGCGGTCTCGATCTCGCGGGCGCCGATGAAGTTCTGATGGGTCTTGAATTCGCCCGGCCTTGCGGACATCCCGCGATGTCGCCTCACGCCCTCGAGGAGAGTCCGATGGGCATCGCGTAAAGTCCGCAGCGAGAGCGGAAGCGTGTCGAGGCTCTCGATCGCCGTGGCGAGCGCTCGCCGGTAATTGGAGACTTCTCGGGTGTCTCCCGACGAATCCGTTTCGGGACCACCTGCATCGACCAAAAGCAATTCGTCCAGCGTGGTATAGGTTCCCTCCATGCTGGAGGACGTCAGAGCCTCGCGAACCTGAAGCGGGCGGATCAGCAAGAGCGGGTCGGTCAGGGTCCGCCCGATGCCGTTCAATTCGCCCAGCAGTTGGGAGGCCGTCGCGAGCTTCTCCGCAACCTTGCCGAGATCGATCGCAGGCGGCAGCGGGTTGGGAACGAAGGCGGGCTGCGACTTGTCCGTCAGGACGAGCCGCCCGCTCGAGCTTCCATCGAAATCCGCAGCTTTCATCGGGTGCAATCGCTCGGGGGAGGATTATAACAAACTCGGGATTTGTTATAATCCCTATCTCACCGATTGGCTGTTGTTACAATGCGCCCCCGCCCGCCGTCTTCAGCCAGGCCGCACCGCAGGCCTTGGCGAGTTCGCGCACGCGCAGGATGTAGCTCTGGCGCTCGGTGACCGAGATCACGCCGCGCGCGTCGAGCAGATTGAAGACATGGCTCGCCTTGATGCACTGGTCATAGGCCGGCAGCGCCATCTGGTGACGGGAATCGTTGGCGCCGGCCTTCGCCTCGCCGGCCGCCAGCAGCGCCTTGCACTCGGCTTCGGCGTCGGCGAAGTGGCGGAACAGCGTCTCGGTGTTGGCGTGCTCGAAATTGTGCCGCGAATACTCCTGCTCGGCCTGCAGGAAGACATCGCCATAGGAGATGCGCTCGGCGCCCTCTCCGCCATTGAAGTTGAGGTCGTAGACGTTCTCCACGCCCTGGACATACATCGCCAGCCGCTCGAGCCCGTAGGTCAGCTCGCCCGAGACCGGCGCGCATTCGACACCCGCGACCTGCTGGAAATAGGTGAACTGGCTGACCTCCATCCCGTCGCACCAGCACTCCCAGCCGAGGCCCCAGGCGCCGAGCGTCGGGCTCTCCCAGTCGTCCTCGACGAAGCGCACGTCATGCAGCGCCAGGTCGACGCCGATGGCCGCGAGCGAGTCGAGATAGAGCTGCTGCAGGTCCGGCGGCGACGGCTTCAGGATGACCTGGAACTGGTAGTAGTGCTGCAGGCGGTTCGGGTTCTCGCCGTAGCGACCGTCCTTGGGCCGCCGCGACGGCTGCACATAGGCCGCCTTCCACGGCTTCGGCCCGAGAGCGCGCAGCGTCGTCGCCGGGTGGAAGGTGCCGGCGCCGACCTCCATGTCATAGGGCTGGAGCACGACGCAGCCTCGCTCGGCCCAGAAGCGCTGGAGCGTCAGCAGCAGCCCCTGGAAGGAGCGTGTCGGGTCCATGGCGGGGGACACGGCGGAAGCAGAGTGCGGAACGAGGGCGGACAAGGGCGCGACGCCTTCCAGCAGGTCGGGAATGGCCGCGTGCTTAGGGTCTGGCGCATGCCGCGGTCAAGCATTCCGCGCCATGCCGGGCCGCTGCACCGATGAACGGAGAGGAACTTCGGCGGACAGCTTTCGTTCATTTCGTCCGGACTAAGCTTGTTCACAACGTAGGATCGGCAGCGTTCGGGGCGAGCGCCGGAGCCGGATCACTACGATGACGTCAGAGGAGTAGCCCCATGCTTTCATCCCGCCTCGTCGCCGCGACGTTCGGCGCCCTGCTCCTGGCAGGCGCCGGTCTCACAGCCGCGCCCGCCGGCGCCGCGCCGGTCGGCGCAGCCACGGCTCCGATCGCGCAGTCCGGCGACGGCCTGATCGAACAGGCGCAGTACTACTACGGCCCGCCGCGCTATCGCCGGCCGCCTCCGCGCTATTACGGCCGCCCGGTCTATCGCCCGCGCTGCGCCTATGTCGAGCGGCGCGTCTGGAACGGCTACCGCTGGGTGATCCGCCCGGTGCGCGTCTGCCGCTGACGAGCGCGCGGCCCTGAAGCGGCCGCAATCGCGATATTTCTCGGGCGGCGCAGCAGTGCCGTCCGGCCGGCAACAGCTTCTATCACTCTGACGGCAACCGCGCGGCCTCGGGCCGGCACGCCGTTTCCAGGAGGAAGGTCATGATCCGCAAGATTCTGCTTGCCCTCGCGGCGAGCGCGGCGATCGGCGGCGGCGCCCTCACAGGCGCGCCCGCGGCCGCGGCTCCCGTCTCCGGAGCCGGTCCTATCGCGACGGTCGAAAACGGGATGCTGGAACAGGCCCAGTATTTCTACGGCCCGCGCCCCTATTACGGGCCGCCGCCGCCGCGCTACTACCGGCCCTACGGCCCGCGCTACTATGGGCCGCGCTATTACGGGCCCCGGCCCTATTACGGTCCGCGCTTCTACGGACCGCCGCCTCCGCCGCCCTTCATCGGCCCGCGCCCTTACTACTGGTGAGGTCGCAGATGGGCGAGGCCGCGATGAACGGCCTCGCTCTCGGGCGTGAAGCCCCCGCCGTCGCGGTTGAGGATCAGGGCCGGCAGCAGCGCCGCCGGCCGCCTGCGTCCGAGACGCGCGGTCACCAGGACGCGGATCGCCGGCCTCGCGGCGATGCCGTGGATCGGCCGGATATCGACGGCACCGAAGCCGGGGCCGAGTCCGGCCAGTAGCTCCGGCAGCGCCTGCGCCTGATGGATGACGGCGATGCTCCCGTCGGGCCGCAGCATCCGTCGCGCCGTCTTCAGCCAGGTTCCGAGAGTCACGTCGGCGACATGGGCGCCGCGACGATTCGCCACCGGCGAGGCCCGCGTCTCGCCCGCTGCGTAGAAGGGCGGGTTCAGGGCGACACAGGCATAGCTGCCGGCCGCCGCGCCGAGCCGCGCCAGTTCGGCCGCGGAGGCGGCGACATCGGCCGTGACAACCGAGACACGCTGCGCGAATCCGTTGGCGCCGACATTGTCGCGGGCGAGCGCGGCGAGCTCGGCATCGCGCTCGATCAGGGTGACGCGCAGGGCCGGCTGCGCCAGCGCGGCGGCCAAGCCCACCGTGCCGACGCCCGCGCCCATGTCGAGCAACGGGCCTTCCGCCAGCTCCGGAAGCGCCGCGGCCAGCAGCACGGCATCCGTGCCGGCCCGATGCCCCTTCCGCGGCTGCCGCAGCAGAAGGCGGCCGTCGAGCAGCCTGTCCTCGACGATCTCCCCCAGTCCCTCGGTCTCAGTCATCGCGCAGTTCTGCGCCGTAGCCCGCCTCGGCCAGGAGTTTCCGGGCGCGGGGCGCATCCTCCTCCCGGACCAGCAGCCGGCGCGGAAAGGCGCCGATCATGCCCTCCAGCGCGCTCATATGCTGATCGGCGACGAGCGTCTCGATGTCGGCGGCCGTCAGCAACGCCTCGATGGCGCCGATCAGGACGATGTCGTTGGTGCGGAGGAGCTCGTGCATCCGCCCAATGAGCCGGAGCGCGGCGGCCGGCGCAAGCCCCGCCTTGCCGCGGCTGCCCCGCCTGCGGCATCACGAGTCGTTGGCGGGGCTGGCCACCCGTGCAAGGGATGTGGCAAAGGGGCGGATACAAAGCGCCGTTGGAGCAGGTTTATGGGCGTCGTCGTTCCTTTCGAGGACAAGGAAACCGGCAAGGCCGGCATCGAGCCGCTGGTCGAGCTGACCCGCGCCGACATGGAACGCGTCAACGCGATGATCCTGTCGCGCACCGGGTCCGAGGTCACCATGATCCCGGAGGTGGCGAACCATCTGATCTCGTCGGGCGGAAAGCGGCTGCGGCCGATGCTGACGCTGGCGACGGCGGCCCTGTGCGGCTATCGCGGCGAGGGCCACGTCAAGCTCGCGGCCTCCGTCGAGTTCATGCACACGGCGACGCTGCTGCATGACGACGTGGTCGACGAGAGCGACATGCGCCGGGGCAAGCTCGCCGCCCGCATGCTCTGGGGCAACGAGGCCAGCGTGCTCGTCGGCGACTTCCTGCTCGGCCAGGCCTTCAAGATGATGGTCGAGGTCGGCTCGCTGCGCGCGCTCGACATCCTCTCCACCGCCGCCGCCGTGATCGCCGAGGGCGAGGTGCTGCAGCTCTCCGTCGCGAAGAACACCGAGACGACCGAGGACGAGTATCTCGCCGTGATCCGGGGCAAGACGGCGGAGCTCTTCGCCGCGGCCTGCGAGGTCGGCCCGGTGATCGCGGAAGCCGGCAAGGCGAGCGCGGCCGCCTGCCGCAGCTACGGCCTCAATCTCGGTATCGCCTTCCAGCTCATCGACGACGCGCTCGACTATGGCGGCGTCGCCGCCAAGCTCGGCAAGAACACCGGTGACGACTTCCGCGAGGGCAAGATCACGCTGCCGGTCGTCCTGTCCTTCCGCCGTGGCGACGAGCATGAGCGCGCCTTCTGGCGGCGGACCCTTCAGGAGGGCGACATCCGCGAGGGCGACCTCGAGGAGGCCCAGGCGATCATGAAGCGCCATCGCGCGCTGGACGACACGATCGAGCGGGCGGAGCACTACGCCAAGATGGCCAAGGACGCGCTCGGCCTGTTCCCGTCCTCGCCGATGAAGCAGGCGCTGGACGACGCGGTCGATTTCTGCGTCGCCCGGGCGCATTGAGAGCGCCCGGTCCGTCGTCGCCGGGAATCGGCCCCGACCTCGTCAGGCCTTGGTGACGGCGGGAACCCTCCAGCTCCCGTTGAGGATCGACGGGCTCTTCTCGTTCGGCCAGTAGAGCCGCATCATCAGGATGAAATCCCCTGCCGGAGCGGGCAGCCAGTTCGATTCGCGCTGGGGACCGGGCGATTCGTGCTGGATGTAGAGGTCGGTCGACCCGTCCGGGTTCGCCTTCAGGTCCTGCCGGGCGCTGATCGAATAGCGGTTCAGCGGATTGGCCACGAAGAAATAGTCGGCATCGTACATCGTCAGCGACCAGAAGCCCTTCACCGGGGGAAGCTGGCCCTTCGGGAACCGCATCACGTATTTGTTCGCGCCGCTGTACTTCGCTCCGACGGCATCCTTCTGCGAGGTCGGATAGACGGCGTCCTGCGGGCGGTTGGCGCCCAGTCCGATCGCGGTCACGAGCGCCCGCATCAGATAGTCCGTCCCGTAGATGCCGGTCTTCGTCGTGAAGGCCCAGCCATTGTCCTCGGTCACGGCCTTGTTGATCTTGAACTGCAGCATGATGCGGTCGACCGCGATCTCCGGCACCCGCTTCAGGAAATCGGCCTTGAGCTTGGCGGGATCGAAGTCCTTGCCCGGCACGATCCCGATCCGGGCGAATTTCGCGACCTGCGGCGCATCCGCCGCGGTCGGCGGGTTGTCCTTCATCAGCTTGCAGAGCAGCGTGAAGTAGGAGACCGCGTCCATGCGGTTCACCTGCTCGCGCACGGCCGTCTTCATGTCGACCGTCGGATCGACCAGGCCGACCGGCGGTGTGAAAGGCTTTCCATACGCGCTCAGCGGCACCAGCCTGAACTCGTCCTGGAGCCTGTGGACCTCGGCATAGTCCTCCGGCGTGCCGGTGCAGTAGATGCGGCCGAGCAGCCAGACGATGCTGGTCGGCGACTTGAACTCCTTGATGCCGGCCGGAAGGCTGCCTTTCCATCCCGGCCCGGTGATCGCGTAGGTCTGCGCGCCGGTCCCGGTGGTGCGCTTGCCGGGCACCTGGAACACCGTGGTCCAGCCGTCGAGCAGCGGCATCAGGGCGTAGCGGCCCTTCATGTCGGGAATGCTCAGAACCCAGGGCTCCTTTCCGACGTCGAAGAACGCCGTCGTGTAGAGGGTGTCGGCGTTGGGGGCGGTGACGTCCCTGAAGCTGGAATCGGGATATTGGCGCGCCTTGATGATGGTGCCCATCGGCGCGCGCGTTCCGACCGGCGTCGCGACATTGGTCATGACCCGCCGGGTCATTTCCATGGTCACCAGCGGATAGCCGAAGATATAGGCGTCCGTGGCGAGCCAGAAATCTTCCAGCCCCGCTTCCAGCCCGAAGAAGGAGCCATATGCCGCCATCGCCTGCGGGCTGACCGAGGCCACGAGCGGCAACGAGGCGAGGCCTGCGGCAAGGCCGCGACGCGTGATCAGCATGATGCGTCTCCCGAATGACGATCCCGCGCGCTCCCGATGTCGCGCGTCGACGGCAGGTCAAGCTGCCGTAACGATAGGTCGGATCGGCGCGCCCCGGTTGACCTTTTCGGACAACCGGACGGCGCATTCGGATCAGGCTGCACGCATGTCGCCATGCGATCCCGCGCGCTCATCGCGGGCGGCGTTCGCGTTGCCCCGGCTCCCGTTGCTTGTGCCGCGCATGCGCGGACCGGCCCTCACCGCAACAAGGTCGGCTTCACCCACCAGCCGGGATGCTCGCGCAGCAGGGCCCGGCCTGCCGTGGCGCTCGCCCGGCAATCGTCGAAGAGCGCGAAGCAGGTCGCGCCCGAGCCCGACATGCGCGCGAGCCGGCATCCCGGCAGCGCGGCGAGCGCCGTGAGGACCTGAGCGACCACCGGCGCGACGCGGCGGGCCGGCGCTTCGAGATCGTTGCCGCTCGCGGCCAGCGCCGCCGCCAGTTCGCGCGCATCGGTACCGGGCTCGGCCGGCACGCGGCCCGCTCCCGGCCCCGCCTCCCCCGGCTGCAAGCCCAGTTTCCGGAACACCGCGACCGTCTCGACAGGAACCCCGGGGTTGACCAGCAGGGCGAAGAGCGGCGGCAGGTCGAGCGCCGGCCCCAGCCGTTCGCCGACGCCGCCCATGCGGCGCGCCCGCGATTCGACACAGACCGGGACGTCGGCGCCGATACGGGCCGCGACGCGCATCAGGGTGGGATCGCCAGACGGAATATCGTTCAGCCTGGCCAGAAGCCGTAGGGCGGCGGCCGCATCGGCCGAGCCGCCGCCGACGCCGGAGGCGATGGGCAGGCGCTTGACGAGTTCGAAGCGCCCCCAGCGCAAGGACGCGACCTCCTCGGCGAGGGCGCGCGCGGCGCGCAGCACGAGATTGCGGGCGTCGGCTTCGAGCCCCGCGCCCTGCGGCCCGCCGATCGTCAGCGACAGCTCCGGGCCGGGATGCAGGGTCAGCGTATCGCCGGCCGAGGCGAAGGCGACGAGGCTGTCGAGCTCGTGATAGCCGTCGGCCAGGCGCGCGAGCACGCGCAGGTCGAGATTGACCTTCGCGCGGGCGCGGGTCGTCAGCGCAGCCATGGGGCTATCGGCCGAGCGAGGGCGCTCAGCCGCCGTTCTTCTTCGGCTCGCTGGCGCCCTTGTCCGGCTCGGCGGCGCTGGCGGAGGGCGTGTCCTCGAGCCCGCGCTCGATCTTGCGCTTGATCTTCTCGAGGTCCTCGGGCTCGGGATTGAGGTCGCGGGCATAGTTCCACTGGAAGGTCGCTTCCAGCTTGCGGCCCGTGCGCCAGTAGACATCGCCGAGATGGTCGTTGATCACCGGGTCGGACGGGCGCAATTCGACGGCCCGCTCCAGCTCCTGCAGCGCCTCCTCGTAGCGGCCGAGCCGATAGAAGGCCCAGCCGAGCGAGTCGGTGATGTAGCCGTCGCGCGGCCGCAGGGCGACGGCGCGACGCAGCATGTCGAGCCCCTCGTCGAGCTTGAGATGCTGGTCGACCAGCGAATAGCCGAGATAGTTCAGCACGAGCGCGCGCTCGCGGCCGAGCGGCTCCGGCAGGAGCTGCAGCGCCTTGCGCAAATCCTCCTCGGCCTCCGGCCAGCGCTTGGTGCGCTCACGGGCGATGCCGCGGAAATAATAGAGATCCCAGTTGGCGCGGCCGGGCGAAACGAGCTTGGCGATGGCCTTGTCGTAGGTCTCGGCCGCCTCCACGAACATCTTGCGCGAGCGATAGACATTGCCGAGCGCGGCGAGCGCGTCGACATCGTCCGGCCGGTCGGCGATCAGCTTCTGGAGATGCTTCACCGCCTCGTCGGAGCGGCCGAGGTTTTCCAGGGCCAGTCCGGCCTGGATCTCGGCATTCGGGCGCAGCGGCGAGGTCGCGGGCATGGCCTCGTAGACCGCCACCGCGTCCTCGGGCTGGCGTGCCCGCTCGAGAATGTCGCCCAGCGTCAGGATGGCGAGGTCGTGGCCGGGGTCGAGATAGATGGCGAAGCGCAGATAGAGCAGCGCCGCCGCCTCGTCGCCCTGGCGGTTGCCGGCGCTCGCCAGCCCGTAGAGCACCTCCGCCGCGCCCTGCTGGGCGTTCGCTATCTGCCGTGGCGGCGCCTCGCGGGCCGCGACGCGCGCGAGGCCGTCGCGGATGATCGGATGGTTGGGCAGCAGGCGGTCGAACCCGCCATAGGTCTCGGCGGCGCCGGCGAAATCGCCGTTTCGCGCCTGCATGCGCGCCCAGAGATCGACCAGCCGGAGCGTCGTCTTCTCCGACTCATAGGCGCTCTTCAGGCGCTTCTCGGCGTCGGCCCTGCGGCCCGCGGCGTCGAGAATGAGCCCGGCATGGTAGTCCCGGAACAGATTGTAGGAGGGCTCGCCCTTGAGCCGGTCCAGCGTCTCCAGCGCCCTGTTGGCCTGATTCGAGCCGAGATAGGCCCAGGAGGCCAGCAGCGTCGCGGTGATGTCGGCGGAGCGGCCGCGCCCGCCGCGCTGCAGGTGCTTGCGCGCGGTCTGGTACTGCTTCTGCTTGATCGCGCGGATGCCGACTGCGAGCTGGGCGAGGCCGTTGGACGGGTCGCGCTGGATCAGCTTGTCGGCGGCGCGGAAGGCGTCCGGCATAGCGCCATCGGCGAGGAACGCGACGAAGGCCCGCTCCAGCAGATCGTTGTTCTGCGGGTCGCCCTTGATGGCCTCGCGCAGATAGACGGAAGCGGCGCCGAGGTCACGCCCCGCGCCTGCGACGATGGCGGCGAGATAATTCCCTTCGAGACTGTCGGCGGGCTCGAGGCGATCGACCGCGCGCGCAGGCGTCGCTCCCTGCGCGACCGCCGCTCCCGCCGGAACGGCCGTGAGCAAAGCGAGAACCGCTGCCGCGCCGGAGCGACGGACCTTCTTCATAAATTCCACGTTCGCCATTCTCCCTCGGCCTCCCCGCTGCCCGCGCGGGGGCGACCTTCGCGCCGTCCGGACACGTCCGCATAGGCTGCCAAGATGGCCGTTTCCAGGCGAGTGGACAAGCTGCCGTCGGGGCGAAAGGAGCCGATTCGTAGCGCCCGCGCAACACCTCGCGAGCCTTGGCGAACGACGCGCCTCGACGTCAGCGGGCGCCCTGAAATCCTTCGCACGCCCCCGAAGAAACACCGAGGTACCGCGAAAACCGGACGCGCACCGCTCCTCATCCGTATCCGGCGCTGCCGCCGACCGGAATCACATGTTCGAATAGCCCGGGCCGCCGCCACCCTCGGGCGGTGTCCAGGTAATGTTCTGGGCCGGGTCCTTGATGTCGCAGGTCTTGCAGTGGACGCAGTTCTGCGCGTTGATCACGAAGCGGGGATTGGTCTTCGCCTCAGCGTCGTCATAGACGACCTCGTAGACGCCGGCCGGGCAATAGAGCCGCGCCGGCTCGCCATAGAGCGGCAGGTTCCTGGCGATCGGGATCGAGGGATCCGTCAGCTTCAGATGCGCCGGCTGGTCCTCCTCGTGATTGGTCGAGGAAAGGAAGACCGAAGACAGCTTGTCGAAGGAAATCTTGCCGTCGGGCTTCGGATAGACGATCGGCGTGACCTCGGCGAGCGGCTTCAGCGTGGCATGGTCGGGCTTGCCGTGCTTCAGCGTGCCGAGCGGCGACCAGCCGAAGAGCTGGTTCAGCCACATGTCGATGCCGCCGAGCGCCACGCCCCCGAGCGTGCCGAGCTTCGACCAGAGCGGCTTGACGTTGCGGACCGGCTTCAGGTCCTGCCCGATGGGGCCGTCGCGCCATTCGTTCTCGATCTCCACGACCTCGTCATGGGAGCGGCCCGCCGCCAGCACGGGGGCGAGCTTCTCGGCCGCCAGCATGCCGGAGAGCACGGCGTTGTGGCTGCCCTTGATGCGCGGCACGTTGACGAAGCCGGCCGCGCAGCCGATCAGCGCCCCGCCCGGGAAGGTGAGCTTCGGCACGGACTGCCAGCCGCCCTCGGTGATGGCGCGCGAGCCATAGGACAGCCGCTTGGCGCCCTCGAACACGTCGCGGATCATCGGATGGGTCTTGAAGCGCTGGAACTCGTCGAAGGGCGAGAGCGTCGGGTTCTCGTAGTTCAGGTGGACGACGAAGCCGACCGAAACCAGGTTGTCGTCGAAATGGTAGAGGAAGGAGCCGCCGCCGGTCTTGCCGTCGAGCGGCCAGCCGAAGGAGTGCTGGACGCGGCCCTTCTGGAACTTCTCCGGCTTGACCTGCCAGATCTCCTTCAGGCCGATGCCGTATTTCTGCGGCTCGCGGTCGGCGTCGAGGCCGAACTTGCGGATGGCGATCTTGGACAGAGACCCGCGCGCGCCTTCGGCCAGCAGCGTATAGCGGCCGCGCAGCTCCATGCCGCGCGTGAAGCGCTCGGAGACGGTACCGTCCTTGGCGATGCCCATGTCGCCGGTGGCGATGCCGGCGACCGAGCCGTCCTCGTTATGGAGCAGCTCCGCGGCGGCGAAGCCCGGATAGATCTCGACGCCGAGCGCCTCGGCCCGCGCCGCCAGGAACTTCGTCACGAGCCCGAGCGAGCCGACGAAATTGCCGTGGTTGTTCATCAGCTTCGGCATGCCGAAATTCGGCAGGCGGATGCCGGCGGGCTCGGTGAGGAAATAGAACACGTCCTCGCTGACCTCGGTCGTCAGCGGGCGGTCGGGGTCCTCGCGCCAGTCGGGCAGGAGCCGGTCGAGGCCGATCGGATCGATGACTGCGCCGGACAGGATATGCGCGCCGACCTCGGCACCCTTTTCCACCACGACGACGGAAATGGTCTCGTCGAGCTGCTTCAGACGGATGGCGGCCGCAAGGCCGGCCGGTCCCGCGCCCACCACGACGACGTCGTAGTCCATGCTCTCGCGCGGCTCGCTCTGCGCTTCCTCGAGATCCATTCCGTCCTCCAAGGGCCGGCGCCGGCCCGAACCCGATTAGTTCATACATGAACAATCAGGTCGATCCTCTCACTGTCGGGCCGACCCAGTCTGGAAACCCTCTATCCAAGCGCTCGGTTCGATTTGCAACCGCATAAGCGCGAAGATTCGGCGTGCATGAACGACAACCCGGTTTTCGGGAGCGCGCCTTATCGGCTACTCTCCCGCCCATGACCCCGACGCTGGCGCCCGACGCAGCCGACATCGATCTCGCCGAGCTGCTCGCCTGGTACGCCGAATCAGGCATCACGGAAGCGCTGGACGAGCTGCCCCACGACCGCTTCGCCGCGCCCGTCGCGGAAACGCCCCGTCGTGCGCTGCCGCCGCGTGGCGAGGCGCGGCCGATGGCGGCGGCCGCGACCGCCCCCGTCGACGCCACCAGCGGCGCGCGCGAACTGGCCCGCGAGGCGGCGACCCTGGAGGCGCTGAGGGAGGCGCTGAGCCGCTTCGACGGCTGCGCGCTCAAGGAGACGGCGAAGAACCTCGTCTTCGCCGACGGAAACCCGGAAGGCCGCATCATGATCGTCGGCGAGGCGCCGGGGGCCGAGGAGGACCGGCTCGGCCTGCCCTTCGTCGGTCGCTCGGGCCAGCTCCTCGACCGGATGCTCGCGACCATCGGCCTGACCCGCCAGTCAGACGTCTACATCGCCAATGTCGTGCCGTGGCGCCCGCCCGGCAATCGCACGCCCACGACGCAGGAGGCGGCGATCTGCCTGCCCTTCATCCAGCGCCAGATCGAGCTCGCGGACCCGGACATCCTGGTCTGCCTCGGCGCCCCCTCCGCGCAGGCCCTTCTCGGCCTCAACGGCATTCTCGCCTCGCGCGGGAAATGGCACGACTACGATACCGGAACCCGCAAGATCCGCGCGATCGCGTCGCTCCACCCGGCCTATCTCCTGCGCCAGCCGGTGCAGAAGCGCCTCGCCTGGCGGGACCTGCGGGCGATCAGGGCCGCGCTGGACACGCCGCCAGCCGAGTAGCCCCGCCGCGGAACCGCATCCGTACAGCTTGAGTTCATGTCCTCTCTCCGCAACATTGCGGGCGAGCGCTCGGGGACGACCAGCATGCAATGGGAAGACTATCGCCAGTCGGACTATGTCGAGGATCGGCGCGGCGGCGGCAACTTCGCCGGCCTGCCCGGCGGCCGGGGCGGGCTCGGCATCGGCACCATGGTCGTGCTGGGGCTCGTCGGCTGGGCGCTCGGCATCGATCCGCGCATCCTGATCGGCGGCGCCGAGATGATCGGCGGCATCGGCGGACGCGAGCCGACGCAGGAAACGCGCAGCTCCTCCGGCCCGCCGCAGGACGAGATGGGCCGCTTCGTCTCGGCAGTTCTGGCGCAGAACGAGGACGTCTGGTCGAAGGTCCTGCCGCAGCAGGCGAACATGCGATACCAGCCGCCGCGCCTCGTGCTCTTCAGCAATATCGACCGCTCCGGCTGCGGCACGGCGCAGGCGGCGATGGGTCCGTTCTACTGCCCGGCCGACAAGAAGGTCTATCTCGACCTCTCCTTCTTCCAGGAGATGCAGCGCAAGCTCGGCGGCGGCGGCGACTTCGCCTATGCCTATGTGATCGGCCACGAGGTCGGGCACCACATCCAGAACCTGCTCGGCATCCTGCCCAAGGCCAACCAGCTGCGCGAGCGCATGTCGGAGCGCGATGCGAACGCGATCTCCGTCAGGCTGGAATTGCAGGCGGACTGCTTCGCCGGCGTCTGGGCCAACCATATCCAGGCGATGGGGCGCGTCGACCAGGGCGATATCGACGAGGCGATGCGCACCGCGTCCGCCATCGGCGACGACCGCCTCCAGAAGGCCTCGCGCGGCGTGGTCGTACCCGATTCCTTCACGCACGGCTCTTCGGCCCAGCGCACGAAGTGGTTCACGACCGGGCTGCGCTCAGGCTCGATGCAAAGCTGCGATACGTTCAAGAACGCGGTGTAGCGCCCTCTGCCGCGCCGGGCACGTCCATCCTGCTCGGCCATCTCGCGGCCGGCCGAGGCACGGCCGTTGGGCGCCAGGCGCCCGCGTCAGCCGAGCGCGCGCTCGCGCATCACCGGCAGCCGTCGCGGGGTCCGGCCGAGATGCCCGGCCAGCACCGCGCTCTTTGAGGCGACGAGCCCGGCACGCAACCGGCACGGGCCGAACGAGATCGCGGCCCGCTCGCGCAGGGAGCCGGCGACGCCGCGCAGCGGAATGAGAGCGGGCTGATCCGGCGAGAGCAGCAGGTGGCGCTCCACCGCCTGCGTCCAGTGATGCTGCGGCGCGTCGCCCGCGTCGAGCAGCAGGAGCCAGTCGCCCCGGGCCTCGGCGGCGCCGAGATGCCAGCCTTCCGCCCCGTTCGAGCGCAGATAGCTCGCGCCCGTGGCGTCGGCGAGGCGCTCGGTTTCGGAGTCGGAGGCGACGTCGACGACGACGGCATGGCCGAGGAAGCCATCGGCCACCGCGGATATCAGCACGGCGAAGGTCGCGGCGAGCGCGTTGGGCGAGCCATCCGCCCGTATAACGGCTGTGAGCATGCGCACTCCTTATGGCGCGGCGCATCATGTCGCAATCCGGTCCCTTGCAATCTGTTCCCTTTATGTTCACATTCCAGTTCAGGAAAAACGCCGATTCCCGGCGCATCAGCAGCGGTCAGCGTCATGCAGCAGGCCAGACCATCGCCCCGACCGTCGGCGCGGCTCGCGCTCCGGCAGCGTGAGGACGAGCAGGATCGCATCTCGGCCCGCGTCGCGCCGGCCGATCCGCTCGCCCATGCCGGGCACCGGATCGACCCGGAAAGGCGTCGTGGGCGGGGCGCCACGATCAATCCCGGCGGCCGCTACGAGGCGGAGCAGCGCATCGAGGAGGATGACGGCTGGGGTTCGCTCGGCGAGCTGCCGGCCTTCAGGACGGAGGTGTCGGTCGAGAAGCCGCGCAGCATCATCACCAAGAACGATTCTCCCGATATTTCCTTCGACCGCTCGATCAATCCGTATCGCGGCTGCGAGCATGGCTGCGTCTACTGCTTCGCACGGCCGACCCACGCCTATCTCGGCCTCTCGCCGGGGCTCGACTTCGAGAGCAGGCTGACCGCCAAGCCAGACGCCGCGCTGTTGCTGGAGAAGGAGCTGCAGGCGCCGTCCTACCAGCCGCGCACCATCGCGATCGGGACCAATACGGATGCCTACCAGCCGATCGAGCGGAAGCTGCGGATCATGCGCTCGATTCTCGAGGTGCTGGCGCGGTTCAACCATCCCGTCGGGATCGTCACCAAGTCGGCCCTCGTCCAGCGCGACATCGACCTGCTGGCGCCGATGGCCGCGAAGGGCCTCGCCAAGGTCGCGATCTCGGTGACGACGCTCGACCCGAAGGTCGCGCGTGGCATGGAGCCGCGCGCGGCCTCGCCCGCGAAGAGGCTGGAGACGATCCGCAGGCTTTCCGAGGCCGGCATCCCGGTGACGGTGCTGGTCGCGCCCGTCATTCCGGCGATCAACGAGCACGAGATCGAGCGCATCCTCGACGCGGCCAAGGCGGCCGGCGCACGCGAGGCCGGCTATGTTCTGCTGCGCCTGCCGCTCGAAGTGAAGGACCTCGTGCAGGACTGGCTGCTGACGCACCATCCCGACAAGCTGCGCCATGTCATGTCGCTGATCCGCTCGACGCGCGGCGGCAAGGACTACGATTCGAGCTGGGGCAAGCGCATGGTCGGGTCCGGCCCCTATTCCTGGATGATCGGGCGGCGCTTCGAGATGGCGGCCGAGCGGCTCGGCTTCAACGGCGCGCGGCTGCGCCTGCGCACGGACCTGTTCGTGAAGCCCGAGCGGGAGAAGGCCCAGCTCAGCCTGTTTTGAGCACTTGCCGTCATTGCGAGCGCAGCGAAGCAATCCAGAAGCCCCGCGCCTTGTGACTCTGGATTGCTTCGCTGCGCTCGCAATGACGAGGTTCCCTTGCATCGGCCTCTGGCGTTCGCGACCACGATTGGGCAATACGCCGCCATGCCAGCCGATTTCAGCCGCGAGACAATCGCCATCGCCGAGGGCCTCTGGCCGCTGGCGGGCATCGACGAGGTCGGGCGTGGGCCGCTGGCGGGGCCGGTGGTCGCCGCCGCCGTCATCCTCGACCCCAAGGCGGTGCCGGACGGCCTCGACGATTCGAAGAAGCTCTCGGCCATGCGGCGGGAGGAGCTCTTCGCCGATATCGCCGCCTCCGCGCTCGCCATCGGGGTGGCCAGCGCGACGGCCATGGAAATCGACGCTCTGAACATCCGGCAGGCGACGCTGCTCGCCATGCGGCGGGCCGTCGCGGCGCTGCCGGTCGTGCCCGCCGGCGCGCTGGTCGACGGCAACGATCCCCCCGCCCTGCCCTGCCGCTGCGAGGCGATCATCCAGGGCGACGGGCTCGTCGCCTCGATCGCGGCCGCCTCGATCGTCGCCAAGGTCACGCGGGACCGCATGATGGCAAGGCTGGCGCGGCTCTACCCGGCCTATGGCTTCGGCAGCCATGTCGGCTATGGCACCGCCGCGCATCGCGCCGCGATCAAGGCCCACGGCCCCTGCCCCGAGCACCGCTATTCCTTCGCGCCGGTCAAGGGCGTGTGGCGCCGGTAACGTCCGCAAGGCGTTGCCGGCGGCTCGGCCTCATTAACCCGCCGTTAGCGAATTCCCTTTCTCCGCCAAGGCGCTGGGCAAAATCTGCAGCCCCAAAACGGGACGCATTTTTTTCAAAGAGGAAACCCGGCTTTTACCCTGTGCGACCAATATCGCGGACATCGAGTTGCGTAACGGTCTTGGGTCGTCATGGGTGTCTTGCGTACCGGGGTCATCAGTGCTCCCGTCCGGATTCAGGTCTCGCGTACCGGACGGCCCGCGCTGGGAACTCGGCTGAAAGCCCCCCGTGTCTCCCAAGACCATCCGCTCGATCGCGCGCTGCCGCTCGACCAGGTTCTCGTCGGCGACTGCGTCGCGGCGATGGAGGCGCTGCCTCCGGCGAGCGTCGATCTCGTCTTCGCCGACCCGCCCTACAATCTCCAGCTCGGTGGCGATCTGCGCCGGCCCGACGACAGCCTCGTCGACGCCGTCGACGACGACTGGGACAAGTTCGCCTCCTTCGCCGATTACGACGCCTTCACCCGCGCCTGGCTCGCCGCCGCGCGCCGCGTGCTGAAGCCGGACGGGGCGCTGTGGGTCATCGGCAGCTACCACAACATCTTCCGCGTCGGCTCGATCCTGCAGGATCTCGGCTTCTGGATGCTGAACGACATCGTCTGGCGCAAGGCCAACCCGATGCCGAATTTCCGCGGCC
>QFQY01000077.1 GCA_003248805.1 Chelatococcus sp. | reverse complement strand
AAGACCAAGCGAAACTTCACAGCCATCGTCGCCCTCGCAGCAGCCTTCGTCTTGGTCAAATCCGTCCACACCGCCTAGGAAATCAGCGTCTTCCTGATAGGTGTTCGAAAGCTGATCGCATGTAAGCTTTTGAACGTTTATATAGCCGTTTGCATCGGCGTAATTCTTCAGATCCGTCTGTGCATATGACGGGAGCGAAGCAGCGATCAGGATCGCGATCGTACACAGCATCGTCCGCATCTTCTGTTCTCCGGTTCAGTACTATATTTGGCGATGCTCTTGCGAGCGATTTCTAACGACCTGTTCTGCAGCCGCCCGCTTGACTGGCGGCGGCTCGCTCGCCGTGATGTTGCGCTCTGGCGGATAAAACATCGCGGAGTGCGCGATTGTCCCCTGCTGGACAATTACGAAAAAAAAGATCAGTTCGGTCGCCCCTGACTTTCCGGAAGCCATGAGCATGCGCGTGCCGGAACGTCATGTGGCGAAACGCTTTCCGGCCCGCCGCGAGAACGCTCGCACGCCTGTCGGGCGGCCTGAGGAGAACGACGATGAAGCTGGCTTCAGCCAGGCAAATCCTGAGCGAAAGAGGGTGGCTGTCCGTGCAGGATGAGAGCTTTCGGGCGCGGATTCTGCAACGCGGCATCCTGATCCGCCTGGAGCCGGGCGATACCCTCTATCGCGTCGGTGACCCTCCCGGCGGACTCTACGGTCTCGCGCAGGGCGCGGTCAGCGCATCGATCTCCCCCTTCGGTGCAGCGCCCCGCCCCGCCCATGTCTGGGGGCAGGGGCACTGGATGGGAGAAGGCTGCTTTCTCAGTCGCGGCCCCCGGCGCGTCGGTGTGCAGGCGCTCGTCGAAAGCTGGGCCCTTCATGTCCCGCTCGACGCGCTGGATTTTATCGAACGTGATGATCCGACGATCGTCAGGCGCGTTTCGCAGATTCTGCTCGTCAATCTCGATATGCTGATCCGCGCCTGGCACGAGCACCAACTGCCGGATCACGAGGGACGCATCGCGGCCTCCCTTTGTCGCCTCGTCTCCCCTGGTACCGCCACGATACCGCTGTCGCAGACCGATCTCGGCGCGATTGCCCGGGCCTCCCGGAAACAGGTCAACGCGGCGTTGAAGCGGTTCGAGGCCGAAGGCTGGGTGAGCACCGGCTACCGGAGCATCACCATCAAGGCGGTCGGGCCGCTGCAAAAACTGGCGGAACGGCAAGCCGAGGAAACGTGACGGCTGCCGGCGGATGCGACGGATCGGCCGAGGCCTGCGTGGACGGTCCCCGGCTAGACAGGGGCGCCATCCGTTCGGCGATTGAGCCTGAAAGAGGCGTCAAATCGCGCGAAAAGCTGTCGAAAATGCGAAGCGAGGCCGGTCCTGTGGATCGGCCTCGTCTCGTCCGTCACCAGACGACGCAGCGGCGCACTCCGCCGACGACGCCATACCGGCGGCAGACCGCGCCGTGCCGACGCGGGGCGACCCGTGTCGTCGTGACAACGCCGTTCGGGCCGGCGCAACCGGCCCGATACACGCCCTTCGCGCAAACCACGGCCGCAGCCGGAGAGGCCGTCGCGAAGCTCGCCACCGCGAAGAAAGCGGCGGCGGTGATCGCCGAAGCGGAAATCCTGGAGGTCAGTCTGTTCATGTTGCAGCTCCCGGCGGAATGCCGGGCGCGGCTAAGCACTGACGCATGGTGACGTCAAGTGGCGGGGCGCAGGATCGCGGCCCGAAACGGCGCGGATTGTGCCGGGACAGCCTGTTCCGCGCACGCCTTGCGCCGGGCCGATCGCGAATGCGCAGGCCTGAACAGATAAATTATTATCCGGCTAATAAAAAAGCGCTCTCGGCAGCGATCCATGCGCCGCGCATCCGTCTTTTTCAGCGCACGAACTTGACTGGCTTCCGCTGCGCGACTTATTCCGCTTGGGCGCCAATGCGCAATCCATGACGTTGACCGGCGGAGGAATGCATTATGAATACAAAGAAATACTTCGCAGAATTTGTTGGAACCTTTTGGCTGACCTTTGCCGGCTGCGGGAGCGCGGTCATCGCCGCCGGCTTTCCCAATGTGGGAATCGGCCTGCTCGGCGTGTCGCTCGCCTTCGGACTGACCGTCGTGACGATGGCCTATGCGATCGGTCATATCTCCGGCTGCCATCTGAATCCGGCCGTGACGGTCGGTCTCGCCGCGGGAGGACGTTTCCCGGCCGGACAGATCTTGCCCTACATCGTCGCCCAGGTGATTGGCGCGATCGTCGCGGCGGCGCTTCTCTACGCGATCGCCCGGGGCGCTCCGGGCTTCGACCTTGCCGGCGGTTTCGCCTCGAACGGCTATGGCGCGCACTCGCCGGGCAAGTATGATCTCGTTTCGGCCTTCCTCGCCGAGGTGGTCATGACCATGATGTTCCTGTTCATCATCATGGGTTCGACGCATGGCAAGGCCCCGGCGGGCTTTGCCCCGCTCGCCATTGGGCTCGGTCTGACGCTGATCCATCTGGTCAGCATTCCGGTCACCAATACCTCGGTCAATCCGGCGCGCAGCACCGGCCCCGCGCTCTTCGTCGGCGACTGGGCCCTCGGCCAGCTCTGGCTGTTCTGGGTTGCCCCGCTGATCGGCGGCGTGTTGGGTGGGCTCGTCTATCGCTGGCTCAGCCAGGAACCGAAGGGCAGTGTCACCGGCACGCAGCCGGCCGAGTAAGATACGAGGCGCTCCAGTGAAAGGCCGGCGTCTCTTGGAACGCCGGCCTTTCCGCAACGGCGCATTCTGAACGGAAGCGTCCGGTGTTTCGATCTCGTGCGCCTGCGGTCCGCCGACGAGGATGTTCAGTGGCGCCCATACGCGGGTGCAAAGCCGGGCGCGTTGTGGAGCTCGAATTTTTCGCCTTTTTGCAGCCGATTTTACAATCGAGTTTCGGCTGTTCGCGTCGCCTGTTCGGCGCCCTTCCGTCTTTCCCGAATCGACACGCTGCCGAGCGGGCAGGCCCCCGGTTCGTCGCAGGGCACCTATTCGCTTCCCGGTGATCCGGAGCTGGCGCGAACAGGCTCCATTCTCAGCCACACTCCTGATAGGCGCCGGCATCGGTGACATGCAGACGGCGCCGCGCCGAAACCCGGCGCCGTCTCGGAGATCCGCTTCAGCCGGCTCGAGCGCGAGCGAATGCGCCGCAAGACCTGCCGGACCGCGAAGACGCGAGGCAGGACAGGCACCACGATATCGGGCTGTTCCACCGTCCCGGGCGCAGGCATGCGATGCTCGCGGGCCAAACGATACGGGAGAATCCCTCCCGAGGCTTGGGAGCCGTCTCGTCCCCGATCTGCCCGTAGACGCCGCGCCGAGGCTGCGGATTTCGCGGTCGCTCTTTCGGGTCGCGTGGCCTGGAACGAGCGCCGTCACCGGAGTGCGCCGCGGCGAACCGGGTTGGCGCCACGGAGCGAACTGGGGTATCGGCCGGCATGGCCCTGCCTGCCGTGCCTTCCCCGCCGCGGCTCTGATCTGAGATGGACATGAGCGACACGCGCCTCTCCGCCCCCTCCGCCCTGCGCAACCGCGATCCCATCCTCGCCGTACTGCGAGAGGTCCTGCCGGCCTCGGGGCTCGTGCTGGAGATCGCCAGCGGCTCTGGCGAGCATGTCGTGCACTTCGCGGCGGCCTTGCCCGGGATGTCGTTTCAGCCGAGCGACCCGGACGAGCGCGCCCTCGCGAGCATCGCGGCCAGGTCGGGCGACAGCGGGCTTTCGAACATCCGTCCGCCGTTGCGGCTCGATGCGGCGGGCATATGGCCGATCGGGGCCGCCGATGCGGTCATCTGCATCAACATGATCCACATCGCGCCCTGGGCGGCGGCGGAAGGGCTCTTCGACGGAGCCGGGCGGATCCTGCCCGCGGGCGCGCCGCTGTTCCTGTATGGTCCCTATCGCCGCCCCGGCCGCCCGCTCGAGGCGAGCAACCAGGCGTTCGACGAGAGCCTGAAGGCGCGCAACCCGGCCTGGGGGCTGCGTGCGCTCGACGTCGTGACGGCGCGGGCCGAGGCCGCCGGCTTCGAAGCGCCCGTGATCACGGAAATGCCGGCTAATAATCTCGCTCTGGTCTTCCGGCGGCGCTGAGATCGCGGACTTGGGCGGTGGCGGAAGGGGGCTCTTTCTTCGGCGAGATGATGCTGCGGTGAGATCGTGGCAATTTGTCACTGTCGAGGGCGCGGCCGCCGCTGTATGGAAGGCATGGGGAGGACGCGCGTGACGAGCGACGGCGCATCACGAGGCAGGTCATGGGTCGCGGTGCTCGCGGCCTATTTGCTCGTGGCGCAGGCCCTCTTCACGGGTCTCGCGCAGGGCGCCTTGGCGAACGCCATCAGCTTCGACCGCTCCCTGGAGGCGGCGTTGTGCCTTCCCGGGGACGAAACCCTTCCGGTATCCGGGCACGACAAGCAGAGCTCGCATGCCGATCAGGGCTGCTGCACGGCGGGCTGCCCCATGCTCGCCGGCGGGGAGCCTGCTCCGGCGGAGTTCCGCGTTCTGGTGCAGCGCCCCGTCGACCTGATCGCCTTCTTCAGGCGGCTCGACCGGCCGGTCGGCTATCTCTCAGGCCATTCGCCCGGCAATCCGCGCGCCCCTCCTGCTTTCGCCTGAGCTGCCGGCTGGCGCCCTGAGGCGACCGGGAAGGCCGTGCCCGGCCTGTAGCGGGTCCGGGTGAGCGCCTCCGGCTGTCCCGGCGCGCTGCCAGCGCCCGATCGGGCTCGGTTTCCTCTCCTCCATCGCCCGCTTCGAAACCTGCCTTTCGGCTGGTGAGATCCGGGACACGATCGGTCAGGGCGACTGCCCGGCGCGGCGACCTCGGCTGCGGCGCCCCCCGCGCGCCGCGCGTCTTTCATCCCTCTCGTGCTCCGACGTGTGGCTTCGCGCCCCGCCGGGCCCGTCCCGATCCGGCGCGCCGTTTCGGCTCGCCGCAACCCGGTCGCCAATGCGGCCCGTTCATCGTGAGGAAAGCCCCATGAAGTATGCTCTCGCCATCGCGCTGGCACTCGCAGCAAGCCCTGCGCTCGCGCATATCACCCTCGAGACCCAGTCGGCCCCGGTCGGCTCGACCTATAAGGCCGTCATCCGCGTGCCGCATGGCTGCAAGGGCGCGGCCACGACGAAGGTCCGCGTGCAGATTCCGGAGGGCGTGATCGCTGTGAAGCCGGCTCCGAAGCCGGGCTGGAACCTCGAGACCGTCAAGGGGCCGTTCGCCAAGTCCTATGACTATTACGGCACGCCGACCTCGGAGGGCGTCAAGGAGGTCGTCTGGAGCGGAGGGAAGCTGCTCGACGAGCACTATGACGAGTTCATTCTGCGCGGCTATCTGACCAAGGATCTCAAGGCGGACACGACGCTCTACGTGCCGATCGTCCAGGAATGCGAGGGCGGCGGGGTCGAGCGCTGGATCGAGGTCCCCGCGGCCGGCAAGTCGTCGGACGACTACAAGTTCCCGGCGCCCGGCCTGAAGCTGACCCCCGGCAAGTGATCCTTCCGGCGGCGGGGGGCGCAGAGCGCCTCCGCCGCGAGGAGCCTGCGCATGGCCTCGCCTCTGCACCGCATTCTGTTGCTGTTCTCCTTCCTGATCGCGCTGACAGCTGCGTCGGGAGCTGCCTTCGCGCATGCCGCGCTCAACGGGGCGCATCCGGCCGATGGATCGGTCCTGCCGGTTGCGCCGGACAAGCTGACCCTCAGCTTCAGCGAGCCGGTCTCGCCGCTCGCGCTGCGCCTGATCGGCCCCGATGGGCATGCGATCGCGCTCGACCGCTTCGCGCTGAAGGACCGGACGGTCGAGATCCAGACACCGGCCGGTCTCGCACGCGGAACACATGTCCTGAGCTGGCGCGTCGTGTCCGAGGACGGGCACCCCGTCGGCGGCTCCGTGCTGTTCTCCGTCGGCGCCCCCGGTGGACGCCCAGCCGCCGTCGATGACAACGGCGATCCCTCGGTGCGGATGGCGATCTGGGCCAGCCGGTTCGGCCTGTCCCTCGCGCTGTTCCTGGGCTGCGGCGCTGCGGCCTCCATGGCGTGGGTCGGCCCCATCTCCGGTCGCGTTCGGAAAGCCGCGGCGGGTATCGTCCTGCTGGGCATCCTGTCGCTGCCGATGGCGCTCGTCACCCAGGGGCTCGATGCGCTGGGCGCCGGTGCCGGAGCCTTCCTGCAACCGGCCGTCTGGAGGGCTGCGCTCGCGACGAGCTATGCGTTGACCCTCGCGATTGCAGCCTGCGCCTTCCTCGTGGCGCTGATCGCTCTGCGGCTCGCCGGGCGAGCCGGCGCGCTGGCGGGGCTCGTCTCGCTGGCGCTGGCGGGCCTCGCGCTCGCCGCCAGCGGCCATGCCAGCGCCGCTCAGCCGCAAGTGCTGATGCGGCCGATGGTCTTCCTGCATGCGACCGCCATCGCGGCCTGGTCCGGCGCGCTGCTGCCGCTTGCGGTCGCGCTGCCCGGACCGGGCGGCTCGGCGGCGCTGAGACGCTTTTCCACGGGGATCGTCGCCGTCGTGGCGGCCCTGCTGGCGAGCGGGCTGGTCCTCGCGATCGTCCAGGTCGAGCAGCCCTCGGCCCTCCTCGACACGGCTTACGGCAGGGTGCTGCTCGCGAAGCTCGCGCTCGTGGGCTTCGCCTTCGCGCTCGCCGGCCTCAATCGCTGGCGGCTGACGTTGGGGGGCCGCGCGGGGCAGCCGCTCGCGGCCCTGGCGATGGCGCGGGTGATCTTCGTCGAGCTCGCGGTTCTCGTCGCCGTCTTCGGCACGGCTGCGCTATGGCGCTTCACGCCGCCGCCGCGCGTCCTCGCCGTCGCGGCTGCGCAGCCCGCTTCCGTCCACATCCACACGCTCAAGGCGATGGCGGACGTCACGGTGACGCCCGGCCGGGCGGGGGCCGTCGTCGTCACCGTGACGCTGCTGAACGGCGAGTTCGGCCCGCTGCCGGCGAAGGAGCTGAACCTCACCTTCGCCAATCCCACGGCCGGCATCGAGCCGATCGAGCGGGCGGCCCGGCTGGGCTCCGACGGGGCCTGGCGCGTCGAGGGCCTCGTCCTGCCCGTGCCCGGCCGCTGGAACGCCGAACTCGAAATCCTCGTCTCGGATTTCGAGATGCTGCGGCTCGCCGAAACCATCGAGATCAGGCCGTGAGCGGCCACCACCTCACCCGTCCAAACGCGGAGGCCGGGCCGGGAAACGGCCCGGCACCGGACCCCACGCGACAGAAAGGAAGCCTCTCCATGCCTCGCATCATGTCTCGCATCCGGCACTGGGGCCTGGGAGCGTTCGCGCTCCTCGCCTCCTCGGTCGCGGCCCTCGCGGCACCGACCGAGATCGTCGACGCCGTCGGGCGGAAGGTCACCGTCGACCTGCCCGTGAAGCGGCTCGCCGTGAATTTCAACTTCGAGGAGTTCACCGCGGTCGCCGGGGTCGAGGGCTGGCGCAAGGTGGTCGGCATCTCGCGCGCCCCGTGGGAAGGCTGGCGGCCGCTCATCTTCGATCGCTACAAGGCCGTGATCCCGAACCTCGCCGCCATGCCGGACATCGGCCACACCGACGACAACAGCTTCAGCGCCGAGAAGGTGATCGGGCTGAAGCCCGATGTGCTGCTGATGTCGGACTGGGGCTATAAATCCGCGAAGACGCAGATGGGGCAGATCGAGGCCGCCGGCATTCCGGTCGTCGTCATCGACTACAACGCCCAGCTCCTGGACCGCCATCTCGCCTCGACGCGCGCCCTCGGCAAGGTCATGGGGCAGGAGGGGCGCGCCGAAGAGCTCGCGAGCCTCTACGAGCGCCAGTACAGGGACATTCTGGAGCGGGTGGCCCGGGCCAAGGCGGCGGGAGCGCCGACGAAGACGGTCTATGTCGAACTCGGACGCGACGGGGCCGACACCATCGGCAACACCTACAACAACACCATGTGGGGTGCGATCGTCACCGCGCTCGGCGCGAACAACCTCGCCACGGGCAAGATTCCGGGGCCCTGGGGACCGCTCAACGCCGAGGCGGTGATCGCCGGCAATCCGGACCTGATCCTCTTCGCCTCGTCCTCCTGGGTCGGCAAGACCAGGGCGGTGCGCACCGGCTACGACGTCGCGCCGGAGGAGACCCGCGCGAGCCTGAAACCCTATGCGGAGCGGCCGGGCTGGGCCGACATCAAGGCCGTCAGGGCCGGCGAGATCAATGCGATCGAGCACGGCCTCGCCCGCACGCTCTACGATTTCACGGCAATGCAGTACCTCGCCAAGCGGCTCTATCCCGAGCAGTTCGCCGACATCGACCCGGTCGCCAACTTCAAGGCCTATCACGAGAAGTACCTGCCGATCGCCTTCGGCGGCACCTGGATGCTGACGCTGAGACCCTGAGCCGGGGCTCCCGGTCGATCCGCGCAGCCGCTTCGGATTTGCGGCTGTGCCCCTTCCTGAAATCCCGATTTCAACGTCACGGAGAATATGATGGTCCGTCGCCTCAGGGCGCTTCTCGTCGCCGCGGGTCTCTTGCTGGGCTCTGTCGCGGCGTCGGCCGCGCCGACCGAAGTCGTCGACGCGCTCGGGCGCAAGGTCACGGTCGAGCTTCCCGCGCGCCGCCTCGTGGTGAATTTCAATTTCGAGGAGTTCACCGCCGTAGCGGGCGTCGGGGGGTGGCAGAAGGTCGTCGGCATCTCGCGTACGGCCTGGGAAGGCTGGCGACCGGCGATCTTCAAGCGCTACACTGCGGTCGTGCCGAACCTCGCGGCGATGCCCGATATCGGGTTGATCGAGGATGGCAGCTTCAGCGCGGAAAAGCTGATCGCGCTGAAGCCCGACGTCTTCCTCCTGGCGGATTGGATGTACACGGCGCTGGGCAGCGAGCGGGAGCGCATCGAGGCGGCGGGGATTCCGATCGTCGTCATCGACTACAACGCCCAGATCCTGGAGCGCCATCTCGCCTCCACGCGCGCGCTCGGCAAGATCACCGGCTCCGAGGAGAGAGCGGAGGAACTCGCCACCTTCTACGAGCGCCAGTACCGCGATGTGCTCGCCCGTGTCGCCAAGGCCGCCGTCCCCCGCAAGCCGCGCACCTATGTCGAGGTCGGGCCGGACGGCGCGGAGACCATGGGCGTCAGCTACGCCACCACGATGTGGGGCAAGATCCTCACCCTGCTGGGGAGCCAGAACATCGCGGTCGGCAAGCTCGCCGGCGCGTCGGGCCGCATGAATCCCGAGGCCGTGATCGCGGCCGACCCGGAGGCGATCTTCATCGCCGGCTCGTCCTGGGCCAACAAGCCCAAGGCGGTGAAGACGTGGTATGATATGGCGCCGGAGCAGACGCGCGCTTCGCTTGCGCCCTATGCGGGGCGAGCCGGATGGGCCGATCTGACGGCGGTCAGGACAGGCAATGTCAACGCGATCGAGCACGGGCTGAGCCGCTCGCTCTTCGACTTCGTGGCGATGCAGTACATCGGCAAGCGGCTGTATCCGCAGGCCTTCGCAGACGTCGATCCGGAAGCCTCCTTCCGCGCCTATCACGAGAAGTACCTGCCCGTAGCCTATAGCGGCACCTGGATGCTGGCGTTGAAGCCATGAGTGCGACGGTCGCGACCTCTCCGGAGGGCGGCATCGCCGCCCTCTATGCCCGCCTCGCCTGGAAGAGGAGGGCGGTCCTCGCGGCAGGGGCGGTGGCGCTTGCCGCCACCCTGATCGTCGACGTGGCGACCGGCCCGGCCATGCTGCCGCTCGGTGCCGTGGCGCAGTCCGTCGCCGGCCTCGCGCAGGACCGAACGGTGGATGCGATCGTCTGGTCGATCCGCCTGCCGATCGCCTTCGTCGCGCTGGCGGTCGGCGCGGCTCTGGGCCTCTCCGGAGGCATCATGCAGACGATCCTCAACAACCCGCTGGCCTCGAGCTACACGCTCGGCGTCTCGGCCGGCGCGGGGTTCGGGGCGGCGCTGGTCATCGTGCTCGGCGTGGCGCTGCCGCTGCCGGAGGCGTGGGCGATTCCGGGGATGGCGTTCCTGTTCGCCGGCCTCGCCTGCGCGGGGGTCTACGGCATCGGCAGCCTGCGTGGCGCCTCTCCGGAGATGCTGGTGCTCGGCGGCATCGCCCTGCTCTTCCTGTTTCAGGCGCTGCTGGCGCTGCTGCAATTCGTCGCCTCGCCCGAGGCCTTGCAGCAGATCGTGTTCTGGCTGTTCGGCTCTCTTCAGAAGGCGAGCTGGTCGAAGCTCTGGATCATCCTCGCCGTGCTCGCCGCGGCGATGCCCCTTCTGCTGCTCGACGCCTGGCGGCTGACGGCGCTGAAGCTCGGCGACGAGCGGGCGAGGGGACTGGGCGTCGATGTCGATCGCCTGCGGATGCGCTCCTTCGCGATCGTCTCGGCGTTGACGGGCGTCGCCGTCGCCTTCGTCGGCACGATCGGCTTCGTCGGGCTGGTCGCTCCGCATATCGCGCGGATGCTGGTCGGCGAGGATCAGCGCGGCCTGCTGCCGGCGTCGGCGCTGTTCGGCGCCCTGCTTCTGTCCGGCGCCTCGATCGCCAGCAAGACGGTGGTGCCCGGCGCGATCGTGCCCATCGGCATCGTGACATCGCTGATCGGCGTGCCCTTCTTCGTCTGGCTCGTCTTGCGCAGCAGGAGGGCGTTCTGGTGAGGGTGGACATCGAGCGGCTCGCGCTGCGCTACGGGGCGACCACGGCGATCGCCTCTCTCGACCTCGCGATCGAGCCGGGCGAACTGCTCGCGGTGATCGGCCCGAACGGCTCCGGAAAGTCGTCTCTGGTCAAGGCGATCGCCGGGCAGGCTCGCCATGAGGGGCGGATCCTGTTCGACGGCGTCGCGAAGCGGCCGGAGCGCATGGGCTACATGCCGCAGGATACCGGCTCCCGCGCGGCGCTCACCGTGCTCGAGGCGGTGCTGCTCGGACGGTTGGGACGCCTCGGCCTGCGTGTCGGCCCGGCCGATCTCGCCGCCGCCGAAGCCGTCATCGCGGAGCTCGATCTCGCCGCTTTGGCGTCGCGTTATCTCGGCGAACTCAGCGGCGGACAGCGGCAGCTCGTCTTCCTCGCTCAGGCGCTGGCCGGCGATCCCCGGCTGCTGCTGCTCGACGAGCCCATCAGCGCGCTGGACATCCGCCACCAGCTCGAGGTCATGCAGACCGTGCGGCGGCTGACCGACGAGCGCGGGCTGACGACGCTGGTGGTCCTGCATGATCTCAACATCGCCGCACGCTTCGCCGACAGGATCGCGGCGATGCGCCAGGGCAGGCTCGTCCGCATCGGCGATCCCGCGGATGTCGTCGCGCCCGGGCTCGTGGCCGATGTCTTCGGTGTCGAGGCCGCCCTGTCATGCGCGCCGGACGGGTGTCCGGTCATCACCCCCGTTCGGCCTCTTTGAGGGCATAGGATGATCCATCGCTTTCACGGCGCGGATCGGTGTGTCGGAAGCATCCGATGCGATCATAGACAGATAGATCGGCGCGACCGCGTCCGCTCGGGCGCGCGACGGCCAGGGAGCACATCATGAGTCGCCGCGCCATCCTGATCGCCATGTCCGTCCTCGTCGCCGCGATCCTGGGCGCGGTCGTCGCCGTGATGTCGACGAACCCGTTCGCAGGAAGCCGGGAAGGCGCGGGTGCGCTGCGGCTGGGAGGGCCCTTCTCCCTCGTCGACCAGAACGGCGTGGAGACGACCGACCGGACCTTCCTCGGCGCGCCCTTCGCGATCTTCTTCGGGTTCACGCATTGCCCGGACATCTGCCCGACCAAGCTGTTCGAGATGTCGGAGGTGCTGCGCGCGGCCGGCCCGCGAGGCGAGAAGCTCAGGGCGCTGTTCGTGACGGTCGATCCCGAGCGCGACACGCCGGAGGTGATGAAGAACTATCTGGGTTCCTTCGACGGGCGCATCGTCGGCCTGAGCGGCTCTCGCCAGGCCATCGAGGCCGCCATGAGGGCCTATCGCGTCTATGCCCGCAAGGTTCCGCTGGAAGGCGGCGACTACACGATGGACCATACGGCGCTGGTCTTCCTCGTCGGCAAGGACGGCTCCGTGGTCGGGGTCTTGAACGTCGAGGAGGCTCCGGAGAAGGCGGCGGCCGAGTGGCTGAAGCACCTTTAAGGGCGCCGCCGCTCCGGCCGCCGGGGCTCTCAGCGGAACGGCGGCGAGTACTGAAGCCCGCCGTTCGTCCAGAGTGCGTTGGGACCGCGCGCCAGCTTGAGGGCCGACGTCTTACCCAGGTGACGCTCGAAGCTCTCGCCGTAATTGCCGACGGTGGCGACGATGCGCACCACCCAGTCATTGGTCACGCCGAGCCCCTCGCCGAACTTTCCGTCGAGGCCGAGGAAGCGCTTGATTTCGGGATTGTCGGATTTCAGCATGTCCTTGACGTTGGCCTGCGTCACGCCGAGCTCCTCGGCATTGATCAGCGCCAGCACGGTGAAGCGCACGAGATTGAACCAGCTCTCGTCGCCCGTGCGGACCCAGGGGCCGAGCGGTTCCTTGGAGATCACCTCCGGCAGGATGACGTGACCGTCCGTGTCCTGGAGCTTGAGCCGCACCGACGAAAGCGCGGAGACGTCGGTCGTGTAGGCGTCGCAGCGCCCCGATTCATAGGCCTTGAGCGCTTCCTCCGCCGTGCCGAACGCTGCGGGCTCGTATTTGAGGCCGAGCTTGCGGAAATGATCGGCGAGATTGAGCTCGCTCGTCGTGCCCTGCGCCACGCAGACGGAGGCCCCGCCGAGCTGCGAGGAGTTGGTCACCCCGAGCTTCTTGGGCACCATGAAGCCCTGGCCGTCATAGTAGTTCACCGCCGTGAAGGTGACGCCCTGGCCGAGATTGCGCGACAGCGTCCAGGTCGTGGTGCGCGGCAGGACGTCGATCTCGCCTGCCTGCAGCGCGATGAGGCGGTCCTTCGAGGTCAGCGGGACGTATTTGACCTTCTCGGCATCGTTGAAGATCGCGACCGCGAGCGCCCGGCAGATGTCGGTGTCGAAGCCGTTCCAGCGGCCGTTCGCGTCCTGGAGCGAGAAGCCGGCGACACCGGGGCTGGTGCCGCAGATGAGGTTGCCGCGTTCCTTGATCTTGGCCAGCGTCGGGCCGGTCTGCGCCTCGGCCGCCGTGCCGAGCGACACGGACAGGGCCAGGGCCGCGGTCGCGAATATCCAGTTCTTCATGTCGTTCCCCGTTGTTGATTGGTCGTCGTTGGCTGTCGCTTGGACAAAGGTCTCCCCTCACGGCGCGCTGACCGCGCCGTGTCGCGAACGCATTCTGGAAGGGGCGGCTCTTCAGGCCGCTTTGGTCACCGGGGCCTGCTCCGCCACCTCCAGCAGGCGGGTCAGATCGGCCCAGAGCTCGTCGGGATCCTCCAGGCCGATGCTGATGCGCAGCAGCGGGCCGGGCTCGGTCCAGCGCGTCGCCGTGCGGTCCTGGGCCACGGCCTGCGGCGCGACCAGACTGCGCGTTCCGCCCCAGGAGGCGCCGATCGCGAAGACGCGCAGCGCGCTCAGCGCCGCGCTCATCGCGGCCTCGTCGACCGGCTTCAGCACGAGGCTGAACAGGCCGGAGGAACGGCCCATGTCGCGCTTCCAGATCTCATGGCCGGGGCATGAGGGCAGGGCGGGGTGCAGGACCCGTTCCACCATCGGATGGCCGACGAGACGGCGGGCGAAGTCCTCGGACACGCGCCCCATATGGGCGACGCGCACGCCCATCGTCTCGATCCCGCGCAGGGCGAGCTGGCATTCGTCCGGTGAGACGCCGATGCCGAAGCCGCGCAGGATCTCCTTCATCTTCTGGCGCAGGGCCATGTCCTTGACGGTCACCGAGCCGAGCAGCAGGTCGGAATGGCCGCCGACATATTTGGTCAGCGCCTCGCAGGCGAAGTCGGCGCCGTGGGCCAGCGGCTTGAAGAGGAGCGGCGTCGCCCAGGTGTTGTCGCAGCCGACGAGCGCGCCCTTCGCCTTCGCTGCGGCGACGATCGCCGGGACGTCCTGCACCTCCATCGTGTTGGAGCCGGGCGACTCGACCCAGACCAGCTTCACCGTCTCGTCGATCAGATCGGCGATGCCGGCCCCGATCGTCGGATCGTAGACGCCATAGGCGATGCCGCGCGGCGCGAGGTACTCGGCGCAGAAGCTGCGCACCGGCGGGTAGACATGGTCGGGGATCAGAACCTTGTCGCCCGGCATCAGCACCGAGAGCATGACGATGGTGACGGCGGCCTGACCGGACGGTACCAGCACCGTCCGCACGCCTTCATGCAGGGCGGTGAGCTGGGCCTCCAGCGTGCGCGTGGTCGGGGTGCCGTGCAGGCCGTAGGTATAGCCGTCGAAGCCACGGTACTTGCGCGCCATGAAGCTCGCGCCATCGGGATAGACGATGGTCGAGGCGCGATGCGTCGGCACGGCGAGGCTGGCATAGCCCTCCTCGTCGACGGCCGGGTGATGAACGCAAACTGTGAGGTCGTGCATGGCGTGGTCCCTTTTCGGGTTTTATGGGTAAGGCTCTGCGGGATCGAAGCAATCAGGCTTCCGGCATGAGTTCATGCCGGTGCGTTATGGGCGGATGGCGTGTCCGAGAGCGCCTGCTTCGCCACTTCCCGCATCCAGTCGATCGCAACGGGCAGGATGGCATCGTTGAAGTCGTAGCGAGCATTGTGGAGTTCGCCGTCCGGGCCGGCGGGGCCGTTGCCGATCCAGGCATAGGTCCCGAGCCGGTCCTTGATCAGGAAGGAGAAGTCGTCGCCGGTGGTGCTGGGCCGCAGATCGGTACGCACCTTCGCGCCGATGGCGTTTCCGGCCGCGGCGGCGAGCCTCGCCTCCGCCGGCGTGTTGATGATGGGACGCCCGGTCGAGAGGATCTCGACATCGGCGCGCATCCCGTACGCCTCGCAGGTGCCGGCGATCAGGGCCTCCATGCGCTTGATCACCGTCTCGCGCACCTCCTGACGGTACGTCCGCAGCGTGCCGACCAGCGTTACGCTCTCCGGGATCTGGTTGCTCACCACGCCGCCCTGAATCTGGCCGATCGAGAGCACGACCGCGTCGCAGGGGTCGACATTCCGCGAGACGATGCTGTGCAGGCCCATGATGAGATGAGCGGCGGCGAGAATCGGGTCGCGCGTCTGGTGCGGGATCGCTGCATGGCCGGCGAGCCCGTGCAGCGTGACCTCCCAGCGCCCGCCCGCGGCCATGACCGGGCCGTCATGGACCGCGATCGTTCCGGCCTCGAGGCCCGGCCAATTGTGAAAGGCGAAGATGCGCTCCATCGGGAAGCGTTCGAACAACCCGTCGGCGATCATCGCCTTGGCACCTTCGCCGTTCTCCTCGGCCGGTTGGAACACGAACTGGACCGTGCCTTTCCAGTCGGGATCGGCGGCGAGTGCAGCCGCCGCTCCGAGAAGCGCGACGGCATGACCATCATGGCCGCAGGCATGCATCACGCCGGGCGTCGTCGAGGCATAGGCGACGTCGTTTCGTTCGGCGATCGGCAATGCGTCGATGTCGCCGCGCAATCCGACCGAACGGTTCGAGCCCGGCCGCGACAGCGTCGCGACGATGCCCTTGCCGCCGACGCCGGCCGTGAAGGGAATGCCCAACTCGGTCAGGCGCGCCTGAAGGAAGGATGACGTCGCGGTTTCCCGTCCCGAGAGCTCGGGATGGGCGTGGAGATGACGCCGCCATTGCGTGAGGCGGGCGAGCGGGATCGTGTCGGTCATGAACGGTTCCGAAGTTATAGTCAGCGCTTGGCCGACAGCATCAGGCGCTCTTCGAGGCGGCGAACCAGGAAGGCGAGAATGAGCGCGATCGCGAGGTAGATGATGCCGACGACGACCAGAGGCTCGGTGTAACGGAAGGTGTCGGAGGCGATGTCGAGCGCCGCGCCGAAGGATTCGTACACGGCGATGGCGGCGAGATAGGGCGTCGATTTGAAGATGCCGATGAAGTAGTTGCCCATGGGCGCGGCGATATTGCGCAACATCTGCGGCGCGATCACCAGCAGGACCGTTTGCAGTCGCTTCAGCCCGAGCGCGCGCGCGGCCTCGAACTGCCCGGGCTTCACGCCGTCGATCCCCGCCTTGAAAACCTCGGCCAGATAGCCGCTGTAGTAGATGCTCATCGCGATGACGCCGATCGCCACGGCCGGCAGCTTGATGCCGTAGACCGGCAGCACGAAGAAGAAGAAATAGAGCTGTACCAACAGCGGCGTCGAGCGGATGAAGTCGATGGCGAACCGCATGACATAGCGCATCGCCCGGCCGCTGCGCCGCGCCGTCTCCATTGCGAACCCCAGCAAGGACGCGCCGACGCAGCTCGCGGCCGCAACGACAAGGGTCGTTCCCAGGGCGCCGGCGATCTTCGGCACGGTGGAGAGGGCGAAAGCGGGATCAAACTGCATGGTCGAGCTTCCGGCCGGCGCCGACCTTGCGTTCGACCCAGCGGCCGACGATCGTGGCCGGGTAGCAGAGCACGAAATAGGCGACGAGCAGCGCGAAATAGACCTTCGGCGGGTCGTAGAAGAGCTGCGAAATCTCTTTGGCGCGGAAGGTCATGTCCGTCAGCGTCACGAGCGAGACGAGCGCCGTTCCCTTCACCAGTTGGATGAACTGGTTGATGAAGGTCGGCACCATGGCCAGCAGCGCCTGCGGGAGTTCGATCAGGAAGAGGATTTGCCAGCCACGCAGCCCCAAAGAGCGTCCGGCCTCGCTTTGCCCCTTGTCGAGAGACTGCAACGCACCGCGTACGGCCTGGCTGCCATAGGCGCCGATGTGAAGCCCGAGCACCATCGAGCCCACCGCGATGCCGGAGAGGCGCAGGCCCGCCGACGGCAGGATGTAGTAGAAGCCATAGAGGAGGATGACGACCGAGGTGCTGCGCCAGAACTCGATCAGGGCCGTGATCGCAACATGGGCCGCTCCACGCCAGCAGTGCTGGGCGATGCCGGCCGCGAAGGCGAAGGGCACCGCATAGCACATGCCCAAAGCCGTCACCGTCAGCGTGACGCCCAGCCCCTGGAAGATGCCGGAGAGAACCTCGACGAACGTCATCGCCTGCCGCGCCGCTCAGCCATTGCCGCCGCAAAGCTGCGAGGTCGTCATGCTGCCGGCATCCTCGTCGTCGGTGAATTTGTACTTCGTCATGATTGTCTTGAGCGCGCCGCTGGCGCGCAGCTTGGCGAGTTCGGCGTTGTAGGCGTCCCGCAGCTTGGCGCTGCTCTTCGGGAAAACCGTGCCGGTGTAGAGCTTCGCCGGCTGGCCGTTCGGCTTGATCAGTCCCTTGAACGGGGTCGCGCGCTCGATGCCCTCGACCTTCTGCTCTTCGATGACGCCGATCGCGCTCGGCACCGACAATGTCGTCACGTCGGCGCGACCTGCGAGAATGGCGCTGACCGCCGCCTCGTTGTTCGGGAAGAGAGATATCTGACCTTCCGGGACGCCGGCTGCGATGGCGTTCTTGGTGTTCTCGGAGCCGCGGCCGCCCGCGAGCCGGACCTGCGGATTCTTGGCGATGTCGTCGTAGGAGTGCAGCTTCAGGGGATTGCCCTTGGGCACCAGCAGGCTGTCGCCGACCGCCACGTCCGGCTCGCTGAACAGCACCTGCTCGCAGCGTGCCGGCGTGATCGCCACGCCGGACGCGACGATGTCGAAGCGGTTGGCGAGTAGCCCGGGGATCATCGCGCCGAAGTCGGAGACGACGAACTCGAAATCCTTGATGCCCAGAGGCGCAAGGACCGCGCGGATCACGTCCGGATGGATGCCGACGACGTTGTTGTCCTTGTCGCGATAAGCCCAGGGCGTGCGATTATGAATGCCGACCACGAGCTTCCTGCCTGCCCACTCGGAGGTTTGGGCTGGTGCCTCCCGGACGCTCGGCGAGGACGCGAGCGCGGCGAGCGAAAGCCCTGCTGCGGCAACAAATGAGAAGAGGCGGCGCGACAGAGTGGTCATGGCGATGTTCCCGGATGGCGGCGCACTGACGCTTCAGTGCAGGATCTGGCTGAGGAAAAGCTTGGTGCGCTCGTGCTGCGGGTTCTTGAAGAACTCGTTGGGCTCGTTCATCTCGACGATCTGGCCGGCATCCATGA
>QFQY01000076.1 GCA_003248805.1 Chelatococcus sp. | reverse complement strand
GCTCACACCTTCTTCTCTGCCATCTGCATTGCAGCAGCCGTCATCTTCTGGCTCTGAGCAATGAGTCCTGAGCCTAGGCAGCGATCTAGCTTGTCGAAGAACTTCAGCAGCCGCCCCGGCGTCAGCTTCTGTCGAATGACGACGGCGCCTTCAGCATCGACCCCATGCACCTGGAGCACCGACTTGGCGATATCCAGACCAATCGTGACTACCTGACCCATGGCTCTCCTCCAGCTCAATCCGGAAGCCGAAGCTGCCGGTGGGTTGAAGAGCCGTCCACAGCATCAAGAGCGGACATTCGCTCACTGCGCCAAAGTGGACATCAGCTGTTTCTCACAAGAGGAGTCAGGAGGAAGACTCTCCGCGGCGTCGGGCCTCTGCGATGGCGTCGAGTTCGGCAACAAGACGTTCGGGCGTATCGCAGGGGATGGCTCCCAGCTGCGTCAACTCGCCGCTGACGTCGACCGGCAGCCCCGAATTTGAATCCTCCGGAATCTGGTTGAGGCGTCCGCCAATGCAGACGGGGATCTGAGCCCCCGCGCGCCGGAGCGCTGCCACGACGTCGTTCGCGAAGCGCAATGCGATGCCGTTATAGGTGCTGATCGCGATCAGATCGCAACCGTTCTCCAGCGCGGCCGCGACCAGATCGTCTGCGTCCGCGGATGTGCCGCCATCGATCACGGTTGCATCCATGCGGACGAGCAGGTGCTCGATCAGGTTCTTGCCGTGCTCGTGGACATCGCTGCTGGCGACGCAGACCTTCAGTCCAGCCCGTGCAACGGAAGCGCGTACTTGCGGAGACACCTTGTCGAGCCAGTTTTCAGTTGAATGCCGCAGCTCCTCGACCCACTCGGCTTCGGCTATCGGCGGTCGACCGCTCCAGCCGGTTCGATCGAGCCTGCCGGCGCCATAGAGGGCCTCGAGCCGCCGCGGGCCGATGCGCCGCAGTGCGAGCATGAGGGCGGCAGCGTCGGCGATATCGATCCCAATGCCGGCGAGGCCCGCCAGCACGCGCTCCTTGAACAGCTGCGCGCCAGCGACGAGGCTTGCGGCCATCGCATCGACCGCTGCGAGGTCGATCAGGCCCAGGCTCCCGGACGCGTGTTCCACCAAGCGGCCGGCAAATATCTGCGCGTCGATGATCTCGTCGGTATCTGGGATACGCTCGTTCTCGGTTACGGGCACAGGATTGATCGCATGGCCGCTATGGCGCCTGCAGAGCGACCAGATATCCGCCTGCAGATAGCTGGAGAGGCTGGCGAAATTGCCGGCCGGGGTGGATTTGTAGCTGACGGTGTTGCCGAAGATCATGCTGCCGGGCGTATCCGTGACCTGCATCAGCGCATGATGGAAGGCCAGCCGCACCAGCGGCGCGGTGAAATGATGTCCGTAACAATGCGAGGCGCGTGCGCCGATAAGTTCTTCGACGATGTATTTCTCGATCAGCACCATGCCGAGCGCCGAGCTCATATCGGCGAACAGCCCGGCGAAGCCATCGTCGAGATTGGAATGGACGAGGACCTCGACCGGCTGGGCCGCGATCAATCCCAGCGCCGTGACCGTCGCCTCGGTCGTCTCGACGTCGTCGTCCCAATCCGGCAGCCGGAAGGTGAAATACTGTCCGAGGTTGCCGACCGTCGTCACGCCGGCTGCCAACGCGGCCCGCGTATTCTCGACAGCGCCGGGCAGGCCGAGCATGAAGTCGCCGAAATGCGCCGCGGCGGGGACGACCCCGGTGATGCGGGCGAAGTCCTCAGGGCCCGTCAGTACGATTCCGGTTCCGCGCGGCCGCCGGTCACGCTCTGCCAGAGGGTAGCCCATCGACCAGTCGAGCGTGATGCCGAAACGGTCGACGGTGACGCCGAGCTTCGCGCAACTTTCATGCACGGTCCGGATCGATTCGAGCGTCCGGTCGACGCTGCGGAAGCCGATATGGGCGTGCTGCATGATGCGGCCCTGCGCCGCCATCCGACGCTTGTAGTCCGCTTCGCAGAGGACATCAGCCGTATCGAGGAACAGGTTCCGGCCCACCTGCCAGCCGCGCGCGAGGCCCGAGCCCTCCACGAGCAGGTCGCGGCCGGGACGCAGCCGTGGCGGGACGAGTTCGGCGAGCGGCGGCAGTGCAGGCAGGGTCATCACGCGTCCTTCACCGCTTTGCCGACCAGACTGCAATCCAACGCGTGCCGGCGGTCGGGATCCGACTCAAGGTTTCCTCTGATCGACCGGTTGGGCCGCGAAGACGGTCTGTCGCTCGATCTCGAGGACATTCTCCGGCCTCGGGAAATTCGCGGGCGCCGGATCGCCGGCCGCGCGCGGGCGGCCGATCAGCCGGAAGAAGTCCTCTAGGCCGTTCGGCACGATCAGCCAGCACCAGTGCAACTCGTCCTCGGCGCTGTCGTTGATGAACATGTGCCGGCGGCTCTTGCCGACGAAGATCGCCGTTCCGGGCCCGACCTCCACATCTTCGCCGTCCAGCTTGGCGCGTCCCTTGCCGCGGATGAAGTAGATCACCTCCTCATGCCGGTCGTGGCTGTGCTCGCGCACATAGCCGCCGGGCGGAAGAGTTTGCGTGCCGAAGGCGAGCGGATTGTCCATGCGGACCTTGGACGGGTCGAGCGCGACCTCGATATGGCCATTGGCCGGAACGGGCTGCCAGAAGCTGGTCGCCTCGCCGGGGCGAACGACGAATGTCTCGCCGGGCTCATGGGTTTTGGTCATCCTGCGGGCTCCGTCAGTTCGCCCTTCCCGGCACGGCGGAAAGCAGCTTTTGGGTATAGGGGTGCTGGGGGGCGGCGAAGATGTCTGCCGTCACGCCGTGCTCGACGACCTCGCCGCGCTGCATGATCGCGATCCGGTCGCAGATTTGCGCGGCGACGCGCAGGTCGTGGGTGATGAAGATCATCGAGAGCGAGAGTTTGTCGCGCAGCTCGACGAGCAGCTTCAGCACCTGCGCCTGCACCGAGACGTCGAGCGCCGAGACGGCCTCGTCTGCCACCAGCACCTTCGGCTCCAGAGCGAGCGCGCGGGCGAGCCCGATGCGCTGGCGCTGGCCGCCGGAGAACTGGTGCGGAAGCCGGTCGGTCGCATTGGGATCGAGCCCCACCAGCGCGAAGAGTTCCTTGGCGCGGGCCATCGCCTCGGCGTGCCGGACGCCGCGTGCGATCAGCCCTTGCGTGACGAGGTCGCCCGCAGTCCGGCGCGGGTTGAGCGAGGCGTAGGGGTCCTGGAACACCATCTGAACGAGATGGCGGTGGCGCCGGAGCGTCTCGCCCTGGAGCTTGCCGTAATCGACGCCGTCGAGCTCGATCGAACCCTGATCGGGGTCGAGCAGCCGCACGATGCAGCGCGCGAGGGTGGACTTGCCAGAGCCGCTCTCGCCGACGATGCCGAGCGTGGCGCGGCTGGGCAGCTCGATATCGGCCGATTTCACCGCATAGGTGACGCGCTGCTTGCGGCCGAACCAGCCGCCGCCCGTGCGATAGGTCTTGGAGAGGTCGCGCACGATGGCGATTTTGCGTTCCGGCAGCTCGCGCGGCGGCGGTGGCGTGATGCTCGGCACGGCCGCGATCAGCGCCTTAGTGTAGGGATGCTGCGGGTTATCGAGCACGTCGGCGGCCTTGCCGGACTCGACGACCTTGCCGTGCTGCATGACCATCACCCGGTCGGCGATCTCGGCGACGACGCCGAAATCGTGGGTAATGAACAGCACGCCCATGCCGGTGCGGCGCTGGATGTCCCGGATCAGCTCGAGGATCTGCGCCTGGATGGTGACGTCGAGAGCGGTGGTCGGCTCGTCGGCGATCAGGATCCCGGGCTCCAGCGCCAGCGCCATCGCGATCATGACGCGCTGGCGCTGGCCGCCCGAGAGCTCGTGCGGATAGGCGCGATAGGCCTGTGCCGGCTCGGGGATGCCGACCTCGTCAAGCAGGCGAAGCGCCCTGGCCTCGATCTCGGCCCTGGACAATTTCGTATGGGCCCGGAACATCTCGGCGATCTGGTCGCCCGCCGTGCGCAGCGGGTTAAGCGCCGTCATCGGCTCCTGGAAGATCATGCCGATCTGCGGACCGCGGATGGCGCGCATGTCGTCCTCGGAGAGGCGCACGATATCGCGGTCGCCGAGCATGATCCGGCCGCTCGCGACCGGCAGCATCGGCGGCAGCAGCCCCATCAGGGCCGAGGCGGTCATCGACTTGCCGGAGCCGCTCTCGCCGACCACGCAGACGATCTCGCCGGCTCCAAGCGTCAGGGAGAGCTTCTCGACGGCGAAGGGGCGGTCGGCGCCACTCGGCAGAGCGATCGAGAGATCCTCGATCCGGACGAGCGGGGTCATCGCGGAAGACGTCATCGGCTGCGAAGCCTCGGATTGAGCGCATCGTTCAGGCCCTGGCCGACCAGCGACACCGAGAGGATGGTGAGCAGGATGGCGAGGCCGGGGATCGCCGAGACGTACCATTCGCTGCGCAGCACCTTGCGGCCCTGGCCGATCAGATTGCCCCAGGAGGCGATGTTCGGATCGGACAGGTCGAGGAAGGCCAGCGCGCTTTCGAGCAGGATCGCGGTCGCCATCACGACGCTGCCATAGACGATGATCGGGGCGAGCGCGTTGGGCAGGACCTCGCGGAAGATGATCCAGCGGTTGGTCAGGCCGAGAGTGCGGCAGGCCTGGACGAACTCGCGGCTGCGCAGGGTCAGGAACTCGGCGCGAGTGAGGCGCGCCACGGCCGGCCAGGACACGACGCCGATCGCGATCGTCACTGCCGTCATGTTGGAGCCGACGATGATCACCAGGACCAGCAGCAGAATGAAGTTCGGCAAAGTCTGGAAGGCTTCGGTCAGGCGCATGAGCACGTCGTCCGCCGTGCCGCCATAGAAGCCGGCGACGGCGCCGACGACGATGCCGATCGCGATCGCGATCACGGTCGAGAGGATGCCCATCAGCAGCGTCGTGCGGGCGCCGTGGGCGATCTGGGCGGCGATGTCGCGTCCGGAGGCGTCCGTGCCGAGCAGGAAGCGGCCGCCGAACGACGGCCATTGCAACGGCCGGCCGGCGAGGCCGAGCGGATCGCGCGGATAGAGCATGTCGGCGAAGAGCGCGAGAGCGACGATGCCGATCAGGATGAGGAGGCCGAGCACAGCGGCCGGGCTCATCAGGAAATGCTTGAGGGCCTTCATGGCTCAGGCTCCCCCGGTGGCGATGCGGGGGTCGAGCCGCGCATAGATGAGATCGACGACGAAATTCACGCAGATGACCAGGACGGCGGAGACGAAGACGATGCCGAGCAGCGTGTTGAGGTCGCGCTGGATCACGGATTCATAGGCGAGGCGGCCGATCCCGGGCAGCGAGAACACGCTCTCGATGACGACCGAGCCGCCGAGCATGGTGCCTGCCTGCAGGCCGATCAGCGTCACCATCGGCAGCATGGCATTGCGGAGCACGTGCCGACGGACGATCTCGCCCCGGGTCAGGCCTTTGGCGCGGGCGGTGCGGACGAAATCGAGCGTCGAGACCTCGAGCATGGAGGCTCGCATGATGCGCAGATAGATGGCGAGGAAGATCAGAGACAGCGTGATCGTCGGCTGGATCAGGTGCAGGGCGATGCTGAGCACCAACTGGAGGCCGGAGAGCCCCATGCCGATCTCGTAGAAGCCGCCGGGCGGCAGCCAGCCCAGCCAGATCGAGAAGACGACGATGCTCATCAGTCCGAGCCAGAAGGACGGCGTGGCGTAGAAGAGCAGGCCGAGGAGCGAGATCAGCGTGTCGCCCCACCCGTTGACGCGCTGCGCCGAGACGATGCCCAGCACCATGCCGGCGAAGAAGGCGAAGCTGAGCGCCGAGAGCATCAGCAGCAGCGTGGCCGGCAGGCGCTCGAGGATCACGGTCGCGACCGGCTTGTTGTAGATCGCCGAAAAGCCGAGATCGAGGCGCACCAGCCGCCAGAGATAGTCGAGCAGGCGCACGGCCGTGCTGCCCTCGAGCCCGTAGAAGCGGCGCAGTTCCGCCGCCTGGGCGGGGTCGCCGCCGCCCATCTGCGCCATCATGGCGTCGACCGTGTCGCCGGGCGCGAGCTGCAGCAGGAGGAACAATCCGGCGAGCAGGATGAGCAGGGTCGGCACGCTGCTCATCAGGCGTCTGCCGGCCAGTTTCAGAATGTTCATGGCCGTGCGGTTCCAGCGTCGGGCGGTTGCCTATGGCCGCATGAGAACAGGCCATCCGCAACCGTCACGCGGTCTCATTCGGGGTGTCGGAGTACCGTGGGAACGGGCGGCCGCGGTGGCCGCCCTTCCATTGCCGGTGCCGGATCAGGGCTCGATCCAGAGATCCGCCCAATGGCTCGAGGGCCAGCGCGGATTGTTGTGATGGTTCTTGAGTTTCTTGTTGGTGACGGAGATGAACTGGCGCTCCGTCGCCATCCAGAGCGGAACCTCGGTGTTCAGCAGCTTGACGATCTCCGGATAGGCCGCCTTGCGCTTGGCCGGGTCGATCTCGAAGGCGGCATCGTCCATCATCTTGTCGGCCGCCGGATCCACCCAGCCCCACTGGTTGGTGAAGGCGGTGCCCTTCGGACTGCCCGAGCGATACCAGACCATGGTGCTGATCGCCGGATCGGCGCGGTAGATGTGCCAGCCTGTCGAGAGGTCGTAGTCCCAGTCCCGGTAGACTGCGGTGAGATAGGTCGCAGCGTCCGGACGCTGGACCTCGACCTTGATGCCGACCTGCTGCAGCGATTGCTGGATGAACGTGGCCCAGAGCGGGATGTCCTCGCCGAAGGGCGGGCTCAGCATCTTGAGAGAAAAACGGATGCCGCCCGCGCCGCGCTTGAAGCCGGCCTCGTCGAGGAGCGCGTTCGCCTTCTTGACGTCGAACGGGTAGTCCGGCGCACCTGGCTTGTAGAAGTTGGTGGAGACCGACGGGATCGGTCCGTGGGCGCGCTTGCCGTTCCCATAGAGGAAGTTCTCGATGAAGAAATCGGTGTCGACCGCGTGGATGATCGCGCGGCGTACGCGGACGTCCGAGAGCTCCTTGCGGCGCAGGTTGAACTCGATCGTGTTCTGGAAGGGCTGGCGCTCGTTGCCGCGCGAGGAGACCTCGAAGCGGGCGTCCTTGCCGAGCCGGGCGATGTCGGCGAGCGGCAGCGACGAGTAGTTGCTCATATGGACCTGGCCGGCCTCCAGCGCCGCCGTGGCCGCCGCCTTGTCGGTGATGAAGCGCCAGATGATCTTGTCGAGATACGGGTAGCCCTTGCGCCAGTAGTCCGGATTGCGCTCGGCGATGACGTACTGGCCGCGCTCGTACTGCGCGAACTTGAACGGGCCGGTGCCGATCGGCGCGACATTGGCCGGATTGTCGAGGATGTTCGTGCCCTCGTAGATGTGCTTCGGCGCGATGTAGCCGAGATCGGGAGCGGCTCCCATGAACAGGTCCATCGGCATCGGGCGGCTGTACCGGAAGACCGCCGTGTTCGCGTCGGGCGTATCGACGGCCTCGAGCGCGGAGTGCAGAGCCGTGCCGTAGTTCAGGTGCTTCTTCCACAGCTCCATGGCCGTGTACTGGACATCGGCCGAGGTGAAGGGCTTGCCGTCATGCCACTTCACGCCCTCGCGCAGCTTGATGGTGATGGTCTTGCCGTCCGGCGAGCCCTCCCAGCTCGTCGCCAGCATCGGCACGAGCTCGCCCTTCTCGTCGAGATCGACCAGCGGCTCCATGATCTTCGAGGCGATGACGTAGACGCCGGTCGAGGCCCGCAAGGCAGGGTTCAGGATGCGCTGCTCCTGCGGCATGTGCACCGTGATGGTGCCGCCGCGCTTGGGCTCTTGCGCGAACGTTGCGACTGGAAGCGCCGCCGTCAGCGCGAGAGCGCCGGCGCTGGCGAGCAAATGCCGCCGTGTCAGATGTCCTGAATTCATATCCCTCTCCATTATCGTTGCTTGTGAAATCCCGCCGGCAATCGTTCAATGCGTTCAGCCGGAAACCTTCTCCCAGCCGATCAGCGCTCCTTCGGTGGCGGCGTTGAGCAGACCTCCGGATGCCGGCGCCTCCGCGAACGGCTCCGCCTGGGCGAGATCATCGACGGCGAGCACGATTCCGCAGCGCGGCAGGCTGCCATCCGCCTTGCGGCCCCAGCGCTGCGCGAACGTCGCGGCGTCGATGAAGACCAGATCGGCACCGCGCGGCTGCATCGCGACCACATGGGCGCCGTCATATGGGACCGTCGACAGAGCGAGCAGCCGGCCACAGAGTTCCGCTTCAGCCTGCGGATCGGCGACGGCAATCTCGATGCGCTTGAGGCCGCGGGCGCCGTTGCGATGCTTCACCAGGCTCGGCAGCCAGACTGTCTCGCGGGTGAGGTGTTGACAGGCGAACAGCCGGACATCGCCCGGCGCTGGCTCCAGCGGCCACTGGAAGATGCGAAAGCCGGCCTCGCCGGTGTTGCCGTCATCCAGATCCACGGGGCGGCGGAATTCGAAGGGGCCGGTGCTGTCCGTGAAGCCGTCGCGTCGCAATGCCGCCAGACCGGCCTCGGCGTCGTCGGTCCGCATGGCCAGGCGCTCGAGGCCGGCACCACGGGCCAGGAAGTCGCGCGTCGGAGCATTGAATTCGGTAGGGGAGAGCACGCCGAGGAGTTCGACATAATCGTCCTCGAACATGATCGTGTGATTGGCGGTCCCGAGATAGGCGCTGTGCAGGCCGCGCGGCGAGACCGCGAAACCAAGCTTCCGCCAACGCTCTGCCGCGACGTCGAGATCGCTCACGGCGATGACGATGTGGTCGAGGCTAAGGACGTGATCACGCATCCAGAAAACGTTCCATGCTTGACGGGATTTGCCCGACGAAGGGAGCGTGTCATAAGTGCATGCAGTTGTACAGGCACTTTTGAAAAGCGCATGCGGTCGATCTGTACAAATCTCGGATACGGGCTGCTGAAAGAGTCGGCAGGGCGGCAGGCTGCTGCAGCGCGCGCTCGGTCCCGCTCGCGAAATAACTCTTCTAAATTATGGTCTTGCGAGAAATTCGCGAGTGCGCCTGCGGGAGCACTTCCCGATCCCGCCAGCGCGAAGTCTCGCCGTCTGACCTGTGCCGATGCACCGAAGTCGAGGCTACTTTCGGGCTGCGCGAACCCGGCCCCGGCGCGGGGTTGCCTGTTCCGGCAGGAAGATCTTGATCAGGGCTTCCTTGAGCACCGCCCGGGCTTCGGCGAAGGTCAGGGAGATATGGCCGCGCAGGATCTCTATGCCGCGTTCGCGATCGCGGTCGACCAGCGCCTGGATGATGCGCGAGTGATCCTCCACCAGCGTCCAATGCTGCGGCCCGTTCTCGATCTGGACACGACGCACGAAACGGATGCGGGCGTTGACGGCGATCAGCTGGCGGACGATCTCGGTATTGTTCGACAGTTCGGCGAGATGCACATGGAAGGCCTCGTCGAGTTCCAGGATCTCGTCCGCATCGCGGTTCTCGTAGCGCTGGTGGGCATCGGCCCAGAAAGCCTGGAGACGCGCGACTCCGGTTTCGTCCGCGCGCTCGCAGGACAGGGCGAAGGCCCCGGTCTCGATGATCGAACGCAGCTCGAACAGGTCCAGCAGGTCGTCGATATCGAGGCCGCGGAAGCAGAAGCCGCGGTTCGGCGTGAACACCACGAAGCCTTCGGAGGCCAGCCGGTTGAGCGCCTCGCGCACAGGCGTCCGCGAAAGCTCCAGCATCTGAGCGAGGTGGACTTCGTTGATTCGCTCAGCCGGTCGCATCTTGAATTCGACGAGCTGCTGCCGGATCGCCTTGTAGGCGCGCTCGGCACTGTCGGCCGCTCGGCGTGGCGCGGCCTTGACGGCGCCTTTGGCCGCCTTGTCTGCAGTCGTGGCCTTCGCGGTGTTCGGCATTCAGCTTCTCAGTTCGGCCGGTCTGCGGTCGCGCCCGGCCTTTCGACGCCCCATGCTTGAAATCGTCTCGCGAGCAAAAATCAACCACCGAACGCTATTGCCGCAAGCAGTGCGCACACTCATGGATGCATCATGACACGAATCGGCTTCCTCGGGGTCGGCCATTTGGCGGAAGAGATCATCACGGGGCTCCTGCGCAGCGGGCTGGCCGCGGGAGAGATGATCCTGTCGCCGCGCGGCCATGGTCCGCAACTGGCGAAGCATCATGGCATCACGCTCGCCCCAGATAATGCAGCGCTCGTCGCGGCGGCAGACATCGTGCTGCTGGCAACGCGGCCGAGCGACGCCGTCGCCGCGATAAGTGGCCTAGGGTGGCGGCACGGCCAGATCCTCGTCTCGGCCTGTGCGGGCGTCCCTTTGGCTGTGCTGCAGGCTTCGGTCGGCCCCGCCGAGGTGATGCGGATCATGCCTCTCACAGCGGCGTCGATCGGCGCGAGCCCCACCACCGTCTTCCCCGATCTGCCGGCGGTGCGGCCGCTGCTCGCTCGGCTCGGCTCCATCATCCCGCTTGCCCATGAAGCCGAATTCGAGACCGCGACGGTCAGTGCTGCGATCTATGGTTGGGCCCAGAAGCTGATCGGGCTCGGGCTCGGCTGGTCGGTGGCCCATGGCATGGCGCCAGAGACGGCGCGGCAGCTGGCAGCGGAGACCTTCGTTGCCGCTGGCCGGATGATTGCCGAGCGGCCGGAGCCGGTCGAGGCCCTGCTGCACAGCCTCGCGACGCCGGGTGGCATCACGGAATGCGGCCTCAAGGTGCTCGAGGCGCGCGGCGCCGAGGCGGGGTGGAACGCGGCTTGCGACGCCGTGCTGGACAAACTGACGGGCGCTGCGGGGAGCGCCGCCCGTCGGCCTTGATCGTAAGACGGTTCAGCTTCCCACCGATTTGAAGACGTGGCCGCCGACGGCCTGATCGGTCGGCGAGATCTCGATCTCGGTCACGTCGACATGCTGCGGCAGGGCGAGCACCACTGCAATCGTCTCCGCAATGTCCTGCGGCTGCAACGCGCGAACATGACCGTACATCGTCTCATTGAGACGCTCGCGGTCACCGCCAAAGGCACGCAGGTAGATCTCGGTCTCGACGCGCCCCGGCGCCAGATCGGTCACGCGGACATTGCTGCCGGCCAGATCGTAGCGCAGCGAACGGCAGGCATGGGCGAGGCCGGCCTTGGCCCCGCCATAGGCCGAAGTCCCGGCCAGCACGCCGCGCGCCGCCGTCGTCGTGATGTTGATCACATGGCCACGCTTCCGAGCGACCATTCCACCCAGCAGTGCCCGCATCAGCAGCATCGGCGCTGTCAGGTTGATCGCGATCGTCTCGGCGATCTCCTCGGCGGTCTGCTCATAGAGCGGCTTCACCGTCGCAACCATGCCGGCATTGTTGACGAGCACGTCAATCTCCGCGCCGGCGAGTTCGGCGATGATGGCATCGGTATCGCGGACATCGGCGACGACAGGAATTACACCGAGCTCCTCAACGACGTTTGCCAGCGCCTCTCGGCTACGAGCGACGCCATAGACCGTCACGCCCAGGCCGGTCAGCCGACGGCAGATTGCCGCGCCGATGCCGCGCGAGGCGCCGGTGACGAGGGCAGTGCGATAGGGAAAGTCCGGGGACATGCCGGCGCTCCAGTTCGGGTTGTCAAAGGGCGGCGCGCTGCGTCATCACGCGCAGCAGATCGACGAGGCCGGCATCGCGTTGGTCACGCAGCTCTGCATCGCTGCGCGTGCCGATCGCGGCGCGGACTTCCCGCGAGACGCGCGCGATCGTCGGCTGGTCAAGTGTCGCATCGCCGAGATCGTCCCAGATGTCCTGATAGGTCTTGCCGTATTTGGTCAGGAAGGACTCGATGCCCTCGGCGTTGAGATGGTTCGAGATGAAGGAGCCCTGCAGCGTCCATTTCGGGCCGGGGCCATAGCAGAAGGCGCGATCGACGTCCTCGGCGCTGGCAACGCCATCTTCGACAAGGGCGATCGCCTCGCGCCACATCGCACCCATCAGACGCAGGGCGAGATGGCCCGTCACTTCCTTGCGCAACACGGCGGGCTTCTTGCCCAGCGCCTCGTAGAAAGCGCGCGTCGTCTCGACGACCTCGGGCGCGGTGTCCTTGCCGCCGACGATCTCAACCAGAGGCATGAGGTGGACCGGGTTGAACGGGTGGGCGAGCACAATGCGCTGCGGACGCGCGCATTTCGCTTGCATCTCGGATACCAGCAGCGCCGATGATGAAGAGGCGATCACCACCTCGTCGCCGATATGCCGCTCGATCGCAGCCAGCAGCTCCTGCTTGAGATCGAGGCGCTCCGGCCCCGATTCCTGGACGAAGCCGACACCAGCCAGCGCCTCGGCAACATCGCCCGAGAAGCGGATTTGGCCTTGGGTCTGCTTCGCCGGCGCGAGGCGTTCCAGGTCATCGGCCAGACTCGGATGAAGAGCCTGGAACGCCTCCCACCGTGCTGGATCGGGATCGTAGCAGGATACCTCGTAGCCATGATGGGCGAAGCTCGCAGCCCAGCGTTGGCCGATGGTGCCGAGGCCGACGACGCCGATCGGCCCGCGCACCGCGCTCATGGTCATGTTCATATCCCCGTTTCGGTGGCGGAAGGCCCGCCGCGCAGAAAGTCCAGCACCGCATCGCGATAGGCGGCAGGCTCCGCCCGCATGGCGTAATGGCCGCCGCGCTCCAGTGTGACGAGTTGCGCCTGCGGAATGCCTTCGGCCAGGCGCAGCGAGAGATAGGCGGGCGTGACGATGTCGTCAGCCGCGACCACGACGCGCGTCGGGCAGGCAATCCTCGGCAGAAACGCCTGAGTGTCATGGCCGAGCACGGCGAACATGCGCTCACGCACCGTTGCGGCATCTCCGGGCCTTGAACGCGCCGCAGCGGCCGCCAGCTCCGCCTCGACCGTCCCGTCATTGGCTGCGAGCCAGTAGGGAGCGTTCAGCATGGTGGCCGCATGGCGGCGATAGGCGTTGATACCGAGCTGTTCGAGCAGCTCGATCCGCCCCGCAAAGAGGCGGCGCATATATGCGCAGGGCCGAGCGAACGTTGCCGACAGCACGAGCCGCGAAACCCGCTGCGGGCGGGCGATGGCCAGGCTTTGGGCGATCGCACCGCCGGTCGAATGGCCGAGCACCGCAGCGGTCTCGATTCCGAGATGATCGAGCAGGCCGATCAGGTCGTTTCGCATTTCCGCGATGCTGGTTGGGCCGTCGAGCGCCGATGAGCGCCCGACGCCGCGATGGTCGTAGGTCACCACCTTGAAACAGGCTGAACAGACCGTCGCGAAGTCGTTCCAGAACGAGGCGAGCCCACCGAGCCCCGAGATCAGGATGAGCGGAGGTCCCTCGCCCCGAACGACATAGGCGAGTTCCCCGCCGTCGGGGAGGCGAGCGTGGCCGGTCGTCATGGCGCAACCGTCCGGGACGAGGGCTCGTCGAGAGCGGCGACCATCGCCTCATTGACCGGCGTCCACGGGATGCTGAGGTCGAGCCAGGCAGCCAGCCGGCCGGCGCAAAGAATGGCCTCGTCGGTCAGCGCCGCCATCGGGATATCCTCCCGACTGAAGGCGGTTTCGAGCGCGAAGACGGCAGCCGCGCTTTCGCCGAGATGGCAGAAGTCGCGCAGCCGCGTGCCGGCCTTGTTGCACGCCAGTGCAGCAAGGCGTCGGGAGACGACCGGGTCTTCGCTCGCCAATCCACTGCGCACCCACCACAGCAGCTCGTGCAGGATGCGGGCTTCGGATTCTGCCAGGAACAGGGGCCCCGCCGGATGCATGGTCGCACGCGAAGCGACCATCGGCGCGATGTCGTCCGGGCATTGCTCCCAGAGCCTGCACCTAAGCGCAATGATCTCGGCTGGAACCGGTGACGGCGGCAGCGCGGGGGCTCCCGCCCCATCGGCACGCGACAGGCGGCCCGAGAAAAGCTTGCGCCCATGAAGCTCCCGCAGCCTCAGGCCCAGCGCCTGCAACTCCGCGAGTCCGCCCTCGATATGGCCCAGCAGCGTGACTTCCGCCGTCTCGGCCTGGAGCGGCGCGAAGATCAGCTCCAGGAACTGCCGTGCCGGCCAGTACAGGAAGGCGCCTGGCTGGGCCTCCATGACATTGACGCCGCCCTCGGCGTGCTCGACGACGGGGGCATGCCAGTAGATGTGCTGGCCGGCGATCTTCGGCGTATGGAGCTGAAGCGCTGTGGGCAGCGTCGCGGCAAGCGCCGCCAGCGTCCGTGGCGCCCGGGCCGTATCGCAGCTGATCCGCAGGTGGACATCGTCGACGAGAAAGTCGAGTTTCATCGGCTGACGTCGCTTCCGGCTCAGCCCTTGGGGTTGAAGAACGAAACCGGCTTCAGGATCTGATTGCGCATGTCGGCGAGCGGATCCGCCTCGATGACCTGCCGGCGATAGGCCTGCCAGGCGGGATCCGCCTCCATCGCGTCGCGACGCGCCTCACGGTCGGCAAGGCTCTCGTATTTCCACAGATGCACGACGCGGCCGAGCTCGCCGATATGAGTCTGGAAGAAGCCGAAGGGCTCGCCGAGATACCGCCGCTGCATCGGCAACCCGACATCCTCGTAGAGCTTCAGGAAGTCGTTCAGCCGGTTCGGCCGGGCCGTATAGACGCGGTGGTCGAAGATCATCGTTCTTCCCCTCAGATTCCGACGCAAGACCGTCCGCCCCTCGCCTGCGCCGTCGCTGCGCGAGCGTCGTCGCGGGAAGTGTTGTCGCCTTGCTGCAAGACTGCATTATCTTGTGTAGACACTTATAGCGCCACGTGATGGACTGCGCTAGGGTCGATCGAGGTGAAAGGCGCAACCTTTCATGCGCCCGCCCGCAGCACGGCGGGACGAGGGCCAGGTGCGGGGAGACGGCAGAAACGATGAAGAACTCACCGACGGTCGAGGAGCAGCTTGAGATGCTGCGGCGCATGGTGGCTGTGCGCCATCTCGAAGAGCGGCTCGGCGAACTGCACAAGGCTGGCAAGACCCGGGGGCCGATCCATCGTTGTGACGGCCAAGAGGCTGTCGGCATCGGTGCGACCGCGATGCTCGACGACGAGGATCTCCTGACCAGCACCCATCGCGGCCATGCGCACTATGTCGGCAAGGGCGTTGGGCTCCATCCGATCGTCGCGGAAATCCTTGGCCGCTCCACCGGGGCCTGCGCAGGCCGCGCCGGGCACATGCTCATCGCGGATGCCAAGAAGGGCCTGCTGGGCGGTAACGCCATCGTCGGCGGCGGCATTCCGGCTGCGACAGGCTTCGCGGTGTCGTTGCAAATGAAGAACAAGGCCGATGGCGGCAACCGCGTCGCTATGTGCGTCTTCGGCGACGGCGCTGCCCAGACGGGCATCTGCCATGAATCGATGAACATCGCCGCTCTGTGGAAGCTGCCTGTCGTCTTCGTGCTCGAGCATAACCAATACGGGCTGACGGCGCATCACTCGACGCAATCCTCGGTGCCGGATCTTTCGGTCCGTGCGGTCGGCTACGGCATGCCGAGCGAGATCGTCGATGGCAATGACGTGATCGCCGTTCATCGTGCGGTTGGCGCTGCCGTCGAACGTGCACGGCGAGGCGAAGGGCCTTCCCTCGTCGAGGCCAAGACCTATCGCATGGTCGGCTTCTCGACGAGCGATGTCGGTGGTTACCAGAAGGACGACGACCTCGCCGCCTGGCGCGAGCGCGATCCGATCGTGATCGCCCGGGCGATGCTGGCCGACAGCGTTCCCGTGGAGCGCCTCGATGCTCTCGCAGCCGATGCCCGCGCCGAGGTCGACGCGGCGGTCACGCAGGCCCTCGACGATCCTCTGCCCACCTTCGCCGACCATGCGCCGAGCGCGCCCTACACCGTTGCCGGAGCCTGACCATGGCGATGATGCGTTATGCAGAGGCGCTGCGTACGGCGCTGCGCGAAGAAATGCAGCGTGACCCCACCGTCTGGCTGATGGGCGAGGACATTGCCGTCTATGGCGGCGTCTTCAAGGTCTCGAAGGATCTCCTGGAGGAGTTCGGGCCGGAGCGGGTGCGCGATACGCCGATTTCCGAGCAGACGCTGACCGCGATGGCGGTGACGGCCGCGATGGCGGGGACCCGTCCGGTCCTGGAGATCATGTATGCCGATTTCCTGCCCCTCAGCGTCGATGCGCTGATGAACCAGGCCTCAATCTATAACTATATCTGGAACGGTCAGGTCACGATGCCTTTTGTGCTGCGCACCCAGGGGGGGGGCGGGGCCGGCGCTGGCGCCCAGCATTCCAAGAGCCTCGACGCTCTCGTCGCGCATATTCCCGGCATCAAGGTGGTGGCGCCCGCAACGGCTGCAGATGCCAAGGGCTTGCTCAAGGCTGCGATCCGCGACGACCACCCGGTGGTCTTTCTCGAGCACAAGCTGCTCTACAACAGCCGCGACGAGGTGCCGGACGGCGATCATATCGTCGAGATCGGGAAGGCTCGCATCGTTCGCGAAGGCAGCGACGTATCGATCATCGCCTCATCGAAGATGGTGGTGGACGCCCTCAAGGCAGCCGACGCGTTGTCGCAGGAGGGCGTTTCGGCCGAGGTCGTCGACCTGCGGACGCTTCGCCCGCTGGACCGTGACACGATCCGCGCCTCCATCGCCAAGACCCATCATGCCGTGGTGGTCAACGAGGGTTGGCGCTTCTGCGGTTATGCCGCCGAGCTCAGCGCGACGATCATGGAAACATGCTTCGACGAGCTCGACGCGCCGGTCGAGCGCGTTGCGACGCACGATATCCCGATCCCCTACACCGAGCCTCTCGAAACCACCGTCCTGCCGGACGCCGCAAAGATCGCGGCGGCGGCGCGCCGGGCTCTGGCCTGAGGAGGGTAGGATGCCAGATGATATCACGCTGGCCGGCGGGGCCGGCGAGTACATGGAAAGCGCGACGGTCGTCTCCTGGGCGGCCGCCCTCGGCGACCGGGTCAAGGCGGGAGACGTCGTCGTCGTCGTCGAGACCGCGAAGGCCGCGACGGAGATCGAGGCTGGGTGCGACGGTGTTCTCGCCGAGATCCTGGCTCCGGTGGGAGCCGAAGTCGGTATCGGCGCGGTGCTCGGCCGGATTGCCGACAGCCTTGGTGCGATCGAGAGAGCGGTGGAACCAATCGACCTGGCGGAGACGTCTGCCCGCGTTCCGCCTGCTCATGTTTTGGAAGCCGCAATCGGCCAGCGCATCAAGATTTCGCCTCTTGCCCGACGCCTCGCTGCCCAGGCCGGCCTCGGCCTCACGCACCTGGTCGGTACAGGGCCCAGCGGACGCATCAAAAGCCGCGATGTCGAACGCGCGCTCGAGGCGCGCACGGTGTCGGCCGCCTCAACTGCAGCAGCGCGGCCCGCGCCAGCGCAGCGGCTCCCTAATACGAGCGTGCGCGCCAATGTGCCGCTCGTGCTTATCCATGGTTTTGGCGCCAATGCCTCCGCCTGGAACGCGCTCAAGCCCTATTTCGACGAAGGGCGCCGGGTGCTGACACCTGAACTCCCAGGCCATGGCCGTGCCGCGGCCCTGGCTTCGCCGTCGCTGGATGCCCTTGCAGACGCCGTACTCAGCCAGATCGAAGCGGCAGGCGTCGAGGAATGCGATCTCGTTGGCCACTCGCTGGGCGGTGCGGTTGCTGCGGCGCTGTCCGCGAACCCCGCGATCCGCGTTCGCTCGCTCACCCTGATCGCACCTGCCGGTCTCGGGGTGGAGATCAACGACCGGTTTCTCGAAGGTTTTCTGTCAGCGCGAGTGCCTGAAAGTCTGGCGCCTTGGCTGGAGCTCCTGGTCGCTGATGCCTCGCGCCTACCAAGACGCTACGCGCAGGCCGTGTTGCGGGAGCGCAGCCGGCTCGGCCTCGACCAGCCTCAGGCCGCCGTCGCGCAATACCTGTTTCCGGACGGCGCACAGGCATTCAGCATCAAGAACGATGTGAAACGCTTTACCGGCCCCTTGAAAGTTATCTGGGGGAGATCCGATCGTATTATATCGCCGATGCACTTGAGGGGGCTGCCCGGCCATGTCGCGTGCCACGGAATTGATGATACAGGCCACATGCCGCACGTTGAAGCGCCGTCGCTGACGGCTCAACTCGTCATGCAGTGTCTGCGAAGCGGCGCTTCTTTCTAGCACGGATGGTTACAGGGGTTGATCGTGGCCGTTCGGGGGGGCGCCCCTGCAGCGTCAGCAATAGGTCGGTTTCGAACCACCGCCATTCGTAGCTCAGCCCAACTGTCAGAGAGCGGACGCTCCGAACGTCCGCAAAGGGCCAATGTGACCCGTTGCCCAAAGGGATCGGCGTTCTCTCGGATTGATAATCGAAGCCGCGCCAAGAATTCCTAGCAATTTTTTTAGCGACGCGGCTTTCACACAACCCTAATTCCGGTCCCGGCGCCGCCCTCGACGATGAATTCCACGCCGAGTGCTTCAAGTGCGGCCTGAATGTCCCGCAATGTTCGTTCATGAGGGATGCGGTCACCTGCCTCCAAGTGACTAATCGTGCGTTTCGATACGCGCGCTAGGGTCTAAACTCAACGGATATATTGTGATTCAATCGGCTCATGGGAGAGGTGAAATCCATGAGTCGATTATTCTGG
>QFQY01000123.1 GCA_003248805.1 Chelatococcus sp. | reverse complement strand
GGTGGCGGGTGAAGCGCCCGCGCGGCTGGCTCTTCCCCGGCCAGCAGCCGGGCCAGCCGATCACGACGCGCCAGCTCAATCGGGCCTGCCATGCCGCAGCCGTTGCGGCCAAGCTCGACAAGCGGGTCTCGATGCACACGCTGCGGCACAGCTTCGCCACACATCTGCTGGAGCGGAAGACCGATATCCGGGTGATCCAGGTCCTGCTCGGCCACCGGAAGCTCGACACCACCGCCGTCTACACCCGCGTCGCGCTGAAGACCCTGCGCGAGGTGACCAGCCCGCTCGCCCTGCTGGCGCCGCCGCCACCGCCGTAACGCTCCGCGCCGATCATGGCGCGGCCTTCGCTGGAGGTCGCGGACATCCTGAACCGGCATGGCGAGGCTCATCTTGCGCGTCATCGGCTCAGCCGCGGCCAGCTCAAGGTGATGGGTGCGATCCGGGCCTGCCGCACCGCTGCGCTCGGCGGCCATGTCATGGCCTGCGGCGACTGCGATCACGCAGCAATCGCCTACAACTGCTGCCGCAACCGGCACTGCCCGCGTTGCCAGGGCGCAGCGGCGAAGGACTGGCTCGCGGATCGCCAGGCCGATCTCCTGCCCGTGCCTTACTACCATCTCGTCTTCACCCTGCAGGCGCCGATCGCGGCGGTCGCCGTCCAGAACAAGGCCGAGGTCTACGGCCTGCTGTTCAGGGCTGCGGCCGAGACGCTCGCCACCATCGCCGGCGACCCGAAGCATCTCGGCGCCCGCATCGGCTTCACCAGCGTCCTGCACACATGGGGGTCGGCGATGACCCATCATCCCCATCTCCACATCATCGCGCCCTGCGGCGGCCTGTCCCCGGACGGCTCGTGATGGATTACATGCCGGCCCGGCTTCTTCCTGCCCGTGCGCGTGCTCTCGCGGCTGTTCCGACGGCTCTTCCTCGCAGGGCTTTCCGCGCTCAATGCTTCCGGCCGGCTCGCCTTCTATGGCGATCTCGTCCATCTGACTGAGGCCGATGCCTTCGCCGCCATCCTGACGCCGCTGCGGCGCGCCGACTGGGTCGTCTATGCCAAACGACCCTTCGGTGGTCCCGACGCCGTCCTGGCTTATCTCGCCCGCTACCCCCACCGCGTTGCCATCGCCAACAGCCGCCTCGTCGCCATGAACCGGCACGGGGTCACGTTCCGCTAGAAGAATTATCGCGCCCGCTCATCCGGCAAGGTCTGGCGCAAGACCATGATGCAGACGGCCCACGAGTTATCCGCCGCTTCCTGCTCCACGTCCTGCCCGACGGCTTCCACCGAATCCGCCATTTGATTCTTGTTAAGTAACTGATTTCACTAGAAAATCGGCTGAATTAGACTCCTATCACCCAACTTTAACCCCAACAGTTGATCTTGCATGAGCCGATTTCGATATCAGGGCGTGGGTTGCGGCTATCATTCGGCAGACCAGCGGACTTAACCGCGCTCTCGCAGCAGCGCGTTGTGGCGCGGTCATCGCTTAGATGTCGCCCTTGACGCGCTGCATCGGGGACCATCGCGGGGTGCATGCCCGGCCGCTTCCCGGCGGTCTATAATGGTACCGAGGCCCCATCGACAGTTGCGCGTTCGCCATCCGCAAAGAGCTCGAGGACACCCGCGTGCGGATCTCGTGCCTCATGCCCGGACCGACGGACACCCAATTCTTCAGGCGCGCCGATATGCTCGACATCGTCGTCGGCCAGCAGGAGAAGGACGCCTCCACGATAGTCGCCAGGACCGGCTTCGACGCGCTGATGAAGGGCGGTGGCGACGTGGTCAGCGGCTGGAGGACCAAGCTCCGGACCGTTTTCGCCAATGTCACGCCGGCAGTGCTCCTGGCCGAGCAGCATCGCCGCATGGCCGAGCCCGGCTCGGCGCCGCGCTAAGGTCGCATGACGCTCGGTCCTGCCGGAGGAGCGGCGCAGGAGCGCCCTCGCGACACCCTAAAGAGCTGGTTCATGGGCGGCTCGAATGCTCGACCCATCGCCGCCGGCACGGGCACCACCTCCATGTCATCGCGGCGACGCTCCATGACCAGCTGCCGATTTCCGGCTCGCGGCCTTGCTCGGGCTTCGCATGCTGCGTGACGGCAAGCGATGGCCGGCGCGGGCCGCCGGTGTCTAGGCTCAGGACCTATTAATTTGGTTTGAGATGTGTTTCACGGTATCCGGGAGGATGCCGTGATGGAAGATTTGTTTTTGCTGAGCGAGCGCCAGATGGCGCGGATCGCGAGATTTGTTTTTGCTGAGCGAGCGCCAGATGGCGCGGATCGCGGGGTATTTCCCGCTGTCGCATGGGGTGCCGCGGGTCGATGACCGGCGCGTGGTGAGCGGGATCGTCTATGTGATCCGTAATGGCCTGCAGTGGAAGGACGCTCCAAAGGGCTATGGCCCGCACAAGACGCTCTCAATCGCTTCATTCGCTGGAGCCGGCTGGGCGTGTTCGACCGCATCTTTGCAGGCTTGGCCGGCGAAGGGCCAAAACCCGAGCGCATCATGATCGACGCCACGCATCTCAAGGCCCATCGCACGGCGGCGAGCCTGCTCAAAAAGGGGCTGTTCCCCGTCGTATCGGGCGAACCAAGGGCGGGCTGAACTCCAAGCTCCATACCGTCTGCGATGGCGAGGGCCGCCCGATCGTCATGCTGCTCTCGGAAGGCCAGATGAGTGACCACAAAGGCGCAAGCCTCGTGCTGGACGCCCTCCCGCCGGCCAAAGCCCTCATCGCCGACAGAGGCTACGACAGCGCGGCGTTCCGCCAGGCACTCGCCGCCAAGGGCATCGTGCCGTGCATCCCGTCGAGCCGGAGCCGGAAAATCCCTTATCCCTACGACAAGGCGCTCTATCGCCAGCGCCACAGGCTCACACCTTCTTCTCTGCCATCTGCATTGCAGCAGCCGTCATCTTCTGGCTCTGAGCAATGAGTCCTGAGCCTAGGCGATCTGGGACCTAGTCCGATGGGCGTCGCGAGGGGTCAGGCTGCTTCTGGCGCGAGCCCTCTCGGGGGACCACGAAGCGGCGCCTCGAAGGATGGGGCCCGCAGTCACTCCAAGCAGTCTCTCAGCGCTCCGCGCGGAGCCGCCACTTCACGGCCGTCGTCATGATCCGGTCGATCGACGACTGGGTGGGTTCCCATCCCAGGACGGACCGGGCGAGGCCCGCATCCGCGATGAGGAGCGCGGGGTCGCCGGCTCGGCGCGGCGCCAGCGAGACCGGGACCTCGCGCTGCGTGGCGCGGCGAACCGCGGCGATCATCTCCAGGACGCTGGTCCCATGCCCCGTGCCGAGATTGTAGACTTCGGCGCGTCGTTCTCCGGCCAACAGGCGCTCGGCCGCCAGCACATGAGCGCTGGCCAGGTCCGCAACGTGGATGTAGTCGCGGATCGCGCTGCCGTCGGGGGTTTCGAAATCGGTTCCGAAGACGGAGAAAGGCTGGGCGCCCGTCAGCGCGGCCTCGATGGCGAGCGGGATCGCATGGGTCTCCGGATCGTGGAGCTCTCCGATCTCGCCGTCCGGATCGGCACCTGCGGCATTGAAATAGCGAAGCGCGATCGAGGGCAGTCCATAGGCGACGGCATAGTCGGACAGCATGCGTTCGATGATGAGCTTCGACCATCCGTAGGGATTGATCGGCCACTGCGGATGGCGCTCGTCGATGACGGGACGAACCGGGTGCCCGTATGTCGCGCAGGTGCTGGAGAACAGGACCGGGATGGGCTTGTCGAGGACGGATCGTGCGGAATTGAGCAGCGAATGGGTGCGGGAGACGTTGTTGTCGTAGTAGATGTCCGGCGCCGCGACGGACTCGCCGACATAGGCATAGGCGGCGAAATGGGCGATCAGATCGGGACGGTGCTCCGTGATCGTCGCATCCACGATCGCGCTATCGGCGATGTCGGCCACAACGAGCGGGCCCCATTTGACCATCTCTGCCCGCCCTCGCGACAGGTTGTCGAGGCAGACGACCCGCCAGCCGTTCCGATGAAATTCCTTGCAGCAATGCGAGCCGACATAGCCGGCCCCGCCCGTGACCAGCACCGTCTTGTTGGCGCGCGCCGTCATGCCAGATCTCCGCAGCCTAGTGTTTATCATCGAGGAAACGCTGTCGCGTCGCGAGGCCGAGGCGGCGGCGAGCGGCTCTTAAGCCAGTTCTCGCTCCGCGCAGCATCAGAAGGCCCAATTCCTTCATGGACGCCGCGCGATCGAGCGCAAACATGTCGCGAACGACGCCGCGAGCGCGGTCGAAGTCCTTCGTCCGCAGGCAGCGTGCGAGCAGGAAGCGCATGACCCGCACGTTGCCGCGCTGGAGTTCGGCCGTCAGCGTCGGACGTCGTGCCATGATCTCGCCGGTCACGATCCGTCTCGAGCGGATCATCTGGTCCGCCTGGGCCGACATGCTCTCTGCATGCACCCGATAGCCGGTGAGATAGTCCTTCACGGCGGTGACGGCGAAACGCTCGGCGATGAGAAAATACAGCTTGTAGTCCTCGCAGCCCTGCGCGTTTCGCTCGCGCAGGCTCGTGTCGTAGCCGCCGACATCCAGGACGGCCTGTCGCAGCAGCAAGGCCGAGCTGCCGTTGCCGACGACGTTATATCGGCACATCCGCTGCAGGAATTCGCCGTCTTCGGGCGTGTTGTCGATCGCGTCGATAATCTCGTCCTGCTCGCCGATCAGAGCATACCAACTATAGACCAACCCGATCGGGACGGTCGCGCCATGTATGGCCGCCATCTGTCGCTCGATCTTGTCGGGCGCCCACAGATCGTCGGCGTCGATCGGGGCGACGTAGCGACCACGGGCATGCGCGATCCCGCTGTTGCGGGCGGCGGCCACTCCGGCATTGTCCTGGCGTATGAGGCGGATCCGCGGGTCCATGCCCGCGTGACGGAGCGCGATATCCGGGGTTTCGTCGCTCGACCCGTCGTCGACGACGAGGATCTCCAGATTGCCATGGGTCTGGCCACGCACGCTGAGCAGCGTCCGGTCGATATATCTGCCGGCGTTGTAGGCGGGCACGATGACCGAGACGAGTTCCCCTGCTACCTCGTCGCGCTTGTCGTCGCTGTCCAGAGCCATTCGCGATCGTCTCCGCTCAGGCGGACGCGAGGGTTTTGCGCTCCGAGCTCAGAGCCCGTCCCGAAAGGGTTGAGCGACTGGGGCACTCGTGATTCCAAGGGGTTGTTCAGGCCATCTTGGAGCGAG
>QFQY01000009.1 GCA_003248805.1 Chelatococcus sp. | reverse complement strand
TGCATCGACACCTCGACATCGACACTCGACATCGGCACGCGGCCAAGATCCGCGCGCCACCCGGCTCCGCGCATCCCCTTTGGGGCGTTGTTGCGAAACCCCGCGGCGGCAGGCCGGACGGGGGTTTCCGCGTGCGCTCACGGATCGTTCGCGGAAACACAGCCGTCATCCCGGGCCTGTCCCGGCATCTATCGAAGGGCTCCGGAGCGCGACGATGGATCCCGGATCGGCGCCGCTTCGCGGCTCGTCCGGGACGACGGCGCGGCTGGTTCTCCGGACGGAGCTGCGTTCGGCAGCGCCGGCCATCCCGCCCGCCCGAACAAAAAAAGCCCGCGGCGCAGGCCGCGGGCTCGATCGTTTCGAGCTTCGAGAGCCTCAGGCCGCGACGACGTCGGCGCTCTTCTTCTCCCATTCCTCGCCCCAGATCATCACCGCATGGCCCGGCGAGACCTCGCGGTACTGGCGCACCGGCGGGACATAGTCCGGCGCGCGCACCGGGCTCTTGATCTCGTCGTTGGAGACCGGGCGCTTCTCGCTGCGGCGCGCCGGATCGGCGATCGGAACCGCCGCCAGCAGGCGCTTGGTGTAGGGGTGCTGCGGGTTCTGGAAGATCGCCTCGCGCGGGCCGATCTCGACGATCTCGCCGAGATACATCACCGCGACGCGATGGCTGACCCGCTCCACCACCGCCATGTCATGCGAGATGAAGAGATAGCCCAGCCCCATGCGGGCCTGGAGATCGAGCATCAGGTTGACCACCTGCGCCTTCACCGAGACGTCGAGCGCGGAGACCGCCTCGTCCGCCACGATCAGGCGCGGCTCGACCGCAAGCGCGCGCGCGATGCAGATGCGCTGGCGCTGGCCGCCCGAGAACTCGTGCGGGAAGCGGTTGGCCATGTCGGGCGACAGGCCGACGCGCTTGAGCAGATCGGCGACCTTGTCGCGCGCCTCCGAGCGGGTCGCGAGATGGTTGATCAGCAGCGGCTCGGCGATGGCCGTGCCGACGTTCATGCGCGGGTTCAGCGACGCGAACGGGTCCTGGAAGATCATCTGCATGCGCTTGCGCTGTTCGCGCAGCTGCGTCTGGTTCAGCTTCAGGACGTCGACGCCGTCGAGCAGCACCGAGCCGGCGAGCGGCTCGATCAGGCGCATCACCGAACGGCCGGTGGTGGACTTGCCGCAGCCCGACTCGCCGACCAGCGCCAGCGTCTCGCCGGCCTGGAGGCTGAAGGAGACGTTCTCGACCGCATGGACACGGCCGGTGACGCGGCTGAGCAGGCCGGAGCGGATATCGAAGCGCGTCGTGAGGTTCGAGACCTCGAGCACGGGGCGCTCGGCGCTCTTGACGGTATCCGGCACCTCGGTCGGCACGTCGGAATCGCCGGTGGCGCGGTCGACGACCGGGAAGCGCATCGGGCGCCTGCGGCCCACCATCGAGCCCAGCTTCGGCACGGCCGAGAGCAGCGACTTGGTGTAGGGCTGCTGCGGATTGGCGAAGATGTCCTCGGTCTTGCCGGTCTCGATCTGCTCGCCGTTGTACATCACGACGGTGCGGTCGGCGATCTCGGCGACGACGCCCATGTCGTGGGTGATGAAGAGGACGGACATGCCCTCCTCGTCCTGCAGCGTCTTGATGAGCTCGAGGATCTGCGCCTGGATCGTCACGTCGAGCGCGGTGGTCGGCTCGTCGGCGATGAGCAGCTTGGGCTTGCAGGCCAGCGCCATCGCGATCATCACGCGCTGGCGCATGCCGCCCGAGAAGCGGTGCGGATACTCATGGAAGCGCGACTTCGCCGCCGGGATGCGGACCTTCTCGAGCAGGCGGATCGTCTCCGCCTCGGCCTCGGAGCGCGACAGGCCGCGATGCAGGATCAGCGCCTCGGCGATCTGGAAGCCGATGGTCAGCACCGGATTCAAGGACGTCATCGGCTCCTGGAAGATCATCGCGATCTCGTTGCCGCGGATATGCCGCATATCCGCGTCCGGCAGGGTCAGGAGCTCCTTGCCGGAGAGCTTGATCGAGCCCTCGATCTTGCTCGAGCCCGGAGGGGTGAGCCGCATGACCGAGAGCGCGGTGACGCTCTTGCCGGACCCCGACTCGCCGACGACAGCGACCGTCTCCTTCGGCGCGATGTCGAAGGAGATGTTGCGGACGACCGACTTCCACTGCCCCTCGACCCGGAACGAGGTCGTCAGGTTGGAGATGGAGAGAATGGGCTGTGCCATGGATCCTTGCCTCTATCCGGTCAGATGATGCGCCGCGGGTCCAGCGCGTCGCGCAGGCCGTCGCCGATGAAGTTGATCGAAAGCACGGTCAGGAAGATCGCCGCGCCGGGGAAAAGCGCCCAATGCGGCGCGGAATCGAGGTGGTCCTTGGCGTCGAAGAGCAGGCGCCCCCAGGTCGGGATATCCGGTGGGAAGCCGAGGCCCAGGAAGGAGAGCGTCGATTCCGCGATGATGGCCGAGGAGACCTCGATCGTCGCCGCGACGATCACGGGACCGATCGCGTTCGGCAGGATGTGCACGATCATCTGGCGCGCCTTGCCCGCCCCCTGCGCCCGCGCCGCCTCGACGAACTCCTTCTCGCGCAGCGAGAAGAACTGGGCGCGCACCAGCCGCGCCACCGGCATCCACTTCAGCCCGCCGATGACGATGACGATGAGCACGAAGACACCGCCCTCGACGCCGAACATCGCCTTGAGCTGCTCGCGGAAGAAATAGATCACCAGCAGCAGCAGCGGGAGCTGCGGCAGGGACAGGAACAGGTCCGTGACCCACATCAGGAAGGAGTCGAGATAGCCGCGCGACATGCCCGCCAGCGCGCCGATGACGACGCCGAAGAAGGTGGCGACGAACATCGCCGCCAGACCGACCGCCAGCGAGATGCGCCCACCATAGATCATGCGGGCCAGCAGATCCTGCCCGAGATCGTCCGTGCCGAACGGATGGGCGAGCGAGGGGCCCTGGAGCTGGGCCGAGAAGTCGATCTCGTTGATCGGAACCGGCCAGATCCAGGGGCCGATGACGACGCCGAGAACCAGGATGGCGAGCACGCAGCTGCTCGCCATCGCCAACTTGTGGCGGCGGAAACGGCGCCAGGTCTCCCGCGCGGGCGAGACCACGGCGCTCGTCTTGGCCGGGCCCGACACGGGCTCAGCTGAAGGAGATGCGAGGGTCGAGCCAGCCATAAAGCAGATCCGCGATGAGATTGAAGAGGACGACGAGGCAGGCGAAGACGAAGGTCACCGCCATGATGACGGGCGTGTCGTTGGCCAGGATCGCGTCGATGAGGAGGGAGCCGATTCCGGGAATCCGGAAGATCTGCTCGGTGACGATGGCGCCGCCGAACACCGCCGGCATCTGCAGCGCGACCAGCGTCACGACCGGGATCAGCGCGTTGCGGGTGATGTGGCGCAGCGTCACGGTCCTCTCGCCCAGGCCCTTGGCCCGCGCGGTGGTGACGTAGTCCAGCCTGATGACGTCGAGCACCGCCGAGCGGACATAGCGCGTATAGGACGCAGCCTGGAACAGGCCGAGCACCGTGATCGGCATGATCGCCTGCCGGAACATCTCCCAGTACCAGCGCCAGCCGGTCGCCGCGATGTCGGAGCGATAGACGAAGGGGAACCAGTCCAGCGACACCGAGAAGATCAGGATCAGCAGCAGGCCGGTGAAGAAGGTCGGCAGGGAGAAGCCGACGAAGGCGAGGGTGTTGGCGAGCTGGTCGAACACCGAATAGGGCCGCGTCGCCGCGTAGATGCCCACCGGCAGCGCGATGCAGAGCGCCAGGATCTGAGACGAGCCGACGACGAAGAGCGTGGTCGGGACGCGCTGGAGGATCAGGTCGTCGACATTGATGCGGCTGGCGAAGGAAAAGCCCCAGTCGCCCTGCACCATGTTCGAGAGCCAGCGCAGATAGCGCACCATGATGGGATCGTTGAGGCCGAAGCTGGCGCGCAGCGCCTCGCGGACCTCCGGCGGGACGTTGGGATTGGTCGCCATCTCGGAAAACGGATCGCCCGGCGCCATTGCGAGCACCGTAAACAGGATCAGGCTGATCCCGAGCAGGCTCGGAATCGCAATCAGCAGTCGCCTCAACAAGTAAGCGGCCATGAAACGCAGTCTCTTTCAAACACACGGCCGGGGGGGGGCCGCCCAAAAAACAGGAGAGAACCGGGCCGAGGCGGCGACGGTTCTTCTCCTGCCCGATCAAAGGAAGAGGGAGCGGGACGCCCCGCGCGGCGGGAGCCGCCGCGCGAAACCGCCCGCCCCCTCAGGCATCAGGTGCGATACCAGGCCGCGACGTTCCAGGTGTCGACGTCCCAGCCGCTGTGGTCATGCATGATGTTGTTCGCCGACGCGGCGACGCGGGTGCGCGACAGCAGCGGCAGGATCACGTTGGCTTCGCAGAAGATCTCGTTGACCTTGATCAGGAGCGCGGCGCGCTTGGCCGGGTCGAGTTCCTTCTGGGCCGCCTTGTAGGCCTCGTCCGCCGCGGGGTCCGAGTAGCGCGACACGTTGCGGCCGAGCCACTTGTTCTCCTTGGTGGCGATCTCCCAGGAGGTGAACTGGTTCAGGAACCGCTCCGGATCGGGCTGCGGCTGCGTCGTGGTGTACATCTCCATGTCGACATAGAGCTTGGTGTAGGTGTCGGGGTTCGCCACGTCGGACGAGAAGAACACCGAAGCCGTGACCGACTTGAGCTCGAGGTCGATGCCGGCGCGCTGGCAGGCCTGCTTGATGATGGCCTGCGTCTTCTGGCGCGGAGCGTTGATCGAGGTCTGGAAGACGTATTTGAGCTTCTTGCCATCCTTCTCGCGGATGCCGTCGGAGCCCTTCTTGTAGCCCGCCTCGTCGAGGATCTTGTTCGCCTTGTCGATGTTGAACTCGTATTTGAGCTTGGTCGACTTGAACTGCTTGGGCTCGTTGACGAAGCTCGCCGTCGCGGTGCCGCCGCGGCCATAGATGAACTTCTGGACCGAGTCGCGGTCGATCAGCAGGTTGATCGCTTCGCGGACCTTCGGGTCCGACAGAGTCGGGTGCTTGGTCTTGATGCTCGAGCGCTCGCCATCGACCTCGGTCCACGGGTCCGTGGTGTTCAGGATGATGAACTCGATGTCGCCCGAGGCGACGGCGCTGACCTTGCCGCGACCGCCGGTCTCCATGCGCTTGAGGACCTCGTCCTCGACCTGAAGATTCCAGGCATAGTCGAACTCGCCGGTCTGGAGGACGGCGCGGGCCGCCGAGACGGCATCACCGCCGCCCTTGACCTCAAGCGTGTCGAAGAACGGCTGGTTCTTGACGTGATAGTCGGGATTGCGCTCGCCGGTGAGGATGTCGCCGGGCTTGAAGTCGACGAACTTGTAGGGGCCCGTACCGACCGGCTTCAGATTGGCCGGAGCCTCGCGCGACTTGGCGCCCTTGTACTCGGCGAAATGATGCTTCGGCAGGATCTGGCCGGTGACGCCGACGAAAGGATCGGCCCAGAACGGCGTGGGGTTCGGGAAGGTGATCTTGATGGTGAGGTCGTCGACCTTCTCGACCTTGATGTCCTTGTAGGCGCCGGTGGTGTAGGCGGCCGTAGCCGGATCGGCGGCGTATTCCCAGGTGAAGACGACGTCGTCGGCGGTGAAGGGCTTGCCGTCATGCCATTTCACGCCGGGCTTCAGCTTCCACGTGACCTGCGTGCCGTCGGCCGAGAGGCCGCCATTGGCCTTGGTCGGGATTTCGGCCGCGAGCTGCGGGATGAGGTTGCCTTCCTTGTCCCAGCCGGCGAGCGGCTCGAAGAAGATGCGCGAGGCGATCTGGTCCTTGGTGCCGCTCGCGAAATGCGGGTTGAGCAGCGTCGGCGCCTGCCAGAGCAGCACCTTCAGCGGCCCGCCGCCACCGGCCTTGGTCGGCTTGTAATCGAGGGTGGCGTTCGCCATCGCGACGCCGTTGAAAGCGAGAAGCTGGTTGGCGAGAGGAGCCGTGAGGCCGACGGCCGCGACTTTCCGGATGAAGCTGCGCCGGGACATGGCGCCGTCCTTCACCTTCCCAATAAGTCGTCGCAGGTCCTGGTCTTTCATAAAAGCCTCCACTTGAAGCCGCCCACATGACATGCCGACGCTACCCGCCGGCTTTTCGTGCCGCCTTCAGCAAGGCATGTGCCAAGAGATGCGTCAACTGCGGGGCGCAGGGCAGACGCGCGTCCGTCACAAGCCTCATGGCCCAAAGAAACCGGAAAAGCTCGTCATCGCACGGCATAACCTGCTCAAATTCTAGGCATATCTCGGCCGCGTTGCCCAGATAGCCGCGTCGTCGGCCCGGCACTCGCCTGTGGACGATGACCGCCGCAGTGACGTGATGACGCGGGACCGGCGCCCGGCGGCCGCGGCCAGACGGAGCCGCCGACGAACCCGCGCTTGACTTCCCTCGATCCAAAATGGAATGTTTATTCCAAATAGACAGGAAGACAAAAAATTCCTGCCGCTCTCTGGGAGGATCGACGCGACGTGCGGGAGAGGATGGCCTTTCGCGACGGGCTGGACGGCAAGGCCGCCATCGTCACCGGCGCCAGCCAGGGGCTGGGCGAGGCGATCGCGCGCGAATTCGCGGCGCGCGGGGCGCGCATGCTGCTGTTGACGGGCCGCCATCGCGAGCGTGGCGAGGCGGTCGCGGCGAGCCTGTCGGCGGATGGCTGCCAGGCCCGCTTCCACCCGGTCGATCTCGCCGATCCCGATGCCGTGCGCGGCGTCGTGCCCGCGGCGGAGGCGGCCTTCGGCAGGGTCGACATCCTGGTCAACGCGGCCGGCGACACCGATCGCGGCACGATCTTCGACACCTCGCCCGCGCTCTACGAGCGCATCATGGCGGTGAACCTGCGCGCGCCCTTCTTCCTGATCCAGGATGCGGCCGAGGCGATGCGCCGTCTCGGCATCGAGGGGGCGATCGTCAACATCCAGTCGATGTCGGCCCATGGCGGGCAGCCGTTCCTCGCCGCCTACAGTATCTCCAAGGCTGGGCTCGCGGCGCTGACCAAGAACGCGGCCCATGGGCTGCTGAAGCACCGCATCCGCGTCAACGGCCTGAATATCGGCTGGATGGCGACGCCCGGCGAGGACGCGATCATGCGCCTGCGCCACGGCGCGCAGGACGGCTGGCTCGCGCAGGCCGAGGCCTCGCAGCCTTTCGGGCGGCTGATCGACCCGCGCGAGGTCGCCCGCGCCGTCGCCTATCTCGCCTCGGCGGAATCGGGACTGATGACCGGCGCCAATATCGACTTCGACCAGACGGTGCTGGGCGCGCATGATTGAACAGGGCGCGATTCGCCCGAACTGACGGAACGGATACTGGAATGAGACTGGGATTGCTGGGCGCCGGCCGTATCGGGCGCATTCATGGGCTCAATGTCGCGGCGCGCGGCGATGCCGAGCTCGTCGCGGTGGCGGACGCCTCCGAAGCCGCCGCCGGCGCGCTGGCGGCCGAGGCCGGCGCCCGCGTCGCCACGGCGGAGGCGATCCTGTCCGACGCCGCCATCGACGCGGTCCTGATCTGCACGCCGACCGACACCCATGCCGAGCTGATCGAGGCCGCGGTCTCGGCCGGCAAGGCCGTGTTCTGCGAGAAGCCGGTCGATCTCGACGCCGCCCGCATCAAACGCTGCCTCGCGACGGTGGAACGCGCGGGCAAGCCGCTGATGATCGGCTTCAACCGCCGGTTCGACCCCAGCTTCGCGGCGCTCGAGAAGCGGCTGCGCGCCGGGGAGGCCGGCGAGATCGAGATCGTCAGCGTGATCTCGCGCGACCCCTCGCCGCCGCCGGTCGACTATGTGAAACGCTCGGGCGGCCTGTTCCGCGACATGATGATCCACGACTTCGACATGGCGCGCTTCCTGCTGGCGGAGGAGCCGGTCGAGGTCTTCGCGCTGGGGTCCGCCCTCGTCGACAAGGCGATCGGCGAGGCCGGCGACGTCGACACCGCCGCCGTGCTGATGAAAACCGCCTCGGGCCGCATCGCCCAGATCTCGAACTCACGCCGCGCCACCTATGGCTACGACCAGCGCATCGAGGTGCATGGCTCGAAAGGCATGCTGCGCGCCGGCAACATCCACGAGACGACGGTCGAGATCGCGACGGGCGCGGGCTTCCGGGCCGATCCCGTCCAGAACTTCTTCCTGGAGCGCTACGCGGCGGCCTATCGCGCGGAGCTCGACGCCTTCGTGAAGGCCTGCGCGGGCAAGACCGCCCCCTCGCCGACCGGCCTCGACGGGCTCAAGGCCCAGATCCTCGCCGATGCGGCGACGGAGTCCGCCCGCAGCGGCAAGCCGGTCTCCGTCACCCTGGAGGCTGGCCTCTGATGACGCCCGCGGAACTCGAACTGCGGCGCTACGCCGTGATGGGCCTCGTCGCCGAGGCCGGGCGCATGGCGCTGGACTATTTCGACAAGCGCGACAGCCTGGGCGTGACCATGAAGGGCGCGCAGGACTGGCTGACGGTCGCCGACGGCGCCGTCGAGGATTTCCTGCGCGAGCGGCTGTCCGTGCTGTTTCCGGGCGACGCCGTGATCGGCGAGGAGGGCGGCGGGCAGGCCAGCGACGCCGTCTGGATCATCGACCCGATCGACGGCACCTCGAACTTCGCGCGCGGCGACCGCAACTGGTGCATCTCGATCGGCTTCCTGCTGAACCGGGAGCCGGAGATCGGGATCATCGCCGCGCCCGCCCTCGACGAGTTCTATGTCGCGCAACGCGGCAGGGGCGCGACCATGAACGGACGGCCGATTTCCGTCTCAGGCGGGAGCGATATCGGCCGCGCCTATGTCGAACTCGGCTGGTCGACGCGGGTTCCGGCGGAGCGCTATGTCGCGGTGCTGCAGCGTGGCTACGCGGCCGGCGCCTCGATGAAGCGCTCGGGCTCGGGCGCACTCGGGCTCTGCCATGTCGCGAACGGCCGCACCGAGGCCTATGCCGAGCTGCACATCAATGCCTGGGACGTCGCGGCCGGGATCGTGATCGCGCGCGAGGCCGGGGCCTGGGTCAACGATTTCTTCGCCGGCGAAGGCATCGCAAAGGGCAACCCCGTCCTCTGCTGCACGCCCGCGCTCGCGGCCGAGCTGAAGGGCATCACGGGAATCGCTTAGCCGACAGAATGGCATTGATCTTACAAGCAAAGTCGTCTCACTGTCTCATCAAGCATCGAAGAACGAAAAGTTCTCGCTCCAGGGAGGTTGCCATGCAGATGAAGTCCTGGCTCGGCGCCGGCATCCTTGCCGCCGCCGCGTCCTTCGCGTCCGTTCCGGCCCAGGCTCAGGGCTCGCTCGTCATGTATTGCGGCGTCCAGGAGGAGTGGTGCCGCGCGATGTCGACCGCCTTCGAGAAGGAGACCGGCATCAAGGTGGCGATGACCCGCAAATCGGCGGGCGAGATCTACGCCCAGCTCAAGGCGGAATCGTCCAACCCGCGCGGCGACGTGTGGTGGGGCGGCACCGGCGATCCGCATCTCCAGGCCGCCGAAGAAGGTTTGACGCTCGAATACGAGTCGCCGGCGAACAAGGACCTGCACGACTGGGCGCTGTCGCAATGGAAGGCCGCCAAGCAGCGCTCGGTCGGCATCTATGCCGGCGCGCTCGGCTTCGGCTTCAACACCGAGCAGATCAAGCAGAAGGGTCTGCCCGAGCCGAAATGCTGGGCCGACCTGCTCAATGCCAAACTCAAGGACGACATTCAGGTCGCCGACCCGAACTCGTCCGGCACCGCCTACAACCTGCTCGCCACGGTGATCCAGCTCATGGGCGAGGACAAGGGCTTCGACTACCTCAAGGCCCTGCACAAGAACGTCAGCCAGTATACCAAGTCGGGCGCCGCGCCCGCCAAGGCCGCGAGCCTGGGCGAGACCGCGGTCGGCATCGTCTTCATCCACGACGCCATCGTCTTCGCCGTGCAGGGCGACCCGATCAAGGCCGTCGCCCCCTGCGAAGGCACCGGCTACGAGATCGGCTCGATGTCGATCGTCAAGGGCGCGCGCAATCTGGAGAACGCCAAGAAGTTCTACGACTGGGCGCTGACCCCGGCCGCGCAGGCGCTCGCCGCCCCGGCGAAGTCCTATCAGGCGCCGTCGAACAAGAACGCGCCGGTGCCGGCGCAGTCGCCGAAGATGGGGGAGATGAAGCTCATCAACTACGACTTCGTGAAATACGGCTCCTCGGCCGAGCGCACGCGCCTGCTCGCGAAGTGGGACAAGGAGGTCAAGGCGCTGCCGAAGTAAGCCCGCCGGTCGCGAGGGAGAGAGAAGACCATGCGGTCCGCAACGAGGCTCGCGCTGCTGCTCGGCTGGCTCGGCTACGCCCTGCTGCCCTGGTATTTCGTCGAGGGCATGGGCGTGACGAGCCTCGGCTGGCTCGCGGGCTATCCGTTCGGGCCAAGCGGCACGGCGCTGGCGCTCGCGCTCTCGGGACGGGCGCCATGGCTTCTGACGGTGGGCCTCGCGCTCGCCGTCGCGACGGCCGGCGCCGCCTCGCGCGACGTGCCGCGGACCGCGACGGTGCTGGTCTGGGCGGGCGCGGCGGGCCTCGGCCTGTTCCTGGCCCAGGGCTTCGCGATCACGCTGCCGGGACAGGGCATCGACGGGCTGGCGGCGCTCCTCGGCGGAGCGGGAGCGAGCCAGCGCGGCATCGGCGCGGGTGGCTTCCTGACGCTGCTCTCGCTCCTGCTGCTGCTCTGCCACGGCCTCGCCTATCGCGGCGTGTGCCGGGGAGACCTGTTCACCACCTCCTCGATCGGCATCATCGTGCTGCTGATCGGGCTGTTCATCTTCTTTCCGGTCGCGACGATCCTGAAGAGCGCGCTGGTCGACCAGAACGGCGCCTTCGCGCCCGCGACCTTCCTCGCCCGCTTCCTCGATTCCTCGATCTGGGGGCTCGGCTGCCTCAGCGCCAACGTCAATTGCGGCGTGGCCTGGAACACGCTCGTCCTCGCCGTGCTGTGCGGCGTCATCACGACCCTGCTCGGGCTCGCCTGCGCGCTGCTGATCCTGCGCACCGGCATGCCGGGCAAGCGGCTGATGCGGGCGCTGACGGTGCTGCCGATCATCACGCCGCCCTTCGTCATCGGGCTCGCGCTGATCCTGCTCTTCGGCCGGGCCGGCGTCGTCTCCAACCTGCTCTACGAATGGTTCGACGTGCCGCGCTCGCGCTGGCTCTACGGGCTGCCCGGCGTGCTGCTGGCGCAGGTGCTCGCCTTCGCGCCCATCGCCTTCCTCGTCCTCATCGGCGTCGTGCAGGGCATCTCGCCGAGCCTGGAGGAGGCCTCGCAGACGCTCGGCGCCAAGCGCTGGCAGACCTTCCGCACGGTGACCTGGCCGCTGATGAAGCCCGGCATCGCAAACGCCTTCCTGCTCGGCTTCGTCGAGAGCATGGCGGATTTCGGCAATCCGCTGGTGCTGGGCGGCAATTTCGAGGTGCTCTCGACCAAGATCTTCTTCGCGGTCGTCGGCGCGGCCCATAATCAGGGACAGGCGGCGGTGCTCGCCATCATCCTGCTCGCCTTCACGCTCGCGGCCTTCTGGGCGCAGCAGCGCTGGCTGGGCAACCGCTCCTACACGACTCTGACGGGCAAGGGCGACGCAGGCCTGCCGACACCGTTGCCGCGCCGTGTCGCCTGGCTGGCCGGGCTCGCCGTCGCGCCGCTCGTCCTGCTGACGGTGGTGATCTATCTCGTCATCCTCGTCGGCGGCTTCGTGCGCAACATGGGCCGCAACCACACGCCGACGCTGGAACATTATCTCACCGGCTTCGCCATCGACTTCAGCAACGGCATCTATTTCCAGGGCTCGGCCTGGCCGTCCTTCTTCACCACGGTCAAGGTCGCGGCAATCTCGGCCCCGCTGACGGCCGCGATCGGCCTGCTGACCGCCTATCTCCTGACGCGCCAGCGCTTCAAAGGCCGCTCCGCGCTCGAATTCGCGACGCTGCTCTCCTTCGCCATCCCCGGCACGGTGCTCGGCGTCGCCTATATCCTCGCCTTCAACGTGCCGCCGATCGAGATCACCGGCACGGGACTGATCCTCGTCATCGCCTTCGTCTTCCGCAACATGCCGGTCGGCGTGCGCTCCGGAATCGCGGGCCTCGCCCAGATCGACCGGAGCCTCGACGAAGCCTCGACCACGCTGAGGGCGCGCAGCTTCACCACGCTGACACGGGTCGTCCTGCCGCTGCTGCGCCCTGCCCTGGTCTCGGCGCTGGTCTACAGCTTCGTGCGCTCGATGACCGCCGTCAGTGCCGTGATCTTCCTGGTCTCGGCCGAGTACAACCTCTCGACCGCCTATATCGTGGGGCGCGTCGAGGCCGGCGAGTTCGGCCTCGCCATCGCCTATTCCTCGGTGCTGATCGTCTTCATGGCGCTCGGCATCGGGCTGATCCAGCTCGGCGTCGGCGAGCGCCGCCTCGGCCGGCGAGCACGCACCGCCGCGGTCGTTGCCCCCACCCCCGCTCCCGCGATCGGATAGGAGACGCAAGCATGGCGAATGGCGGCCCGGCCTCGGTCGAATTCCGCAACGTCTCGATGCGCTACGGCGCCGTGACGGCGGTGGACGATGTCAGCTTCACCATCCGGGCCGGCGAACTCGTCACGCTGCTCGGGCCTTCCGGCTGCGGCAAGACGACGACGCTGCGGATGATCGCCGGGCTCGAGATCGCCAGCGAAGGGCAGATCCTGATCGGCGGAGAGGACGTGACGCGGCTCTCGGCCGCCGACCGCGACGTCTCCATGGTCTTCCAGTCCTATGCGCTGTTTCCCCATATGAGCGTGCTCGACAACGCCGCCTACGGGCCGACCGTGAAGGGGCTGGGCAAGGACAGGGCGCGCGCCATGGCGCTGGAAAAGCTCGCGCTGGTCGGCCTGAAGGGCTTCGAGCACCGCTTTCCGTCGGAGCTTTCAGGCGGGCAGCAGCAGCGCGTCGCGGTGGCGCGCGCGCTGGTGCTGGAGCCGCAGGTGCTGCTCTTCGACGAGCCGCTGTCGAACCTCGACGCCAAGCTCCGCCGGCGCGTGCGCGAGGATATCCGCGAACTGCAGCAGAACCTCAACCTGACCGTCGCCTATGTCACCCACGACCAGGAGGAGGCGCTGGCCGTCTCCGACCGGATCATCGTGATGTCCAACGCCCGGATCGCGCAGCAGGGCACGCCGCGCGAGCTCTACGAGGAGCCGGCCAACGCCTTCGTGGCCGACTTCATCGGCGACGCCAACCTCGTCGAGGCGCGTGTCACCTCCGTCGGCGGCGACCGGGCCCAGGTCGAGCTCGGACCGGCCAGCCTGTCGCTGCCGGCACGTGGTCTCGGTCCCGGTCCGGCGCGCCTCGCGATCAGGCCCGAAAGCCTGCTGCTGTCGGGCCCCGACGGCGGCGCCTCCCTGCCGGGCAGGGTGCGCAAATGCGCCTATCTCGGCAACCATCTCGACATCATGGTGGAGACGCCGGTCGGGGAGCTGTTCGTGGTCCGCCACGGCAGCGGCGCCATGCTGAAGCCCGGCGAGGACGTCCGGCTTTCCTTTGCCGGAAGCGGCGTGACCCTGCTCCCGGCGGCGTGAGCTCCGCCGGCCGGGCGGCCGGCGCCGCCACGCGGCGGAAACGCGCGCGAAATCAGAGGGATGACCGTTCGGTGCCGACCGCCGCCGGCCGCGTATCGAACATGCATTTTCACGCCGCCTGCCGGCCTTTGCCGCATTGTCAGCATGTTTTTCCGGCATCGCTCATGAGTTGGCTAATGAAAAGGCGAGGATTGCGGGCTATCCTGGCCACCTGACTCGAGGACAATCCGAACGACATGACCGCGAACGAGAGCGCGACAACCATCCTGATCCACCTCGCCGGCGGGGTCGCGCTCCTGATCTGGGCCGTCCGGCTCGTTCGCACGGGCGCCTTGCGCGCCTTCGGCACCTCGCTGCGGCAGGCCCTCCAGAGCTTCACCAAGAACCGCTTCGCCGCCTTCGGCAGCGGCGTCGGCGTCACGATGGTGCTGCAGAGTTCGACGGCGACGACCCTGCTCGTCTCCTCCTTCGCGGGCCAGAGCCTGATCGCGCCGGCCATGGCGCTGGCCGTGCTGCTCGGCGCCAATCTCGGCACGTCGCTCGCGGCCTTCGTCATCTCGCTCGATCTCGGCTGGCTCTGGGGCCTGTGCCTCGCCATCGGCGTCGGGCTCTACCTCTCGAACGAAGCCATGGACCGTGCCCGCAATGTCGGGCGCATCATGGTCGGCATCGGCCTCATCCTGCTCTCGCTGATCGAGCTCAACGCCGCCGCCGCCCCGCTGGCGAAGTCCGAGACCTTCCGCATGCTGCTCGGCGCGATCGGCAGCGAGCCGCTGCTCGCGGTGCTGGTCGCCATCGCCGCAACCTGGCTGACCCATTCCAGCATCGCGGTCATCCTGCTGATCGCGACCTTCGCCTCCTCCGGCCTGTTCCCGCCCGCGACCGCGCTGACGCTCGTCATCGGCGCCAATCTCGGCAATGCGCTGATCCCGGTGCTGGACCAGCTCGGCGCGCCCGCCGGCCAGCGCCGCGCCGCCGTCGGCAACCTGCTGACGCGGCTGCTGCTGGCCATCCTCGTCGTTCCGTTCGTCGGGCCGCTGGCGCAGCTCCTGCAGGCCCTGCCCTCGCCGGATACGCGCCTCGCCATCGAGTTCCACGTCGCGCTGAACCTCGTCGGCGCGCTGGTCTTCCTGCCTTTCGTCGACCCGGTCGCGAGGCTCGTCGAGCGCTTCATGCCCGGCAAGGACGCGACCGCTGATGCGGTGGCGCCGCGCTATCTCGACCCCAACGCGCTCGACAGCCCGACCGAGGCGCTGGCCGGCGCGATGCGCGAGGCGCTGCGGCTCGGCGACCGGGTCGACGGCATGCTGCGCGACACCATGACCCTGCTGGAGAAGGACGAGCTCAAGCTGTCGCGCAGCATCGCGCAGGCCGATGACGGCGTCGACACCATCCACGAGTCGATCAAGCTCTATCTGGTCAAGGTCTCGCGCAACGAGCTGACGGACGAGGAAAGCCGCCGGCTGTTCGAGATCATCACGCTGATCACGAATCTCGAGCATATCGGCGACATCATCGACAAGAATCTGCGCGAACTCGCCGAGAAGAAGATCCGCAAGCGCTACAGCTTCTCGCCGGAGGGGCTGGCCGAGATCCGAGACTTCCACCAGCGCGTCGCCGCGTCGCTCTCGCTCGCGCTGAACGTCTTCGCGACGCGCGACCTCACGCTGGCGCGCCAGCTCTTCGCCGAGAAATCCGAGATCCGCGAGGCCGAGAGGCGCGCGGCCGAGAGCCATTTCCAGCGCCTGCGCAGCGGGCGGCCGGAGTCGATCGAGACCAGCGCCATCCATCTCGACATCATCCGGGACCTGAAGCGCATCCACGGCCACATCGCCTCGATCGGCTATCCGATCCTGGAGGGCGCCAACGTCCTGCGCGAGAGCCGTCTCGTCGAGACCAAGGAAGCCCGCGCCCGCGAACAGCAGCAGAACCGGCTCGTGCCGGCGCGCCAGCCGGGCGCGTAAGCGCGCGCGATATCCGCCGTCATTGCGAGCGCAGCGAAGCAATCCAGCGGCCCGCGCGCTCTACGACCCTGGATTGCTTCGCTGCGCTCGCAATGACGGGTGTGGCCGATCACCGCCACATGCCGCGCATCCTGGCGCGCACGTCCAGGCGCGGCCCCGCCGAAGGCGCGCGTGCCGGAGCCATCTCCGCGACCGGCCAGGAACAGCTCTCGAAACCGCCCAGCAGCGCCGAAGGGATGAAGCGCGTGCGCGCGGCATAGACATGCCGGTCGCCGGTGCTGGACTGGCCGTAGGTGAAGAAGCGCTGCGGCACGACGAGATGCAGATCGTCCCTGGCGCGCGTCATCGCGACATAGAGCAGCCGCCGCTCCTCCTCGATCTCCTCCTGCTGGCCGGTGCCGAGGTCGATCGGGATGCAGCCGTCGACCACGTTCATCACGAAGACCGACTTCCACTCCTGCCCCTTGGCGGAGTGAATGGTGGAGAGGATGAGATAGTCCTCGTCGAGATGCGGCACGCCGGCCTGATCGCTCGTGGCGTCCGGCGGATCGAGGGTCAGCTCGGTCAGGAAGCGCTCCCGGGACGGGTACCCCGCGGCGATCTGCTCGAGCTGGACGAGATCGGCCTGGCGGGTCGAGGCGTCCTCGTGGATGCGGTCGAGATGCGGCTGGTACCAGAGCCGCGCCCGCTCGATCTCCGCCGGCCAGCCGGAGCGGCCGGAGCGCAGCTCCTCGACCGTGGCGAGGAAGCCAGCCCAGTCGCCATCGGCGCGCGGCGGCGCCGGCGCATCCCGCAGAGACCCCGCCGGATCGGCGGCCTGCGCCACATGATCGAGGACGCGCTGTGCCGAAGTCGGCCCGACACCGGGCAGAAGCTGCATCACGCGAAAGCCCGAGACCCGGTCGCGCGGATTCTCGACGAAGCGCAGCAGCGCGAGCAGGTCCTTCACATGCGCGGCATCGAGGAACTTCAGCCCGCCGAACTTGACGAAGGGGATGTTGCGCCGGGTCAGCTCGATCTCCAGCGGCCCGCTATGGTGCGAGGCTCGGAACAGCACCGCCTGCTGCTTCAGGCTCGCGCCCGCCTCCCGGTTCGCCAGCACCGTCTGGGCGATGGAGCGGGCCTGGTCGGCCTCGTCGCGGACATTGACGAGCTGCGGCGGCGCGCCGTTCGCCCGCTCGGTCCAGAGATCCTTGGTGAAGCGCTCTGCGGCGAGGCCGATCACGGAATTGGCGGCCGAGAGGATGGCCTGCGTCGAGCGATAGTTGCGGTCGAGCGTGACGATCTCGGCCGGCGGCGAGAACGCCTTGGGGAAATCGAGGATGTTGCGGATCGTCGCGGCACGGAAGGAATAGATCGACTGGGCATCGTCGCCCACCACGGTCAGCCCCCGCCCGTCCGGCTTCAGCGCGAGCAGGATCGAGGATTGCAGGCGGTTGGTGTCCTGATACTCGTCGACCATGACATGGTCGAAGCGCCCGCCGAGATCGGCGGCGAGCTCGGGATCGGTCACGGCCTGCGCCCAATAGAGCAGCAGATCGTCGTAATCGAGCACGTTCTGCTGCTGCTTGGCGTCGACATAGGCGGCGAAGAGCGCCTTCAGCTCCGCCGCCCAGCCCGCGCACCAGGGATAGGACAGCTTCAGCACCTCCTCTATCACCTGCTCGGCGTTGACGCAGCGCGAATAGATCGAGAGGCAGGTGCCCTTGGTCGGAAAGCGCGCCTCGGTCTTCGAGAAGCCGAGCTCGTGACGCACGAGGTTCATCAGATCGGCCGCGTCCTCGCGGTCGTGGATGGTGAAGGCGGGATCGAGGCCGATCTGCTCGGCGCAGTCGCGCAGCAGCCGCGCGCCGATGCCGTGGAAGGTGCCGGCCCAGCTCAGCGCGTCGACCAGCACGCCGGCGCCCTCGCCCATGATCCGGCGGGCGATGCGCTCGACGCGGCGCGTCATCTCGGCGGCAGCACGGCGCGAAAAGGTCATCAGCAGGATGCGGCGCGGGTCGGCGCCGCCGAGCAGGAGATGCGCGACGCGATGGGCGAGCGTGTTCGTCTTGCCGGACCCCGCCCCCGCGATGATCAGCAGCGGCGGAGCAGGCAGCGCCCCGCCCCCGTGCACGACGGCCCGGCGCTGCGCCGGATTCAGGGTGTCGAGATATGCGTGCGCGTTCATTCGACCGATTCGCCGGATATGAACGAAACCAGCACAAACCGAGGGCGGGAGGCAATGCAGGTACCCCGGCACCTCCGGCCCCCGCCCCGGACCTCGCGGCTCAGGCGAGCAGTTCGCGCACCAGCGGGATCACCTGCCGCCCATACAGCTCGATGCAGGTCATCAGCCGCCGATGCGGCACCGGGCCGGAGCTGTATTTGAGGTGGAAGCGGGCGAGGCCCAGCCCTTTCGCCGTCGCCGCGATCTTGCGCGCGACCGTATCCGGCGAGCCGACATAGAGCGAGCCGCGCTCCACCTCCTGCTCGAACTCGTCGCGGCCCATGGGCGGCCAGCCGCGCTCGGCGCCGATACGGTCGCGCATGCGCTTGTAGTCGGGGAACAGCTCCTCGCGCGCCTGCTCGTCGGTGGCGGCGACATAGCCCGGCGAATGCACGCCGATGGGCTGGACCGGCTTGCCGAGCTGAGCGAAGGCGCGGTGATAGAGATCGACATAGGGCCGGAAGCGCTGGGGATCGCCGCCGATGATCGCCAGCATCATCGGCAGGTCGTAGCGCGCGGCGCGGACCACGGATTCCGGGCTGCCGCCGACGCCGATCCAGGTCTTGAGCGTTCCGTTCTCGATCGGCGGGAAGACGCTCTGGTTCTTGAGCGGCGGGCGGTAGCTGCCAGTCCAGCTCACTGGCCCGCCCTTGAGCAGCGCGGCGAAGAGCTCGAGCTTCTCCTCGAACAGCGTCTCGTACTGGCTGAGATCGTAGCCGAAGAGCGGGAAGGATTCGGTGAAGGAGCCCCGGCCGAGAATGGCCTCGGCCCGGCCGGAGGAGGCCGCGTCGACGGTGGCGAAACGCTGGAAGACGCGGATCGGATCGTCGGAACTCAGCACCGTCACCGCCGAGGCCAGCCGGATGCGCTTCGTGCGCCCCGCGATCACCGCCAGCACCGTCTCCGGAGACGACACGGCGAAATCGTCGCGGTGATGCTCGCCCACGCCGATGGCGTCGACGCCGAGTTCGTCCGCCAGCACCGCCTGCTCGACCAGATCGCGGATGACCTGCGCATGCGCGAGCGGCGCGCCATCCTCCGCGCGCGTGACATCGCCGAAGGTGTCGAGACCGAGTTCGAGAGGCTGGACCGGTTCGCGGGACATGGATCAACTCGAGCGGCGCCGCGTCGCGTGCAGGCCATGGACAGGGGGCGACGCCGGACAGGTAGGAGGCACGAGGGCGCGGCGCAACCGAGCTGAAGGCAACGCAACACACTGTTCCTGCCAGGGGAACACGCCCTCGCGGCCCGGCGAAGCGACAGACGTCGCCTGCGCTCAACCTGCCGCGAAGGGGAAGCCGTCATCCTGCTCCGCCATCGCGGCGGCGGCCTGCAGATCGGGCGCGGCAGCCGCGTGGATGACGAAGAGCGCCTCGCCGGCCGTCACGTCGTCGCCCGCCCGCCGCAGCAGGTCGATGCCCGCGCCCTTGTCGAACGGGGCACCGGCACGACGGGCGATGCCGGCGATCCGCCAGCCGTCGACGCCGCCGATCCGCCCGGCCCGGCGGGCTCGGACGACATGGGTGAGCGGGCCCGGCCGCGCCGGGACGGCACGGCGACCCTGCGCCTGCACGATGCGGTCGAGCGCGGCGCGCGCGGCGCCGGAGGCCAGCAGCGCGAGCGCGCGTTCGCGCCCGGCCTCGGGGCTGCCGATCGCCGGGTCCCAGGAGAGGATGCGGCCGGCGAAATCGAGTGCCTTGGCACGCAGGTCGGCGGGAGCCGCCGCGTCGCCTTCCAGCACCCAGAGCACGTCGCGCACCTCCAGCGCCGGGCCGATGCCGCGCCCGATGGGTCCCGCGCCGCAGGTCGGGCAGGCCTCGACATGCAGGCCGACGGAGCGCCCGACCGTCTCGAAGAGACGCGCCATCTCGCTCGCCTCCTCAAGGCCGCGCAGCTTGGCGCGCGGGCCGTAGGGCAGGTCGACCGCGACATGGGTCGAGCCCGCCGTCAGCTTCTTCGACAGGATCGACGCCACCGACCAGCGGTTGGAATCGATGCCGAGCGGGCGCGTGATCGCGTTCATCACGTCGTCGACGGCCGAATGGTTGAGCCGGCCGTTCCAGGCGATGCAGGCCCGCGCCTCGCCCACCGCCCTGCGCACCTCGTCGACGGTCAGGTCGACCTTGGCGAGCACCTCCATCGCATCGGCGGTTCCTGCGGCGGAGGTGATGGCGCGCGAGGAGGTCTTGGGCATGGCGAGCCCGTGGGCTGCGACGATGGGGGCCACGATCATGGTGATGCGGCTGCCCGGGATGCCGCCGAGCGAGTGCTTGTCGACGACGATCGCCTCGTCCCAGGACAACGGCGTCGAGAAGGAGGCGCGCACGCTGGCCAAAGCTGCGACCTCGCCGTCGCTCAGCGAGCGCGTGGCCGCGACGAGAAAGGCCGCGATCTCGCTTTCCGGATAGCGCCCCTCGACGATGTCACGCAGTACCGTCTCGTAGTCCGAGGCGTCGAGCTCGCGGCCCTGGATCTTGGCGCGCAGCGCGTCGCGGCTGCGCTGCGGCGGCGTGCGGGTCAGCGCGACCTCGCTGCCCTCGGGCAATCCCAGCGCCGCGAAGGCCTCCCGCGACAGGCCGACCTCGTGCGGCGCGAGCAACCAGCCGGCATCGACGATGTGGACGCGGGCGCGGATGCTGCGGCCGCGCGCGGCGAGGTCGACCTTGCCCGGACCGTCGAACTCCTCGGTTCCGAGAAGCCCGTCCGCCGGCAGATAGGCGATGCTGTCGCGCCAGCCGTCGATGGGAACGGACCGGAGCACGAGACGGCGCGTCGCGTCGTCGATGGCGGAGAGCAGGCTTTCGATGCCCTCTTCCGGCGCGCCGTCGTTGACGATCGTCGCGATTTCGAGCGCCCTGGGCAAATCCGGCACCGAGCGCGCGAGCCGGATGGCGATCTCGTCGGCGCTCTCGCGGCCCCGGCCCGCGAGGCGTTTCGCCACCACGTCCGGCGAGGCGGTGATCGACAACACGACCATGCGCGGCACCGCGGCCGAAAGATCCTCCAGCACGCCGCGCGAACCGTTGGCGACGACGTGGCGCCCGTTCAGGATATCGTCGAGCAGGCTGGCGCGCAGCCCGTAGCGCAGGCCGTGGGCTCCCCAGGAGGCGAGAAGGGCCCCCTCGCGCTCCAGCGCTGCGAGCTCGTCCTGCGAGATCGCCTCATGCTCCTCGCCACCGGCATCGGCGGGGCGGGTGATGAGCCGGCGAGCGAAGACGAAGCGGGGATCCCCCTCCAGCGCGGCGCGCGCACCGTCGATCAGCGTGTCCTTGCCGACACCGCTCGGACCGACGACGACGAACAGAATCCCCGGCCGCATCCCTGTCGCCTCAGGCCTCGTCCAGCCCGATGTCGACCGCCGGCGCGGACTGCGTGATCTTGCTGGTCGAGATGTAGTCGACGCCGGTCTCGGCCACGGCGCGGATCGTCTCGTAGCGGATGCCGCCCGAGGCCTCGACCTTGGCCTGCCCGGCGACGATCGCCACCGCTTCCTTCATCTCGGGAACGGGCATGTTGTCGAGCATGATGACGTCCGCCCCGGCCGCGAGCGCCTCGCGGACCTGCTCCAGCCGGTCGCACTCGACCTCGATCTTGGTCAGTACGGGCAGCTTGCGCCGGGCACGCTCGACCGCCTGGGCGATGCCGCCGCAGACGGCGATGTGGTTGTCCTTGATCATGACGCCGTTATCGAGGCCGAGGCGGTGGTTCAGGCCACCGCCGCAGGTGACCGCGTGCTTCTCCAGCATGCGCAGGCCCGGCGTCGTCTTGCGCGTGTCGATCAGGCGGGCCTTCGTGCCCTTGATGATCTCGACATAGCGGGCGGTTTCGGTGGCGATGCCGGAAAGCCGCTGGACGATGTTCAGCGCGGGGCGCTCGGCGGTGAGGACGCCCTGCGCGGGCCCCGAGACCGTGAGCAGCGTCGCGCCGGGCTCCACCCGGTCACCATCGGCCGCCGCGACCTCGACCTTCAGCGCCGGCTCGTAGCGGCTGAACACGGCGGCGGCGACCTCGATCCCGGCCAGCACCATCGGCTGGCGCGCGTTCATCCGGAAGCGCCCGGTCTCACCGGGCTCGATCATGACCTGCACGGTCAGATCGCAGGAGCCGATGTCCTCCGTCAGCCACAGATCGATCAGCCGCATGGTGGTGAAACGGTCGTACATCGCAAGGCCCCGTCGCGTCAGTGTTCCGCCAATAGCGCACAAACGGATGACGGCAATGGCGCGCATATGCGCGGCCAGCATGACATGCCTGTGTCAGCCCATTTGTACACTAACGATGCTGGGTCGCCCTCGACGTGTCAAGAGATCTTGCATGCACGATTCTCAGAAGGCCAATTCTTCGCATTCTGTGTCCGATCGAACACCGATACCCCGTTTCAGCCTGCCTAGATTAGCCGCAACTGCCCCGAACGGGGCCTACAGAAACGGCGATAAACCCCATTGACAACTCGTATGCATACCAACAAGCTTCGTCTTATAAGTATGACAAGACCGCCTCGACGCGGTCGAATGAAGAGGGCAGCAGTCTCCACGGCAGGCATGTCCGGCGCGCCCGGCAGGCCGCGCCGACGACCGTCCCGCACTCCGCGAAGCCTGGAGCTTCGAGGGGCGCGGGCGGGCTATCGAAGATCGCGGAGGGGAATATGAAAAAGCTGGCTATCGCGTCCGTCGTGGCGCTCTCGCTCGGACTTGCGGCAGGCACCGCCTTCGCCCAGGCCGGCAAGAAGATCACGCTCGTCGGCGGCTCGGTCGGGGGTGCCTGGAGCGCCATCGGCAACGCCATCGGCGAGACCATCCGGCGCGACTCGCCGAACGCCGCCTTCAGCTACGAGCCGGGGCGCGAGGCCGCCAACATCCAGCTTGTCTCGCAGGGCAAGGTGGAGCTCGGCATCGCCCATGCGCAGCTGGTGAAGCGCGCCCAGGCCGGCCAGGAGCCCTTCAAGGCGCCCGTCACCAACCTGCGCGCGCTCGCGCTGCTCGACCCCCAGGCGGCGGTGCAGATCCTGGTGCGCGACGACTCCGGCATCGACAGCTTCGAGACGATCCTGGCCAAGAAGATGCCGGTCAGGGTGGCGCTCAACCAGCGCGGCACGCTGATGGCCGTGACCGGCGAGGAGGTCTTCAAGGCCTATGGCATCACCGCCAAGGACATCGAGAGCTGGGGCGGACGCATCCACCACACCGACTACAATGCCGGCCTCGAGATGATGAAGAACGGCCAGATCGACGTCATCATCAACATGCTCGCCTTCCCGTCGAGCCAGATCAGCAGCGCGACCCGCGAGATGAAGGTGCGGATGATCGGCATCGGCCCGGCCGCGACCGAAAAGCTCGGGGCACTGCTCGGCACCGCCCCGATCACCGTGCCGGCCTCCACCTATGCCTTCCAGCCGCAGGACATCCCCACGGTCACGGGCAGCGTCGTGCTCTTCGCCTCGACCGAGATGAAGGACGCCGACGCCATGGCCATCGTCGAGGGGATGCTGAAGAACTTCGACTATCTGAAGCAGGCCCACGCGACGCTCGGCCGGCTCTCGCCCGCCAGCCTGACGCAGACGGCCCCGCTGCCGCTGCATCCCGGCGCGGAGGCCGCCTACCGGAAGGCCGGCGTCATCAAGTAACCGGCCGACCAACCGATCAGCGGCAGCCTTTCGCGAGACCGAGCCATGGCATCCTTCTTCCAGCTTCTCGCCCCGGGACAATCACGCAAGCTCGGCATGGCCGAGCAGTGGACGGTCCATCTCGTCGGCGTCGCGACCGGCCTGATGCTGCTCGCGATCGCGTTCGGCGTCTATGTCGAGCGCGAGACCGCCCTGTTCCTGTTTCTCGGCGCGGTCCTCTCGCTCGCCTTCCTGACGACGACGGCAAACCCGCTGCGGCGCACGGGCCGCTCCTGGTTCGCCTGGGGACTGGCCGCGCTCTCCTGGGCATGCAGCGCCTATTTCATCGCGATGCGGCCGGTCCACGAGATGCGGCTGCCGATGATCGACGAACTCTCCAACGCCGATATCGTGGCCGCCTTCGTCCTGATCGCCCTGGTCATGGAAGCCACGCGACGCTGCATCGGCATGATCCTCGTCGTCCTCGTCGCCGCGTTTCTCGGCTATGCGATCTTCGGCAGCGGCCTCGGCGGCGCCTTCGCCCATCGCGGCTTCAGCACGCAGGAAATCGTCGACCATCTCGTCTTCTCGACCAACGGGCTGTTCGGGCCGGCGCTCGAGGTGGCGGCGTTCCTGGTGTTCGCCTTCGTCATCTTCGGCACGCTGCTCGACCGCGTCGGCGGCGCCGACTTCTTCTACGACGTCGCCAACAGCCTCGTCGGCCGGCAGGTCGGCGGCGCGGCCAAGGTATCCGTCGTCTCGACCGGGCTCTACGGCTCGATCTCCGGCTCGCCGACGGCCGATGTCGTGACCACCGGCTCCTTCTCGATCCCGCTCATGATCAAGACCGGGATCAGCCCTATCCGCGCGGGGGCGATCGAATCGGCCGCCTCCGCCGGCGGCGGACTGTTGCCCCCGATCATGGGCTCGGCCGCCTTCCTGATGACGGACTTCACCGGCATTCCCTATGCGACGATCGCTCTCGCAGCGCTGATCCCGGCCCTGCTGTTCTACCAGTCGGTCTTCCTCGCCGTGCATTTCGGCGCGCATCGCGACGGCATCCGTCCCATGGCCGACGGTACCGCGCTCCCCATCCTCACGGTGCTGCGGCGCGACTGGGCCTATCTCGTGCCGATCGGCCTGCTGGTCTGGGGCGTTCTCAGCCTCAACCGCCCTGCCTTCGCCGGCGCGATCGCCTTCGCCTCGCTCATCCCCGTCGCCTTCATGAAGCTGCGCGACCCGAGGCGGGTTTTCGTCACGCTCTTCCACGGACTCAGCGAAGGCATGCGCGGCATGATCGGCGTCGGCGTCGCCTGCGCCATCGCCGGGCTCGTGGTCGGCACGCTCTCGATGACGGACCTGACCGGCAAGATCAGCTCCGGCCTGTTCCACATGGCCGGCGGCAGCCCGCTCCTGACCATCATCGTCGCCGCCTTCGTCATCATCGTGCTCGGCATGGGCATGCCGACGCCGGCCGTCTACGCGCTCTCGGCCGTGCTGGCCGCGCCGGCGCTGATCGTGCTGGGCATGGAGGTGCTGCCGGCGCACCTGTTCATCGTCTACATCGCCTCGATGTCGGCGATCACGCCGCCGGTGGCGGTGGCATGCTTCGCGGCAGCCTCGATCGCGAAGGCCAATCCGGTGAAGATCGCGATCGTGGCCTGCCGCATCGCGATGGTCGCCTTCTTCCTGCCCTTCGTCTTCATGTACCAGCCGGCGCTGCTGCTGACCGGCTCGGCCTGGGAGATCCTGCTCGCGACAGGCACGGTCGCGCTCGGCGTGCTGGCGCTCAACGCGGCGATCGAAGGCTACTACATGACGCTGCTCGACATCACGAAGCGGGTTCCCCTCTTCGTGGCGGGCGTCGGGCTGTTCCTGCCCTATCACTCCGCCCAGTTGGCCGGCGCGCTCATCCTGGCAGCGGTCAGCGCCTGGCTATGGACGAGCCGCCGGAGCCTGCGCGCTGCGGCGACGCTCTGAACCCTGCGCTTTCTGGGCTCCGCGCCCTCAGAGGCAGGGCACGGACCGGAATTCGACCCGGCGGTCCACCGCCGTCGAGGCGTCGTCGCGCGGCAGGCCGACCAGCGCCTCGCGATAGCCGACGCCGGCCGGGCGCAGCCGCTTCGACATGGCCGGCTCCTGTGCCGCGAGCAGCGCGACGATGCGCTGGGCCCTGCCGAGCGAGAGGCGCTCGTTGACGGCCTCCGGACCGGTGCGGCTGGCATGGCCGACGACCTGCAGGCAGACGCCCTTCTTCTCGGCGCGCTCGGCGATCTCCCGCAGCCAGGCCGGATAGCCGGAGGAGAGCTTGCGGTCGGTGTTGAAGCCGGTCGAGTTCGGCTCGAAGAGGAACATCACGCCGAGCCGCCCCAGCGAAAACCCGCGCTCGACCATGCGGCCGAAGGTGGCCTGCGCCTCGCCGGTCTCGCCCAGCGCGGTCTGCGAGAGATAGAGCCCGTTCAGGACGCGCAGCTGCTCTCCGCCCGGCAGGTTCTGCACCTCGCGATAGAGGTCGCGCGCCTTGCGGTGGTCCCCCGCCTCATAGGCGGCGGCGGCCTCGCGAATGCGCGCAGCCGCGACGAGCTGCTCGATATAGGCGCGGTCGACCGGCTTGCCCGGCTGCGAGCGCTGGCAGGCCTCGATATAGGCGCGCGTCGCCGCGTCGAGGCCCCAGACCGGCGTGTCGGCATAGGAGGCGGTCGGCGCGATATCGACATCGGTGATGATCGAGCGCGAGACGCTGCGCGCATAGACGGTGCCGGCCTCGCGCTCGACCAGGGCGAAGCAGATCCACATGGCGTCGCGCTCGCCGCGCGGCTCGCCGGCATTGTTAATCGGGTTGAAGGTGCCGATGAAGACGAAACGGGCCTTGGCGGCGTTCTCGGGCGTGAATTCCAGCACCTTGATGTGCGGATAGCGCTCGGCGACAAAGGCTGCGACGCGCCTGTCGAGATTGCGGGTCGCGGAGGACTGGATGCCGGTGACACCGTCGAGCAGCGGGTCGATCACGATCGTGGTCTCGGCCCCGGATTTCTCGACCTTGTCGAACAGCTCGGTCGCGGCGCGCAGGAAGGCCTGATCGAGCGTCGGCAGCGCGGTCTTTCCCGCCGTCGCCACGGTCTGCGCCATAGCGGGGCGGGGGGCGGCGAGGCTGGTAACCGCCAGCATGCCGACGACGAGCAGCTTGCCGATCGCGACCGTTCTCCCCGATGCCGACATGACCATGACCTCGTCTCCCTGCTTCCCGGACATTGTACGACGACAGTGCGGCCGCCGATCTATCCATGACGGGCGACGCAAGGGAAGACTAGCTTAAACGCGCCGTCGCCGTTGTCCCGGAGGGAACAGGCCCACCGGCGGTGCCAGACGGGGCGAAGACCTCGACCTCGCCGAGCCCGCGCAGCGCGATCCTGCCGAGCGGACGCAGCAGTTCAGGCCCGCAGGCGGCGGCCGCGGCCGGGCCGACGCAGATCGCCGTGCCGAAATCCTTGTTGGCGGCCTCGAGCCGGGCGGCCATGTTCACGGCATCGCCATGGGCGGTGTAGTCGAGCTTGGTGCCGACGCCGACATCGCCCACGATCGCCTCGCCGGTCTCGATGCCGATCCGCGTCCGCCCCAGACCGATGCCGAGCGCCGCCTCCCCGGCCCGGTATCGCTCCGTCCACCGATGGATCGCGACGGCGCAGGCGAGCGCCCGGTGGGGGTGGTCTGCAAGGTCGAGGGGCATGTTGAAGAAGGCGTGGACGGCGTCTCCGACGAGCTTGTCGACCATGCCGCCATGCTCGCCGACGATCCGGGTCACGCCCTCGAAATAGCCGTCCAGCACCGCGACGAGCTGTTCGGGGCCGGCCCGGCGCGTCGCTTCGGTGAAGCCCTCGATATCGGTGAAGAGGGCGGTGACGATCCGCCGCTCGCCGCCGAGCCTGAGGCTGCCGGGATCGGCGACGATGCGCTCGACCACGCCCGGCGCGAGATGCTGCTCGAAACGACGACGCAGGCGGGTCTCGCGCAGCCGCGTCTCCGAGAAGGCGGCCAGGGACGCGGCCAGGAAGGCCAGGGCGGCGGCGGCTGCCGGCCCGAGCGGATCCAGGAGCATGTCGCGGCCGGCGAGCCAGAGCGCGACAAGCAGGACGAACGCGACGAGTGCCAGGACGGCGAGCAGGCCCGGCAGAGGGCGCAGGCGGCGCGCCGCCGCCGCGGCGAGGCCCGCCAGCAGCAGCGCCGCTGCGAACTCGGCCCAGCCGGCCCATGCCGGCCGCACCGGCACGATGCCGCGCGCGAGCTGGCGCATGGCGTCGAGATGCAGAAGGGCAGACGGCGTCAACGGGTCGCGCGCGCTCGCCCGCAGCGCGCCGAGCTCGGGTGCCGAGCCACCGAGGACGACGATGGCGCGTGCCAGCGGCGCGAGATCGGCGTTTCCGGCGAGGACGGCGCCGGCGCCGAGCGTGACGGGGAGTTCGGGCGTCGGCACGAGCCGCAAGAGGCCGTCGGGCGGCAGGCGCGACCTCAGCTCTCCGATGCCGAGGACGGGCGGATCTCCCGCCAGCAGATAGCCGGACGCGCCCGAGGCGAGCCGAAGCGCCTCGACGGCGAGGCCGGGCCTGACCTCGCCTGCCGCGACGACCAGCAGCGGCACACGGCGCACCATGCCGTCCTCGTCGCCCGGCAAGGACAGCGTGCCCGCGCCGGGCGCCGCTTCGGCGAGGCCTGGCGGCGGGGTGGTCGCGCCGCTCTCGGTCCAGAGCCCGCCGAGGGCCGCACCATCGCGCGCCAGCACCGGAATCGGCGCCGGAACACCCTCCCCGCGGGGATCGAGCACCCAGCCGAGGGCGACCGGGCCGGCGGCGAGCGCGCGGGCCAGCTCCGCGTCTCCGTCCACGAGGCTTCCCGCGAGCGCCGCGAGGTCCGAGCGTCCGGCCTCGGCGGCGAGCCGGCGCGCCATGGCGGCGGGCGAGCGCGTGTCCTCGCCGGCCAGCAGGATGTCGACGGCGAGCGCCGCCGGGCCGGCCGCATTCACCGTGGCGATCAGCCGCGCGATGACCTCCCGGCGCCAGGGCCAGGGCCCGACCGCCTCGAGGCTCGCGGAATCGATGTCGACGAACACCAGCTTCGGGGCCGGCGGCGATGGCGGGCGCCAGGTGCCGGCGACGCGCAGCATCGCATCGAAGCCGCGCTCGCGAACAGCTTGCGGCGTGAGCAGGCCGAGCAAGGCGACCGCGAGCCCCGTCACGAGCCCCGCCAGCAAGGCCGGCGGCGGCCGGCGGCGCTCAGACATCGGAGACGCCGGCGGCCTTCGCCAGAAGCTCCGGGTCGCAGAAGAGCCGGTCGGCGGTGCGCTTCAGGGCGCCGGTCCGCTCGAGCGAACCGAGCGCCGCGTTGACCTTGGGCCGGCTGGCGCCGAGGAGCTGGGCGAGCTCGCCCTGCGAGAACGCCATGTCGAGCGGGACGCGCCGGCCGGGAGAAGCCTGCTGCCCGGCCAGCCCGACGAGGAGGAAGCGTGCCAGGCGCGCCTCGATCGGATAGAGCGCGATGCCTTCGAGCTGATCGGTGGTGTCACGCAGGCGCCGGCACAGAAAGGCGATGGCATTGGCCGAGAGGCCCGCATGCCGCGCCAAGAGGTCGAGGAACTGCGGGCGCCTGAGCCCGTAGGCGACGACCGGCGTGAGCGCGACGGCATCGGCGGAACGCTCGCCGCCGTCGAGCACGGCGATCTCTCCGAGCAGGTCGCCGGCCGTGGCGTGGCGCACGCTGAGTTCGCGGCCATCCTCGGTCGTCACCGCCAGGCGCACGCGCCCCTCCCCGACGAGCAGAAGCTGCTCGCCGGAATCGCCACGCGCGAAGATCATCCGGCCCTGCTCGAAGTGCTGTTCGCGGAACTGCTCGGCACAGTCGGCCAGCGCTTCAGGCGCGAGCCCGGCGAAGAGCGCCGTCCCGGCGATGATCTCGTCGAGCCGATCGGCCATGGGTCACTCGACCTGAGCGAGCGCGGCGCGGATTCGGGCCACTCCCCAGTCCCGCGCGGGCGTCGGGGCCGCGCCCGGGCGGGCGATATCGGTGCCCTGCCCCGTCTCCAGCGTCACCGTTCGTCCGGCGGCGCGGACCGAGACCTTTCCGCGGGCGACGAAGACCCCGAAGACGCCGTTGCTGGGACCGGCGAAAAAGCGCGTGCCGCGCACCGCGATGACGCCATAGGACGACCGGATGCGCAGCGAGCGCGGGTCGGACCCCGGCGTCTTGTCGACCAGGAGGGCGCCGGCGCCGAGCGTGATCGTGCCGCCCGCCTCCGTCAGGAACCGGTCGATGGTGATGCGCGCGCGCTCGCCGAGCCGAAGCTCCGTCGCCTGCCCCAGCCTGAGCGCGGCGCGCGTCGCATCGCCGGTGGCGACCCTGTCGCCGATGAAGACCGGGCCGTCGGCGGCCAGGGCCCGCCGCTCGCGCCCGAGCTCCGCCATCGCCTCGCCGTTCACAGTCAGCACGAGCCCGGCCCGAGACTCCGCCCGCGCCACGACGGGGCTCACCCAAGCCGGGACCAGGGCCGCCATCGCCAGCACCTCGCGCCGCCCGGGCCTCCAGCCGCCTGTCCACTCCATGATCTGCAACTCCTATCGCGATTCTGCTGCGACCTTAGGTCAGGGCGGCGCAAACATGAAAGCCGTTCCTGCCGTCGTCGAGACGGGAACCAAGCGCGCCCTCCCGCCGTTCGACAACGACAGAGCCGCGCGGGCCATGCCGGCCGACGACGGGCAGACCGAGGAGCATCTCATCATGGCCATCACCAAGACGGGTTCGGCCGCCTGGAGCGGCGGCATCAAGGACGGCAAGGGCACCATCTCGACCCAGACCGGCGCGCTGAAGGACTACCCCTACGGCTTCGGCAGCCGTTTCGAGGGAAAGCCCGGCAGCAACCCGGAGGAACTGCTCGGCGCGGCACATGCCGCCTGCTTCACCATGGCGCTCTCGCTCATTCTCGGCGAAGCCCAGCTCACCGCCGATTCGCTGGAGACGACGGCCCAGGTCACGCTCGACAAGGTCGGCGACGGCTATGCCATCACCGCCGTGCACCTGACCTTGAAGGGAAAGGTACCGGGAGCGGACGAGGCCACGTTCAAGGAACTGGCCGAGAAGGCGAAGGCGGGATGCCCCGTCTCGAAGGTGCTGAAGGCGATCATCACGCTGGACGCCAGCCTGGCCTGAGGCGGACGCCATCGACCCGCGCTCCGGCGGACCATCGCCGCGCGGAGCGCGCCGCGGTGGTTACGGCGGCCGTGCAACCATCGCGGGAATACCCGATGAGACCCCCCTGCGCATGAGTCACGCGCATGACTCTCCCGCCATGATCGGAATGGGCTGCGCCAGACGCAGGCCGCCCCCGCATCGCCCCCATGGCGAGCCGGCACGGTCTGCGCCATCCTTTCCCGAAGCGACACGCGACGAGACCGCGTGATCCGCAACAAGACAGTCGCGGCGCCACGCGACGGGAGGATGGGAGACCGATGATGACGACCTCGCGCAAGCGCAACCCTTCCCGACACTGCGCGGCTCCGGTGCTGCCATGACGGCGCCGGCCATTTCCAGCTTCACCGCCCGGACTGTCGACGGAGCCACGCTCGACTGCTTCGAGCAGGGGCGCGGCAGGCCGCTCCTGCTCATTACGGGGCTGAGCGGATCGTCCGCGTTCTGGACCGACATCGCCTCGACCCTGGCGCGATCTTTCCGGGTTCTGCGCTTCGACCAGCGCGGCATCGCAGGCAGCGAGAGAGGCAGCGCGGACTGCACGATCGACGTGCTCGCGAGGGACAGCCTCGCGGTGCTCGATGCGGCCGGCGTCGACCGCGCCGTGGTGCTCGGCCATTCGGCCGGCGGATGCATCGCGCAGTCGCTGGCGAGACAGGTGCCGGAGCGGATCGACGGGCTGATCCTGAGCGGGACCTGGCTCAAGCCGAGCCTCTACATGAAACGCCTGTTCGCCGCGCGGCAGAAAGTGCTCGCATTCGATCCCGAGGCGTACGCCACCCTGTCGGTGCTGTCCGCCTATCCGCCGGCCTGGATCGAGGCGAATTCGCGGTTCTACGAGGCCGCCATGGAATCGGCCCCCACCACAGATGCCGCCAAGTCGGTGATGCACGAGCGCATCGACGCGATGCTGGCCTTCGACGGCTCGGCCGATATCGCGGCGCTGCCGATGCCGGTCCTCGTCCTCGGTGCCCGCGACGACATGGTCGTCCCCGCTTTTCATCAGGAGGCGCTGGCGAGTGCCCTGCCCGGATGCCGCAAGGCGATCATGGAGACCGGCGGGCATCTGTTCCCCGTGTCGCGGCCGGACATCTTCACCGCGACCGTGGCGGAATGGGTCGGCGCGCTGCAGTAGCGACGGGCGCGGCGATCTGGCTCATTCGCTTCGGCGCCGCGAAGCCCTATGCGGGGACGGCCTCCCCATCGGATGGATCCCGATTGAGAACGATGCGCCGAACCGCCTGCCTGCTGCTGCCGCCTCTCGCCGCGCTGCTGCTGACCGCGTCTGCCGCCGCGGCGCAGGACGCCGCCGCCGGCGAGGCGGTCTGGCGGGGTTGCCGCGCCTGCCACCAGGTCGGGGAAGGGGCGCGCAACCTGGTCGGCCCGGAGCTCAACGGGCTGTTCGGCCGGGCGGCCGGCTCCGCCCCGGGCTTCAACTTCTCCCCCGCCATGAAGACCTCCGGCATCGTCTGGGACGAGGCGACCTTCGCCGAATTCGTCCAGGCCCCCCGGACCCGCGTGCCCGAGACGAGGATGTTCTTTCCCGGGCTGAAGAGCGAGCAGCAGATCCGCGACCTCGCGGCCTATCTGCGCCAGTTCGGTCCGGACGGCCGCAAACGCTGAGAGCGCGGCGCGCCATCGTCGCCCGGCTATCCCTGGCATAGACACAAGCTATTAGACGCGCCCCGCATGCGCGCTATCGTAGGGTGCTTCGGCATTCCGGCCTGCCGCTCGCGAGGCGCTGGCCCGGGACTTGCCAAGAGGGGAAAAGACGCCTGCCATGCATCCGTCGTTCCGGGCCTGTCTCCGGAGCGCGGCTGCCTGCGAAGCGGGCCGCCGGTTTTGTCGGGCCAAGGTTTTGTCGGGCCAAGGTTTGTCGGCCCAAGTCAGTCGAGACAGTGGGAGAGCATGATGACGTACAGGATGAACAGCCGGACCACGGCGGCGGCGACGGCTCTCGCCGCGCTCGTCCTCCTGCCCACGCTCGCGCAGGCGCAGGCCCCCAAGCCGGGCGGGACCGTCCATATCGTCGTGCAGCCCGAGCCGCCGATGCTGATGCAGGGCCTCAACCAGAACGGCCCCACCAACATGGTCGCCGGCAACATCTACGAGTCGCTGCTGCGCTATGACGAGAAGCTCCAGCCGGTGCCCTCGCTCGCCAAGAGCTGGGAGATCTCGCCCGACGCCAAGACCTACACCTTCAAGCTGCAGGAAGGCGTGAAGTGGCACGACGGCAAGCCCTTCACGGCCGACGACGTCGTCTTCTCGCTCGACAAGTTCCTGCGCGAGGTGCACCCGCGCTGGCGCCCGATCGCCAACGGCCAGGTCGACAAGATCGAGAAGGTCGACGACCTCACCGTCAAGATCGTGCTGAAGCAGCCCTTCGGCCCGCTGATCCTCTCGCAGGAGGTCGCCGGCGCGCCGATGATCCCCAAGCACATCTATGACGGCACCGATTACCGCGCGAACCCGGCCAACAACACGCCGATCGGCACCGGCCCGTTCAAGCTCAAGGAATGGAAGAAGGGCTCCTATATCCACCTCGTGAAGAACGAGGAGTACTGGCAGAAGGGCAAGCCCAACCTGAACGAGATCTACTGGCAGATCATCCCGGACGCCGCCGCGCGCGCGGTCGCCTACGAGACGGGCAAGGTCGACGTGCTGACCGGCGGCTCGGTCGACGTGTACGATGTCGCCCGCCTCTCCAAGCTGCCCAACACCTGCGTCACCACCAAGGGCTGGGAAATGTTCGCGCCCCACGCCTGGGTGACCCCGAACATCGCCAAGGGCGGGCCGCTCGCCAACAAGCAGTTCCGCCAGGCGATGATGTACGCGATCGACCGCGAGTTCGGGAAGGACGTGGTCTGGGCCGGGCTCGGCAAGATCCCGACCGGGCCGATCTCGTCCAAGACCAAGTTCTATTCCGCCGACGTGCCGAAATACACCTATGACCCGGCCAAGGCGAAGGAGCTCGTCAAGGCCTCCGGCTACAAGGGCGAGCCGCTCAAGATCCTGGCGCTGCCCTATGGCGAGGTCTGGAGCCGCTGGGCCGAGACGATCAAGCAGAACTTCACCGATGTCGGGATCAACGTCTCGATCGAGACAACCGACGTGCCCGGCTGGACGCAGAAGGCCAGCAACGGCGACTTCGACCTGACCTTCAACTATCTCTACCAGCTCGGCGACCCGGCGACCGGCGTCGCGCGCAACTACATCTCGACCAACATCGTCAAGGGCAACCCGTTCGGCAACCAGGGCGCCTATGTGAACCCCGAGGTCGACAAGCTCTTCGCCGAAGCCGCCGTGGCCCCGACGGACGCCGCCCGCCAGGAGCTCTACACGAAGGTGCAGAAGATCCTCGCCGACGAGGTGCCGGTGCTCTGGCAGCTCGAGATGGACTTCCCGACCATCTATCGCTGCAACGTCAAGAACCTCGTCTCGACCGCCATCGGCGTGAACGACGGCTTCAAGGACGCCTGGAAGGAGTGACAGCTTGCCCTTCTCCCCTTGCGGGAGAAGGTGGCGCGAAGCGCCGGATGAGGGGTCGCGCCACCTGAATTGCCGGTGCGATCTCTTGTTCTGCGACCGACCAGCGACCCCTCATCCGTCAGCGCTTCGCGCTGCCACCTTCTCCCGCAAGGGGAGAAGGAAGGCCGCTCGAACGGACAAGACCGCATGAATCTCCTCTCCTTCCTCACCGGCCGTCTGGCGAAGGGCGTGGTCACGCTGCTCGCCATCGCCGTGCTGAACTTCTTCCTGATCCGGGCCGCGCCGGGCGATCCCGCGCAGGTTCTGGCCGGCGAGGCCGGGGCGGCCGACGAGGTGCTGCAGCAGCAGCTGCGCGAGCGTTTCGGGCTGAACGAGCCCTTGCTCACGCAGCTCTGGATCTATCTCAAGGGCTACCTGACCTTCGATCTCGGCTTCAGCTATCGCCAGCAGCAACCGGTGCTGTCGCTGGTGCTCGACCGGCTGCCGGCGACGCTGCTGCTGACCGGCGCCGCCTTCGTGATCTCGCTGGGGCTGGGCACGCTGATGGGCGCGCTCGCCGCGCGCCGGGCCGGCAAATGGTCCGACAGCCTGATCACGGGGCTGGCGCTCGTCTTCTATGCCACGCCGCTGTTCTGGGTGGCGCTGATGAGCCAGATCGTCTTCTCGCTGAAGCTCGGGCTCGTGCCGAATGTCGGCTACGAGACCATCGGCGCGAACTACACGGGCCTGTCCCGCGCGCTCGACATCGGCCAGCACCTGATCCTGCCGGCCCTGACGCTCGGCCTGTTCTTCACCGCGCTCTATGCCCGGATGATGCGCGCCTCCATGCTCGAGGTGGCGGGCGCCGATTTCGTCAAGACGGCGCGGGCCAAGGGCGTCTCGCCGCGCAGGGTCTGGCGCCGGCATGTCGCGCGCAACGCCATCCTGCCGGTGGTGACGCTCGCCGGCTTGCAGGCCGGCCAGCTCGTCGGCGGCGCGGTGCTGACCGAAACCGTCTTCGCCTGGCCCGGCATCGGGCGGCTGATGTTCGACGCGCTGGTGCAGCGCGACTATTCGGTGCTGCTCGGCGTGTTCTTCATCTCCTCGGCGATGGTCGTCGGCTTCAACATCATCACCGATCTGGTCTACCGGATCGCCGATCCGCGCATCGAGGCCGGCGCATGATCAAGCCGTTCTACAGCCGTCATTGCGAGCGAAGCGAAGCAATCCAGGGGGACGTCGAGCGCAGCCGCCTCTGGATTGCTTCGTCGGCTGCGCCTCCTCGCAGTGACGAGGGATACTGCCGATGAACTTCATCAAGCGCTTCGCCCGCAATCGCGGCGCCCTTCTCGGCCTCGTCATCCTGCTCGCGGTGGTGGCCTTCGCGCTGCTGGCGCCGACGCTCTACCCGCAATCGCCATGGCGGCCGGTGTTCCGGCCCTTCCAGGCGCCGTTCACGATGGACAGGTTCCCGCTCGGCACCGATACGCTGGGGCGCAACATCGCCGCCGGCATGGTCCATGGCGCGCGTGTCTCGCTCACCATCGGCATCGTCTCGACGCTGGTCGCGCTGCTGATCGGCGTGCCGCTGGGGGCCATCGCCGGCTATGGCGGCGGGTTCGTCGACGACGCGCTGATGCGCTTCACCGAGTTCTTCCAGACCATTCCCTCCTTCGCGCTGGCGATCGTGCTGGTGGCGATCCTGCAGCCGCAGCTCGGCTCGATCGTACTCGCGATCGGGGTGGTGAGCTGGCCGCCCGTGGCCCGGCTCGTGCGCGGCGAGGTGCTCTCCCTGAAGACGCGCGAATATGTCCAGGCCGCCGTCACCATCGGGCAATCGACGCCGCGCATCATCTTCAGCCAGGTGCTGCCCAACACCATCGCGCCGATCATCGTGATGGGATCGCTGATGATCGGCTCGGCGATCCTGCTCGAATCCTCGTTGTCCTTCCTCGGCCTCGGCGACCCGAACCTGATGAGCTGGGGCTACATGGTCGGCGCGGGCCGCACGCGCCTGCTCGACGCCTGGTGGATCAGCTTCTTCCCCGGGCTCGCGATCTTCCTGACCGTCCTGGCGCTCAACCTCGCCGGCGAGGGGCTGAACGACGCGCTCAATCCGCGCCTGGCCAGGGGGCGCGAATGACCACGCAAGTGACCTTGCCCGCGCTCTCCATCGAGGGCCTGACGCTGGCGCTGCCGGCGCTGGCCGACCGGCCGCACGCGGTCGAGAACGTGACGCTGTCGATCGCTCCGGGCGAGACGCTCTGCGTCGTCGGCGAATCCGGCTCGGGCAAGTCGATGATCGCGCATTCGGTGATGGGCCTGCTGCCCAAGGCGGTGAAGCCGGTCGCGGGCGCGATCCGATTGGCGGGGCGCGACCTGCTCGCGCTCGACGAGGCGGCGATGCAGGAGGTGCGCGGCCGCGAGGCCGGCATGATCTTCCAGGAGCCGATGACCTCGCTCAACCCGGTCATGCGGGTGGCCGACCAGATCGTCGAGACCTTCGAGGCCCATGGACTCTTCGGCAAGGCCGAGCGCTACCAGCGCGCGGTCGACCTCCTGACCGAGGTCGGCCTGCCCGATCCGCCCCGGCTGGCCAAGGCCTATCCGCACGAGCTCTCCGGCGGCCAGCGCCAGCGCGTGATGATCGCCATGGCGCTCGCGCTCGAACCCAAGCTGCTGATCGCCGACGAGCCGACCACCGCGCTGGACGTCACCACCCAGGCGCAGATCCTCAAGCTGATCGACAATCTGCGCCACAGGCACGGCACGGCCGTGCTCTTCATCACGCACGACATGGGGGTGGTGGCCGAGATCGCCGACCGCATCGCCGTGCTGGAAAAGGGCGTGCTGGTCGAGGAGGGGCCGGCCGACCAGGTGCTGGGCGCGCCGAGCCACCCCTATACGCGCAAGCTGCTCGCCGCCGTGCCCTCGCTGACGCCGCCCGAGCGGCCGGCGCTGCCGGAGGGACCGGCGGTGCTGAGCGTCGAGGGGCTGGGCAAGACCTATCGCAAGCGGACGCTCTTCGGCCCCGCGCGGGAGGTGACGGCAGCCGCCGACATCTCCTTCTCGCTGGCGAAGGGCGAGACGCTCGGGCTCGTCGGCGAGTCCGGCTCGGGAAAATCGACGGTCGGACGCTGCTGCCTGCGGCTGATCGAGCCGGATCGCGGCCGGATCGCGCTCGGCGACCTCGTCCTGTCCGATCTCGGCACCAAGGCGCTGCGGCAGCATCGCGACCGCATCCAGATGGTTTTCCAGGACCCGTTCGCATCGCTCAACCCGCGCCAGACCATCGGCCGCATCATTTCCGACGGGCCGGTGGCACATGGCACGCCGCGCCGGGACGCGCTCGGCAAGGCCCGCGAACTGCTCGAGCTCGTCGGCCTCTCGGCCAATGCGATCGACCGCTATCCGCATGAATTCTCCGGCGGCCAGAGGCAGCGCGTCGGCATCGCACGGGCGCTGGCCCTCGAACCCGACGTGCTCGTGGCCGACGAGGCGGTCTCGGCGCTCGACGTCTCGGTGCAGGCGCAGATCCTCAGGCTGATCAAGGACATCCAGGACCGGCTCGGGCTCGCGATCCTGTTCGTGACGCACGACCTGCGGGTCGCGGCGCAGATCTGCGACCGGATCGCGGTGATGCAGCGTGGGCGGATCGTCGAGAGCGGGCCGACGGCTGCGATCTTCGCGGCGCCGGGGCATGACTATACGCGGCAGCTGCTCGCGGCCGTTCCCGGCGGCGGGCGGTTCGGGACCTGATGGCCGTCATGCTCGGGCGAAGCGCAGCGCAGACCCGAGCATCTCATGACGGGAGAACTCTGGTTTCCGAGATGGTCGGGTCAAGCCCGACCATGACGGCAATCCGAACTGCCGACTGAATTCCCGACCGAAGGAGACCACCATGCCTCTCGACCCCGCCCTTCGCGACAAGATCCTCGCCTCCGTCGAAACCGGCTTCGCCGAGCAAGTCGCGTTCACGCAGGAACTGGTGCGCTTTCCCTCCGTGCGCGGCGAGGAGCATGCCTGCCAGGACTTCGTGTTTCGTGCGCTGAAGGAGCGCGGCTTCACCGTCGACCGCTTCAAGATGGACGAGGCGGCGATCGCGGCCCATCCCGGCGGAGCCCCCTTCTCCGACACGCATTCGGACGCGCCGATCCTCGTCGGCATCCACCACCCCCGGACGGAGACCGGCCGTTCGCTGATCCTGCAGGCCCATATGGACGTGGTGCCGACCGGGCCGCACGACCAGTGGACACATGCGCCCTTCGACCCCGTGATCGAGGGCGACTGGATGTATGGCCGCGGCAGCGCCGACATGAAGGCCGGCCAGGGCGCCAACTTCTATGCGCTCGACGCGCTGAAGCGCATCGGCTTGCAGCCGGCGGCGACGGTCTATCTCGAATCCGTCGTCGAGGAGGAATCGACCGGAAACGGCGCGCTGATGACGCATCTGCGCGGGTACCGCGCCGACGCGGCCCTGATTCCGGAGCCGGAGCACGAGATGCTGGCGCGGGCGAATATCGGCGTCCTCTGGTTCCAGTTCGAGGTCCGTGGCGTGCCGGCGCATGTCCGCGAGATGGGCATCGGCGCCAACGCGATCGACGCCGCCTATCGCGTCGTCGCCGCGCTGCGCAAACTCGAAGAGGAGCTGAACGTCGAGAAAGCCGGGCGCGAGCATTTCGAGGACGATCCGCATCCGATCAACCTGAACATCGGCAAGATCGAGGGCGGCGACTGGGCCTCCTCCGTGCCGTGCTGGTGCAAGGTCGACTGTCGCATCGGCCTGTATCCGGGCATGACCGCGCAGGAGGTGGCGCGGCGCGTCGAGGACTGCATTCGCGGCGCATCCCGCGCGGACGCCTTCCTCGCCAACAACCCGCCGAAGGTGACCTTCAACGGCTTCTGGGCGGAAGGCTACGTGCTGGAGCCCGGCAGCGAGGCCGAGGCCGTGCTCGGCCGCGCCCACGAGGCGGCCATCGGCTCGCCGCTGAGGAGCTTCATGACCGCAGCCTATCTCGATGCCCGCGTGCATGCGCTCTACGACAAGATCCCGACGCTCTGCTACGGGCCGACGGGCGAACGCATCCACGCCTATGACGAGCGCGTGAGCCTCGCCTCGGTCAAGCGGATCACGGGGGCGATGGCGTTGTTCATCGCGGAATGGTGCGGCGTCGAACCCGTGAAGCCATGACCTGAGAGCATGACGCTCAAGCCCTGGAATTTTATCGCCAACCTCACCAGATGATGCAATGTTCATTCCGTCTCAGTGATTGAGCCGGTCGGCGCAGCGCGAGGGGTTGGCGGAGAGGCTTCCGGGGGTGATGAACAAGACGGGCAAGAAGCTGGGCAAGACGAGGGCGCAGATCGCCGCGATGCCCGTTCGGAAGGGCGCGGACGGCTCGCCGGAGATTCTGCTCGTCACGTCGCGCACCACGCGCCGCTGGATCGTGCCAAAGGGCTGGCCGATGAAGGCCTTCACGGACTGGGACGCGGCGGCGCGCGAGGCTCTGGAGGAAGCCGGGGTCATCGGCAAGGTCAGCGAGAAGCCGACGGGCCGCTACAGCTACTGGAAGCGCATGAACGACCATTTCGCGCTGTGCGAGGTCAAGCTCTACCTTCTGGAGGTCGAACGCCAGCTCGACAACTGGGCGGAGAAGAACGAGCGCCACTGCCGGTGGTTCAAGCTCGCAGACGCCGCCGATCTGGTGGACGAGCCGGGTCTCGGCACGGCCATCCGCAGGCTGGAGACGCGGCTGGCGGCCTGAGCCGCTGCCGCGCCGCTTCGACGGCGGGCGATGGACCACGTCCCGAGAGCACCCTGACGAGTGGCGTGACGCGCGCCCGCGCCGCGTATAAAGGCGACAAATAGAGCGTCCCGATAAATCATAGGCGGCGCCGAGCGGGCGAGGCTGCCGCAGCGCCCGAGCTGGGATATCATCGCGAAGGCGCGGCATCGGCAATGCGCGAAGGCGCCATCGTCATCGACATAACGGGGTAGAATGACAGCGGAGCCCGAGGATCTCATCATCGTGCGTCGGCGGCACTATGGCCGCGTGGTCGGAGCGGCCGTGGTGCTGGTGGCGCTGGCTGCGATCGCGCATGCCTTCGCGGTCGGGCAGATCGAGTGGAGCTATGTCGCCGAGTTCCTGACGGTCCCGGTGATCCTGAAGGGGCTGGTCAACACCATCGTCATGGCGATCCTGGCGATGGTGCTCGGCATCGCGCTCGGCATCGTCTTCGCCATCATGCGGCTCTCCGCCAATCCGGTGCTGTCGACGACGGCCGTCGGCTATATCTGGCTGTTCCGCGCGGTGCCGGCGCTGCTGCAGCTCCTGCTCTGGTACAATCTCGCCCTGATCTTCCCGACCATCGGCATCTCCGGCATCGCGAGCTGGAAGACCGTCGAGGTGATGACGCCCTTCGTCGCGGCGCTGCTGGGCCTCGGCATCCAGCAGGGCGCCTTCACGGCGGAGGTCGTGCGCGCCGGCCTGCTCTCGGTCGACCAGGGTCAGTACGAGGCCGCCCAGACCATCGGCATGACCCGCCTGCAGCTGCTGCGCCGGATCATCATGCCCCAGGCCATGCGCGTCATCGTGCCCCCCGTCGGCAACGAGTTCATCGGCATGGTCAAGCTGACCTCGCTCGCCAGCGTCATCCAGTTCAGCGAGATCCTGCACTCGGCCCAGAACATCTACTACGCCAACTCCCGCGTCATCGAGCTGCTGATCGTCGCGGCGATCTGGTATCTCGTCGTCGTCACGGTGCTGAGCCTGCTCCAGGGCCGGGTCGAGGCCTATTTCGAGCGCGGCGTCGCGCGCGGCCGCTGAGGACAAGGCTCCATGACCATCCCCGCCTCGACCCCGGCCGCCTCCGCCGCTCCCGCGACGACCGTGGCCATCGACGCCGACCACCTCGCCGGCGCGCCGCTCGTGCTGGCCGAAAAGGTCGAGAAGCAGTTCGGACCGCTCAAGGTGCTCAAGGGCATCGATCTTTCCATCCCCAAGGGCGAGGTGCTCTGCATCATCGGCCCCTCCGGCTCGGGCAAGAGCACCTTCCTGCGCTGCATCAACCAGCTCGAGCGCATCGACGGCGGCGCGCTCTGGGTCAATGGCGAGCGCGTCGGCTATCACCGCCAGGGCAACCGGCTCCACGAGCTCGACGACAAGGCCATCGCCCGCCAGCGCCGCTCGATCGGCATGGTCTTCCAGCGCTTCAACCTCTTCCCGCATCTGACCGCGCTCCAGAACGTCACAGAAGGCCCGGTCCAGGTGCTGCGGGAGCCGCCCGCCAGGGCGAAGGAGCATGCCATCGCCCTGCTCGAGCGCGTCGGCCTCGCCGACAAGCGCGACGCCTACCCCTCCCAGCTCTCCGGCGGCCAGCAGCAGCGCGTCGCCATCGCGCGCGCGCTCGCCATGCGCCCCGAGCTCCTGCTCTTCGACGAGCCGACCTCCGCGCTCGATCCCGAGCTCGTCTCCGAGGTGCTCAAGGTCATGCGCGACCTCGCGCTCACCGGCATGACCATGATCTGCGTCACCCACGAACTCGGCTTCGCCCGCGATGTCGGCCACCGCGTCGCCTTCATGGATCAGGGGCAGATCGTCGAAAGCGGACCGCCGGGCGACATCCTCGCCAATCCGAAAGAGCCGCGCACAAAAGCCTTCATCAACGCAGTCAGACATTGAACCAGGGGACGACCATGCTGAAATCCACCCTCCTCGCCGCCTCCGCCGCGCTGCTCGCCAGCGTCTCCTTTGCATCCGCCCAGTCGCTGCCGGCGCGCATTCAGGAGAAGAAGTCGATCTCCGTCGCCAACGTGCCGAACTACCCGCCGCTGGAGTTCAAGGATCCCAAGACCGGCACGCTGACTGGCCTCGACATCGATCTCGGTAACGCGCTGGCCAAGAAGCTCGGCGTCGAGATCAAATGGGAGGAGATCAGCTTCGAAGGGATGATCCCGGCGCTCACCACCGGCCGGGTCGACATGATCCTGTCCGGCATGAGCGACCTGCCCTCGCGGCGCGAGACGCTGGACTTCGTCGATTATCTCGCCTCGGGCGCGCAGTTCTACACCAATGCCGACCGCAAGGCCGAGTTCGCCGAGCTGACCGCCCTCTGCGGCAAGAAGGTCGGCGCCAGCCGCCGCACCTCCTTCCCGGCCGAGATGGCCAAGTGGAGCAAGGAGAACTGCGAGGATAAGGGCAAGCCGGCGCTCGAGATCGTCGGCACCGAGGGTTCGGCCGACGCCCGGACCCAGCTTCGCCAGAAGCGCCTCGACGCGGCGGTGCAGGGCAGCGAGACGCTTCCCTACCTGATGGACCAGGAAAAGGGCGTCTACGCCATCCTCGGCAAGCCCTTCACCACCGTTCACCAGGGCATGGCCTTCGACAAGAAGGACCCCGCATTGCGCGACGCCGTCGCCAAGGCTTTCGCCGAGATGCTGAAGGACGGGACCTATGCCGCCGTCCTGAAGAAGTGGGAGCTGACCGACGCCAAGGTCGACGGCCTTCTCATCAACGGCGCGCCGAAGAACTGACCGGCCCCGAAACACCGGCCGCCGGGCGGACAGGCCCGGCGGCTTTCCCTTTCTGAAGGATGCCGTCGATGGCCACCGACTTTCCCCACCGCATCGCCAATCTCTCCGATCCGGCGCCGGAATTCCCCTGGCCCGAGGGCAAGCGCTGCGCCGTGTTCCCGGCCTTCGACGTCGATGCCGAGACGGCCTGGCTGCAATACGACCCCAAGAACACCGACCGGCTGGTGACGCTCTCCTTCGGCGGCTACGAGGAACGCGTCGGCGTGCCGAAAATCCTGGAATATCTGCGCTCGGTCGAGATCAAGGCGACGTTCTTCATCCCCGGCTGGGTGGTCGACGTGCATCCGGCGATGTGCGAGGCGATCGCCAAAGACGGGCACGAGATCGGCCACCACGGCTATTCGCACAAGCGGCCCGACCCGGCCGATTTCGCGGTCGACAAGGAGGAGATCGACAAGACGTTCGACTCCTTCAAGCGCGTGCTCGGCCTCGTGCCGGTGGGCTACCGCGCGCCGTCCGGCGAGAACTATGACGAACTGCTCGGCTATCTGCGCGACAAGGGCATCGCCTACTCGTCCTCGTTCCGCGACGACATCCGCCCCTATCGCCACAAACTGCGCGACGGCTCGGCAGGGCCGGTCGAGCTGCCGGTGAACATGTCCTTCGACGACTGGCTCTACGGCCTGTCGCAGCGCTTTTCGCCGCGCCCGATGTTCCCGAAGGAGCATGTGCTCTCGATCTGGAACGACGAGCTGGACCAGACCCGCGAATGGGGCGGTCTCGTGTCCATGGTCATGCACCCGCAGGTCTCGGGCCGGCCGATGCGGCTGGGCATCATGCGCGACTTCCTAGCCCGCGCCAAAGGCTTCGGCGACGTCTGGATCGCGACCGGCCGCGAGATCGCCGAGCATTTCGTCGCGCAGGAGAAGGCTGCGAAGGGCTGAACCTCTCTGCCCTCCGCTGCCCGCCGCGTCATTCTCGGGCGCAGCGAAGCGCAGACCCGGGAATCTCCGGCCGGATGAGGCCCCGGAGCATGTCACGAGATGCTCGGGTCAAGCCCGAGCATGACGTTCCACCCGCGCTGCATGGGACCGACCAAGCCATGACCACCCGCATCAGGAACGCCGACGTCGTGATCGCCTATGATGCGGCGGCCGACGACCATGTCTATCGCCGCGATCTCGACGTCGTCTTCGACGAGAGCGGCATCCTGCATCTCGGCGCTGGCTTCGCAGGCGAGGTCGATCGCGAGATCGACGGCAGCGGCTTCATGGTCATGCCCGGGCTCGTCGACATCCACTCGCACCCGTCGAGCGAGCCCGGCAACAAGGGCATGACTGACGAGGTCGGCACGCCCAGGCTCTACAATTCCTCGCTCTACGAGTTCCTCTGGCTGTTCCGCGCCGATGCCGAGGGAATCCCGCATCTGAACCACGTCGCCTGGTCGGAACTGCTGATGTCCGGCACGACGACGCTGGTCGACCTCTCCTTCCCGAGCGAGGGCTGGCTGGACCGGGCCGCCGCTTCCGGCCTGCGCATGGTCATGGCGCCGATGTACCGCAACGGGCGCTGGTTCACCCGCAACGGCTACACCGTCGAATACGAGCTCGACGACGCCGCCGGCCGCAAGGCGATGGAAGAGGCCTTCAAGCTCATCGACGCGGCGCTTGCCCATGAATCGGGCCGGCTTTCGGGGCTCGCCTGCCCCGCCCAGATCGACACCTGCACGGAGGACCTCTTCCGCGCCTCGATCGCCGCCGCCGCCGCCGCCGAACGGACCATCCCGATCCAGACCCATGCGGGCCAGTCGATCACGGAGTTCCACGAGATGGTCCGCCGCAGCGGCCTCTCGCCGATCCAGTGGCTGGACAGCGTCGGTTTCCTCGGGCCGCGCGCCTCTGTCGCCCACGCCATCTTCCTCGACGACCACCCCTGGGTCCGCTGGCCGACGCGCTCCGATCTCGGCCGCCTCGCCGAGACCGGCACCTCGGTGGCGCATTGCCCGACGGTCTTCGGGCGGCGCGGCTTCACGCTGCGCGATCTCGGCCGCTATCTGAAGGCCGGCGTCAATATCGGCATCGGCACCGACACCTTCCCGCACAACATGCTGGAAGAGCTGCGCCATGCCGGCGTCTATGCCCGCATCACCGGCGAGAGCCATGCGGTGGTGACGACGGGCCAGGTCTTCCGCGCCGCGACGCTGGGCGGGGCGCGGCTGCTCGGCCGCGAGGATATCGGACGGGTGGCGCCGGGCGCGCAGGCCGACCTCGTCATGGTCGACCTCACCCACCCGATGATGCGCCCGACCCGCGACCCGCTGAAGAGCCTGATCAACGCCGCCGCCGACCGCGCCGTCGCCCATGTCTTCGTCCAGGGCAGGCAGGTGGTGGCGAACGGCAAGGTCCTGACGATGGATTATCAGGCCGCCTCCGAGGGATTGGAGCAGGCCCAGCGCCGGGCGCTCGCCAAGGCATCCTCGCTCGACTGGGCCGGCCGCTCGGTCGACGAACTCTCGCCGCCGAGCCTGCCCTGGGCGTGAGAGACGGCGCCCGGCCCCCGCGGCACGGCAGCTTCCCCCTGCCGGATTTCCGCGTGGAGGTCAGCACCTCCGCGCGAAGAGGATTGCGGAGACCGTCGTTCTTCTTCTGGCATGAATTTTGGAAGACGATTCTACTGTCTGGTGGAATATTCGGCTTTATAAGGAATATTATTCCACCGCCGTGAAGGACGCTTCCGCCGCCCGTCATCGGCGGCCGGTTGGCTACGGGGGGCTCGCATGTCGCTTTCACACATCATCGGCGTCGACCATGTCGTGGTCGCGGTGCGCGATCTCGACGAGGCCGCCAAGCGCTGGCAGGCGCTCGGCTTCACGGTGTCGCCGCGCGGCGTGCATTCGCCGATCCTGGGCAGCGCCAATCACACCATCATGTTCGGCGAGGACTATGTCGAACTGCTCGGCATCCTGACCGCGACGGACCAGAACCGCCCGACGCGCGACTTTCTCGAAGGCCGCGAGGGCATCGAGCGCGTCGCCTTCACCACCGACGACGCGGCCGCCGGTGCGGCCGAGATCACCGCCAAGGGCTTTCCCGCGCTGGGGCCGATCCATTTCGGCCGGCCGGTGCCGCTGCCCGGAGGCGGCGAGACCGAGGCCCGCTTCAACGTCTTCCGCTGGCCGCTGGAGCGCAGCCCGGGCTCCATGCGCATCTTCGCCTGCCAGCATCTGACGCGCGAGGCCGTGTGGGTCCCCTCCCTGCTCGACCACGCCAACGGCGCCACGCGGATCGTCCGCATCGAAGTGCTGGCCGCGGATCCCGCCGCCGCGGCGGCGGAGCTCTCCACGCTGATCGACCAGCCGGCGACACAAGGGCCGGACGGCTGGACGGTCGTCTCGGGCGGCGGGCGCGCCGATTTCCTGTTCTACGACGCGCAGACCTTCGCGCGCCTGCACCCGGCCGCCATCCGCGAAGGCGCTCCGTCGCAGGGCGTGACGGCGCTCGTGCTCGCCACGAAGAAGCCCGACCAGGCCGCTGCCGTCGCCGGGGCCGTCGCGCTCGGCGAAGGCCGCTCCAGCGTTCCGGCCGTACTCGCCACCGGCACCATCATCGCCTTCGTGCCCGCCTAGGCGGCACGGTCGCTGCATCCCGCAGCCTCAATCGCATCGTACGACATACTCCCGCGAAGCACGGAGCCCGACATGGAACTCACCCGCCGCGCAGCCTTGATGACCTCGGCCGCCATCGCCGCGAACGTCGTCAATCCCTTCAAGGCCTTCGCGCAGGAGACCCCGCGCAAGGGCGGCGTCTTCGGCGTGCACTACGCCGCCGAGCAGCGCATGCTCAATCCGAGCCTGCAGGCCTCGACGGGCGTCTACATCATCGGCGGCAAGATCCAGGAGGCGCTCGTCGATCTCGACGCCAACGGCAACACCGTCGGCGTGCTGGCGGAAAGCTGGGAGGCGGCGCCGGACGGCAAGACGATCACCTTCAAGCTGCGCAAGGGCGTGACCTGGCACGACGGCAAGCCCTTCACCTCGGCGGACGTGCAATACACCGCCATGGAGATGTGGAAGAAGATCCTGAACTATTCGACCACGCTGCAGCTCTTCCTGACCGCCGTCGACACGCCCGATCCGCATACCGCGATCTTCCGTTACGACCGGCCGATGCCGCTCAACCTGCTGCTGCGCGCCCTGCCCGACCTGGGCTACGTCTCGCCGCGCCATCTCTATGAAGGCCAGGGCGACATCCGCAGCAACCCGGTCAATCTCGCGCCGGTCGGGACCGGCCCGTTCAAGTTCGTCACCTATGAGCGCGGCCAGCACGTCATCGCCGACCGCAACCCTAACTACTGGCGCGACAACCTGCCCTATCTCGACCGCATCATCTGGCGCGTCATCACCGACCGCTCGGCGGCGGCGGCGCAGATGGAGGCCGGCCAGCTTCACTTCAGCGGCTATTCGAACCTGACGATCTCGGACCTCGCCCGCCTCGGCAAGGACAAGCGCTTCATCGTCGGCACCAAGGGGGCCGAGGGCAACGCCCGCACGAACACGATCGAGTTCAATTTCCGGCGCAAGGAACTGGCCGACATCCGCGTGCGCAAGGCGATCGCGCATGCGCTCGACATCCCGTTCTTCATCGAGAACTTCCTCGGCGATTTCGCCAAGCGCGGCACCGGCCCCGTGCCGTCGGTCTCGACCGACTTCTATCCGGCCGACAACGGCCCGCAGTACAATTTCGACCCCAAGCTCTCGGCGAAGCTGCTCGACGAAGCCGGCTACAAGGCCGGCGCCGGCGGCACGCGCTTCACGCTCCGGCTGAACCCGGCGCCCTGGGGCGAGGACATCTCGCTCTTCGCCACCTTCATCCAGCAGTCGCTCGCCCAGATCGGCATCAAGGTGGACATCGTGCGCCTCGACGGCGGCGGCTTCCTGAAGAGCGTCTACAACGACTGGGATTTCGACCTCGCCACCGGCTGGCACCAGTACCGCAACGACCCGGCCGTCTCGACCACGGTCTGGTACCGCTCCGGCCAGCCCAAGGGCGCTCCCTGGACCAACCAGTGGGGCTGGGAGGACGCGACGATCGACAAGATCATCGACGATGCCGCGACCGAGGTCGACCCGGTCAAGCGCAAGGCGCTCTACGGCGACTTCGTGCGCCGCGCCAACACCGAGATCCCGATTCTCACCCCCGTCGAGATGATCTTCGTCTCGGCGATCACCGCCAAGGCGCGCAACCACTCGAACAATCCGCGCTGGGGCTCCTCGAGCTGGCACGACCTTTGGTTGGCAGAGTGAGCACGACCGGGCGGCCGGTCCGACGGCAGCCCTCGAGGTGGCTTGAACGATGCGCATCCTGACTCTCGCGGGGCGGCGGCTCGCCGCCTCGATCCCGACACTCGTGCTGATCCTGGTCGGCATCTTCCTGCTGCTGCAATTCGCGCCGGGCGACACGGTCGACGCGATGATGGCGCAGATGGGCGGGGGCGACCCCAAGGCTGCCGAGGAACTGCGCCGCTTCTACGGGCTCGATCTCTCGACCGCCGAACAGTTGGGGCGCTATCTCTGGCGGCTGATCCGGCTCGATCTCGGCCATTCCGCGATCTACGGGAAGCCGGTCACGACGGTCATCGTCGAGCGCCTGCCCGCGACGCTGCTGCTGATGATCTCGGCCCTGTCCTTCGCCTTCTTCGCCGGGCTCGTGCTCGGCGTCGTGGCGGCGCGCGGCGTCAACCGCTGGCCGGACACCCTGATCTCCACGCTCGGCCTCGTCTTCTACGCCACGCCCTCCTTCTGGTTCGGCCTGATGGCGATCGTCGTGTTCTCGGTGCATCTGCAATGGCTGCCGGCCGGCGACTTCGAAGATATCGGCGCAGGGCTCTCGGGCTTCGCCCGGACGCTCGACATCGCCCGCCATCTCGTGCTGCCGACGCTGACGCTGGGGCTGATCTACCTCGCCATCTATCTGCGCATCATGCGCGGGGCGATGCTCGAAGTGCTCAATCTCGACTTCGTCCGCACCGCCCGCTCCAAGGGGCTCGACGAGACCGGCGTCGTGGTCAAGCATGTGCTGCGCAACGCGCTGCTGCCGATGGTCACGCTGATCGGCCTGCAGGCGGGCACGATGCTCGGCGGCTCGGTCGTGGTGGAGAGCGTGTTCTCCCTGCCGGGGCTCGGGCGCCTCGCCTATGAATCGGTGATCCAGCGCGACCTCAACACGCTGCTCGGCATCGTCTTCGTCTCGGCGCTGCTGGTCATCACCGTGAACTTCATCGTCGATCTGCTCTATGCCCGGCTCGACCCGCGCATCGCCCCGGAAGGCTGAGGCATGGACGCGCTGAAACGCTATTTCCGTAACCCCGCGGCGGTGGTCGGGCTGCTGCTGCTGCTCGTCGTCATCGGGCTCGCGCTCACGGCCGGCTGGCTGTTTCCGCGCGATCCGCTGGCGCTGGCCGGGCGACCGCTGCAATGGCCCTTCGTCAACGAGCGCTTCCCGCTCGGCACCGACAATTCGGGCCGCGACATCGCCGCGCAGATCTTTCACGGCGCCCGCATCTCGCTGCTGATCGGCGTCGTCGCCACCGCGATCGCGATCGTGATCGGCGTCGTCATCGGCGCGCTCGCGGGCTATTACGGCGGCAAGGTCGACACGGTGCTGATGCGCATCACGGAAGCCTTCCAGACGCTGCCGAACTTCCTGCTGCTGCTGGTGCTCGTGGTCGTCTTCGGCTCTACGCTGACGACGGTGACGATCGCCATCGGCGTGGTCTCCTGGCCGGCCCCGGCCCGGCTGACGCGGGCCGAGTTCCTGTCGCTGCGCAACCGCGAATTCGTCCAGGCGGGGCGCACGCTCGGCCTCTCCGACCTGAAGCTGATCTTCGGCGAGATCCTGCCCAACGCGCTGCCACCGGTCATCGTCTATGCCAGCGTGGTCATGGCGGTGGCGATCCTGCTCGAAAGCTCTCTCGCCTTCCTCAAGCTGTCCGACCCCAACATCGCCTCCTGGGGCAATCTGATCGGCCTCGGCCGCGACGTGCTGCGCGTGCAATGGTACGTCTCCGCGATCCCCGGCGTCGCGATCCTGCTGACCGTGCTCGCGGTCTCGCTGGTCGGCCAGGGCCTCAACGACGCGCTCAATCCGAGGCTCAAGGGACGATGAGCGCCATCCTGACACTCGAGGCGCTCAGCGTCCGCCTGCCGGCCGGGGCAGATCGTCCCCATGCGATGAAGGACGTGTCCTTCTCGGTCTCCTCCGGCGAGATCGTCTGCGTCGTCGGCGAATCCGGCTCGGGCAAGTCGATGACCGCCAATGCGGTCATGCGCCTCCTGCCCGGCGGCGTCACCATCGAGAGCGGGCGCATCCTGCTCGAGGGCGAGGACCTCGCCCAGGCGAGCGAGGCCCGGATGCGGGCGCTGCGCGGCGCCGGCATCGCCATGATCTTCCAGGAACCGATGACCGCGCTCAATCCGCTGCGCAGCATCGGCGACCAGATCGGCGAGATGTTCCGCATCCACACCGACCTGTCGAAGCAGGAGATCGCGGCGCGCGTGCTCGGCCTGCTGGAGGAGGTGCGCATCCCGAACCCGGCGCAGGCGGCGAAGGCGTACCCGCACGAGCTCTCAGGCGGCCAGCGCCAGCGCGCCATGATCGCGATGGCGATGGCGCTCGACCCCAAGATGCTGATCGCGGACGAGCCGACGACGGCGCTGGACGTGACGACCCAGGCGCAGATCCTCAAGCTCATCAAGGAGCTGCAGCAGCGCAAGGGCACGGCGGTGCTCTTCATCACCCATGATTTCGGCGTCGTCGTCGAGATCGCCGACCGGGTGGTGGTGATGCAGCACGGCCTCGTCGTCGAGCAGGGCGTGCCCGCCGATGTGCTGGCCCGGCCGCAGCATCCCTATACGCGCCAGCTCATCGCCGCCGTGCCGCCGCTGGCGCCGCCGCCGCCGCGCCCGCTCTCGCCGGAACCGATCCTGACGATCGAGCACGTCGTGAAGACCTACCGCACCGGCGGCTTCCTCGGGCGCGGCAGCCGGGTGACGCAGGCCGTCAAGGATGTCTCGCTGACGCTGCCGAAGGGCGCCACGCTCGGCATCGTCGGCGAATCCGGCTCCGGCAAATCGACGCTGGCACGCTGCATCGTGCGCCTGATCCAGCCCGATTCGGGCGCCATCAGGCTCGCCGGGCAGGATCTGCTCGGTCTCTCCCGCCAGGAGATGCGCGAGAAGACGCGCGACATCCAGATGGTGTTCCAGGACCCGTTCGCCTCGCTCAACCCGCGCCGGAAGGTGGGCGAGCTGGTCGCGCAGGGCCTTGTGGTGCATGGCACGCCGAAGGCGCAGGCACTCGCACGCGCCCGCGAGCTCTTCGGCCTCGTCGGGCTCGATCCGGCAGCGACCGACCGCTTTCCCCATGAATTCTCAGGCGGGCAACGCCAGCGCATCGGGCTCGCCCGGGCGCTCGCGCTGGAGCCGAAGCTGCTCGTCGCCGACGAGCCGGTCTCGGCGCTCGACGTCTCGGTGCAGGCCCAGGTGCTGAAGCTGCTGGCGGAGCTGCGCGAGCGGCTGGGCCTCTCGATCGTCTTCATCACGCATGATCTGCGGGTCGCGGCGCAGGTGTGCGACCTGATCGCGGTGATGAAGAACGGCGAGGTCGTGGAACACGGCACGGTGGCCGAGGTCTTCGGCCAGCGGCGGCACCCCTATACCCAGGCCCTGCTCGCCGCGATTCCGGGCCATGATTTCAACCTGGCCCAGCCCGTCGCCGAAGCCTCCGCGCAGCCGGCGTAAGGCTGCCCCGCGTGGGCCGCGCCTTGACCGTGGGCGATGGCGTTCATAGCTTCCGGGCCGAAGGACGGCGCTGCCGCCCAAGCAGATGAAAGGCGACCAGCCATGGCGACGAGCAAAGTGACCGATGCGAGCTTCGAGGCGGATGTCCTGAAGTCCTCCGAGCCGGTCGTGGTGGACTTCTGGGCCGAGTGGTGCGGCCCGTGCCGCATGATCGGCCCGGCTCTGGAAGAGATCGCCGGCGAGCTCGACGGCAAGGTCAAGATCGTGAAGATGAATGTCGACGAGAACCAGGCCATTCCGGCCCAGTTCGGCATCCGCTCGATCCCGACCCTGATGCTGTTCAAGGACGGCAAGCTGGCCTCGCAGAAGGTCGGCGCGGCGCCGAAGAGCGATCTCTCGCGCTGGATTTCTTCGGCGGTCTGAATTCGACCTTCCGAAACGGGCAAGGCCCGCCATCCTCTCGGGTGGCGGGCCTTTCCGTGTCGGCGAGCGGAAGCTGCGGTCAGCGCTTGTTGCCGTCGAGGCTCCAGGCCCCGGCGCCGGCGAAGACCAGATAGAAGAAGATGAAGCAGTACAGGATCGCGGCATCGCCGCTGTTCAGCGTCGGATAGAGATTCCGCGGCGCGTGAAACATCCAGTAGGCATAGGCCATCTCGCCGGACAGGATGAAGGCGACGGGGCGGGTCCAGAAGCCGAGCAGGATCGCAAGGCCGCCGAACGTCTCGAGGATCGCGCCGACCCAGAAGATAGTGAACATGCCCGGCAGCCCGCTGGCCGGCGGCGCCGGAAAGCCGATCAGCTTCTGCGTGCCGTGCAGAATGAAGATGATGGCGGTGGCGATGCGGAGCAGCGCCAATGCATGCGGTTGAAAGCGCGATAGTGAATTGAGGCCCTGCATCTATACTGCTCCGTCCTGTGGCATGCGGTTGTAGAAGTTGAATATTCGGGGAGATCTCTTCCCGAGCTGTCGCGCTCCTCGCTGATGCCGTTTTCGCGTTGCCGCCACAAGACGATCCACAGCGGAGTCGGCGCCGCTTTGCTGAAATACACTCACTTTTGCGCGAGCACGGCGAGGGGGAGCAGGGCGCGGTTGTCTTAACCACCCCTTAAAACCGCCATGTTTAACTTCTGAGTGGAGGGTGGATGCGGGGGGCCTTGCGGCTCGCGACGAAGCGGACTGACCGGGGCAGAATGAACGACCGGACCACACGAGGCGAACGGCACGAACCGTCCTTCACGGGCGCGCCGGACGAGCGCCATGGAGATTTCGACATGCGCCTGTCAGCCGAGGACCGGCCGGCGCGCGGCAACCGCGCAGCGTCGCGCCACGAACCGCGCCAAGAAACGCGCCAAGAAACGCGCAAGGAACCCCAGCGGGACCGCCGCGCGCGCGGCAAGACGCGACGCGGCCGGCGTCGCCGTTCCCTGCTGGGCGGCCTCGTCTACTGGTCGATGGTGCTCGGGCTGTGGTGCGTCATCGGGCTCGGCGGCCTGATCGCCTATCACGCCGCGCAGCTTCCGCCGATCAACCAGCTCACCGTCCCCAAACGGCCGCCCAATGTCGCGATCCTCGCGGCGGACGGCTCGCTGCTCGCCAATCGCGGCGAAACCGGCGGGCGCACGATCACCATCGGCGAAGTCCCGCCCTATCTGCCGAAGGCCTTCGTCGCCATCGAGGACCGGCGCTTCTACGAGCATTTCGGCATCGACCCGATCGGCCTGGCACGCGCGGTCGCCACCAATCTGCGCGGCCGCAGCGGCCTTCAGGGTGGCTCGACGCTGACCCAGCAGCTCGCCAAGAACCTGTTCCTGACCCAGGAGCGCACCGCCTCGCGCAAGATCCAGGAAGCGATCCTGGCGCTGTGGCTGGAGCGGACCTACAGCAAGGACCAGATCCTCGAACTCTACCTCAACCGCGTCTATTTCGGCTCCGGCGCCTATGGCGTCGAGGCGGCGGCGCAGCGCTACTTCAACAAATCGGCCCGCTCCGTGACGATCGCGGAGGCGGCGATGCTGGCGGGCCTCGTCCAGGCGCCGTCACGGCTGGCGCCCAACCGCAATCCTGAAGCGGCCGAAAAGCGGGCGCAACTCGTCATCGCCGCGATGGCCGATCAGGGTTTCATCTCCCCGACCGCCGCCAAGACCGCCCTCGTCGCCCCCGCCGAGGCGGCGGAGAGGACGGGCGCGGGCTCGGTGAACTACGCCGCCGACTACGTCATGGACGTGCTCGACGACTTCATCGGCGCGGTCGAGGGCGACGTGACGGTGCTGACGACCATCGACCCCAAGCTGCAGGCTTCGGCCGAGACGGTTCTCGTCGATGCGCTCGCGGCCCAGGGCGCCAAGCTCAACGCCTCGCAGGGGGCCCTGGTGTCGATGGCGCCTGACGGCGCAATCCGGGCGCTGATCGGCGGCCGCGACTACACCAAGAGCCAGTTCAACCGGGCGACGGTCGCCAAGCGGCAGCCGGGCTCCTCGTTCAAGCCCTTCGTCTATCTCACGGCGCTCGAAAAAGGCCTGACGCCAGACACGATCCGCGACGACTCGCCGATCTCGATCAAAGGCTGGGCCCCTGAGAACAACGACCGGCGCTATCGCGGCCCGGTCACCCTGCAAACGGCCTTCGCCCATTCGCTCAACACGATCGCGATCAAGCTCAACCTCGAAGTCACGCCCAAGGAGGTCGTGCGCACCGCGCAGCGCCTCGGCATCTCCTCGGCCTTGCAGAGCAACCCCGCGCTCGCGCTGGGAACCTCCGAGGTGACGCCCGTCGAGCTCGCGAGCGCCTATGCCAGCTTCGCCAATGGCGGCCAGGCCGTGCTGCCCTATGTCATCCGCGAGGTGAAATCCGTCGCGGGGAAGGTGATCTACGCCCGCAAGCCCTCGAATTTCGGCCCGGTCATCCAGCCGCAAACGCTGCAGATGATCAACGCCATGTTCCACGAGGTCATGACCAGCGGGACCGGCAGCAAGGTCAACATTGCCGGCTGGGAGGTCGGCGGCAAATCCGGCACGACGCAGGATTTCCGCGACGCCTGGTTCGTCGGCTTCACCTCGCGGCTGGTGACGGCCGTCTGGGTCGGCAACGACGACAACAGCGCCATGAAGCGCGTCTATGGCAGCGGCCTGCCAGCCGAGATCTGGGGGCGCTACATGAAGGGCGCCCATGCCGGCATGCAGCCCGCGCCGCTGCCCGGCGGGCTCTGGCACCCGGCGCCGCGGCCCGCTCTCGAGGACGGAGCCCCGGTGGCGGGCCTCGGCGCGCCCGGCACCCGCATGGCCGACGGCGACCGGACCTGGGCGCCGCCGCCACCGCAGGAGCGCAACTTCCTCGAACGGCTGTTCGGCGGGTAGCGCTCGGATCATGCTGATTTTGCACGGAAACACGCCGTCGTCCCGAGCTTGACCCGGGATCCGTCATAGAGCGCAGCGGCCTTTGATGGATTTACGGATCGGCGCCGCTATCGCGGCTTGTCCGGAATGACGGCCCGCTTCCACAAAAAGGAAGCACGCTTCTAGATCATCGGACCGAATATCGGACTCGGTCCGATGATCTGACTTCCTGATCTGGCATCGGCTTTTCCCGAAAACCGCGATCCACTTTTCGGGCCGATGCTCTAGCGTCCGGCGGCGCGGATGCGGGCGCTCGCCCGGAAGATGACGAAGGCGCACAGGCCGATCGCGGACATCACGAGCGGGAGCGGCAGGGCGCTGCGGATCAGCAGCCTGCCGACGAGCAGGCCGACACAGGCCGAAAGCAGCATCTGGCACAGCCCGTTGAAGGACGACGCGGCCCCTGCCCGATCCGGAAAGGGCATCATCGCCGAGGCCTGCGCCTGCGGCATGGTGAGGCCGACGCCGCAGGCATAGAGCGCCATCGGCGCGACGACCCCGACCACGCCGCCGACGCCGGTGAGCATCGCCACGAGCATGGCGAGCCCGCCCGCGGCGAGGCAGGCGACTCCGATCGCGATCACCCCGTCCATGCCGCGCCGGCCGACGAGGCGCTGGGCGACGATCGTGCCGGCGATGTAACCCAGAACGCCGAAGCCGAAGGAGAAGCCATAGGCGATGGGCGAGAGGCCGTAGACGCCGATCAGCACGAAGGACGAGCCGGAGATGAAGGCGAAGAGCCCGGCATAGGCCAGGCTGGTCAGCGAGACATAGACCCGGAACGCCCGGTTGTGCAGCAGCACGCCGAAGCCACGGATGATCGCGGCGAGCGACAGGGGCTCGCGCGACCGGGTCCGCAGCGTCTCGGGCATCAGGAACAGGATGACCGCCAGCAGGACGAGGCCGAAGACGAGCGTCGCGACGAAGGTCGAGCGCCAGCCGAAGGCGGTCTGGAGCACGCCGCCCATGACGGGCGCGATGGCCGGCACCAGCCCCATGATCATGCCCATGCGCGCGAGCTCCCGCCCGGCGCGAGGGCCTTCATAGAGATCGCGCACCATGGCGCGGCCGAGCACGATCGGCCCCGAGGCGCCGAGCGCCTGCGCGACCCGGCCGGCGGTGAGCGCGTGGATCGACGGGGCGAAGGCGCAGGCGAGCGTGGCGGCGAGGAAGATCGCGAGCCCGATCAGCAGGACGGGCCGGCGGCCGAGCCGGTCGGAGAGCGGCCCCCAGAGGATCTGCCCGCCGGCGAAGCCGAAGAGGAAGGCCGAGAGCGTCGCCTGCGCGCCGGCGATATCGGTCTCCATCACCCTCACGATCTCGGGCAGGGAGGGCAGGTAGAAATCGGTCGAAAGCGGGCCGAGCGCGGTCAGCATGGCGAGCACGGCGGTCATCGCCAGCGTATCGGGACGCAGTGTCATGGCGGGGCAATCGTCCGGGGGCAAGGGCGGGGCTGTGTAGGCCCCGGGCCGGGCAGTGTCGAGCCTCAGCCGTAGCTGTGCAGCCCTGCGCCGTTGCGCTTGAGCCAGGCCTCCGCCTCCTCGGTCCGCGGGCAGAGCCTGTGCGTCAGCGCCCAGAAGCGGTGCGAATGGTTCATCTCCTTGAGATGGGCGACCTCATGGGCGGCGAGGTAGTCCAGCACCAGCGGCGGCGCCATGATCAGCCGCCAGGAGAAATTGAGGTGCCCCTGCGAGGAGCAGGAGCCCCAGCGGCTCGTGGTGTCCCGAATCGTGATCCTGCGCGCCGGGATGCCGAGCATCGCGGTGTGGCGCTTCACCGCCTCGTCCAGATCCTCCAGCGCGAGCCGGCGCAGGAAGTCCTTGACGCGACGCGAGACATGGCTCGCCTCGCCGGCGACCGCGATGATCGGCGCGCCGTCCCGGTCGAAGGTGGCATGCGTCAGGCCGCGCGCCTTCGACCAGTGCACGATGCGGTGCGGCTGACCGCGCAGCGGCACCGTCTCCCCCGGATCGAACGGAACGAGGAGCGGACGTTTCGCCATGCGCGCGGCGATCCAGCCGCCATGATTCTCGGCGAAGAGCCTGCCCGCCGTGAAATCGGCCCGCTCCGGCAAGGTGAGCGTGATCTCCCCCGTGGCCTGCGAGACGCGCAGGGTCATCCGCCGGGCGTTGGCCCGGCGCTTCACCTGGACGAGGTAGGGCATGCCGCCATGCCGGACCTCGATCCGCTCGGGATCTGGCTGTCGCTTGAAGAGGGAGAGCCGCATCGACGTGATTGTGCGAGATTCGCGGCTCGCGCGGAAGCGAAATCAGCCGGCGAGCTTGAGACCCTTTCGCGCGTCCCTGGCACTGGCCTCGCGGCGGCTGCCGGCGGCCTCCATGTCGAGGCTGACCATGAAATCGGAGATGCGCGGCGCGATTTCGGAGCGGAAGCGCGAGCCGTTGAAGACGCCGTAGTGACCGACGCCCATCTGCAGATAATGCGCGCGCTTCTCCTGCGGGATGTTGGGGCACAGGTCGTGCGCCGCCTGCGTCTGGCCGACGCCGGAGATGTCGTCCTTCTCGCCCTCGACCGTCATCAGGGCGACGCGGCGGACGGCTGCCAGATCGACCTTCGCGCCGCGATGCATCATCTCGCCCTTCGGCAGCGCCTGCTTCACGAAGACGGTGTCGACGGTCTGGAGATAGAACTCGGCGGTGAGATCCATCACGGCGAGATATTCGTCGTAGAACTCGCGATGCTTCTCGGCCGAATCACCGTCTCCCGAAACCAGATGCTTGAACATCTCGTAGTGAGCGCTGACATGGCGGTCGATATTCATCGCCATGAAGCCCGAGAGCTGCATGAAGCCGGGATAGACACGCCGGAACGCGCCGAGATGCGGCAGCGGCACCGTCGTGATGCAGTTGCGGCGGAACCAGTCCGTGCCACGCTCGACCGCGAGGGTGTTGACCGCCGTCGGGGAGCGGCGCGTATCGATGGGGCCGCCCATCAGCGTCATCGAGCGCGGGGCGGCGGGATCGTTCTCCGCCTCCATGCGCGCGACGGCCGCGATCACGGGCACGGCCGGCTGGCAGACGGCCATGACATGGGTGTCGGGGCCCAGCATCCGGATCATGTCGATGACGTAGTCGATGTAATCGTCGAGATCGAAACCTCCGGCCGAGAGCGGGACGAGCCGGGCGTCGGTCCAGTCCGTGACGTAGACCTCATGACCGGGCAGGAAGGCCTCGACCGTGCCGCGCAGCAGCGTGGCATAGTGGCCGGACATCGGCGCCACCAGCAGCACCTTCGGCTGAGGCTTGCGCCGGCCCTGGAGCTTGCGGTCGAAATACACCAGCCGGCCGAACGGACGCTCCCACACGACCCGCTCCTCGACGGCGACCTTGACGCCGCCGACGGTCGTCTCGGAAATGCCGAAGGCGGGCTTGCCGTAACGCCTCGTCAAACGCTCGAACAGCTCGCAGGACGCCGCGACGGTGCGGCCGAGGGGCGTGTAGCTCAGCGGATTCGCAGGATTCCGGAATGCCAGATGCAGCGCATCCGACATGCCCCGGGCGGGGCTGACCATCATGTGAACCGCCTCGTAGGCGTGATAGGCAAAGGACATGGGAGGCCCTTCCTGCGCTGTTCTGGACTGTTCCGCAGCGCGACATCTCATGACGCGCTGCACAAGGGGAACGCACACTACGCTCGATTTGTTCGCATTCAATCCCGCTAAAGGCTAAGAATCTCCTGCGATGTCGCGTTACTCCACCGCTTTTCCACCATGCCCCCTCCGCCTCGGCCCTTGGAGCGGCGCCTCGTGAGCCTGTCCGGGCACTCCGTGCCGGAGTTCGGCAGCGGCGGCAGGCATCTGCGCCTCGACACGCTGGTCAGGCTGCGCTGGCTCGCCATCTCGGGCCAGAGCCTGGCCGTCGCCGGCGTGCATTTCGGGCTCGGCTTCGCGCTGCCTTTCGGCTGGTGCTTCGGCGTCATCGCGATCTCGGCCTGGCTCAACATCGCGCTGCGCGCCCGTTTCCCGCTCAGCCACCGGCTCCAGGCCGGGCCGGCGACGGCGTTGCTGGCCTTCGACATCGCCCAGCTCGCGGCGCTGCTCGCGCTGACGGGCGGGCTGCAAAACCCGTTCTGCCTGCTGTTCCTCGCGCCCGTGATGATCTCGGCCACGGCCCTGCCGCCGGAGCGCACGCTCCTGCTCGGCGTTCTGGCGGTGGCGCTGGTGACGCTGCTGAACTTCTTCCACCTGCCCCTGCCCTGGGCCGGCCCCGAACGGCCGATCCTGCCGCCCTTCTACCAGCTCGGCACCTGGGTCGCGCTCGTGCTCGGGCTGAGCTTCACCGGCATCTACGCCTGGCGCGTGGCCAAGGAGGCGCGCGACCTTTCGGACGCGCTGACCGCGACCGAACTCGTGCTCGCGCGCGAGCAGCATCTCTCCCAGCTCGACGGACTGGCGGCGGCCGCGGCCCATGAGCTCGGCACGCCGCTGGGGACCATCGCCCTCGTGGCCCGCGAGCTTTCCAGGCTCGCGCCCGAGGAAGGGCAGATGGCCGAGGACATCGCCCTGCTGCGCGAGCAGGTCGAGCGCTGCCGCGGCATTCTGGGCAAACTCTCCAGCCTTCAGGACGACGATGCCGGCCCCCTCGACCAGCTCACGCTGCCGGTCCTGATCGAGGAGGCGGCCGGCCCGCAGCGGCCCTTCGGGGTTCCTTTCGAGATCGTGCTGAAGGGCGAGAAGCCGGAGCCGATCTGCCGGCGCAACCCGGGTGTGATCTACGGATTGGGCAACATCGTAGACAACGCTGTCGACTTCGCGCGATCGACCGTGACGATAACGGCCGAATGGACCCAGTCCCAGGTCGTCCTGACGATCGCCGATGACGGCCCGGGCTTTCCGCCCGACGTGCTGATGCGGGCCGGCGAGCCTTATCTCTCGCGGGCCGGCGATGCGACGGGCGAAGGCCGCGCGGGCGGCGGGCTCGGGCTCGGGCTCTTCATCGCAAAGACCCTGCTCGAACGCGGCGGCGCGGCCCTGGAGTTCTCGAACCGCGCGGCCCCGGCCAGCGGCGCCTCGATCAGGATCGCCTGGCCGCGCATCGTCTTCGAGACCGGCCGGGAGGCCAGCGCCGAGCGCTGGGAAATGGAGTGATTGCTCTGGCAGAGCCCGGGACAATCGGCCATGAAGGGGAGGAAGGAGACAAGAATGCAGGAGCCCTTGGACGAAAGCGGGCCGCCCCCGGATGCGGACATGACGCTGCTTCTCGTCGATGACGACCGCCCCTTCCTGACGCGACTGGCGCGAGCTATGGAGGGACGGGGCTATGCCGTGCGGATCGCCGACACCGTCGCAGCCGGCCTTGCCGCCGTCGAGGAAGCGGCGCCGGCCTTCGCCGTCGTCGATCTGCGCCTCGGCGACGGGAACGGCCTCGACGTGATCGCCCGGCTCAAGGAGCGGCGGCCGGATGCGCGCGGCGTCGTCCTCACCGGCTACGGCAACATCGCCACCGCGGTCAGCGCCGTGAAGCTCGGCGCCTTCGACTTCCTCGCGAAGCCCGCCGATGCCGACGAGATTCATGCCGCGCTCGCCGCGCAGCGCGACGCACGCCCGATGCCGCCCGAGAACCCGATGTCTGCCGACCGGGTGCGCTGGGAACATATCCAGCGCGTCTACGAGCTGTGCAGCCGCAACGTCTCGGAGACGGCACGCCGCCTCGGCATGCACCGGCGCACGCTGCAGCGCATCCTCGCCAAGCGCGCGCCGCGCTGAGCGATCCTCAGACGTCATTGCGAGCGTAAGCGAAGCAATCCAGGGAATCACGCGCGCTACGGCACTGGATTGCTTCGCTTACGCTCGCAATGACGGAATGCGTCGCTGGATTACACCAGCGGATCGTCCAGCCCATGCAGCCGGAGCGCGGCGAGCCGCGCGAAGGCGATGGTCAGTGCCTTGCGCCGCGCCCCCGAGAGCGGATGGCGCGGCGGCTCCCGCAGGAGCTGGCCGCCATAGGCATCGGCGACGATGAGCCCGACATCCTCGGGCAGGACCTCGAGCGGAAATTCCGGCGCGACCGCGAAGAGAAAGCCGTCGCAATAGTCGCGGTAGTCCGGCCATTTGCCATCGACACGATAGTCGGCGAGGCTGGACTTGACCTCGACCACGAGAAGCTCGCCCGACGGAGCGAGCGCGACGATGTCCCCGCGCCTGCCATTGGCGAAGACCATCTCCTTGACGATCGCGTAGCCCCGCTCGCGCAGATGCCGACCAGCGCCCCGGCAGACGGCGCGGGTGATGTCGGGCCGGGCGATCTGCGCGGCCGTGGCGAGGCGTGCGACGGACATGCGTACATGTTCGCTCTTTGTACCCGGCAAGACAAGAGCAAAGGCGAGCCGCGCGCGTGGCGGGGCGCTCGCCAAGGCGACGAGTTTATGCTGGGCTTTCGCACGGGCTCGATTATGGTGCCGCCGCTTTGCTGACCCTCCTCGCCGCACCTCTCCCGAGCTTCCTCGTCGCCGCCGCCTGCTCGGCGGCGCTCTGCGTCCTGCTGCGCCCCCTGCTCCTGCGCTATGCGCTGGCGCGGCCGAATGCGCGTTCGAGCCACCGCGTGCCGACCCCGCAGGGCGGCGGCATCGCCGTGCTCGGGGGCGCCTTGCTGGCGCTGGGCACGGTCCTCGCGCTGCTCCCACCGGGTACGGGCGGGCACGGGCTCCCGTTCGTCGTCGGGGCGACCATCGCCCTGGCGATCGTGGGCGCCTGGGACGACATCCGCCCGCTCTCGGCCCGCTTGCGGCTCGGCCTGCAGGCGCTCTGCGTCGCGGTGGTGATCGTCTATGCCGCGCCCGAGGTGCAGCTGTTTCCGGAGCTGATGCCGCAGGCCGCCGAGCGCTGCCTCGCCCTGCTGGCCGGGGTCTGGTTCGTCAATCTCGTCAACTTCATGGACGGGCTGGACTGGATCACGGTCGCCGGCATCGTGCCGCTGACGGCGGCGCTCGCTCTGGCCGGCTCGTTCGGCGTCGTCGATCCGGCGAGCGGCCTCCTCGCGGCGGCGCTGTGCGGCGGGCTCGTCGGCTTCGCGCCGTTCAACCGGCCCGTGGCGCGGCTCTTCCTCGGCGATGTCGGCTCGCTGCCGATCGGTCTGCTCGTGGCCTATCTGCTCTACCGGCTGGCCGGCTCGGGGGCCCTGATCCCCGCGATCATCCTGCCCCTTTACCACATCGCCGACTCCACCCTCACGCTGCTGCGACGGCTGGCGCGCGGCGAAAAGGTCTGGGAGGCGCATCGCTCGCACTTCTATCAGCAGGCGACCACGAACGGCTTCAGCGTGCTCGCGGTGGTGACGCGGGTGGCGCTGCTGAACCTCCTTCTGGTCGCGCTGGCGGCCCTGGCGCTGGCGCGGCCGGAGCTGCCGGTGCAGGCGGCCTGTCTCGCCATGGCCGCGCTGGCGACAGGGCTGCTGCTGCGGCGCTTCGCGCGAGGGCCGCGCCGATGACCGCCGAACGGGTGCTCGTCACCGGCGCGAGCGGCTTCGCCGGCCCGCATGTCGTCGCCGCGCTGGCCGCCGCCGGCTATCGCGTCCGCGTCGCACAGCGCCGGCCGGGACCGCCGCCGGCCGGTGCCGAGGACGCGGTGACGACGGGCGACCTGGCGGCGCCCGTCGACTGGGGCCCGGCGCTAGACGGCGTGCGCCATGTCGTGCATCTCGCCGGCCTCGCCCATGCCGGCCCCGGCCTCGACGAGGACCTCTATCGCCGGACCAACACGCAGGCGACGATCGCGCTCGGCGAAGCGGCCGCCCGCTCGGGCGTGGGGCGCTTCGTCTTTGTCTCCTCGATCAAGGCACAGACCGGAGCCTTCGACGGCCCGCCATTGACGGAGAACGATGCGCCCAATCCCGACGACGCCTATGGCCGCTCCAAGCTCGCCGCCGAGCAGGGCTTGGCGGCGCTCGATCTCGACTGGATCGCGCTGCGCCCCGTCCTGATCTACGGGCCGGGCGTGAAGGCCAACATGGCGGCGCTGCTCGCGCTGGCACGCCTGCCGATCCCACTGCCGCTCGGTGGGCTGACGACGCCGCGCTCGATGCTGGCGGTGGAGAACCTCGCCGAGGCGATCCGCTTCGCCCTGACGGATGCGTGCCCCGCACGGCGCAGCTACATCGTCTCCGATCCCGAGCCGATCAGCGTCGCCGATATCCTGAGCGCGCTGCGCGCGGGCCTCGGCCGCTCGCCGGGCCTGATCCCGATCCCGGCCGGCTGGCTCTCTGCCGCCGCACGGCTGATCGGCCGAGGAGACATCATCGCCAAGCTCAGCGGCGGGCTGGTCGCGCGGCCGGAGGCCCTGCTCAACGCCGGCTGGCGGCCACGGACGTCGACGCGGGAAGCCCTGATGCGTCTGGCGGCGTTTCGCGACGCAGGTTGAAGTCCGGAATCGCCTCGCCGAGGACCGCATCGGCGGCATCGCGGTCGTTCGCGGCCACCGCCGCCTCGAGCTGCGCCAACCATCCCTGCATGCGCGCGCGGCCGGCGAAGATGGGCTTTGCCGCCATCACGCCGTCCAGCCCCGTCTCCGCCTTGGGCTCGTCGCGCGCGAAGAGGATCTCGTTCAGCCGCTCGCCGGGCCTGACGCCGGTGACCTTGATCTCGATGTCCTCGCCCGGCTCGAACCCGGCGAGCCGGATCATCCGCTCGGCCAGATCCATGATGCGCATCGGCTGGCCCATCTTGAGGACATAGACCGCCGCGCGTTCCGCCTCGGGTCCATCGGAACGGGCATGCGAAGCCGCCGTCAGCACGAGGTCGCAGGCTTCCCGGATCGTCATGAAGTAGCGGATCATCTCCGGGCTCGTGACCGTCAGAGGTCCGCCGCGCGCGATCTGCGCCTTGAACTTCGGCACGACCGAGCCGACCGACCCCAGCACATTGCCGAAGCGGACGGCGACCAGCCGCATGCCGGACGCCGCAGAGACGAATTCCGCATCGCGCGACTGCACGTACATCTCGGCGAAACGCTTGGTCGCGCCCAGCATCGAGACCGGCTCGATCGCCTTGTCGGTGGAGATCAGGACGAAGGTTCCGGCCTTCGCCGCGATCGCGGCATCGACGACGTTGACGGAGCCGAAGATGTTGGTCTTCACGCCCTCGTCCCAATCCGCCTCGAGATAGGGCACATGCTTCAGCGCCGCCGCGTGGACGACGATGTCGGGCGCGAATTCGGCAAAGAGCGCGAGGATGCGGCTGCGGTCGCGCACATCGGCGAGCGCGCCGGACACACGCATCTCGGGGTCCAACGCCGCGAGCTGCTCCGTGATCTGGAACAGCGCGGGCTCCGAGCTCTCGACCACCAGCAGTTCGGAAGCGCCGAATGCCGCGCAGCGCAGGCAGATCTCGGAGCCGATCGAGCCGCCGCCACCCGTGACGAGCACCCGCTTGCCGCGCAGGAAGCCGGCCAGGCGCTCGCGGTCGATGGCGACCGTCGAACGCACCAGCAGGTCCTCGATCTCGAGCGGCGCGATCTCGGTGTCGCGCGCACTCTCGCCGAGAGAAGCGATCCGCGAGATCGGCAAGGCGAGCTTGCGGGTGCGGGCCAGCCATTTGTCGGGCTCGGCCTCGGGGAGAAGCGCGCTCGGCGTGGCGACGATCCTGCGATAGGGCTCCTCGCGCGCCGCCGCATCCTCGGCCACCTGCTCGATGTCGGAGAGCAGGCCGAGCACGGGCACGCCGCGGATCGCCTGGCCGACATCGTCGATGCGCGGCGAGAGAATGCCGGCCGGCCGCAGGCGCCCCATGGCGCCGGTCTCCATGGCGCGGATCACCATCTCGACCTCGACGCCACGCCCCAGCAGCAGCGAAGGCAAGGCGGAGTCGCTCTTGGCACTGGTGCGCAGGCGCGCATACTTGAAATAGCGATAGGCCAGGCGCGGGCCGCCGAGCAGCGCCGTCTGGACCAGCCAGTAGAGCGCGATCGAAACCTTGCCGAAATAGAAGGCGCCGTAGAAGTTCGGCGCGACGAGCACATAGTCGGCGACCAGCAGCGTCAGCGTCAGGACCGAGACCGCCTTGACGATGTTCGACAGGTCCGGCAGCGAGGCGAAGCGCCACTTCGAGCGGTAGAGCGAGAAGAACAGATAGACGAAGCCGGCATAGGCCACGAAAAAGGGCAGGAAGCGCGGCAGATAGCCGACATGCTCGTCATACTGGCGGCCATCGAACCGAATGGCGAAAACCAGCCAGACGGCGAGCGCCGTCATCGCCAGATCGTGGAGCACGACGGCGAGCTTCTTGAAGGAATTTTTCGTCAGCGAAGCCATATGGGCCGGGGGTATCCCGCTCCCTCGCCGGCTTGTCAACGCGCGGGCTCGGCTCCGGCGGGGACGAGGCGCAGCGCCTCCAGCACGAAATCGGCCAACTCCTCGGCGCTGGGCCCCGGAATTCGCTCGCATTGCGTGATCAGGAGCGGATGCATGTAGCGGATCATGGCCGTACGGATGCAGCCGGTCGCTTCCTGGACATCGACCGGGCGGAACTCGCCCTGCTCGATGCCGTCGCCGATCACGCGGCGCAGGACCGAGTCGAAGCGCTCGACATGGGCCCGGATGGCGTCCCAGCTTTCCTCCATCGCGGCGCAGACCATTTCCTGCATGCGCTGGTGATCGCCATATCGGGCGGCGTTGAGGCGGGCCGTGACCAGGAGGATCTCACGCAGCCGCTCGCTCGCGGGACGGGGCTGATCGGCGATCGCCGCGACCACCTCCTCCTGCTCGCGCTTGTAGCGATCGAGCACGGCCTCATTGATCGCCTTTTTCGAGTCGAAGAAGCGGTAGACATTGGCAGGGCTCATCCGCAGCGACTTGGCGATGTCTGCCACGGTCGTCTTCTGATAGCCGATGTCGCGGAAGAAGCGCTCGGCCGTGTCGACGATGATCTGCCGCGTGTCGCGCTCGGACGCACTCACGATGATGCCTGCCTCGGTTGGCGGTCGAAGAACCAAGAAAATCGACCGCTATGACGAATTTCATCATCCGTCAACATTATGGCGAATAAAGGGTTTAGTCGTTGATCTCGCTCAAGGCCGGGCAGGATCGAACGCCCGGCCAGACGCGATCCGCAGGATCGCCTCGATGTCGAGATGGCGCTCCAGATGCGCCGCCAGCAGGTCCAGCGTCTCCTCGACGGCCTCCTCATAGGCGAGGCCCGGCCGCCATGCGCCGCCGCCCAGCGCAGCCAGGCAGGCGGCACGCACGGCGTCGGAGGTGAAGACGCCGTGCAGGTAGCTGCCGACGACGCGGCCGTCCGGGCTCGCCGCCCCCTCGGGCCGCCCCCCGACGCGGAACGGCGCGCGGACGGTGTCGACGCCTTGCGTCCGGCCGAGATGGATCTCGTAGGCTCGGCCGGCCGTGCCGCTCCCGGCGTGAACGAAATCGACCTCGCGGACGGTCTTGCCGTCGTCGAGCACCGTTTCGACGTCGAGCAGGCCGAGGCCAGGCGCCTCCCCGGGCGGACCTTCGAGCCCGAGCGGGTCGCCGACGCCGCGCCCGAGCATCTGGTAGCCCCCGCACAGGCCCAGCACATGCCCGCCCCTGCGGCGATGCGCGAGGATGTCGATGTCCCAGCCCTCGCGCCGCAGCGCCGCCAGATCGCGCAGCGTGGTCTTCGAGCCGGGCAGGATGACGAGGTCGGCATCGCCCGGCAGCGGCCGGCCGGGCCCGACCATCACCAGATCGACCTCGGGCTCCAGCTTCAGCGGATCGAGATCGTCGAAATTCGCGATGCCCGGCAGGATCGGCACGGCGATTTTGATGCGGCCGCCGGGCCTGCGGATGCCTGCGAGGTCGAGCCCGTCCTCGGCCGGCAGGCGATGGGCGTCGGCGAACCACGGCACGATGCCGAGCGAGGGCCAGCCCGTGGCGGCGGCGATCGTCCCGACTCCTGCCTCGAACAGGGCGGGATCGCCCCGGAAGCGATTGATGGCGAAGGCCCGGATCATCGCGCGATCGGCCTCGTCGAGCACCGCATGGCTGCCGACGAGGCTCGCGATGACGCCGCCGCGATCGATGTCGCCCACGAGGATGGCGGGCACGCCGGCGGCGCGCGCGAAGCCGAGATTGGCGATGTCGCGCGCCCGCAGATTCGTCTCCGCCGGAGAGCCTGCGCCTTCGACGAGCACGAGATCGGCCTCGGCGGCGAGACGCTCGAAGCTCTCGAGAACGCGCGGCAGGAAGTCGCCCCGGCGCGCGAAATCGCGCGACGACAAGCGCCCTTCGACCCTGCCCTGGAGGATGACCTGGCTGCCGCGCTCTCCCTCCGGCTTCAGCAGGACGGGGTTCATGTCGACATGCGGCACGACGCGCGCGGCCCGCGCCTGCAGGGCCTGCGCCCGGCCGATCTCGCCATCGGCGGTCGCCGCGGCGTTGTTGGACATGTTCTGCGGCTTGAAGGGCCGCACGCGCAGGCCACGATCGGCGAAGAGGCGGCAGAGGCCGGCGACGAGAAGCGACTTCCCGACATTGGAGCCGGTGCCGAGGATCATGACGGCAGGTGTCAGGGAGCGGGCCATAGGCTGCTTATGTGCCAGCGCCGGCGCGCAGGGCAACCGCCGCGTGCGGCCTCCACGCGATCACCGGCTCACGTCGGCCACCGCTGCTCCAAAGGGGCGAAGTCGCAGCAGGGACCGTCGTGAACCGGCTGAAATGAGTTAATCCTGATCTGTGACGAATGTCAATATTCTTCATTCGGTATTTTTCGGGGCGATCACGCGCGACCAATCGTTCTTCAGACCGATCATTCCGGATGCAAAAACGGACAGGGCATGATAGGAGCCTTCGCCGAAATTCGCCGCCGAGCTCAGCCGACGCCATGAATCCGATCTTCGCTTCCCTGGAAACCAGCGTCTTCGAGGTGATGTCGCGGCTGGCGCGCGAGACCGGCGCGGTCAATCTCGGCCAGGGCTTTCCGGACGATCCCGGGCCGGAGGACGTCCGCGCCAAGGCGGCCGATGCCGTGCTCAACGGCTGGAACCAGTATCCGCCGATGATGGGGCTGCCGGAGCTTCGGCAAGCCACGGCGACGCATTACAAGCACTGGCAGGACCTCGATCTCGACCCCGAGAGCGAGATCATGGTGACGTCCGGCGCGACGGAGGCCATCGCCGGCGCCCTGCTGGCGCTGGTCGCGCCGGGCGACGAGGTCGTGCTGTTCGAGCCGATGTACGACGCCTATCTGCCGCTCGTGCTGCGCGCCGGCGGCGTTCCGAAATTCGTGACCTTGAAGCCACCCGCCTTCGGGTTGACCGAGGAGGCGCTGGCGCAAGCCTTCTCGCCGAAAACCCGGGTCGTGCTGTTCAACAACCCGCTGAATCCGACCGCGACGATCTTCAGCCAGGCCGATATCGACCTCCTGGCCGATTTCTGCGTCCGGCACGACGCCGTCGCGATCTGCGACGAGGTCTGGGAGCATGTGGTATTCGACGGGCGCCGGCATGCCCCGGTGCTCGGCAGGCCCGACATGCGCGAGCGAACCGTCAAGATCTCCTCGGCCGGCAAGATCTTCTCGCTGACCGGCTGGAAGGTCGGGCTCGTGATGGCTGCGCCCCGGCTGATGAAGGTGCTGGCGAAGGCGCACCAGTTCATCACCTTCACGACCCCGCCCAATCTGCAGGCGGCGGTCGCCTACGGGCTCGGAAAGGACGATTCCTATTTCGAGGGCATGCGCGCCGATTTCCAGCGCTCGCGCGACCGCTTCACGGCCGGGCTCGAAGGTCTCGGCTTCGAGGTCCTGCCCAGCGTCGGAACCTATTTCCTGAACGTCGACATCGGCGCGCTGAGCGAGACCGACGACATCGCCTTCTGCCGCCGGCTCGTCACGGAGAGCGGTGTCGCGGCGATCCCCGTCAGCGCCTTCTACGCCCAGGGGGCGGTCAAATCCGTCGTGCGCTTCTGCTTCGCCAAGCGCGACGCGACGCTCGACGCCGCGCTGGAACGCCTGTCGGCACACCGCCGGCGCGGCTGAGGGGTCAGCCGCCCGCCAGCGCTTGGGCCATGGCCCCGGCCGCGACGAGCCTGGTCTGGAGCGCGGCGGCGAGCGCGGCATCGCCGGCCCCCCGCGCCGCCTCCATGGCCTCGACGAGTTGCGAGAGCGCCTGCTGCGCGAGCCCGAGCTCCTTGCCGCGCCGGGCGAGCTGCATCGTCGCCTCCGCGCGGCCGGCCATGCTCGACGCCCATGCGGGAAGATCGGTCTCGCGGCGCCTGACCTCGAGCGCACGGCCGAACGCCGCGACCGCCTCCTCCAGCACGACCGTCTCGTTGTAGCTGCCGCCCATCGTCGCCAGAACCGCTCCCATCCGGTCCTGGATGTCGGCCCAGCGAGCCGGAGCGACGTCCCGCGTCCAAACCTGTCCGGCGCAATTCAAGGCGTTGTAGGCGGCCTCGAGATCGGCCAGGCCGGCCGAGCGGCGCCCGAGCGCCGAAAGCGCTCGCCCGAGATCGAACTGCGCCGCCGCCCAGGCCGGCGCATCGGAGGCTCGCTCCATCACCGACGAGGCGGCGCGCAAGGCTTCCACGGCCTCCTCGATCAGGGCGCGATCGTCCTGCGCCTCGCCGAGTTCCAGCGCGAGCCGGCCGAGATGGCGCTGCAACCTCGCCCAGAGCGGCAGGTCGTGCTCGCGGCGCACATCCTCGAGCGCCGTGCGATAGCATGCGGCAGCCTCGTGCAGCAGCGCCCTGTCACCGCGCAGGCCGCCGAGCCCCGCCAGCGCGACGCCGAGCCGCTCCTGGACCTCGGCCCAGCGAATGGTGTCCTCGAAATTGTCGAGCTGGCCGAGCATTTGCCGCAGATGCGCGATCGCGGCCTCGTAGTCCGACTGACTGCTCCATTCCTCGGCCAGCAGGATCAGCGCATTCGCCTGGCGGAGGCCGAAGGCATGGCTGCACGCGGGGTCCGACCGGCCGACGATCGCGACGGCCTCCGCGAAGCGCTGGGCGGCCTCGCGGGCATGCTGCTGGGTAAGCCCGAGCTTGCTGACCTCGCCACGCAGGGCGCGCATCTCGCCGGCGGCAATGCGGCGTTCGGGAGCAAGCTCCGCCAGATCGACCGCGCCGGCCAGAATATGGAACTCGGCCTGAGCCAGAGCCTTGTCGACCTCGATGAACTGCCCCGCATCCACCGCCGAGGCGGCGGCCCTGCGCCAGCCCGCGAGAGCCTCGTCGGCCACGCTCTGCGCGAGGCCGGCACGCAGGCGCTGGACGTTGGGAATGCGGCGGACCAGGCGCCGCTCCAGCCGGGCGAGAGGCGGCATCGCCGCCGTGCCGGTCAGCTTCGCCACCATGCCGAGCAGAATCGCGTGCGAGACATCGTAGCGCTGCGAGACGCGCGCGATGACGACAGCGATGTCATCCGAATTCGTGGGCAAACCCGCCTCCGGCCGGCGCTCTTGTCGCATTATCGGTCGCAGTATCGGTCATATCCCGAAGTCCGGGCGGCGTCGACCTCGACGCGGCCCGGGCTCCGGCGGCAGCCTTGCTCGGCAACCTTGCTCGGCAACCTTACTTGGCGGCGATGACCGCGATCTCGACCGTGAACTGCGGCGCGGCGAGCTTGGCTTCGACGGTGGCGCGGCCGGGCGTGGCGCCCGCGATCACCCACTTGTCCCACACGGCGTTCATCTCGGCGAAGGTCGACATGTCGGAGAGCCAGATGTTGACCATCAGGAGCTTCGACTTGTCGGTGCCGGCCTCGGCCAGCAGCCCGTCGATGATGCCGAGGATCTCCTCGGTCTGCTCGGCGACGCTCTTGCCGGCCGCCTTGTCGCAGACCTGACCGGCGAGATAGACGGTGTCGCCGTGCACGACGGCCTTGGACATGCGCGGGCCGACGCCGATTCGTTGGATGCTCATCGTAGGGTCTCCTGAAGGATAGGCGCCTGCTGGTAGCCTGTGCGGCGGCGTTTCGCAAACGGCAAGGCGCCTCCTCAGGCCAGACCCGCCCAGCCGCTCCACAACACGGCATAGCGGCCGGCCTTGCCGACCAAGACGGGCAGCAGGAAGCGCGCGAAGGGCATCCTGAGCGTGCCGGCGACGAAGGTCAGCGGGTCGCCGATCACCGGCAGCCAGGCGAAGAACAGCGACACCCAGCCATAGCGCCGGAACCAGCCCTGCGCCTGGACGAGGCGAGCCGGATCGGGGCGCAGGCGGACCGGCAGGTGCTCGACGCCATGGTCGGCGATCAGCCGGCCGAGCCACCAGTTCAGGGCGGAGCCGGCCGTGTTGGCGACGCTCGCCACGAGGAACAGGGTCAGCGGATCGACAGTGCCGACCGCCAGGAGGCCGAGGAAGACCGCCTCCGACTGGGCCGGCAGCAGCGTCGCCGCGACGAAGGCCGCGCCCGCCATGGCGGCGAGCGATGCGAGAGCCTCCATCGCCTCAGCGTCTCACGCAGGGGCCGGCATGCCCCCATAACGTCATTGCGAGCACAGCGAAGCAATCCAGAGAACATAGCGTTCCACGAGAGTGGATTGCTTCGCTGCGTTCGCAATGACGGTGAGAGGCCTCGCGCACGGTCAAAGGCGACGCAGCGCGACCTGCTGGATGCGATGGCTCGCGCCCTTCGTCAGGATCAGGCTGGCGCGCTGCCGGGTCGGCAGGATGTTCTCCTGAAGGTTCGGCAGGTTGATGCCGCCCCAGAGGTTCTCGGCGATGGACAGCGCCTCCTCCGCCGGGATCTCGGCATATTTGCGGAAGAAGGAGCGCGGGTCGCGGAAGGCGGTCTGGCGCAGCGTCATGAAGCGGTCGACGTACCAGCGATGCAAATCCTGCTCGTCGGCGTCGAGATAGACCGAGAAGTCGAAATAATCGGAGACGAAGGGGATGACCTGCCCGTCCCTCGGCATGCGGCTGGGCTGGAGCACGTTCAGCCCTTCCAGAATGAGGATGTCGGGCCGCTCGACCGTGACCGTCTCGCCCGGCACCACGTCGTAGACGAGATGCGAGTAGACCGGCGCCGTCACGGTCGGCTTGCCGGCCTTGATCTCGGAGAGGAAGCGCAGGATCGCGGAGCCGTCATAGCTCTCGGGGAAGCCCTTGCGCTGCATCAGGCCGCGCCGCTCCAGCTCGGCGTTCGGCATGAGGAAGCCGTCGGTCGTGACGAGCTCGACCTTCGGCGTGTTCGGCCAGCGCGACAGCAGCGCCTTCAGCACGCGGGCGGTGGTCGACTTGCCGACGGCGACCGAGCCGGCGACCCCGATGATGTAGGGAACCTTGACCTCGGACTCGGCCAGCAGGAAGCGCTGCGTCGCCTTGAACAGGCCCTGCGTCGCCGCGACGTAGAGCGAGAGCAGCCGCGACAGCGGAAGATAGATCGCGACGATCTCGTCGAGCGAGATCGGATCGTTGATCGACTGCAGCTTGGTGAGGTCGTCGACCGAGAGCGTCAGCGGCGTGTCGGCACGCAGATGGGCCCATTCGTCGCGGCTGAAGACCCGATAGGGCGACACGAGATCAGTGTCTGCGGGGGCCGGAACAACACGCTGATCCATCGGGCGACCCGCATCCCACGCTTCGAGGTTCACGCGACAAGCCTCGGCTTCAACTGGGCCGCGCCGCCTTCTCGGCCAGGCCGGAGCGTGCAGTACGGGCTTCAAGCTGGCTCAACACGTCCCGCAATGCAACATCGCGGCTGCGGAGCACAACCAAAAGATGATACAGCAGATCGGCGCTCTCGGCGATCAGTTCGGCGCGGTCGCCCTTCACGGCGGCGATGACGGCCTCGACCGCCTCCTCGCCGAGCTTCTTGGCGGCGCGCTCCGGACCGGCGGCCAGCAGCCTGGCGGTCCAGGATTCCTCGGGCGAGGCGGCGCCGCGCTCGGCGACGATCCGTTCGAGATCGGCGAGGGTGAAGGAGCTCATCGCCTCAATCCAGCCGCATCGGCAGGCCGGCCTGCGCCATATGCGCCTTGGCCTGCCCGATCGTGTAGGTGCCGAAGTGGAAGATCGAGGCGGCGAGGACGGCCGAGGCATGGCCCTCGCGCACGCCTTCGACGAGATCGTCCAGATCGCCGACGCCGCCCGAGGCGATCACCGGCACCGACACCGCATCCGAAATCGCGCAGGTCAGGCCGAGATCGTAGCCCGACCTGGTGCCGTCCTTGTCCATCGAGGTGACGAGCAGCTCGCCGGCGCCCAGCGAGACCACCTCGCGGGCGAAATCGACCGCGTCGAGCCCGGTCGGATTGCGCCCGCCATGGGTGAAGATCTCCCAGCGCCCGGGCGAGACCTGCTTGGCGTCGATCGCGACGACGATGCACTGGTCGCCGAACTTCTCGGCCGCCTCCCTGACGAACTGCCGGTTCGTCACCGCCGCGGTGTTGATCGAGACCTTGTCGGCGCCCGCCAGCAGCAGCGCGCGGATATCCTCGACCTTGCGCACGCCGCCGCCCACCGTCAGCGGCATGAAGCAGGCCTCCGCGGTCCGCGTCACCACGTCGAGCAGGATGCCCCGGTCCTCGTGGCTGGCGGTGATGTCGAGGAAGCAGAGTTCGTCGGCGCCTGCGGCGTCATAAGCCTTGGCGGCCTCCACCGGGTCGCCGGCATCGACGAGATCGAGGAACTTGACGCCCTTGACCACGCGGCCGTCCTTGACGTCGAGGCAGGGAATGATGCGGGTTTTCAACATGGCGCTCGGACCGGATCGGTTTCCCCGGGAGCCTATGCCGGATTTTCCGTCCCGCGTCATCTCCCGGCGGCCGAGGCGGCCTGCGCCTCGCGCGCCGTCTCGGCGATCCAGCCCCAGAAGGCGCTGAACCAGGCCTCGCTCTCGACGAGGAAGCGGGGAGACAGGGCGATACGACCCGAGTCCCGATCCTGAAAGACGAGTCCCTGCTTCTCCGCTCCGTTGACGACATTGCGCAGATGCGAATGCGAGATGCCGATCCGCTGCGCGATGCGCCGCCCGCCGAGCGGAAACCAGTGCGGCCCGGCGCCGCCCGGCTCCGCACCGGCATGATGGGCATGCAGGAGGACGAGGGCGATCCTGTCGCCGCAATCGAAGCGGTCGAACCAGGCCCAGGCGCCGTCGCCCGCCATCGCCTGGCGAACTCGGGCGAGCAGGGGGCGGGCATGGCCCAGATAGAGGTGCAGCCAGGCATCGTCCGTGCGCAGCCGCTCGGCGAGGCCGGGCGGAGCCAGCCCCATGGTCTCGCTGCAATCCGCGTGATGGGCGAGCCATTGGCGCAACCCCGCGAAGAGCGGGGGCGCCGGCACGAGCCAGGCGGAGCGGCGGTCGCCCGGCACCGGCTCGACACCGACATACCCCGCCAGCCGCAGCAGGGCGAAGAAGGCGGCGAGCGTGCGGGGGCTGCCCATTTCGCGCTGGATGGCTCCCAGGGTCGGCCTCTGCCCGGCACCGCGTTGCGCCTCGCAATGCATCACGAGGACGAGGCCCGCCGCATGCGACTGGAGATTGCGGCCGAAGACCTTGCTCACAAGCTTCTCGGCGACATGCATGCGCAGGATCGCCTCGGCACAGGATGCGATCGCGGCCCGATAGGCTGGGTTGCTTTCGCTGCCCGAAGGGAAGCGCCCGAATTCATGCGCCTGATAATGCCAAGACAGCGAAGATTGCGGTTCACGCATCGTTAACGCCCGAGTCGTCTTGCCGGATTGGATGCCAAGTTTGGACTAGGCTCCGGCTCCCGCATCCATAGCATCGCCAGGCAAACCCAGTGCAAGCGCCACCGTTCCCGGCGCGCCGCCCGTCTCGCAAGGATGCCCTGCCATGTGCGAACTCTGCGCGTCCCGTCCCTCGTCCTTCGCCCCTTCGCGACGTGCCTTCCTGCGCGGCGGAGCGGGGCTCGCCCTGGCGGGAGGCCTCGCCGGCCAAGCCTTGCCCGCCCAGGCCCAGTATGCGACCGCGCCGGCGATCAGCGGCGAGGAAGCCCTGAAGCGACTGACCGCGGGCAATGCCCGCTATGCCGCGAACAAGCCGAACCAGCGCGATTTCTCGGCCGGACGCGCGGCCCGGGCGCGCTCGCAGCATCCCTTCGCCTCGATCGTGAGCTGTGCCGATTCGCGCCTCGCGCCGGAACTCGCCTTCGACCAGGGGCCGGGCGATCTCTTCGTGGTCCGCGTCGCCGGCAACTTCGTCAACGAGGACGGTCTGGCCAGCCTCGAATTCGGCGCGGCCGTGCTGCAATCCCCGCTGATCCTCGTGCTCGGCCACACGAATTGCGGGGCCATCTCGTCCACGATCGACGTGGTGAAGAACGGCACGCAGCTGCCGGGGCATCTGCCCTCTCTGATCAACGCGATCAAGCCGGCGGTCCTGGAGGCGCAGAAGGCGGGCGCCGCGAACATGCTGGACGCCGCCACGGAGGCGAATGTCCGGCTCAATGTCGAGCGCCTGAAGACGGCCACGCCGATCCTCTCGCAACGCGTCGCGGAAAAGAAGCTGCTCGTCGTCGGCGGGATCTACGAACTGGCGACGGGCAAGGTGAAGCTGCTCTGATCGCGGACTGGCGGCGCGGCCGTCAGGCCGCCCTGCCCTTTCCGGCATCGGCCAGGCGGGCCAGCGCCTGTGCCGGGTCGATGCGCCCGTCATAGAGCGCGCGCCCGGTGATCGCGCCCTCGAGGATCGCGGCGTCGGGGGCGACGAGGCGCTCGATATCGGCCATCGAGGCCAGGCCGCCGGAGGCGATGACGGGGATCGTCAGCGCCTTCGCCAGCGCGATCGTGCCGTCCCAGTTGACGCCCTGGAGCATGCCGTCGCGGGCGATGTCGGTGTAGACGATCGCCGCGACGCCGGCATCCTCGAAGCGCTTGCCGAGCGCGTCCGCCGACAGCGTCGAGGCCTCGGCCCAGCCTTCCACCGCGACGAAGCCGTCGCGCGCGTCGATGCCGACCGCGACCTGCCCCGGAAAGGCCTTCGCCGCCTCGCGCACGAAGGCGGGATCGCGCACGGCCGCCGTGCCGATGATGACCCGGCGGATGCCCTTCGACAGCCAGCCCTCGACGGTCCGCATGTCGCGGATGCCGCCGCCGAGCTGAACCGGAAAGGCGACGCGGGCGAGGATGGCCTCGACAGCCGCCGCGTTCATCGGCTTGCCGGCGAAGGCGCCGTCGAGATCGACGACATGCAGCCACTTGAAGCCCTGCGCCTGGAACGCGGCGGCCTGGGCGGCGGGATCGTCGTTGAAGACCGTCGCCTGCTCCATGTCGCCCTGCCGCAGCCGGACGCACTGGCCGTTCTTGAGGTCGATCGCGGGAAACAGGATCACGGGCGCCACCGCAGGAAGTTGGCGATGAGCTTCAGGCCCAGCTTCTGGCTCTTCTCGGGATGGAACTGCGTGCCGGCGATGTTGCCGCGCGCGACCATCGCCGTGACCGGGCCGCCATACTCCGTCAGGGCGAGCACGTCGGTCGGATCGGTCGGCGTCAGCGCGTAGGAGTGGACGAAATAGGCGTGCAGCCCCTCCGGGCCGGTCTCGATGCCGTCCAGCAAGGCGTGCTCGTCCTGCTTGTGCAGGGTGTTCCAGCCCATATGCGGGATCTTCAGGCTCTCGTCCCGGGGGCGGATCAGCGCGACGTCGCCGGCGATCCAGTTCAGGCCCGGCGTCACCGTGTATTCGAGCCCGCGCGTGGCGAGGAGCTGCATGCCGACGCAGATGCCGAGGAAGGGGCGCTGCTTGCCGCGCACCACCTCTTCCAGCGTCTCGACCATGCCCGGCACGGCATCGAGCCCGCGCCGGCAATCGGCGAAGGCGCCGACGCCCGGCAGCACGACGCGGTCGGCCGCGCGCACCTCGGCGGTGTCGCTGGTGACGCGGATCGCCATGTCGAGGCCGGCCTCGTTGGCGGCGCGCTCGAAAGCCTTGGCAGCCGAGTGCAGATTGCCGGAGCCGTAGTCGATGATCGCGACGTGCCTCATCGCCCGCGTGCCTCCGGGAACAGCCCGATGATCGGGAGCGGCCCGGCGGGGCGCGGCTCGGACCGGGGCGCGGGCATCTGCGGCCGCGCGGGAGCCGGAGCATCGCTCAGAGCCCGCTCGAAATAGCGCCGCTCGGCCTCGCCGAGCGAGCTCGCCTCGACGACATCCGCCAGGCGCCAGCCCTTGCGGGCGAGCTTTCGGGCGACGAGGTCGTTGCCTTCCAGGCCGAGAAAGAGCGCGATCGCGACCCAGCACAGGAACAGCGCATCGCCCGGCAGGCCGAAGCGGCTGCCGGCGTAGAGCAGCGCCGCCCAGACGAGCACGAACAGCAGGGTCGCGAGCCAGAGCCGCTTGCCGAGCAGCCAGAGCCCCGTGAACAGCAGCGCCGTCCAGGCGAAGCGCTCCGGCAGCAGCCGCGCCCGCTCGATTTCGTCGCGCGGCCCGGCCGAGCCGGGCGGCGGGATCATCACCGTGTAGAATGCCATGGCCGACCTCTCAGAGCGCGCCCTTGGTCGAGGGCACCCGGCCACCCTCGCGCGGATCGACCGACAGCGCATGCCGCAGCGCCCGCGCCAGCCCCTTGAAGCAGCTTTCGGCGATGTGATGGGCGTTGTCGCCGTAGAGCGTCTCGACATGCAGGGTCAGCCCCGCATTGATCGCGAAGGCCTGGAAGAACTCGCGCACCAGCTCGGTGTCGAAGCTGCCGATCTTCTGCGCCTCGAAGCGCGTGCGGAAGACGAGGAAGGGCCGGCCGGAGACGTCGACCGCGACGCGGGTCAAGGTCTCGTCCATCGGGAGATGGACATCGGCATAGCGATGGATGCCCTTCTTGTCGCCGAGCGCCTGCTTCAACGCCTCACCGAGCGCGATGCCCGTATCTTCGACCGAATGGTGGTCGTCGATATGGGTGTCGCCCTTCACCCTGACGGTGAGGTCGATCAGCGAATGGCGGGCGAACAGGTCGAGCATATGGTCGAAGAAGCCGACCCCGGTCGCGATATCCGCCTTTCCGGTGCCGTCCAGCACGAGCGAGACCGCGATATCGGTCTCGTTGGTGCGGCGCTTCACTTCGCCCGAACGCATGCTGGCCTCTGTGTACTGGCTAAAACCGGCTTCGCTTTAGCAGGGGGCGGCAGGGATGGCCACTGGTGCGGGAACCGCTGCCGTCATGCTCGCCCTCGTGGCGAGCATCCACGTCTCGAACACCGTCCTCGACGAAGGAAGACGTGGATGGTCGGAACAAGTCCGACCATGACGAACGGCCCCCGTCACACCTTCGCCAGCGCCCGCTCCAGATCGGCGATCAGGTCGTCGGCGTGCTCGAGGCCGATCGAGAGGCGGATCATGCCGTCGGTCACGCCCATGATCGCGCGCGCCTCGGGCGTGAAGCGCTGATGCGTCGTCGTGGCGGGGTGGACGATCAGGCTCTTCGCGTCGCCGAGATTGTTCGAGATGCGGATCAGCTTGCAGGCGTCGAGCAGGCGGAAGGCGCCCTCCTTGCCGCCGGGCACCTCGAAGGCGATCAGCGTGGAGGGGCCGCTCATCTGGCGCGCGATGATCTCGGCCTGCGGATGGTCCTTGCGGCCGGGGAAGATGACCTTGGTCGGCTTGCCGTGCGCAGCCAGCCAATCGGCGACCTTGGCGGCGTTCTCGGCCTGCTTGCCGATGCGCAGCGGCAGGGTTTCGAGCGCCTTCAGCATCACCCAGGCGTTGAAGGGCGAGATGGCCGGGCCGGTCTGGCGCAGGAAGGTCTGGATATCGCCCTCGATCAGCGCCTTCGAGCCGACGATCAGGCCGCCGAGGCAACGCCCCTGCCCGTCGATATGCTTGGTCGCGGAATAGACGACGAGATCGGCGCCGAGCTCGAGCGGGCGCTGGAAGAGCGGCGTGGCGAAGACGTTGTCGACGATCAGGATGGCGCCCGCCTCCTTGGCCACCGCCGCGACGGCGGCGATGTCGATCACCTCCAGCGTCGGGTTCGAGGGGCTTTCGAGAAAGAGCACCTTGGTGTTCGGCCGGACCGCCTTGCGCCAGGCCGCGATGTCGGTGCCGTCGACCAGCGTCGACTCGACGCCGTAGCGCGGCAGATGGTCCTCGACGATGTAGCGACAGGAGCCGAACAGCGCACGCGCCGCGACGACATGGTCGCCGGCCCGCAGCGGCGCCATCACGGCCGCCGTCACCGCCGCCATGCCGGTCGCGGTGGCGCGACAGGCTTCCGCGCCCTCGAAGGCGGCCATCCGGCCCTCGAGCATCGCGACCGTCGGGTTCGAGAAGCGGGCGTACTGGAAGCCCGGATCGGTGTTCAGGAAGCGCCCCTCGGCCTGGGCGGCGCTGTCATAGACATGGCCCTGCGTCAGGAACAGCGCCTCGGAGGTCTCGCCGAACTGGGAGCGCAGCGTGCCGGCATGAACCAGACGGGTTTCGGGGTGGAGCTTCGCCGTGCTGTCCGATGCCGACATGGTCAACGCCTTCGTTCGTTATAACGGACGAAGCGAATAGCATTCATGCGTTCGTTCGTAAAGACGAACAATTCGTCTTTTTTGCCCGGACGGCGGCGCAGCAAATCTTCTCCGGCCTCAGCCGGCCTGTTCGACGCTCCGGCCGAGCGGCTTCAGGAAGCCGGTGAGGTCCGCGGTGACGTGATGGACATGGCCGGCCTCGATCGCGGCCTGCTCCCACGCCTCGCGGAAGGGATCGGGCGTCTGCGGGATGATCAGCACCGTCTTCATGCCGAGCGCGCTCGGCACGACGAGGTTCTTCTCGATGTCCTCGAACATCGCAGCCCGGCCGGGATCGACGCCATGCTTGGCGAGAAAGGTCTCGTAGGTCGCCCGCTCGGGCTTGGGCAGGAAGCCGGCCTCGACGATGTCGAAGATGTCCTCGAAATGATGGAGGATGCCGAGCTTGCCGGCGACGTTCTCGGCATGGCCGCGCGAGCCGTTGGTCAGGATGAGCTTGCGGCCAGGCAGCGCGGCGATCGCATCCCCGAGATCGGGATTGGGATCGAGCAGGGAGAGATCGATCTGGTGGGCGAAGTCGAGGAAGTCGTCCGGATCGATGCCGTGCTCCTCCATCAGGCCCTTCAGCGTCGTGCCGTAGCGCTGGTAGTAGTATTTCTGCAGGGCGCGCGAGGAGAGGCCGTCCAGCCCGAACATCTCGGTGAGGAAGAGCGTGATGCGCTCGTCGACCTGCGGCCAGACGCGGGCCTCATGCGAATAGAGCGTGTTGTCGAGGTCGAAGACCCAGTGGTCGACATGCGCGAAGGCCTCCGTCTGGAGCGGAGGCGTCGCGGCGGGAGGGGGCATATGCGTGTTCATCGGACCAACTCATGTGGGTCGGTCCACCGTCCCATACAAGTTCTCTGCCAGAGGTTAACCGCCGGCGACAGCGATCGTCATGGTCGGGCTTGACCCGACCATCTCTTGGAAAACATGGCTCGTCGCCACCGCGTCGCGAGTTTCCCGGGCCCGCGCGAGGCGCGGCCCGAGAATGACGCGGCCTCTCACCTGCGGATGATCGTGCCCGCGCCGGTGTCGGTGAAGAGCTCGATCAGCACCGCATGCGGCACCTTGCCGTCGAGGATCACGACGGCCTCGACGCCCTTCTCGATGGCGTAGATGCAGGTCTCGATCTTCGGGATCATGCCGCCGGAGATCGTGCCGTCCGCGACGAGCCGGCGGCATTCCTCGACCGTCAGCTCCGGGATGAGGTTCTTGTTCTTGTCGAGCACGCCGGGAACGTCGGTCAGCAGCAGCAGGCGCTTGGCGTTGAGCGCGCCGGCGATGGCGCCGGCGAAGGTGTCGGCGTTGACGTTGTAGGTCTGGCCGTCACCGGCCGCGCAGACCGGCGCCAGCACCGGGATGAGCTCCGCCTTCAGCACCGAATCGAGCACGGCCGTGTCGACCTTGTCGGGCTCGCCGACATAGCCGAGGTCGAGCACCTCCTCGATCCTGGAATCGGGGTCGACGACGGTGCGCGTCACCTTGCGGGCGGTGACCATGTTGCCGTCCTTGCCGCAGAGGCCGATCGCCTTGCCGCCCTCGCGGGAGATGTAGCCCACCAGTTCCTTGTTGACCGAGCCGGCGAGCACCATCTCGACGACCTCGACGGTCGCCTCGTCGGTGACGCGCAGACCCTGCTTGAACTCCGACTTGATGCCGAGCTTGGTCAGCATGCGCGCGATCTGCGGCCCGCCGCCATGGCAGACCACCGGCTTGAGCCCGGACTGCTCCAGCAGGACCACGTCCTCGGCGAAATCCTCGGCGGTCGCGGCGTCGCCCATGGCGTTGCCGCCATATTTGATGACGATCACTTCCTGGTCGTAGCGCTGCATGTGGGGCAGCGCCTGCACGAGCAGGTCGGCCGATTGCGAGGGGGTGAGATCGGGATGGGTCGTCATCGGGCACTTCCCCAGTCGGACGGGAGCAGGCCCCGCTTCGGCGCGCCTTCTAGCGGAAGATCGTGTGCGGCGGAAGACGAATGGCGCGCGTCAGCGCGGTCTCGCGAACAGGGCCGCTCCGGCGAGCCCGAGCCAGCCTGCCAGCATGAGCCAGCCGCCCGTCGGCGCGGCGCGGGGAAACAGCGCCTCGCCGGAAAAGCCGCGCCGCGACAGGTCGGCGGCGAAGAGCGCCGCCCCGAGGATGATCGCCGTCAGCGCGATCCGCGCCGCGAGATCGGCCAGGAACCCCGCCTTGCGCGCGACCGTGACGCCGAAGACGACAGGCGCGTGGAAGAGCAGGATCTGCCCCGCCGTGCGGACGTTCTCGGTGCCCGTGACATGGGCGGCGGCGGCGAGCAGCGCGACGCCGGCGAATCCCATCAGGGCGGCCAGGACGAGATGGATCTTCGCGGCGGTCATCCGGGGCCCCTGGCTGCGCGCGCCACGACGATGCGGCGCGCGGCCTGGATGTGGGCGGCGGTCGCCCGGCGTCAAGCGCCGCCGGCAGCGGCCGGGTGACGCGCTGGACGCCCTACTGGCCGTCGAACCAGGTCTTCCACTGCGGCACGGCGGTGGCGAAGGTGCCGCGATGGCTGGTGTCGCCGGTCGGCACGGCCTCGACCTTGTCGTTGCCGATCGCCTTCTGATAGGTCATCGGCAGCCGCCCGATCTCAATGCGGATCGCCTCGTCGGTGAGGCCGTAATAGTTGCGCACCGGAGTCTTGATGACCCAGCGATAGGCGTGGTTCTGGGCCAGCAGCTGGCCGAAGGCGGAGTTGCTGAAGGTCTGCGCGTCGTAGAATTCCGGCCTGATCAGCTTGCGCAGATCGGTCGGAATCGCGGAGACGTCGAATTTCTCCCGCAGATAGGCCTTGCGGGCATTCTCGTAGCTGTCTTCGGTCAGCAGCGCCTTCGCCAGCCCCGGAACGCCGTAATACTCCTCATAGGAGAAGGCGGCGAGGATGAAGATGGTCGGGATCCAGGCCGCGTCGATCTTGCGGGGGAAGCCGAGGAATCCATAGAAGGTGGCGTATCCGTCGGTCGGCCCGCTCGCGGTCACGGCCGACTTCACGGCCACCCCATCGGATTCGAGCTTCTCCAGCAGGGCCATGGTGACATAGCCGCCCTGCGACCAGCCGGCGAGGAAGAGCTTGGTGTCCCTGAGCTTGAGCGCTGACAGCACGGCGCGGCCGGCGACGATCATGTCGGCGGGAGCCTGCTGCTGGCTGCGCTTGACGAGATAGCCCTCCGGCTCCTTGGAATCACCCATTCCGAAGTAATCGGCGCCGATGACGATATAACCCTGGCCGGCGAACTGGGCGATCATCAGCTGCGTTTCGGCCGACTGATCGGGGAAGGAAGGCACCTGCTCTTTCCCGTAGACCGTGCCGTGCTGGTAGGACACCATCGGGAAGGCGGTCTCGCCCGTATCGGGCACCGCGACCAGCCCCGTCGCCACGATCGGCCTGTTGCCGCGCTCGGGAACCACCGAGGTATAGGTGACGCGGTAGAGCTTCACCGCATTGCGGGCGGGGGTGTAGGTCACCGGAACGCCGAAGAAGGCGGGCGTATCGGTCGTCAGGATGCGGTTGAGCTTGTCGACGTCCCAGCGCGCGATCAGCTCGTAGGTGACGCCCGAGCCCACGGGGACAGGTCCGCCCTGCTGGGCGAGGCCCGACCGGGCGGGCAACAGCGCGGCCATGAGCAGCGCGAGGAGTGCAGCGATACGGATATGCAGCGACATGGGCCTCTCCGCCTTGCAGGCGTGAGGACGGCCTGTCCCTCATTCCTTCCCGCAGGCGGCGGCATTCGTACCCGTCGCTTGTAAAGATTCCGTGCCGGAGGTCAGCTCCGCTCGAACAGCACGCGGGCGATGGAGGCGCGCAGCTCGGGAATGCCGAGCCCCTTCTCGCTGGAGGTCAGCAGCACCTCGGGATAGGCGGCCGGACGGCGCTTGATCTCGTCATAGGTCGCCTCGCGCATGAACTGCTGGTCGGCCTGCTTGATGGCGTCGCCCTTGGTGAGGACGACCTGATAGGACACCGCCGCCTTGTCGAGCGTCTCCAGCACGGCGCCGTCGACATCCTTGATGCCGTGGCGGGCGTCGATCAGGACATAGACGCGCATCAGGTTGGAGCGGCCGCGCAGATAGTCGTGGATCAGGCGCGTCCAGGCGGCGACCTTCTCCTTGCCGACGGCCGCATAGCCGTAGCCCGGCATGTCGACGATGGTCAGGCGCTCGTCATGGTCGACCTGGCGGAAGAAGTTGAGCTGCTGGGTGCGGCCGGGCGTGTGCGAGGTCCGCGCCAGCGCGTTGCGGCGCGTCAGGGCGTTGATGAGGCTCGACTTGCCGACATTGGAGCGCCCGGCGAAGGCGATCTCCTGGCCCACCATCGGCGGCAGGTCGTCGATCTTGGTCGAGGCCCAGACGAAATCCCACGGCCCCTCGAAGAGCTTGCGGGCGGTTTCGATCTCGTCGTCGGAAAAGGGCTGCGTCGTGCTCGTGGTCATGGGCCCTGCCTACACGAAGGCGGCTCCGAACGGAAACGGATGTCCGTCAGACCGCGTCGTCATGGCGAGCGCAGCGAAGCAATCCAGGGAACCGCTGCACTCTACGAGGCTGGATTGCTTCGCTGCGCTCGCAATGACGGGAGGCGCTCAGCTATCCATCTTCAGCGCGGCGATGAAGGCTTCCTGCGGGATTTCGACCTTGCCGAACTGCCGCATCTTCTTCTTGCCTTCCTTCTGCTTCTCCAGAAGCTTGCGCTTGCGGGTGGCGTCGCCGCCATAGCACTTGGCCGTCACGTCCTTGCGCAGCGCGCGGATGGTCTCGCGGGCGATGATCTTGCCGCCGATCGCCGCCTGGACCGGAATCTGGAACATGTGCGGCGGGATCAGCTCCTTCAGCTTCTCGCACATGGCGCGGCCGCGGGCCTCGGCGCGGGTGCGGTGGACCAGCATCGAGAGGGCATCGACCGGCTCGGCATTGACCAGGATCGACATGCGCACGAGGTCGCCCTCGCGATAGTCGGTGATGGCGTAGTCGAACGAGGCGTAGCCCTTCGAGATCGACTTCAGCCGGTCGTAGAAGTCGAAGACGACCTCGTTGAGCGGCAGATCATAGGTGACCTTGGCACGGCTGCCGACATAGCCGAGGTCGATCTGCAGGCCGCGCCGATCCTGGCAGAGCTTGAGGACCGAGCCGAGATACTCGTCGGGCGTGAAGATGGTGGCGCGGATCCAGGGCTCGTCGATGGCCTCGATCTTCATCACGTCCGGCATGTCGGCCGGATTGTGGAGCTCGAGCGTCGTGCCGTCGCGCAGGCGCAGATGATAGACGACCGAGGGCGCGGTCGAGATCAGGTTGAGGTTGAACTCGCGCTCCAGCCGCTCCTGGATGATCTCCAGATGCAGCAGCCCGAGGAAGCCGCAGCGGAAACCGAAGCCGAGCGCGGCCGAGGTCTCCATCTCGTAGGAGAAGCTGGCATCGTTCAGGCGCAGCTTCGCCATGGCGCCGCGCAGGATCTCGAAATCGGCCGCATCGACCGGGAAGATGCCGCAGAACACCACCGGCTGAACCGGCTTGAAGCCCGGCAGCGGCTCGGCGATCGGCTTCTTCTCGTCGGTGATGGTGTCGCCGACGGCGGTATCGGCCACCTCCTTGATCGAGGCGGTGAAGAAGCCGACCTCGCCGGGACCGAGTTCCTTGACCTCGTTCATCTTGGGCTTGAACACGCCGACGCGGTCGACGCCGTAGGACGCCTTGGCCCGCATCATGCGGATGGTCATGCCCTTGCGCAGATAGCCGTCGATGATGCGCACGAGCACGACGACGCCGAGATAGGCGTCGTACCAGCTGTCGACCAGCATGGCCTTCAGCGGCGCGTCGGGGTCGCCCTTGGGCGCGGGCAGCTTCTCGACGATGGCTTCGAGCACGCCTTCGATGTTGAGGCCGGTCTTGGCCGAGATCGGCACGGCCTCCGAGGCGTCGAGCCCGATCACGTCCTCGATCTGCTGCTTGATGCGCTCGGGATCGGCCGCCGGCAGGTCGATCTTGTTCAGGACGGTGACGATCTCGTGGTTCGCGTCCAGCGCCTGATAGACGTTGGCGAGCGTCTGCGCCTCGACGCCCTGCGAGGCGTCGACGACCAGCAGCGAGCCCTCGCAGGCCGCAAGCGAGCGCGAGACCTCATAGGCGAAGTCGACATGGCCGGGCGTGTCCATCAGGTTCAGGACATAGTCCTTGCCGTCCTTGGCGCGGTAGTCGAGCCGGACGGTCTGCGCCTTGATGGTGATGCCGCGCTCCTTCTCGATATCCATCGAGTCGAGGATCTGCTCGCTCATGTCGCGGGCCGCGACGGTGCCGGTCTGCTGGATCAGGCGATCGGCGAGCGTCGACTTGCCGTGGTCGATATGCGCCACGATCGAAAAGTTGCGGATGTTGTCGAAGCTCTTGGTGCTCATGGGCCGGCCATAGCAGCGATGCCGCACCACGCCAAGCGTCGCGGTGGCGCGGAGGGCAGGCGGAACACCCGCCAAGGGGGAGACGGGGGTCAACGGAGGGGCCCAGCCCCTGACCGTGTTGACACGATCCGCAATATTGGATTTTCTCCATTATCATGGAATCGATTGAACGATCGCAGCTCGACGAACGGCTCGGCCAGCGCATCAAGGCGGTGCGGCTGGCGCGGGAACTGACGCTGGAGCAGCTCGCCGACCGCTCCGGGGTCAGCCGCGCCATGATCTCGCGGGTCGAGCGCGGCGAATCGAGCCCGACCGCGGCGCTTCTCGACCGGCTCTGCGCCGGCCTCGGAATCGTGCTCTCGGCGCTGTTCCGCGAGGAACGCGGCGCCGGCCCCTTCGTCAGCCGCGCCGAGCAGCCGGTCTGGACCGATCCCGCCAGCGGCTATCTGCGCCGGACGGTCTCTCCGGCCGGAAGCGGCTCGCGGCTCGAGATCGTCGAGGTCGAGATGCCGGCCGGCGGGCGCGTGCTGCTCGAAGCTCCGCGCAGCAGCCAGAGGCTCGACCAACAGATCTGGCTGCTGGACGGCGAGCTCGTGATCGGCCTCGGCGAGCGCGAGCACAGGCTCGCCGCCGGGGACTGCCTCGCCATGCTGCTCGACGGGCCGATCAGCTTCCACAATCCCGGCACGACGCCGGCACGCTACGCGGTCGTGCTCACCGCGGCCGACGACTGGAACGGACCTTCGCCATGACGCAGACCGGCACGATCGCCATCGAACAGCTCGACGCCGCCGGCACCAAGGCTGCCGTCCCGGTCCTCGCCGGCATTCTCGCCGACGCCGTGGCGGGAGGCGCCTCCGTCGGCTTCATGGCCGATGCGACGGCGACCGAGTACGAGCGCTTCTGGCAGGGCGTCGCCGCCGATGTCGAGGCCGGGCGCACGGTGCTGTTCATCGCCAGGCTCGACGGCACAATCGTCGGCACCACGCAGCTTCAGCCGATCGGCAAGGCGAACCAGCCGCACCGGGCCGAGATCGCCAAGATGCTGGTCCACTCATCGGCCAGACGGCGCGGCCTCGCCTCGATGCTGATGCGGGCCGCGGAAACGGAGGCCCTGCGCCGGGGCAGGACCCTTCTGGTGCTCGACACCGACGGCGCGAGCGGGGCCCATGCGCTCTATACGAGCCTCGGCTTCGTCGAGGTCGGCACGATCCCGCGCTATGCGCTCATGCCGGACGGCAGCGATTGCGGCGCGACCTTCTTCTACAAGGATCTGCGCTGACGCGCCGGCTTCCACGAGGATCCGCGCCGAGGCGCCGGGCGGAAGGCGGCGATCAGCCTTCCTTCGCGGCCTTCACATAGGGCTCCACCGGGCCCTTGAGCGTGATCGTCATCGGCCGCCCGAAGCGATCCTTGGCGTTGCCGGCCGCGACCTTGATCCAGCCTTCGGAGACGCAATACTCCTCGACATTGGTCTTCTCGGTCCCCTTGAAGCGGATGCCGATGTCGCGGGCGAGCACCTGCTCGTCGTAATAGGGGCTGTCGGGATTGACGGAGAGGCGGTCGGGCAGCTGATCGGTCATCGGGGGCTCTTGGCTGTCTCTTGGCGGCTCTGCGGCGAGGGATGCGCCCATCGGGCGACGTTCGGATTCGCCGCAGAGTTAGCGCGGGACGGCGCCCATGCCAAATCGTCCCGACTCAGCCGCCCGGACGGGGCACGGGCGGAAAGCCGTAAAGCGCCTGCGCGTTGTCGGCGAGCACGCGGTCGCGGGCCTGCGCATCCGGCACCCAGTCGGCGAGCAGATCGAGCAGATCGCCGACATTCGGCATCGGGTTCCACTGCGCGACATGCGGCCAGTCCGAGCCCCAGACGCAGCGCTCCGGCGCGGCCGCGTGGAGCGCCCGCGCGAAGGGGATCGTGTCGGCATAGGGCAAGGCCTCGACCGAGTTGCGATAGGCGCCCGAAAGCTTGACCCAGGCGCCGTCCCGGACGAGGCCGAGCAGCGTCCGGAAACCCGGATCGTCTAGCCCGCGCGTCGTCGGGAAATGGCCCCAGTGATCGACCACGAAGGGCACGGGCAGGCGCGACAGGCGCGGCGCCAGCGCCGTCAGGTCGCGCGCGTCGACGAGGAACTGGAGATGCCAGCCCATCTCCTTGGCGAGCGCGCCATAGCGCTCCAGGTCCTCGAAGCCCTGGCCGCCGCCATAGAGCACGTTCAAGCGCATGCCGACCACGCCGGCTTCGGCGAGCTCGGCCTTCTGCGCGTCGCCGATATCGGGCGGCACGACGCAGATGCCGCGCAGCCTTCGCGGATGGGCGCGCAGCGTCTCCAGCATGAGCCGGTTGTCGGTGCCGTGGACGCTGACCTGCACGAGCACGCCATAGGTCGCTCCCGTGGCGTTCAGCATCGCCAGATAGGATGCCGGCGGCGCCGGCGGCGGGGTGTAGCTGCGCGTCGCGACGAAGGGATAGTCGGGAGGGCCGCCGATGACATGGGCGTGGGTGTCGACCGCGCCGGCCGGCATCCGAAAGCGGGTGGGGCCGCGCGGATGCGGGTCCGGTCCCGGGCAGGCCGGGGCGGTGGTCGTCTCAGTCATCGGCATGGAGCTCCCGGCCGCGGGTTTCAGGCAAGGCGAAAGCGGCCGCGAAGAACAGCACATACGCCCCCACCGCGAAGATCGCGATCGCGGAGGCCAGCGACATCGAGGCGGAGAGATAGCCCACGAGCGCCGGGAAGAGCGCGCCGACGCCGCGGCCGAAATTGTAGCAGAAGCCCTGGCCGGAGCCCCGCAGCCGGGTCGGATAGAGCTCGGTCAGGAAGGCGCCCATGCCCGAGAAATAGCCCGAGGCGAAGAAGCCGAGCGGGAAGCCGAGCACCCACAGCACCTGGTTGGAAAGCGGAAGCTGCGTATAGGCCAGAACGACGACGATCGCCCCGATCGAAAACACCAGGAAGAGCTTGCGCCGGCCGATCTTGTCCGCGAGCCAGGCGCCGACGAGATAGCCGACGAAGGAGCCGACGATCAGCGCCGCCAGATAGCCGGTGGACCCGACGATGGAGAGATTGCGCTCGGTGGTGAGGAAGCGCGGCAGCCAGGTGGTGATGGCGTAGTAGCCGCCCTGGCAGCCCGTGGCGACGAGCGAGGCGAGGATCGTCGTCTTCAGGATGGGCCCCTTGAAGATCTCCCAGATCGCCGGGCGGTCACCGGTGGCGGCCTGGCGCGCGCGAGTCTGCGCCGAGATCGCCGGCTCCTCGACATAGCGGCGCAGATAGAAGACGAGGAGCGCGGGGGTGGCGCCGATCACGAACATCCAGCGCCACGCGGTCTCGGGCGGCAGCCAGGAGAAGAGCACCGCCTGGATCAGCACGGCGAGACCCCAGCCCACGGCCCAGCCGGACTGGATCGAACCGACGGCGCGGCCGCGATATTCGGCGCGGATCGCCTCGCCCATCAGCACGGCGCCGGCCGCCCATTCGCCGCCGAAGCCGAAGCCGAGCAGGGCGCGCGCCACGAGGAGCTGGTTGAAGTCCTGCGCGACGGCGCAGACCAGCGAGAACACGGAAAACCAGAGAATCGTGATCTGCAGGGTCAGGACCCGGCCGATGCGGTCGGCCAGGTAGCCGGCGACCCAGCCACCGAGGGCCGAAGCGAGCAAGGTGACCGTGACCGCGAGCCCGGCGACGCCGGCGTCGACGTTCCAGAGCTTGATGATCGTGCCGATCACCAGCGGGTAGATCATGAAATCCATGCCGTCGAGCGCCCAGCCGGCGGCACAGGCCCAGAAGGTGCGCCGCTCCGGGGTGGTCATGTCGGCGTAGAAGGCCGTGAGGCTGCTGTCCGCCGGGGCGGCGGGTTCGGTCGAGGTCGCCATGGATGTTCTCCCTCGCCCCCGTCTTCAGGCGAACGGGCGGCGCGGCGCGCAAGATGCTCCGGCCGGCTGGCGCCGGTCTCCCAGAAAATCGGCGGCGATCCGGAGGATTTGTCAGAAATTCGGCGTTAGAGCGCGTTCCGATCAGCTTGCACCTCAAGCTGATCGGCAAAACGGCCCCTATCCCAAAGTGAGAGACGGATTCACCAATCAGATCGAGTCGATCCGATTGGATCCGGCTCTAGTCGCCGTTGTACCTGCGATAGCGCGCGGGGGTCGTGCCGGTCGCCGCGCGGAACGCCGTCCCGAGATGCGACTGCGAGGAAAATCCGCAGGCGATCGCGATCTCGGCCAGCGGCAGGGAGGAACGCGCCAGCATCTCCTCGGCGATGGCGACCCGCTCGCGCAGGAGGAAGCGATGCGGGGTCATGCCCGTCGAGCGCTTGAAGGCGCGCAGGAACTGCGACGGCCCCAGCCCGGCGAGGCCGGCGAGGTCGGACAGCGTGATCGCCGCCGCCGGATCGGCGCGGATGAAGGCGACGACACGATCGAGCGTGCCCTTGCGCAGGGCGCCCGGCGGCTCCAGCCGCGCCGGATCGGGCGTGCCGTAGCGATCGGCGACGTGGAAGGCGAGCGTCAGCGCGAGCTGTTCGGCGAGCAGCCCATGGCCGGCGCGCGCCGCCTCGCTCGCCTCGAAGAGCCTGCGCGCCGAGAGCGCGAGGAAAGGATCCTCGACGTCCCAGACGCGATCGGCCAGCGCGACGGGGCCGGCGAGCCCGTAGGCCGAGCCGACCTCGGTCAGCAGGCGGTCGCCGAAATACATCAGCAGCAGGTCGCCAGAGGAGACGGCCGGCACGGCGTCGACGACCACCTCGCGGCCGGGCTGGCCGATGCGGAAGCGCCCGGCCGGCACGCTGGCATCGCGCCGGACGCGGCCGTCCTCGATCAGCACATGGCGGCGAACGTCATAGAGCGTCACCGCCACGGTCGGCACCGGAAGCGCGCCGTAGCGGTAGACATGCGGGCCCGTGACCTCGCTCAGCGCAGCGGCGAAGCCGACCCTGGACCAGAGATCGACCAGCGACGACTGTCGCCGGCCGGTCGCCTGCTCGGCATGGCGGACGGGATCCATCATGGCCGGCATTCTGCCCACAGCGCCCGGCGGCGCAAGAGACGAGCGCCGTCGTTTTTCGGCGAGGATGAGGAAGAACGCTGCTGCGGCGCGACGCGCGTCAGCGCGGCTTTCCGTCGATCAACCGGCCGACCACCCTGGCCGTATAATCGACCATGGGGACGATGCGGGCATAGTTCAGCCGCGTCGGGCCGATGATGCCGACGACGCCGACGATGCGCTGCTCGGCATCGCGGAACGGTGCGGCGATCATCGAGGAGCCGGAGAGCGAGAACAGCTTGTTCTCCGAGCCGATGAAGATGCGCACGCCGTCGCCGTCCTCGGCCCGCGAGAGCAGGTCGATGACGTCCGTCTGCGTCTCGAGATCGTCGAAGAGCAGGCGGATGCGCTCCAGATCCTCCTGCGCCTTCAGATCGTCGAGGAGGTTCGCCTGGCCGCGCACGATGAGGTGGCGGTCGCTCGTCGGGCCCGACGGCGTCGCGATGCCGCTCTCGACCAGCCGCGCCGTCAGCACGTCGAGCTCGCGCTCCATCACGGCGCGATGCTCGCCGACCTCGGCGCGCAACTCGCCCAGCGTCTTGCCGAGGATGCGCGCGTTGAGAAAATTCGCGGCTTCCGTCAGCGCCGAGGCGGGCAGGCCGGGCGGCAGCGCGAGCAGGCGGTTCTCGACCGTGCCGTCCTCGGCGACCAGCACGACGAGGGCGCGGGTCGGATCGAGCCTGACGAACTCGATATGCTTGAGCCGCGCGTTGGCCTTGGTCGTCACGACGACGCCCGCGCCCCGCGACAGGCCGGAGAGGACGGCGGAGGCTTCCGCGAGGGTCGCGTCGAGGGTGCGCTGCGAGGCACCGGCCTTCATCTGCGCCTCGATGCGGGCGCGCTCGTCCGAGGTGAGGTTGCCGACCTCCATCATCGCATCGACGAAGAAGCGCAGGCCCCGTTCCGTGGGCAGGCGCCCGGCGGAGGTGTGCGGCGCATAGATCAGGCCCGCGAGCTCCAGATCGGTCATGACGTTGCGCACGGTCGCCGGCGACAGCGCCATCGGCAGCAGGCGCGCGATATTGCGCGAGCCCACCGGCTCGCCCGTGGCCATGTAGCCCTCGACGATCTGGCGGAAGATCTCGCGGGAGCGCTGGTCGGTCTCGACCAGGGGACTCGACGAATCCGGGCGCGGCGTATGGGCGATCATGTCGGCGACAGCGGGCTAACCTCCGTTCTCATGATAGTGTCGTGCCGCCGGCCTCCGCAATCAAGGCCGCCGATGCGAGATCGCGAGCCCCGCCTGCCGGCTCGCCTTGCCGCTGCCGCCCCGAACGCCTACAAGCCGGCGACTTCCAGACAGCAGGACATCACCATGCGACCCTCCAAACGCGCCGCCGACGAGATGCGCAAAGTCACGCTCGAACGCGGCGTCGTGCGCTATGCCGAGGGCTCCTGCATGGTGACCTTCGGCGAGACGAAGGTGCTCTGCGCCGCGACCGTCGAGGAAAAGGGGCCGCCCTGGCTGCGCGGCACCGGCAAGGGCTGGGTGACGGCCGAGTACTCGATGCTGCCGCGCGCCACCCATGAGCGCACCCGCCGCGAGGTGACCTCCGGCAAGCCCTCGGGGCGCACGCAGGAAATCCAGCGCCTCGTCGGCCGGTCGCTTCGCGCCGTCGTCGATCTCACCGCCATCGGCGAGCGCCAGATCGTGGTCGATTGCGACGTCATCCAGGCCGATGGCGGCACCCGCACGGCCTCGATCACCGGCGCCTGGGTCGCCCTGCACGACGCGCTGAAGTGGATGGAGGCGCGCGGCATGCTGAAGGGCGCGAACCCGCTCAAGGACCACGTCGCGGCGGTTTCCTGCGGCATCGTCGCGGGCACGCCCGTGATCGACCTCGACTATATCGAGGATTCGGGTGCGCAGACCGACGCGAACTTCGTCATCACCGGCACGGGCGGGCTCGTCGAGGTGCAGGGCACGGCCGAGGGCGCGCCCTTCTCCGAGGACGAGCTGATGGCCTTGCTGAAGCTCGCCAAGGGCGGCGTGGGCAGGCTCGTCGAGCTGCAGAAGGCCGCGGTCGCGTAACCCCCGCCGTCATTGCGAGCGTAGCGAAGCAATCCAGCCTCACAGGGGGGCGCCGCTTCTGGATTGCTTCGTCGCTTCGCTCCTCGCAATGACGAGAGGCATGGAGCCCGGAATGACGACGGAACACCGCATCCTGACCGGCAAGGTCGTGATCGCGACCCACAACAAGGGCAAGCTCGTGGAAATGCGCGAGCTGATGGCGCCCTACGGGATCGAGCTGACCTCGGCCGGCGAGCTCGGCCTGCCCGAGCCCGACGAGACGGGCTACATGTTCTCCGAGAACGCGGCGATCAAGGCGCATGCGGCGGCGACAGCGTCCGGCCTGCCGGCGCTCTCCGACGATTCGGGGCTGTGCGTCGACGCGCTCGACGGGGCGCCCGGCCTGTTCTCGGCCAATTGGGCGGGGCCGGGGAAGGACTTCAAGCCGGCCATGGCGCGGGTGCTGGCCGAGATGGCCAAGCGCGGCGCGACCACGCCCGAGAAGCGGCGCGCGCATTTCGTCTCGGCGCTGGTGATCGCCTGGCCGGACGGGCATGAGGAGCTGTTCGAGGGCCGCGTCTTCGGCACGATCGTCGACCAGCCGCGCGGCAGCGGCGGCTTCGGCTACAACCCCATCTTCCAGCCCGACGGCTACGACCAGACCTTCGCGGAGATGTCGAGCACCGTGAAGAGCGGCGTCGACGACGCGCTGTCCCATCGCGCCCGCGCCTTCCGGGACCTCGCCGCCGCCTGCCTGAGGACACCGGCGTGAGCGCGCCGGCCGCCCTCGCCGAGCGGCCTCTCGCGCCTTCGCATCCGACCGCGGATGCGGGGTTCGCGGTCTATGTGCACTGGCCGTTCTGCCTGGCGAAGTGCCCCTATTGCGACTTCAACAGCCATGTCCGGCTGCAGCCGCCCGACCAGGCGCGCTATGTCGCGGCCTTCCGGCGCGAGATCGCGCATCGGGCCGCGCTGGCACCCGGCCGGACGGTGTCCTCGATCTTCTTCGGCGGCGGCACGCCCTCGCTGATGGAAGGGCGCACGGTCGGCGCCATCCTCGACGCCATCGCCGAGCACTGGACCGTCGATCCCGACTGCGAAGTCTCGCTGGAGGCCAATCCGACCAGCGTCGAGGCCGGGCGCTTCCGCGATTTCCGGGCGGCGGGCGTCAACCGCGTCTCGCTCGGCGTGCAGGCGCTGAACGATGCCGACCTCAAGGCGCTGGGTCGCATGCACAGCGCGAGCGAGGCGCTGGAGGCGGTCGGCATCGCGCGGAAATATTTCGAGCGCTACTCCTTCGACCTGATCTATGCCCGCTCGGTCGACCAGACGCCGGCCCTGTGGCGGGACGAACTCGAACTGGCGATCAGCCACGCGGCGGAGCATCTCTCGCTCTATCAGCTCACCATCGAGCCCGACACGATGTTCGAGCGGCTGTTCAAGGCCGGCAAGCTCGCCATCCCCGATCCGGATGCGGGCGCGGCGCTCTACGAGGTGACGCAGGAGGTCACCGCCAGGCACGGGCTGCCCGTCTACGAGATCTCCAATCACGCGCGCCCCGGCGCGGAATGCCGGCACAACCTCGTCTACTGGCGCTATGGCGAATATGCCGGCATCGGCCCGGGCGCCCATGGCCGGCTCGTCACGGCCGAGGGCCGGATGGCGCATTCGACCGAGAAGCGGCCCGAGCTCTGGCTCGACCGCGTCGAGGCGGAGGGGCATGCGCTCGTCGAGGACGAGCGCCTCAGCACCGAGGCGCAGGGCGACGAATACCTGCTGATGGGGCTGAGGCTGGTGGAAGGCATCGATCCGGAGCGGTTCCGCGCCCTGTCCGGCCGGGCTCTCGATCCGAAGCGCGTCGACAGCCTGATCGCGGACGGGCTGCTGCTGCACCGACCCGGCGGCAGGCTGGCCTGCTCGCCCGACGGCGCGCTGCTGCTCGACGCGGTGGTGGCGGATCTGGCGGCGTAGCCGACGCGATCATGCTCGGGCGGAGCGAAACGCAGCCCGAGACCCTCACGACCAGCTGGCACGAGATGCTCGGGTCAAGCCCGAGCCTGACGGCGGGGCTTACTGCGTGCGCGGCCCGAGATCGCGGGGCGCGGCGTTGATCGTCACGATCTGGCCGTTGCGCAGTTCGAGCACGGCGAGGCCGCGCTCCACCTGCCCGTCGGGCCTGAAGCGGAATACGCCATCGGCACCGGCGAAGCCCGAGGCATTGGTGAGCACGGCCTCGGAGAAGCGCTGCGACCCTTGCGTGCGGGCGAGCGCGGCCGCGAGCGAGACCGCGTCATAGGCCAGCGTGGCGGTGCGCGTCGGCGCGCTGTTGAAGCGCTGCTGGTAGCGGCCGGCGAAGGCGTTGAAGCCGGCGGTGTCCGGCGAGGCGAACCAGCCGCCCTGGATCGCCGGGACCCGGGCCACGCCGGCGTCGTTCCACACGCCCGTGCCGAGCGGCTTCACCTTGGTCGGATCGAAGCCGGCCTGCTGCAGGACCGTGCCCAGCGCCGGCATGGTGTCGGCCGCGGCCGGCACGAACAGCGCATCGGCCTGCCGCAGGGCGGGCACCAGCCGCTCGACCGAGGCGCGCATGCCGGCCTGATCGGCCCCGAAGCGCTCGATCACCACGACGCGCCCGCCGCGTGCGGCGACGGCCTGCTGGAAGGCGGCTTCCACGACCTTGCCATAGGCCGTGTCCGGCACGAGGGCCGCGAAGGAACGGCGGCCCTGCTGCGAGGCATAGGCGATGACGCGGTCGACGTCGTTCTCCGGCGGAAACGACAGAAGATAGACGCCGCGCGAGGCGACGTTGTTGTCGCTGGAAAAAGCGATCACCGGCCGGTTGGCAGCGCGCGCGACCTGCCCCACCGCCTGGACGGAGGGCGCGAAGAGCGGGCCGATGATGAGTTCGGCGCCCTCGCGCAGCGCCTCCTGCGCCGCGGCCTGGGCCGCCTGCGGCGTGCCGCGATCGTCCTTGACCAGCAGCGTCAGATCCGCGTTCGGGAATTCGGCGAGAGCCATTTCGGCGGCGTTCTTCAGCGAATTGCCGACCGTGCCGCCCTGGCCCTCGGCGCTCAGCGGCAGAATCAGGCCGACGCGGACCTTGCCGGTTCCGATGGTCTGGCCTGTGCCCTCGGCCGGCGCCGAGGCGCCGCCGCCCTCGAAGCCGGGAAGCCCGGACGTGCCGCCGGCGCAACCGCCCAATGTGACGGCCGAGACCGCCGCGAGGCCGTGAAAGAACGTCCGACGGTTCGGTGCGAGTTGCCGATGGCGCGACACGGGCGGTTCTCCAGTGTTGATCCGGACCGGACGGCACGCCCATATCCGGCGGCCCAGCCCCCTCGCCGGGGGACTCTCCTGCCAGTGCGGCAGTGTATTTTCAAGTTGTTAACTCTGTCTTGCCGGCCGGCGGCGTGGCGGCAGAGCCTTGGCTGTGGCAGTTTCGCACGATGTCGTCCCTTCCTCCCGCCTCACCCGGATCATCCAGCTACACCGCTTTCGGGCTGCGCGCCGAGGCGGAGCCGCTGGCGCCCGGGCTGCATATCGTCGCAACGCCGATCGGCAATCTGCGCGACATCTCGTTTAGGGCCCTGGCGACGCTGGCGGCCGCCGACGCGGTCCTGGCGGAGGACACGCGCACCTCCAAGACGCTGCTGGCGCATTACGGCATCTCGACGCCGCTCTACCCCTATCACGAGCACAATGCCGAGCAGATGCGGCCCAAGGTGCTGGCGAAACTGCGGGAGGGCGGCAAGCTCGCCCTGATCTCCGACGCCGGCACGCCGCTCGTCTCCGATCCCGGCTTCAAGCTGGTCGCGGAGGTGGTCGCCGAGGGCCTGCCGGTGACCGGCGTGCCAGGCCCCTCGGCCGTGCTCGCGGCGCTGGTGCTGGCCGGCCTGCCGACCGACCGCTTCTTCTTCGAAGGCTTCCTGCCGCCGAAGGCCGCGGCGCGGCGCACACGCCTGACCGAGCTCGCCGCCATCCCAGGCTCGCTCGTCTTCTTCGAATCGCCGCGCCGGCTCGCCGAGATGCTGACGGATGCGGCCGCGGTGCTCGGCGCCCGGCCCGGCGCCGTGGCGCGCGAGCTCACGAAGTTTCACGAAACGGTGCGGCGCGGGACGCTGCCGGAGCTCGCCCGGCATTATGGCGAGCAGGAAGAAGCGCGCGGCGAGATCGTCGTCATCATCGGCCCGCCCGGCGCCGAGGCGCTGCTGCCGGCGGAGGATGCGCTCGACGAACGGCTGAAGACGGCGCTGGAAAGCCTCTCGCTCAAGGAGGCGGTGGCGCAGGTCGCCGCCCAGACCGGCGTGCCGCGGCGCAAGGTCTATGCGCGGGCCCTCGAACTGACCCGCGAGAGCGAATGAGCGGCGACGGCCGCAGCCGGCGCGCCAGGCGCTCCGGCGCCACCGGCCGCCGCTCGGAATGGCTCGCGATCCTCTGGCTGTCCGCCAAGGGCTACCGGCTGCTGGACCGCCGTTTCGGCGGCAAGGGCGGCGAGATCGACCTCGTGATGAAACGCGGGACGACGATCGCCTTCGTCGAGGTGAAGGCCCGCGGCCGGATGGAGGATGCGCTCGGCGCCATCACGGCCGAGAAGCGGCGCCTGGTGGAGGCCCGCATCCGGCAATGGCTGGCGCGCAATCCCTGGGCGATGGACCACCATCTGCGCGCCGATGCGGTCTTCCTCGCCCCGCGCCGCTGGCCGCGCCATGTGCCCGGCGCCTTCGCGCTCATCCTGTGACGCGGCTCCCGCCTCTTGCGGTCCCGAGCCCGACGGGCCGATAAGAGCGCGCCGCGCGGGACGCGGCCGTCAGGGAACGTTTGCCATGAGCCTCACCGTCGCCATCCAGATGGATCCGATCGAGCGCCTCCGGACCGCGGGCGACACCGGCTTCGCACTGATGCTGGAAGCGCAGGCGCGCGGGCACACCCTCTATACCTACACGCCCGACCAGCTCTCCATGCGCGACGGCAAGGTGACGGCACCGATGCGCCCGGTCACGGTTCGCGACGTCGAGGGCGACCACTTCACCGCCGGGGCGGCCGAGCGGATCGACCTCTCGACGCTGGACGTCATCCTGCTGCGGCAGGACCCGCCCTTCGACATGGCCTATGTCTCGACCACTCATATGCTGGAGCGCGTCCATCCGAAGACGCTGGTGGTCAACGACCCCTTCCACGTCCGCAATGCGCCCGAGAAGCTGTTCGTCACGCATTTCCCCGAGCTGATGCCGCCGACGCTGATCACGCGCGACCGGGCCGAAATCGAGGCGTTCCGCGACGAATTCGGCGAAATCGTGATGAAGCCGCTCTACGGCCATGGCGGCGCGACCGTGTTCAAGACGAGCAAGACGGACCCGAATTTCGGCTCGCTCTTCGACCTGTTCAGCAACCTCTTCCGCGAGCCCTGGGTGGTGCAGGCCTTCATCAAGGAGGTCACCGAAGGCGACAAGCGCATCATTCTGATCGACGGCGAGGCGGCGGGCGCGGTCAACCGCGTGCCGGCGGTCGGCGACCTGCGCGCCAACATGGTGCGCGGCGGCGCCGCCCGCCCGACGGACCTGTCGAAGAAGGAGCTCGAAATCTGCGAGGCGATCGGCCCGGCGCTGCGCGAGCGCGGCCTGCTGCTCGTTGGCATCGACGTGATCCACGGCAAGCTCACCGAGATCAACGTCACCGCCCCGACCGGCGTGCGCGCGATCAAGAAGCTCGGCGGTCCCGACCTCGCGGCGCAGCTCTTCGACGTGATCGAGGCCAAAAAGCAGGGCTGATTCCGCCTCAGGCGCCGGCGAAGCGCGCGAGCCAGACCGTGTGGCCGCCGCATTCGGCGTCGTCCGGGCGATAGGCGACGACGTCGAACCCGGCCGCGCCGAGCAGGTCCGCATACTCCTGCGGATCGAGGCTGGCATGATAGAGCGTCTCGCCCCGATAGCTGCCGAGAGCCTCGCCGCCGGCGGGGCCGCTCGTGAACATGAGCGCGGCGCCCGCCGCCGCGTGCTCGCGGAAGACCGGGAACATCGCGCGCTGATCGTCCGCCCGCAGATGGAAGAAGCTGTCCCAGGCGAGTAATCCGTCGAACTTGCGGCCCAAGGCGAGACCGCGCATGTCGGCGACGTGCCAGTCATGCTTCGGGAAGCGCCGGCGGCAGAGGCCGATGAGCGTGGCCGAGGAATCGATCCCCGTCAGGCGGCAGCCCCTGCCGACGAGATGGGCGGCCAGCGGCTCGCCCGAGCCGCAGCCGATGTCGAGCACCTCGGCCTGTTCCGGCAGAAGCGCCAGGAAGCGCTCCAGCCAGGACCGCTCCATCAGCGTCCGGCCGCGTTCGCCGTCGAAGGCGAGGGCGTGGCGCTCATAGAGATCGACGACGTCGCGCCAGCTCTCCGACATCGCTTCAGGCACCTGCCTCGACGGACGTGCCGTTGAGGGCGTTGGTCTCGTCCCAGGCGTAGCGCAGCGTCTCGAAGCGCATGGTCAGCGCGTCGATCAGCAGGAGCTTGCCGACGAGCGGCTCGCCGAAGCCGGTGATCGCGCGGACCACCTCCAGGGCCATCAGCGAGCCGACGACGCCGGGCAGCGCGCCGAGCACGCCGGCTTCCGCGCAGGTCGGGATCGCGCCCGGCGGCGGCGCGTCCGGAAAGAGGCAGCGCCAGGTCGGGTTGGGGCTTCCGTCCGGTGCCGTCTCATGCGCCCGGATCGTCGTCAGCGAGCCGTCGAAGCGGCCGAGGGCGCCCATCACCACCGGCCTGCGCTCGTGGAAGCAGGCGTCGGACACGGCATAGCGCGTGGCGAAATTGTCGGAGCCCTCGGCGACGACGTCGTAGAAGGCGATCAGCGCGCGGGCGTTGTGGGGGTCGAGACGCGTGACATGCTCCTCGACCACGACATGCGGGTTGAGCCGGCGGATGAAATCGGCCGCGACGACCGCCTTGTGTGCGCCGATGTCGTTCGTGCCGTAGATGGTCTGACGCTGCAGGTTAGAGAGAGAGACGACGTCGTCGTCGACGATGCCGATCTTGCCCACGCCCGCCGCCGCCAGATACTGCAGCAGCGGCGCGCCGAGGCCGCCGGCCCCGACGACGAGGACACGCGCGTTCTTCAGCCGCTGCTGCCCCGGGCCGCCGATCTCGGGCAGCACCAGATGGCGCGCGTAGCGTTCGATCTCGTCATCGTCCAGCATCATGCGATGAGGGTTACGCCCGCGGGAGCCGGCTCGCAATCCATCTCCGTCCCGCGCGTGCATCCGGGGTGGCGGCGTGTTCCGGGAGAGGACGGCTTGGCCAGGCTGGCGGCCCGTGCCATCCTGTCGCCATCGAGGTCCGGTCAACGGCATCCGACCATCACAGGGGAACGCGAATGCGGTTTTTGTCTCTCGCGACGGCGCTGGCCGGCGCCGTTCTGTCCGCCCTGCCGGCCCTGGCGCAGACCGCGATCAAGCCGGCTATCGTCTATGACAAGGGCGGCAAATTCGACAAATCCTTCAACGAGGGCGTGTTTGCCGGCGCCGAGAAGTTCAAGGCCGAGACCGGCGTCGAGTTCCGCGATTTCGAGCCGACCAACGACGCGCAGATCGAGCAGGCGC
>QFQY01000075.1 GCA_003248805.1 Chelatococcus sp. | reverse complement strand
CCATATCCGCCGCTCCCCAACGCCAGTGGCCTGCTTTTACTCCGCCACGCTGGCCTGGAATCCGACCGCCGTTGACACAGTCTGGCCGGTCCAGCATTTTCATTCGCGTAACACCGGAGTAACGGGGGTGTACATCATGAGTTCGGCAGATCCGACACGGAGGGAAGAGACAGAAATCGCTTACGCCAAGCGCTTTCGGCAGCTCTGGCTGCGTGCTCAGAAGGAACTCCAAAGCCCCAAGCTGAAGGCCGTCGCGTTTGTGGAATGGCTTCTGGTGCAGCAAGACCAGCTCAGGCCCCGCTCGTTCCGGCAATACCGCGCTGCGACGACGTTTGCCCTGGAATTCCAATTGCAGCGGCTGTCGGATCGTCCTCCCCCAAGTTTGCCTGAAGCACTGAAGCTGCTCAAGGAATCCAGGGGCAAGACCGTCGCTGTTGCTGCTGTTGCTCATGCAGATGGGTCAGCGGCTGGCGGCAGGGGAAAGCCCAAGCTTCCGCTTCGTACCTCTGCCGCGAAGGCCAGGGCGCTGACCGACGAGGCCTCGGAAAGCATCCTGGCCAAGGCGCAAGGGCTGCGGTCTCGCTACGCCTCGGATTTCAGCGCCTTCTTCAAGGCGAACCTGCTCTGCGGCCTGAGGCCGATCGAATGGCATGAGACGGAGATCAGGATTGAGGGCAGGGCGTTGGTCATGATCGTGCCGAATGCCAAGCGGGGGAACGGGCGCGCCCACGGCCCGAAAAGGACGCTCGTCTTCGGCAACCTGTCCCAGGACCATCGCGACAATATCGTAAACTGGGCCAATCGGGTCAACGCTTTGCCTCGCAAGGTCTACCAGTCACTGCTGAAGCGCATAGAGGAGGTCATGCGCGCGATCACCAGGCTCCTGTTCCGCAAGAACCGCCCGACGCCTTATACTACCCGCCATGTCTTTTCGGGCAGGCTCAAGGCCTTCTATCTCGGAAACGCCCGCACCGAGGAGGAATACGATCTCGGATGCGCCATCATCGCTGCGCTGATGGGACACGCGACCGACGACACTGCGGATTTCCACTACGGCAAGAAATCCGAGAAAGCGGGGAAAGGCCTGCCCATTCCGCGGGCCGATCCGGCCGAAGTCGCCAGGATCAGGCCGCGGCTTGCTCACAGTCGCGGCAAGCTTCGCGCTCTTGAAGCACGGCGCAGCGGACCGGGGCTGCGGTAAACGCCACGTGCGCCCAGCAAGGGATCATGCCCGAGTTTTGGCATTCTGGCATTCTGGCCTCGGCCGCTTAGCAAACTTCGATGAGATGCAGATGGCCGTCGGCCTCAACGATGCTCACAATGAATAGCCCCGAGTTTCGTGGACGCCATCGGGCTACTGGACGGTCCCCGGTTTCGCGGACAAAGCCGAGTCTCACGCCGATGCGCGTTCGAACGCCTCGGGACTGATGCTGCCGAGATGGCTGTGGCGGCGGGTTCGGTTGTAGAACGTCTCAAGGTAGTCGAAGATGTCGGCGCGGGCCAAGGCGCGGGTCTGGTAGATGCGTTTCTGGATGCGTTCCTTTCTCAGGCTGCTGAAGAAGGATTCGGCCACCGCGTTGTCCCAGCAGTTGCCGCGCCTGCTCATGCTGGTGTCGAGCGAATGGGCGGCGCAGAACCGCTTGAAGTCGTCGCTGCCATATTGGCTTCCCTGGTCGGATTGCACCAAGACGCGTCCGTCGGGCTTGCGGTCCCAGACCGCCATGAGGAGGGCATCCAGCGCCAGTTCGCGGCTCAGCGTCGGTTTCATCGACCAGCCCACCACCTTACGAGCTTATAGGTCCAGCACCACGGCCAGGTACAGCCAGCCCTGCCAGGTCCGGATGTCGGTAACCCAGACCTTGTTGGGTGCGTCGACGGTGAACGCTTGCTGCAAGTGATTGGGCGCGATGAGGGACGGACGACCGGTAAACGCCCGGGGCTTCCTGTAGCCGCGGACGGCCCGGATCTTGTGGCGTCGCATGAGCCCCTCGACACGGTGCAGGCCGCAGGTTTCGCCGACTTCCCGCAGGTCGCCGAACACCCGGCGAGCCCCATAAATCTAATGACTGCCCGCATGGGAGTGCCGGATGAGCTCCAGCAATCGGGCATCCTCGATGTCGCGATCCGATACCGGGGCATGAAGCCAAGCATGAAATCCGGCCCTGGCAACCCGCAGGACACGGCACATCAGCGTGACGGCATAGTCATGCCGGTGCTCATTCATAAAGCGGTACTTCACTCGGGTTGCCTGGCAAAGTACCGCGCGGCTTTTTTTTGCAGATCGCGCTCCTCCTCGACCCGACGCATCTCAGCCCGCAAGCGAAGCATCTCGCTCCTGGCTTCCAGCAGCTCCTTCGTCTGCTGCTCGGATCGGTCAGGCGAAACCGCCTTGACCCACTTGTATAGGCTGTGGGCCGAAAAGCCCAGGCGTGCAGCTACATCGGGTACGGAGTAACTCCGCTCGACGACCTGCCTGACCGCCTCCTCCTTGAACTCCGGCGCAAATCTCTGCGAACTTATGATCAACCTCCTATGCTCAAAGGATAGGTCGGCGGTGTCTAACGGACCGGGCGCAGTCCAGACGACGTTGCCCTACAACAGGGTCGGGGCGAGCTGGGTCTCGACGTAGAGGTCGAAGGCGATGCGATCCATCGCCTTGTCGATGATCCACGGCGCGGTCAGGCCGTGGCAGCGCAGGCCTGCGCTGAAGCTCTGTGTGCGCCAGTGTCCGAAGGGGGCCGACGCCGGCAACCGCTCGCCGCGGGGGCTGCGGCCGCGCAGCCGAACCATCTTGGTGGTGATCGCCGTCTCGTCGATGAAGACGAGCCGATGAGGTTCGAGCCGCATCAGCGGCTGGCAGCGCGTGATCCAGAGATGGCGCTGCTCAGCAATGTCCGCGCGTGCGCATTCCGATGCCATCAGCGCTTTTTATATGTGAAGCCCCGCCGGCACAGGAAGCGCGACAGAACCGCCGGCGCCGCGCCGACACCCGTCGCCGCGACCAGCCGGGCGGCCGGCTCCGGCATCGTGATGTCGGGCCTCGCCTCGACCTGCGCCACCAGGAAGGCGCCGTGCGTATCCAACCTGCTCCCGGCCGGGCGCCCCTGGCGTGCGGGACGCAGCGTCTTCAGCTTGCTCGCCCGCTGAAGCAGCTTGACCGCAAAGCTCTCGCTCACGCCGAAATGGCGCGCCGCCGCACGACGCGAACACGCCCATGGCAGCACAATTTGATGAAACTGGCCTCCGGCAATTCCGAAGCGGTTCAGTGAGACCAGAACCAGTAGCGTGACGTCAGCCATCCCAATCAGAAAGGACCCTAAGAGGAACTGCCGAGCGCAATTGCAACACGAAGCTGTTGGCCTCCACGAGTAATAAGTAAATCTACCGTATTGCCGGGGATGTACCTTTCCAATGCGGCGATCAAATCCGAGGTATCATCGATCTTGGAATCGCCAAGGCCGACGATGCGGTCGCCTACTACAATTCGTCCATCGGATACAACGCGTGTCGGTATGAGACCCGCTTGGGCGGCCGGACCTTTGGGGTCGATCCCGAGCACGAGGACTCCAGCGGCGCCATTGCCTGCGAGGGCCGCATCGACTCGCGGGTCGACCTGGATACCGAGGTTCGGTGGCGCGTAACGACCGCGAGCGATCAACTGCGGCACGACACGATTAACCGTGTCGACCGGCACCGCGAAGCCAATACCGGCGCTGCCGCCAGACGGACTATAGATGGCGGTGTTAACACCGATCAGGCGACCAGCGCTGTCGAGGAGAGGCCCCCCGGAATTGCCAGGGTTGATGGCCGCATCGGTCTGGATCAGCCCCCGGATCGGTCGCCCGCCGTCGTCTGGCAACTCGCGGTTGAGAGCCGAAACGATCCCCGTCGTCATCGTCCAGTCGAGACCGAACGGGTTGCCAATGGCGAAGACGTTCTGACCGACACGCAAATCCCTACTGGTCCCCACCGATATCGGCGCCGGCCGGCCCGCGCCGACACCGATATGCAGTACCGCCAGATCGTGCTCTGGCGCACGTCCGACGAGGCGTGCGGGAAAAGCGCGACCATCCGCCAACCGAACGATCGCGCCGCTGGCGGCCGCGATGACATGGTTGTTCGTCACCACATGGCCAAGCTCATCCCAGACGAATCCTGACCCGCTGCCGCTCGGCGCGTCGTAGGCGTTTCGCGTCCAGGGATCGACCACCCGCTCTGCCGTCGTGATGAACACGACGCTGTCGCGCGCCGTCTCGAAAATCGCGATCGAACTCTGTTCGGACGCGGCGAGATCACCCCTCGGCGCGACGGTGCGGGGCTCGGCGAAGCGGCCAAGCATGATTGCGCTGAGGATCGGGAAACTCTGCCATGCAGCCACAACCAAAAGTGCGGCCGCGGTGACTGAAACCACGCGGGTGAAGAATGGCGCGTTCACACAGCGTCTCCCGATTTTTCAGATTGAAGCTGCTCGCGCGCATCCTGATCACGCACCAGCCAGTGAATCGCGCCAAGGGCCAGGGCGGCTCCGGCGAGCGCAGCTATCTTGGCCGCGCTCGTTTCACCGAGATCGAGGATGATGAACTTGCGCGTGATCGCAAGCAGCGCAATCAGAATGATCGTGCGGACCTGAAGGATCCCGAACTGGCGCTGCGTTACTACCAGAAGGGAGCGCTTGAACTCAAGTGCGATCACGACGGTGAAGATCATCCCGAACACGATCTGGAAGGTCGCGAAGTCGAGCGGGTCGAGCGCGCCGAGGACCAACCGGCTCAGCACTTCGCGCAGGAGAGCCCAGACGGATGCCACGACAACCACAGCGATTATGGCGCTGAGGAGAAGGATGACGGCCTGCTCAAACTTCTCATAGACTGTCAACGCCGACCATTGTTCTCGGGTCAGTTCGAACAGCGTCCGCCGTTTCATTGCTTTCCCCTGAAATTTAGCCCCGGCGGAGCTTTCCCCAGAGCTTCGGCGAAGGATGCTGGGGGCGATCCCCACCTCGGCCGGATGGGCGTCGCAATCTGACGCCCATCTGGCTCGTTTGGATCAACCGTTCTTGACTTCGATGCGTTTGACTTTCGCCTGCGCCTCCGGCGTCTGCGGAAGCCGGATGGTCAGCACCCCGTTCTTGAACGAGGCCTGCACCTTTTCGCCGTCCACGCCGGGGGGCAGCGGTATCGTCCGGTAGATCGCGCCATAGCTGCGCTCGGACAGATAGTATCCCTTCTTCTCTTCCTGACGCTCGATCCTCTTCTCCCCCTTCACGGTCAGCATGTCGTCGTTAACCGTCACCTCGATGTCCTTCATTTCCATTCCCGGCAGCTCGATCGAGACCTCGATCGCATTGTCGGTCTCGACCATGTCGGACTTTGCCTCACCGCTTCCCCAGGGCCAGTCGAGATTACCGACCCGGTCCCAGAAGTTCTCGAACACACGGTTCATTTCGCGCTGAAGCGTCGCAAGCGGATTGTCTTCGCCGCGTTTGGCTTCAGGGGCGCTGTCCTTGCGCGCCCAGGGGATAAGGTCCTTGATCTGCATGATGTCGTCTCCCGTGGTTGTCAGGCGCCTCTGACGGCAATCCTTCTCGGTTGCGTTTCGGCGGATCGCGGAAGCGTCAAGGTCAGAACGCCGTTGCGCATCTCAGCTTCGATCCTGTCGGGGTCGAAGTCTTCCGACAGGGAGAATGCGCGCTCGAAATCGCCTTCGCCATATTCGGCGTAGGCGAGCTGCAGGTTATCGGGCTGGGTCTGCTCGACCTTGCCACGGACCGTCAGCACGCGATTCTCGAGGGTGATCTCGACATGATCGGGCCCGACGCCGGGCATCTCGAGCATCATCGAGACGCCCTGATCCGTTTCGACGATATCCGTCAGCGGGCGATAGATGCGGCCGCCCGTTCTGGTTTCGGGAGCATCCGTCGGTGTCTTTTCGGTGGCCTGCGTGATGTCGCCAGTCATCGGTTCGTCTCCAGTCATGCCGCCTTGACGTCGATCCGTCTCGGCTTCGTTTCCTCGGGGCGGGAGACGACAATCCTCAGCACCCCGTTGATCATCCTCGCCTCGACCTTGTCGTCCGTAGCCGCGAACGGCAGGCGGATAGCGCGGGAGAACTTGCCGTAGCCCCGTTCGTTGCGGTGCCAGCGCGCGCCCTCGGGGACAGCAGGAGCCTTGCGTTCGCCCGAAACCGTCAGAACGTTGCCCTTGACCGAAATCTCGACATTGTCCGCTTCAATTCCGGGCAGTTCCGCAGTGACCGCGATGGCGTCCGGGCCCTGCCAGACATTCACCGCCGGGAATGTCACGCGAGACGTCGACGGCCAGACGCCGCTGCTTTCGAGATCGTGCATCATGGAGCGCATGAGTGCGAAGGGATCGTTGCGGCGACCTCGTATCGGATAGAGCATTGCCGACCTCCTGAAGCTGGAGTGCAACCGCTATGCAGCCAACGGAGCACCTTCTTTGCGGCAGCCGGCGCCAACGGTTCGCGGATAATGGCAAGCCTACGCCAAGCATAGTGTTTTGCAAGCAGATTTATTGCTAGCAAAACAAGTCATGGCGGCGCATGATCGACGTTGTTGCGATGCAAATGACGGACTGCACGATGATCTCAACCGGCCATGACTGGATCGGCACGACGATCCATCGTGTCGCTCAGCTGATCCAGCAGCGGATCGACAGCGAGATCGGCGACAGCGGGCTGACACGCCTGTCCTGGATGGCTGCGGCTCATGTCGCGGAAGCGGCGGGCCTCACGATCGGCGAACTGGCGGCGCGGCTGGAGGTCGGAAGCGCGACAGCCAGCCAACTTGTCGACCGCATGGTGCGAGGCGGCTGGGTCGAACGTTCGCCTTCGCCTGGCGACCGGCGATCGCAGATCGTCACGACGACGGAAAAGGCGAACTCGGTTCTGCGAGACCTCGAGCCTCGGCAATCGCTGCTCGAAGAGGAAATACTGCAGGATCTGTCGCTCGAAGAGAGACAGATCCTTCTTGCCCTTCTCGAGCGCATACGCGCGCGGCTTTCGCGCTAGAAGGGACGGTGTCGGCGTGGAAAAGAGAACCGAATACAACATATGGTACTGGGTCGCGGCGTTCGTGGCTGTGGTCCTTATCCAGAGCCTGATCGGTAGCTGGCAGTCTGTCGCGCCAATCAGCTACAGCCAGTTCGAGAAATATCTCAATGATGGTAAGATCGCTTCGGTCACAGTCGGATCGGAAACGATTACCGGAAGTTTCATCGAACCGATCGGTGGCAAGAGGCAGTTTGTCACGACGGTGGTGAATCCCGCAATTCTCGAGCGGATCGACCGCTCCGGCGTGGAGATCAGGGGCGTTCCGCAGAACACCCTGCTCGGCACGGTGATCTCCTGGGTGGCACCGGCGCTCGTGTTCTTCGGGATCTGGATGCTCCTTTTCCGCCGTTTCGCCGAGAAGCAGGGTTTCGGCGGCTTCATGCAGGTCGGCCGAAGCAAGGCCAAGGTCTACATGGAGAAGGAGACCGGCGTCAGTTTTGCCGACGTCGCCGGCGTGGACGAGGCCAAGGCCGAGCTCGAGGAAGTCGTCGCATTCCTGAGGAATCCGGCCGAATACGGCAAGCTCGGCGCCCGCATTCCAAAGGGTATCCTGCTGGTCGGCCCACCCGGAACGGGCAAGACGCTGCTCGCCCGCGCCGTGGCCGGCGAGGCAGGCGTCACCTTCTTCTCGATCTCCGGCTCGGAATTTGTCGAGATGTTCGTGGGCGTCGGCGCCGCGCGCGTCCGCGACCTGTTCGAGCAGGCCCGCAAGGCAGCTCCCGCGATCATCTTCATCGACGAGCTCGATGCGCTCGGTCGCGCGCGCTCGGCCGGCCAGATCGCCGGCGGGCATGACGAGCGCGAGCAGACGCTCAACCAGCTTCTGACTGAGCTCGACGGCTTCGACCCGTCGGTCGGCATCGTGCTCCTGGCCGCCACCAACCGGCCCGAGATCCTCGACCCTGCGCTTCTCCGCGCGGGCCGGTTCGACCGGCAGGTTCTGGTGGACCGGCCCGACAAGAAGGGTCGCGTGCAGATTCTCGGCGTGCACATGAAGAAGGTGAAGCTCGCCCCGGACGTCGATGCCGAGAAGGTGGCGGCATTAACGCCGGGCTTTTCGGGCGCCGATCTCGCCAATCTGGTCAACGAGGCGGCGCTGCTCGCCACCCGCCGCAAGGCCGATGCGGTGACGATGGACGACTTCAACAACGCCGTCGAGCGCATCGTCGCGGGGCTGGAGAAGAAGAACCGCGTGCTGAACCCGCGCGAGCGCGAGATCGTCGCGCATCACGAGATGGGCCACGCGCTGGTGGCGATGGCCCTGCCAGGCGTCGATCCGGTGCACAAGGTCTCGATCATCCCCCGCGGCATTGGCGCGCTTGGCTACACGATCCAGCGGCCGACCGAGGACCGCTTCCTGATGACGCGCGAGGAGCTCGAGAACAAGATCGCGGTGCTGTTGGGCGGGCGGGCGGCGGAAAAGATCGTCTATAACCATCTCTCGACCGGCGCGGCGGACGATCTGGTGAAGGCCACCGACATCGCCCGCGCCATGATCGCGCGCTATGGCATGGATCCCGATCTCGGCAATGTCAGCTACGACAGCGAACGCCCGGGCTTCCTCGGGACCGGTGATCAGGCGTCCTGGCTCAACCGACGCTACAGCGAGGCGACGGCCGAGCGCATGGACCAGAAGGTGCGCGAGGTCGTGGATGGCGTCTTCAAGCGCACGCTGGCGCTTCTCGAAAGCAACCGAGGTCTTCTTGAGCAGTCTGCACGCGATCTCTTGCAACGAGAAACGCTGGATGAGACCGAACTGAAGGAAATCGGCCTCAAGGTGAAAAGAACGGAAGCGGTTGCGGCATGACGTCCTTAGCTGCGCGGATGGCGCGAACAAATCGAACTGGATGAGCGAAGGGAGAACACAAATGGCAAACGGTAATTGCGACATCTGCGGCCGCCCGGCGACGGCCCGCGTCCGGGCCTCGGTCAACGGCCGCGTGCAGGACATGGAACTGTGCGATCAGCATTATCGCGAGATGGTGCGCCGGTCTGGCCGCAGCGCGTCGCCGCTCGAATCGCTCTTTGGAAGGCGCTCGCTGCTCGACGAGTTCTTCGGCGACAGCGGATTCGGAAGCCTCTTCGGCGACAGCCCGTTGGCGGGAAGCGCGCTCGGGTCTGCGGGCGGCGACGATGCCGTTGACGCAACCTTCGACGATGCCGCCGCCCGGCGCGGCGTCCGTCGCGGCGGGGGCGGACGGACAATCGCCGACCGGCTGAGCGAGCAGGGCAACAAGCTTTTGCAGGAAGCGGCGCAAAAGGCCGGAGAGTTCGGGCGTAGCGAAGTCGATACCGAACATCTGCTTCTGGCCCTGACTGCTTCCGAGGTCGTCAAGACCATCCTCGAGCAATTCAAGGTCGATGTGGACGATCTGCGTCGACAGATCGAGACAGAGGCAAAGCGCGGCGATGCCAAGCCGCAAGGCGAGATCGGCGTCAGTCCGCGCCTCAAGGACGCGCTGAACCGGGCCTTTATCGCCTCGAACGAGTTGGGCCACTCCTATGTTGGCCCTGAGCACCTGCTGATCGGCCTCGCCGAGGAGGGTGAGGGTCTCGCCGCGTCGATCCTCCGCAAATACGGATTGACGCCGCAGGCGCTGCGCCAGCAGGTGACGAAGGTCGTCGGCAAAGGCGCCGAGGAAGGCCGCGTGGAGGCCCCCTCCAGCACGCCCGATCTCGACCAATACAGTCGTGACCTGACCAAACTCGCCCGCGAGGGCAAGCTCGACCCCGTCATCGGCCGCGCTCGAGAGATCGAGACGACGATCGAAGTGCTGGCCCGGCGTAAGAAGAACAATCCCGTCCTGATCGGCGAGCCCGGCGTGGGCAAGACCGCCATCGTCGAGGGGCTGGCGCAGCGGATCGTCGCTGGCGAGGTGCCCGAGGCGTTGCGCGACAAGCGGTTGGTAGAGCTCAACATCAACTCTATGGTCGCCGGGTCGAAATACCGTGGCGAGTTCGAGGAACGGGTCCAGAAGATCCTCAAGGAGATCACCGAGGAGAAGGACAGCCTTATCCTGTTCATCGACGAGATCCACACGATTGTCGGCGCGGGCCAGGGTGGCGGTGAAGGCGGGCTCGACATCGCGAACACCTTCAAGCCGGCGCTGGCGCGGGGCGAATTGAATCTGATCGGCGCAACGACTCTCAACGAATATCAAAAATATATCGAGAAGGACGCCGCGCTCGAACGCCGCTTCCAGCCGGTCTATGTCCCCGAACCGACGGTCGCGCAGACGATCATGATCCTGCGTGGTCTGCGGGATACTCTGGAGGCCCATCACAAGGTCACGATCACCGACGAAGCCATCGTCGCGGCGGCAGAGCTTTCGGACAGGTATATCACCGGCCGCTTCATGCCCGACAAGGCGATCGACCTGATCGACCAGGCTGCCGCGCGCGTGAAGATCAGCGCCACCGCGCGCCCGGTTGACGTGCAGGAGCTCGATGCCGAGGTCCAACAGATCAAGCGCGAGCAGGATTACGCCGCGGCCCGCAAGCAGTTCGACCGGGCAGCGGAACTCAAGAGAGAGCTGGAAACCAAGCAGAAGGAACTGGACGAGCTACTGGAAGTCTGGAAACGCGACCAGGCATCGGCCACGGCCGAAGTGCGCGTCGACCATGTCGCCCAGATCGTCTCGAAGATCACTGGTGTTCCGGTCACGGAGCTGACCACCGAGGAGAAAGACAAGCTCCTCAAGCTCGAGGAGAAGTTGCACGAGCGCGTTATTGGCCAGGAAGAGGCGATCCGAGCTGTGGCCGACGCGGTGCGCCTGGCGCGTGCGGGTCTGCGCGAAGGACGCGGCCCGACCGCGACCTTCCTGTTCCTCGGCCCGACCGGCGTCGGCAAGACGGAACTGGCCAAGACGCTCGCCGACGCGATCTTCGGAAACGAGGACGCGATGATCCGCATCGATATGTCGGAATATGGCGAGCGCCACTCCGTCGCCCGCCTCGTCGGAGCGCCTCCCGGTTACGTTGGCTACGAGGAAGGCGGACAGCTGACCGAGAAGGTCCGCCGTCGGCCCTACTCCGTCGTGCTGCTGGACGAGATCGAGAAGGCGCACCCGGATGTCTACAACATCCTGCTCCAGGTGTTCGACGATGGCCGCCTGACAGATGGCAAGGGCCGCGTGGTGGACTTCACCAACACCATTATCATCGCCACCTCGAACCTCGGTTCCGACATCATCCAGCGCAACCTCAAAAAGCGCGGGACGCAGGAGTTCGACGAGGCGAAGCAGAAGGCCGAGCTGATGGAGGTCTTGCGCGGTCATTTCCGGCCAGAGTTCATCAACCGGATCGACGAGATCATCGTCTTCCACTCGCTGAACCAGGCCGAGATCCGCCGGATCGTCGAGCTGCAGCTGGCACGCGTCAAGCGAACCGCCGCGGGCCAGGGCGTTGAGCTTGAGTTCGACGCGAGTGCCGTGGACCACTTCGCAGCAGTCGGGTTCCGTCCCGAGTTCGGCGCTCGCGAGTTGCGGCGACTGATCCGCTCGCAACTCGAGACCGAGCTCGCTCGCCAGATGCTGTCGGGCCGTATCGCGGACGGCGACAGGGTACGCGTCGCTTGGTCGGCCGAGGATCAGAAGGTGGTCTTCGAGAAGCTCGAAAGGGCCAAGCCTGCCGATGCGTCGACCAAGGACGCAGACGAGTCGAATGGCGCACCAGGCAAAAAGGGCAAGCGAAAGTCGGCGAACAGAGAACACAAGCCAAGTGCAGAGGAGCCCGACAAAAAGTCACCGAAGAGCTCGTCTGGCGAACAAAAGCCGTCCGCCTGAAACGAGCGTCCCGGCCGGACACGGGCCACATCGACCATCTCCGGCCGGACCTCCAACGCAAAAGTCAGCGAAAATGAAGATTCGAACCGCATTTCGTAATCTCGACCGCCACGGGCGGCAGCGCGCCCCCGAGGTGATCGCCGAGGAGGTCCGGCAGCTTGAAAGTCATCTGAAGCGCTTCCGACCCGAGCTGGTCCGTTTGGAGATCTCCGTGTCGCAGACGGAGGGAAAGACCCGCATCCACGCCAGCCTGCGTCTGCAACTGCCCTCGGGCGTGATCGCAGCGCAGGAGGACGGATTCGAGATCGAACCTGTCCTGCGCAAGGCGTTCGCCGATCTGCGCAGACGTGTCGATCGGAAGGTGGCGCTGCTCAAGGGCGAGCCGCAGTGGAAGCGCCCCGCACGCCGCGCCCGGATCAAGGCGCTGCTGCCGCCTGCACAGGACATCGCCGAGGCAGAACGGCGCACACTCTATTTCGGCCTGATTGAGGATCATCTCGATGCGGTCTACGACACCGTGAGGCGCGAATTGACCTACCTGGAGGCCAGCGGGTCGGTCCGCGAAGGCCGTCTCGATGTCGGTGATCTGGTTGATGCGACGATCCTGAAAGGCCTTGAGCGGTTCGAGCAGCGGCTGGCAGAGTTCTCGGTCGGCAACTGGCTGACGCGGCTCGCCTTCGAGATCATCGACGCTGCGGCACGGGAGGCCAGCCATGCGCTGCCGGATAGCGCCGCCTCTCTCGACTCCGAGCCCGAGGCCCCGGCGCAGGATCCGACCGAGGCCGACCAGGAGATGTTCGAGTTCTATCAGCCCGACGAAGCCCTGCGTCTGGAAGACCTCGTGGCCGACGGCTCCGCCGCCAATCCCGAGGCCGAAGCGGCGCGGCGCGAGGAGGCCCTGGCGCTGCACCGGGCCGTCGCGGCGCTCCCGGCGCTGTGGCGCAGGGTGCTGCTGCGGCTCGATCTGGAGAACGACACGGCGGAGCACGTCTCCCAAATCCTCGGCATTCCGGAAGATGACGTCCGACGGATCGCCCAATCCGCGCGGGCGCAGCTTCGCGAGAAGATGCAGGCGTCCGGATACCCGGCTGACACCGCCGGGAGGTTCAGGGAATCGTCGCGCATCCCGCAGCCACTTCTGGATCGGGATCGGATCGAGAGGGGTCTCCTGGGCGACGTGAAGGGAGAAGCGTCATGACGCGCGGACATAATCGACCGCCCTTTCCGCCGAAGGCGCCTGGGAAAGACATGCGGTCGAGGGACGTGCCGACGGCCATCATCTACCGGCCTGCGCGTTCGGGAATGAGCGTAGAAAGTGCCGGCGCAACTCGGTTCCAGGAAACTTCTGAAAACTCAAGGAGGAACAGAAGAAATGAACACTGACGCGAAACAAAATGTGCATGGCAGCGTGGATCTTCTTTGCAGCCTCTCCAAGAACTGGTGGGCATTCGTGCTGCGCGGCGTTCTCGCGCTTTTGATTGCAGTGCTGGCATTCATCATGCCGGCAGAGTCGCTCCTTGCTTTGACGCTCGTCTTCGGCGCATTCTCTTTTGCCGACGGTGTGTTCGGACTAATTGCCGCCGTACGGCACCTCCGCAAGGGCGAACGTTGGGGCTGGCTGATGTTCAGCGGCATCCTTGGAATTGCGACCGGTGTCGTTGTGGTGGTCTCGCCCTTCGTCGCCACACTGGTACTGGCCACCTTCCTCTGGGCGAGCATCGCTTTCTGGTCAGCGTTCTCCGGCATCTTCGAAATCGTCGCGGCGATCCGACTGCGCAGGGAAATCAAAGGCGAGATCTGGCTTATTCTAAGCGGTCTTGTCTCGGTTGCCCTGAGCGTCGCCGTAATCTGGCTGCTGCTCACCCGCCCGGTCGAGACCTTTCTTGCGCTCGGTTGGCTCCTCGGCTTCTACGCTGCCTTCTTCGGCGTGATGATGGTGTTGCTCGGCCTCCGGCTTCGCAAGGCTCGTAGTTCCGACGGCCCCTTCTCCAGTGACATTATGAACAAACCCAGTGAAGCGTGAGCGTGGCGACCAAACACCACCGATCCATTGGCGACGAAGACGACGATATCACTCGTTGGGATGAAACGATCTTCGAGCGATGTTTGCGCGTCGGCTTCAATCCGTTCGGTTCCGGGCCGACGCCCGTTTTCTTGCGGCACGAGCCAATGGAAGAGACCGCAGCCGACCATCTTCCGGAGCAAGCTTCGGGAGATGGTAGAGATGAATGATTGCAGGGAGCCTGACTGCGCCAAACAATCCGTATATAGGCGTTCGATGCATAGAACTCGCGACCTGATTTACATGCTTTTCTCTATCGCCATTGGGGGAGCAGCATATCTCGCTTTTCGCGAGATGTTCGTCGAGAGCGAGCCCGTTCCCTTCGCCCGGGAAGTAGTGCTGGTGTTTCTCGGGGCCGTTGCGACAATCTATCTGACAGCGGTCTTGCTGAACAGGCAAACTGAGCTGGAGCTTCGCAAGGAAGGACAGGTCATCATTCTCCAGCAGAAGAATGATATTTACATGGCGTGCATCGAGAAGGTCGCCAAAATCGTGGAGACTGCTCTGCACAACGACGACCTGATTGATGAATTGCGGGTCTTGAACCACAAGTTGGCCGTGCTGGGTAGTTCTGACGTCATCGCCTCCTTCGAGAATGTCCTTGATACCCTGATTTCGGGCCTGCGGGACGGGAAACTGAATTCAGAGGATGGTTCGAATATCATGAAAGCTGTCGCAGAAATGACCTCTGCGATGCGCAGAGATATTCTCGAAGAGATTGCTGCAGGGAACGTGCGTATAACGCGCGAAGCCATTCTTCGGAACTCGAACCGTATGCAAGATCTCGATCGGATTGAGTTCGATAGTTCCGAACGGGAACTACATCAGAAGGAAAACGGCAATGCGCGGACATAATCGTCCTCCCTTTCCACCGAAGGTGCCGGGAACCGACATGAGATCGTGGGACGTGCCGACCGCCGTCATCTACCGACCGGCGCGCTCTGCGATGACCTCCGCACCTCGGCCGAATTACTGGATCCTCGAGTTCGAGCCATCACGGCCACTCTGGATCGAGCCGCTGATGGGCTATACGTCAAGCGACGATCCCTATCGTTCGATACGGCTCAAATTTCCCGATCAGCAAAGCGCCATCGCATTCGCCGAACAGAACGACTGGACGTACGTCGTTCGCGAAGATGCTCCGGCTCATCCCCCTGTCAGTCGTTGGCGCGGGATCGAAAGACATCGGCTTTACAAGGGCGCCGATGCACCGGGGGCGTTTCGCATCCACGCTCAACAAAGGCCGGGAAGGTCGGACCACACCCCGCAACGCGCAGCGGAACAAGACGGCGCAGTTGATCTGTCCGAACCCGGGAAGGATGATTTCGACCCCGTGCTCGAAGCGAGCCTCGAGTCCTTCCCGGCGTCCGATCCGCCGGCATGGACGGGCGTGACAGTGGCAGGGAGCAAGCGATGAACCGGGCTGAATGCTGAAGCAGGTACCGACAGCGTGTTTCCCTATCTCGACACCGTCGCGCGGAGATATCCTCCCGTCATTGTCTGGGCCCTCATCGGGGTAAACGTAGTCGCCTTCCTCTACCAGATCAGCCTGCCCCCGCGCGTGCTGGATCGCTTCCTGTTCGAGTACGCGCTGGTGCCATCGCGCTTCTTCGGACCGCTCAGCCTTGTCGCCCCCTCCGACTGGACCCCGTTCCTGACGAACATGTTCCTGCATGGGGGATGGCTACATCTGATTCTGAACATGTGGTCGCTCTGGATATTCGGTCCCGCAGTCGAGGATCGTCTCGGTTCCGGGCGGTTCATGCTGTTCTATCTGGTCTGCGGCGTGGCTGCGGGGCTGGCCCATGCGCTCGCAAATCCCGACTCGGTGGTGCCCGCGCTCGGTGCATCCGGCGCAATTGCAGGTGTGATCGGGTGTTACGCCCGGCTGTTTCCGGCGGCCAGGCTGGTGGTGATCGTGCCCATCCTGTTCATACCGTTCTTCTTCGAGATCCGGGCATTCGTTTTCGCCATGATCTGGCTCCTCATGCAGCTCATTCCGGGGCTCCTGGCCCTGGGCGACCAGGCATCGGGTGGGATCGCCTGGTGGGCGCATATCGGCGGCTTCGTCGCCGGCTGGTTCATCACGCCGCTGTTGCGAAGGCCCAGCGCAGCCTACCGCCGCTGCTATCGGGACGAAGGCGTCTACGGCTTCCTGCCGGATGGACGCCGGAAAGGAGAACAAGGTCCATGGACGTGATGCAAGTCTTCTGGCTTTTCTTCATCGTGTCGGCGCTACAGCCCGTGCTGCAGCGGCGGTATCTCGAAGCGATGCGCACGCGAAAGATCGCGCAGATCGAGAAGAAGCGCGGCAGCCGCGTCATTCTGCTGATCCATCGCCAAGAGACCATGAACCTCTTGGGCTTTCCCCTCATGCGCTACATCGACGTCAACGACTCGGAGGAGGTCCTGCGCGCCATCCAGATGACCGGCGACGAGGTTCCTCTCGACATCGTGCTCCATACGCCTGGCGGCCTCGTGCTGGCGGCGACCCAGATCGCCCAAGCGATCCAGGGGCACAAGGGCAAGGTGACGGTCTTCGTGCCGCATTATGCAATGTCAGGCGGGACCCTGATCGCCATTGCGGCCGACGAGATCGTGATGTGTCGCCATTCTGTGCTCGGCCCGATCGACCCCCAGCTCGGCGGCATGCCGGCGGCTTCAATCATCAAGGTTGCCGAGGAGAAGCCGATCGCCGAGGTCGATGACCAGACGCTGGTCATGGCCGACATCGGCCGCAAGGCGATCACCCAGGTTCAGACCATGGCTTTGCAGCTGCTCGCGGAAAACACGGACCAGGACCGCGCCCGGTCGCTGGAAAGAAGCGCCGCGTCATTCAGGACGGCAATTCCATCGGAGAAAAAGCGATGCCGACACTCGCATGCCCGCAGTGCAACACGACCAACCGGGTTCCCGAAGATCGCCTGGCCGACGATCCCAAGTGCGGCCGTTGTGGGGCTCGGCTCTTCCAGGGGAAGCCGGTCATTCTCACTGCGTCCAATTTTGACCGCCACGCCAGCGCCGAGCTGCCATTGCTCGTGGATTTCTGGGCAGAATGGTGCGGGCCATGCAAGATGATGGCGCCCCAGTTCGAAGCCGCCGCACGTTCACTGGAGCCGCATGTCCGCCTCGGTAAGCTCGATACGGAGGCGGAACAGCAGATTGCGGGCCGGTACGGAATACGCAGCATTCCCACCATGATCCTGTTCACGGCAGGCCGGGAAGTTGGCAGAACCAGCGGCGCCATGACGGCTCAGCAAATAACGGCTTGGGCGCGCTCGCAGTCACGAGAGTAATTTTCACGTTTCGTCGTCGCTCGCAGATAAGTGGAAAGGAATCGATTTGCACGGCATGACCGGCTTTCTCGAAAGTGGCGCTCTTCTTGTTGTTGCAGCATTTATGCTCGTGACGATCTGCGCGCGGATCGGAATTCCAAGCATTGCGGGCTACATTCTCACGGGGTTATTGATCGGACCGTCGGGTCTCGGACTGGTGTCGGAGAGCGCCGCCCTGACCACCATCGGGGAAATTGGGGTGGTCCTGCTGCTGTTTGCGCTCGGCCTGGAATTCTCATTCGAGAAACTCGCGTCTCTCAAGCGTCATGTCTTCGGTCTGGGCATGGCGCAGGTTGCGGTCACGACGATCCTCGTTTCTGCGACGACATTCTCTCTGTTCGACCTTGGCATCGTCCCCGCGGTCCTCGTCGGCGGAGCCGTCGCGATGTCGTCCACCGCGCTATGCCTCAAGGTGCTGGCGAGCGTGAACGCCCTTGGCTCGCTGCAGGGGCGGATGGCGATCGCCGTGCTTCTGTTTCAGGACATTGCCGCCGTGGTGTTCCTGTTGCTCCACGATGCATCGAGCGGCGCCGCCGAAGGATTCGGAGCGATTACCGTAATTCTTGGAGCCGTGGCGCTGGTCGTCCTTCTCTTCATCGCGCGGGGACCTTTGCAGGTGATCGCCAAGTGGATTGCAGCCTCTGGCGACCCAGAGCTTGCACAGCTTCTCGCGCTCGCGATCGCACTCGGCTCGGCTATCGCCGCAGCCTCCGCCGGGCTCTCCCCGGCGCTCGCTGCCTTCGCCGCCGGGATGGTCATAGGTGAAGGCGATGCGCGTCATGCCGTCGAAAGAGAAATCCGACCCTTTCGCGATCTCTTCGTCGGAATCTTCTTCATCGGCATCGGGACGCAACTTCCGCTCGGGACCTTGGCGTCATCCTCGCCCGCTGTGTTGGCCTGGCTCGGCATCCTATTTATTGGCAAGGCGCTGATCTTTCTCGCTGTCGCTCGCTGCCTCGGCGAACCCCTCCCGGCGTCATTGCGAACCAGCATTATCCTGGCTCACGGCGGCGAATTCAGCCTCATGCTGCTTTCGGTCTCGATGGCCTCAGGCCTCCTTCCCGCAAGCTTCGGCGGTCCCTTGTTCATCGCCATCGGCATAAGCATGTTGTGCGGGAGTGTTCTGGTCCGGCGGGCCGGACGAGATGCTCAGTCGAACCTGCAGTGAAGTTGGAATGCGCCAGCGTTCGCGCATGGCTATTGCTGCATTGACGGTGGTCATTGGCGCCTGATGCGCAAGTCGTCACAGTGAGATTACCTTTGGCTGTCGGAAATGAGCGCCTTGAGCACATGCAATTGGCACAACTGGCTCCTGATCGCGCTTGGCGGCTGGCTGGTCGTGTCGCCGCTTGTCAATAGGCGTCGTAACGGGACCCCTTATCGGCTCCCAAAAGGGACCCCTGCCTCTAGTTGCATCGGGTCAGCGCGCGTAGGCCC
>QFQY01000074.1 GCA_003248805.1 Chelatococcus sp. | reverse complement strand
TAGGCGGTGTGGACGGATTTGACCAAGACGAAGGCTGCTGCGAGGGCGACGATGGCTGTGAAGTTTCGCTTGGTCTTCTCGCATCGTAGGGCGACCCGCTTAAAGCGCTTGAGCTTGCCGACGGCCTGCTCGATGCGGGCACGCCCGCGATAAAGGGCTTTCGCGAAGAAGCCGGGCTTGTCCTTTTCGTTCGCCTTGTGCGGAATGACAGGGATGATAGCGCGTGACCGTGCTGCCTGCCGATTGGCCTTGCTGGCATAGCCCTTGTCTGCGACCGCAGCGCGCGGATCGACATCGGGGCCGAGCCCGAGCAGGATCGGGAAATGCGGCGCATCGCCCTTTTCGCCTCCGGTCAGGTCGAAGGCGATGGGATGGCCGTCGAAATCGGTCTTTAGGTGGATTTTGGTGGAGAAGCCGCCGCGGGAACGGCCGAGCGCCTGACCTTCCTGCCCCCTTTGGCGCCTGCCGCCGAGACATGGGCGCGCACGATGGTCGAGTCGAACATCTGCACGAGATGAGCCGAGGATGACAGCGAGGCGAGGTGATCGAAGAAGGTCTCAAACACGCCCGCCTTGCTTAACCGGTCGAAGCGCTTCCAGACGCTGTTCCACTTGCCGAACCGCTCCGGCAGCGTCCGCCACGTGATGTTGTGAACCGAGAAATAGTGCAGTGCTTCGAGGAACAGCCGGTCGTTTCGGCCCTTGTCGCCCCGGCGCGGCAACGAGGCGCGGAACACCTCCAGCGCCACCGACCAATCCGCATCCGCCATCTTCGTGGACATCGCCGACCTCCAAACCAGGCTCTCCATGAATCAGACAATCCGCGTCAGAGGAATCCTCGCCAAGCGACATGCGGCAATCCGTCCACACCGCCTAGGATCGAGCCGGTCATGATCACGCGCGCCATCGGCGCATGGGGCCTCAATCCGGCATAAAGGCCGAGCGGGATGCCGATGAAGGTCGACAGGAGCATGGCGCAGAAGGCGAGTTCGAGCGTCGCTGGCATGCGCTGGAGAATGACCTTCAGGGCCGGCTCGTTGTAGACGAAGCTGCGCCCGAGATCGCCATGAAGGGCGCCGTTCAGGAATGACAGATACTGCGCCCAGAGCGGACGATCGAGACCGAACGCCGCGATCGCCCGCACCCGCTCCGCCTGATCCGCATCGGGAGAAATCAGCACCTCGACGGGATCGCCGATGACGCTGACGCCGATGAACACGATCAGCGTCATCGCCAGCATGACGAAGACGGCCTGGAGCAAGCGCTGAAGGAACCAGCCGGTCATGGCGTCCCGCTACCTCCCGATCTTGTATCCGGAGGCTTCGAGGTCGAAGCTCCCGCTGACGCTTCGGCTCAAATCACTCTTCTTGATCCGCTGCGTGGGTGTTTTCGGGAATTCGTCGATCGGCTCGATATAGCGCGGAATCTGGAAATACGGCATCCGGCTCTCGCACCAGCGGATCAGATCGAGCGGTGCAGGCTCACGCCCCGGCGTCGCGCGAATGAAGAGCTTCAGGTCGTCGTCGCCCATCTCGCTGGGCACCCCGATCAGGGCGCATTCCTCGATGTCGTCATGGGTCAGGACGATGCGCTCCACCTCCCAGGCCGAGATGTTGACGCCGCGCCGCCGGACGCTGTCCTTCTTGCGCCCGGAATAGAACAGGAAGCCGTCCTCGTCCTTGCGGGCGAGGTCGCCGGTCGAGAACCAGCCATCCTTCACCAGAGCCGCGCCGGCCTCCTCCATGCGGAAATAGCCCTTGAATGCTAGGCCCGGCTCCAGAGGGCGCACGACGATCTCGCCCGGCTCGCCGACGCCGACCTCGACGCCCTCGTCATCCAGCAGGCGCACCTCGTAGAACGGCAGCGGGCGACCGCAGGAGCCGAGCCGCCCTTCGGGGTTGATGGTGACGAAGGTCGTCATCTCCGACAGACCGTAGCCCTCATAGAGCGACACCCCGAAGCGCTCCTCGAAGGCGCGCCAGACGTCCAGCGGGCAACCGCCGCCCCAGGCCATCCGGACCTTATGGTCGCGGTCGCGCGGGCTTGCGGGCTGTTTGAGCAGGAGCGGCAGCACGCCGCCGAGATAGTGGATATGCGTCACCTCGAAGCGGCGAACCTGATCCCAGAACTGCGAGGCGCTGAACTTGTCGACCATGGCGAGCGTGATCGGCTCCATCAGCGCCGCGATCAGCACAGCGACGCCGGCGCCATGATGCAGCGGCTCCCACAGCAGAAAGACGTCGCCGGCGGTCGCGCCCGTCAGCGCCAGCGTCCCCATCGGCCCGGCCCGGAGACTGCGATCGGTCTTGAGGACGCCCTTGGGCTCCCCGGTGGTGCCGGAGCTTGGTGTGATCGCGATGACGTCGTCCGCATCGACTCTCACCTGTGGCGGCAGCGGGCTGCCGGCCTCGACCAGTGCCGACAGGCTCCCTGCCCCGTCGCGCCCGCGCCAGAAAACCGACAGTTCCGGCGCCCTCTCGACGATCGGCGCCAACGCCCCGGCATAGGCCTCGTCGGCGATCAGGGCCTGCGGCTCGAAGCGGTCGAAGACGAAATCGAGCGCGGCGGCCTTGAGATGAACATTGACCGGGATGCGGACGAGGCCCGCCTTGGCCAAAGCGAAGATGACGATGACGTGGTCGGGATGACTCGGCAGCATCACCGCGACGCGGTCGCCCTTCTGGAGGCCGGACGCCAGCAATGCATTCGCCACGCGGTTGATGCGCTCGTCGAGCTGGCCGATGGTCCAGCTCTCATTCTCGAAGCGGCAATAGACATGCCCCGGGTCCTGGGCGGCGCGTTTGTCCCAGAGCAGGGCGATCGTGATGTCGTTGGTCTGCATGAAGCGGTCCGTGCTGACGTTCGAGCCGCGAGCCTCAGCCCGCCTGCTGATATCGTAATACAATAATGATAATTGGATTTTGATAGTGGATTTTGCGTCTGTCAAGCGGTGTGCAGCAGCGCCCGTTGACAGCCCGGATCAGCATTTATAATAAATGTTATTATATCGCAATATTATCAGGGCATATGTCATGGCCGATATCGAGCTCGATCGCCGCGAGGGCGTCGCCATCGTGGCGATCAACCGCCCCGCCAAGCGCAATGCCCTGAACGCCGCCGCGTGGCAGGCACTGGGCGACAGCTTCGTCGCGCTGCGAGCAGATCCCGCGATCCGCGCCATCGTCCTGACCGGGCGGGGCGGCGCCTTCTGCGCCGGCGACGAGATCGGCGCCTTTGCCGCCGTGCGTGACGATCCGCCGGCCCGACAAGCCTATTGGGATTCGATCATGGCCTGCTATGCCGCCGTCTCGGCTTCGCCGGTCCCGGTCATCGCCGCTGTCAGCGGGCCTTGCGTCGGCGGCGGCTGCACGCTGGCGCTGCGCGCCGATTTCCGGATCGCGGACGCGACGGCGCGGTTCGGCGTGCCGCCGGCCAAGCTCGGCCTGGTCTATCCGGCCGACAGCACACAATTGCTGGTCGCGACCGCCGGTATCACCATGGCCAGGCGCATGCTCTATACCGGCGAACTTATTGATGCGGGCTCGGCCAAGGCCTGTGGCCTGGTCTCGGACGTGGTCGAGGGCGACGTCGTCGAGGCGGCCCTGCGCATGGCGCAGCCGATCATCGCCAACGCTCCCATTTCGATCCGGGCGTCCAAGCTCGCCTGCGATGCGCTGCTGCAAGGCCGCCTCGCTGAGGTGGCCGGCGAGATCGCCGCGCTCTCCGATCTGGCGGACCGCAGCGACGACTACCGCGAAGGCTCGCGCTCCTTCGCCGAGAAGCGCAAACCCGTCTTCACCGGCCGCTAGCGCCGATATCAGCAGGACGACACGATGGCCGTCATCACCGTGCCCGAGGATGCGAACGTCTTCGCTGCTTTGATCGGCGGCGCGCGCGATCCGAAGCGCATCTTCATGGAGAACGCGGATGGCCGCGTGGTCCGTTATGGGGACGTACCCGGCATCACCACCCGCTACGCCGATCTGCTGGCGAGCGAGGGGGTCGCTAAGGGCGATTTCGTCGCGGGCATTCTCGAGAAGTCGCCCGAAGCCGTTCTACTCTACCTCGCCGTCTGCCGCCTGGGCGCCGTCTACGTGCCCGTGCACATCGGCCTGACCGATGGCGAGGTCAGCCATATCCTCGGAGATGCGCGGCCAAAACTGGTCGTCTGCGATCCGAGCCGGAACGGTGTCGCCAGTGCCGCAGTCTGTTCCGTCCTGACGCTCGATGCCGGCGGGGCGGGCACCCTCCCCGAACGCAGCGCGACGGTGCCCGGCCGGAGCCCCCTCGAGTCGATCGCGCCATCCGACCCGAACGCGATGGTCTACACCTCCGGCACGACCGGGCGGCCCAAGGGCGCCCTCCTCTCCGCCGGAGCCGTGATCTGGAATGCGCGCTCGCTAGCGTCGTGCTGGGGGATCACCGAGGCCGATACGCTGCTGCACGCCAACCCGATGGCCTATGGTCTGTTCGGGACGACGACGCCGGCTCTGGCGGGCGGGGCGTCGATGATCCTGCTGCCGAAATTCGAGACCGAAAGCGTGCTGGCCCAGCTCCCGCGCGCCACGATCTTCGCGGGCGTGCCGACCTATTACAGCCGGCTGATGGCCGACCCCCGGTTCAACCGCGAGCTGTGCAGCGGGATGCGTCTGTTCGTGACGGGCTCGGCCCCGATGCGTCCCGACGCGTTCGAGGCCTTCGCGGCGCGAACCGGCCATCGCCTGCTCGACCGCTATGGCCTCACCGAAGTCCTGATCGCGACGTCGAACCGGCTCGACGAGGTTCGTCAGCCCGACACCTCAGGACTGCCGCTGCCGGGATCAGAGGTTCGCATCGTCGACGAACAGGGCGAGGTCGTGCCGGCGGAGACCGTCGGCATGATCGAACTGCGCCAGCCCTACCCATTCCTCGGCTACTGGCAAGATCCCGCCAAAACCGCCGCGTCCTTCCGCGACGGCTGGTTCCGCACCGGCGATTTCGGGCGACGGGACGCGAAGGGTTATGTCAGCGTGCTCGGGCGTGGCGCCGACCTGATCATCTCGGGTGGGCTCAATGTCTATCCCAAGGAGGTCGAGGCGGCCGTCAATGCACTGGACGGTGTGGCCGAATGCGCCGTGATCGGCATCCCCCATGTGGATTTCGGTGAAGCGGTCATTGCCGTCGTTCAGCTGACGCCTGCGGCTGCGGATTTCGATGCGCGCGCGGCAATCGATGCTCTCAAGCGCTCGCTGGCCGGATACAAGGTTCCCAAGCGGATCGAGATCATCTCCGAAATGCCGCGCAACACATTGGGAAAAATACAGAAAAACCTGCTCAAACAGCGTTTCGCAGATCAGTTGCGGGGCTGGGGCGACCGGGTTTGAGACGCAGCGCAAAAATGCTAACGCTGCGCCCCATCGACAGGAAAGCAAGAAGGCGCAATGCCGGACGCCACGACGAATAGAAGCCAGACACTGTCGCCGAAGGATACCGGCGCCGCGGCCGGGGAGATCGACGAACGTCTGTTCGTCGCCTCCGTCGGCAAGGCGATGAAGGTTCTGGAGACCTTCGACAAGACCACGGCGAGCTTGAGCCTGTCGGACATCGCGATCCGCACCGGGCTCGGCCGCAGCGCCTCGCAGCGCTTCATCTATACGCTCGAGCGTCTGGGCTATCTCGACCGGGACGAGCAGACCAAGCGCTACACCCTGGCCAAGAAGGTCTTCCGCTTCGCTCAGAGCATCGTCTCGTCCAACACCGCGCTCGACGCCGCCTATCCCGCCATGCGCGACCTCGCCGAGCGCACGCGCGAGACGATCTCCTGGGTCGAGGTCGATCGCGCCGACATCGTCATCATCGCAACCATCGCCAGCACCCATATCTCCTCGATCAACTTGCCCGTCGGCACCCGATTCCCGGCGCTGTCCTCGTCTTCAGGCCAGGTCCTGCTCGGGCATTCCGCGCCAGCCCATATCGAAAAAATCTGGAACGCCTCGCATGAATCGGTTCCGGGTCGCACGCGGGCGAAGGACGCCACCGAAATGATGCGCATGCTCGAAGCGGTCAAAGCCGAGGGCTTCGCCGTCACCGAGAAAAGCATGGAGCAGGGCTCGATCTCGGTCTCGGCCGCCGTACATGACCGGGCTGGCCGTGCCGTCGGCGCAATCAATCTCTCGACGCTGACGACCCGCTTCGAGCGCCCGGCTGCGATCCGGGATCTGGCACCGCTGGTCGTCGCAGCCGCCGCACGCGCCACCGAGACGCTCAGCGCCTGATCCTCGCTCCATCGATGCCTGCCGGGCGAGCCGTCGCGGCTCCCCTCGCCTGCGCACGCCCTTTTACTGAGCCACGCTTCCAGCGCGCTGACACACGGCAGCGCCGCGCCGCAGGCCTGTCTTGACAGCTCACAGAAATTGTCTTCAAATATTAATTATTGTATTACAATAAAACAGGGGATGATCATGGCTTCTTTGCTAACGACCCGCCTGCGTATGCCGCTTCTGCTCGGCGCAGCGGCTTTCGCGATGAGCCTGAGCGCCGCCCATGCCGAAAAGCTGACCATCGGGCTGGGCGGATCGGTCAATTCGCTCGACCCGCACTTCTATTCCACGACGCCCAACAACCTCGTCGCCTTCCACATGTTCGATCGGCTGGTCGATCGCATGGCGGACGGGAAGCTCGCGCCGGGGCTGGCGACCGCATGGCGCTCCGTGTCGCCGACCGTCTGGGAATTCACCCTGCGCGAAGGCGTCACCTGGCATGACGGCAAGCCCTTCACGGCCGACGATGTCGCCTTCACCCTGAAGCGTGCGCTCGATGTGCCCAACAATCTCGGCGGCTTCGCCGGCATCATTCGGCCGATCACCGGCGTCGAGGTCGCCGGGCCGCATCTGATCCGCCTGACGACCAAGACCCCGATCCCGAACCTGCCGAGCGACCTGACACGCCTGGCCATCGTCTCGCGCCACGCGGGGCAGGACGCGACCACCGCCGACTACAACAGCGGCAAGGCGGCCATCGGCACGGGCCCCTTCAAGTTCTCGGGCTATACGCCGGGCGAGCGCATCGAGTTCGTCCGCAACGACAGTTGGTGGGGCAAGCAGAGCGACTGGACGAGCGTGACGCTGCGGCTGATCCCCAACGTCGCCGTCCGGACCGCGGCTCTGCTGGCGGGCGACATCGACGTGATCGACTCGCCCTCAGCCAGCGACCTCCCTCGCCTCCAGTCCTCCGACAAGGTCAAGGTCGCGGAGGTGGCCGGCATGCGCGTCAACTACGTCGTGCCGATGATCCAGCCGGCGCCGGATGCGCCTGCGATCCTCGACAAGAAGGGGGCGAAGATCGAGCCGTCGCCGTTGACGAACCAGAAGGTCCGCGAGGCGCTCTCTCTGGCGATCAACCGGGTCGGTATTGCCGACCGCGTCGTTCTGGGCACCGCGACGCCGACGGGACAGTGGCTGCCGGCCGGCATCCTCGGGCATGATCCCAAGACCCCGGTCCCCACCTACGACATGCAGAAGGCCAAGAAGCTCCTCACCGAGGCCGGCTTTCCGGACGGCTTCAAGCTGACGCTGTCCACGGCCAATGACCGGACGCCCTACAGCGTCGAGGTTGCCCAGGCGCTGGCGCAGATGTGGAGCCGGATCGGCGTCGAGGTCGCTATCGATGCGATGCCGTTCAGCGTCTATTCCTCGCGCGGCGCCAAGAGCCAGTTCGCCGCCTATCTCGGCAGTTGGAGCAACAACTCCATGGAGGGCACGGGCCTGCTGCGCGACCTGCTGGCGACCCGCAGCCAGGCGACCGGCTGGGGCCTCTACAACTGGGCCCAGTATTCCAATCCTGCGCTCGATGCCCTGACGGTGGCGGCGATCGGCGAGGTCGACGACGCCAAGCGCGAGAAGCTCGTTCTGGACGCCGTCAAGCTCGTCTCCCGCGACGTCTCGATCATCCCGCTCTATCACTTCAAGAACATCTGGGCGACGCGCAGCACGCTGCGCTACGATCCCCGGATCGACGAGTTGACGCTGGCGACGGACGTCCACCGCACGGCGCAATGACAGACGAAAGGCCGTTGACGACGCCGTCAACGGCCTTTCTTGTCGAAACGACGGATCCGGTTGGCGCCCGGCTGTCAGCCCGTCTCGAGACGCGCGCGAGACTGCCGGCCGTCGATCAGGGCGTCGCGATCAGCCGATCGCGCAACTGGAGCAAGTCGTAACAAACCGACTCGAGATCGCGGACGGCAAAACCGCCAACCAGCGCCGGATGCTGGGCAACGAGACGGTCGCGCAGGATCCCGGTAAAGCGCACCGTGCCATCGAGGCCGATGGTCATGCCGCTTTGCGTCTCGAATGACGCGTTCCAGGCGATGGCCTCGGCCTCGCTGAGCCCCGCCGGCAGATCAAGCGCTAGCTCGCCCTGCGAAAGCCGCACCGGATAGCCCCCGGGCAGGCCGTTGGGCCCCGGCACATGGCCCGACCAGTCCCGGCCGCCGGCCATGGCGAGCAGCATCGGCACGCCGCTGGCGCCGGATATCTCGATGACCGGCTCGGGCGTCAGCTGGATGTCGGCGAAACGCGCGAAGACATCCTCGACCTCAGTCCCCTCGATCCAGACGCGCGGCGCCCGGCCTGATCTCCGATCCGGCGGCTGACGCCAGGCGGCCAGATTCTGGTAATGCGCGAGCACCTTGACGGCGGCTCCGCGCGGCACGCTGGCCGAGCCGGCGAAGGCATTCGACAGGATCGCGACATTGCCCATGCCGCAGGCGACCTGATGGCCCTGCGCCGTGATCAGGCCGTTGACGACATCGGGAAAGCTGCAGTTGATCAGGGTCACTGGCTGGCCGCGCCGCGCGATCGCCGCCGCGACGCGCGAGCTGATCAGCGCCTGGAAGACCGCGGTGGCGCTGAGACCGCCCTCCGCCACCAGCCTTGTCCAGGCGTTGCCCGTCTGGGCGATGATCTGCGAGGTCTGGATCGAGGCCGCCTGCACGAGGATGCGCGGGTTGGTCGCGGCAAGCAGCTCGTCGGACGCATCGCGGGCGAGCAGATCCACCGTATGGGCGGAGAACCGCGCCTTGCTGCCGAACATCGCGGCCCGGGCGTTCGCCGCCGTGCGCAGCCAGCTCAACCGGCTGTGGTTGCGCCCGGCGATGACGACCTCGACCGGGTCGGTCGCCACCGCGGCGATGTCGAAGGCGATGCGGGCGGCGAAGGCGCCGGTGCCCGAGATCAGGATGTCGCAGGAGCTCATGTCAGCGCACCATCGCCAGCGCGGCGCGGTCCCAGGCGTCGTCGAGCCGGGGCGAGAGCTTGTGCTTCATGATGCGCTGGCTCGCCGTGCGCTCGAACTCGTCGACGAAGGCGATGTAGCGCGGGTTCTGATAGGGCGCGAGGCGGGCTGCGAGCCAGTCCGAGAGCGCGGCCTCGTCGATCGTCGCGCCCTCGCGCGGCTTGACGAAGAGCTTGATGTCCTGCTCGCCGACATCCGACGCGACGCCGATCATCGCGCAGTCCTCGATGTCCTCGTGCTCGGCCGCGACATGCTCGACCTCCCAGGCCGAAACGTTCTCGCCCTTGCAGCGCACGCTGTCGGTCATGCGGCCATGGAAAAAGAGGTTGCCCTCAGCGTCCCATGAACCGAGATCACCGGTGTGGAGCACACCACCGCGCAGGGCCTTCGCGGTCGCATCGGGATTGTCGAGATAGCCGGGGAAAATCGCGCCGGGGATATCGGTCTCGACGACGATCTCGCCGCGCTCAGCCGTAGCGACCGGCGTGCCGTCCGGCCGCAGCAGCCTGACCGTGAACCAGGGCATCGGCTTGCCCACGGACCCGACGACGCCGTTGTCGTTGCAGGTGGTGATGCTGGAAGCCTCCGTCATGCCGTAGCATTCGCGGATCTCGATACCGAAGCGATCGCGAAACAGCGGCCAGATATCGGCTGGGCAGCCGCCGCCCCAGGAAATCCGGACGCCATGCGTCCGGTCGAGCGGGCTCTCGGGCTGTTTCAGCAGGATCTGCAGGATGCCGCCGAGATGGTGGATATGGGTCGCGCCCTCGGCCTTGACCTGGCCCCAGAAGCGGCTGGCGCTGAAGCGGTCGACCATACCGAGCGTCACGTCGCGGATCATCGGCAGCGGCAGCAGCTGCGCGCCGCCGATATGATAGAGCGGCTCCCAGACGAAGAAGACCTCGCCCGGCTGCGCCGCCGACACGCGCCCCACGCCCTCCGCGGCCAGCCGCAACATGCGGTGCGAGACGACGACGCCCTTGGGCCGTCCCGTCGTGCCTGAGGTGTACATGATCGCGAACACGTCGTCGGGAGCGGGCGCAGGCTCCGCGAATGCAGCCGGCTCGGCCAGAATGCGGTCGAGCTCAGGGCCCCGGCGCAGCAGGGGCGGCACCTCCGCTCCCGACAGCGCTTCCGTGACGAGCGGCGCGAAATCCTCGTCAACGACGATGAGCTTGGGCTGCGAATGGGTCAGCAGATAGCGCAGCCCCTCGCCGCGCTGCTGAGCGTTCACCGGGACCCAGGCGATCCCCGCCCGAGCCAGGCCGAACACGACGGCGATGGCCGCGACGGAATTGCGCATCATCACCGCGACGCGGTCTCCCGGCTGCAGTCCGCGCGCCCGCAAGTGGGCGGCGACGGCGGCGGAGCTGCGCTCAACGGCGCGATAGGTCAACGGCTCGCCGCAATAGCGCGCATAGATGCGGTCGGGATCGCGGGCGGCGCATTGCGTCAGGAGGTCGACAAAGCCGGCATCGTCGCTGGGAATCATGGTCGGTCGTTCGGTTCGCACGAAATTCAGGAAGCGGAAGAGGATGAGGAGCGGAAGCGCTCGGCCACCAGCAGCATCACCGTCACCACGACGAAGACGACCACGGACACCGCCGCGAGCGTCGGGTTGAGCTGGAGGATCATGTCGTCCCACATCTGCTTGGGCAAAGTGGTCTTGACCCCGCCGCTAACGAAGATCGCGATGGTGAGTTCGTCGAAGGAGGTGATGAAGGAGAACAGGAAGGCCGCGACGAGGCCTCCCTTGACCAGCGGAATCGTCACGCCGGTCAGCGTCTTCAGCCGGTTGGCGCCGAGCGTCGCCGCAGCCTGGTCGAGGCGTTGGTCATAGCTCTTCAACACCGCCGCCATGGTGACCAGCGCGAAGGGGATGGCCAGCACGGTGTGGCCGATGATCAAGCCGAGATCGGTCGCGACCAGCCCGATGCGGGCGAACAGATAAAAAAGCCCGACCGCGATGACGATGCGCGGCACGATCATCGGCGCGAGAAAGAAGGCGAAGATCAGCCCGCTCCAGCGCGTGCGGCTGTTGGCGAGCGCCAGCGCCGTGAAGCCGCCGATGGCGGTGGCCGCGATGGCCGTCGCGAAGGCGACCAGGAAGGAGCGGATCGTCGCCTGGATCCAGAGCGGGGATTCGAAATAGGTCCGGAACCAGGTCAGCCCATAGCCGGGCGGCGGGAATTCGAGGAATTGCGAGGAGGTGAAGGCGAGCGGGATGACAAGCAGCGTCGGCAGGACGAGGAACCCGATGACAAGCCAGGCGAAGGCCGGCAGCAGAAGCCCCGCCCCCTTCCGTCCGAGCAGCGCCTGCGTCGCCGCGGCGACCGCTCCCGCCAGCCGGGCGACGAGGCCGAGCACCGCGAGGCCGAGATCGCGGATGCGCCCCGTACCGACCTGCGCCGTGCCGCCGGCGATGGTCGAGATGCCGAAGACCCGGTCATAGACCCAGCAGGAGACCAGCGCCGCCGCCAGCATCATCGCCGCGAGCGCGCCGGCGAAGGGCCAGTTCAGCAACTCCTGCACCTGGGTGATGATGAGCTGCGCCAGCATCGTCTCGCGGCGTCCGCCGAGGAAGGCGGGCACGATGAAGAAGCCGAGCGAGGAGATGAAGACGAGCAGCCCTGCGGCGGCGACGCCCGGCAGCGACAGCTTGAAATAGACCAGCCAGAAAGCGTGCGCCGGCGAGGCGCCCAAGGTCTGCGCCGCCTGCACGAGCCGGCGGTCGATGCCGGCCATCACCGGCAGCATCGTCATCACCGCCAGCGGCACCATGGCGTGGACCATGCCGACCATGACGCCGAACTCGTTGTGCAGCAGCGGCAGAGGCTGGTCGACGATACCGGAGCCCATGGCCAGCGAATTGATGATGCCGCTGCGACCGAGCACGATCATCCAGGCGAAGGTCTTGACGAGATAGCTCGTCCAGAACGGCACCATGACGAAGAGCAGCATGCGGCCGCGATACATGTCGGGCAGGCGCGACAGCCAGTAGGCGAGCGGATAACCGATCAGCAGCGAATACAGCGCGGTGTAGCCGGCGATGCGGAAGGTGATGCCGAGCACGCGAAGATAGACGTCGGTCGCCACGATCCGCTCATAGGTCGCGATCGAGGGCTTGCCGCTGTCGGGATCGAACAGGCTCAGGCCCAAAAGCTGCGCCACCGGCCAGACGAAGAAGACGGCTAGGAACAGCAGGCCGGGCACGGCGAGCCAGAGCGCACCGAAGCGGAAGGCACGCGCCTCCCGCGCCTGGGACGAGGCCGCGACCACCCTCATGCGACGAGGACCGCCCGGTCGCGGGCCCAGCCGGCGACGATCTGCTCATCGATACCAGGCACGGCGTCGTCGGGCCCGAGCCGCAGCACGAGCTGTCCGCCGTCGCCGAGGGTGGCGATGACCCGCGTCTCGGAGCCGGCATAGACGATCTCGCTGACGCGGCCGGTGACGGCGTTGCCGTCGGGCGCGCCGATCTTCAGATGTTCGGGTCGGATCACCAACGCGGGCTCGGCGCCGGGGCTCCCGGCATTCTGCGGCAGGGCGAAGCGGCCATGCGCCGTCTCGAGCGAACCATTGCCGTCCCAGCGGCCGCGGAAGATGTTGGAGATGCCGATGAAGTCGGCCGCAAAGGCGGTGCGGGGCCGCTCATAGATCTCACGCGGCGTGCCGAGCTGTTCGATCTTCGCGTGGTTCATCAGGCAGATCCGGTCCGAGAGCGCCAGCGCCTCCTCCTGATCATGCGTGACATAGACGATCGTCGCGCCGCTCTCGCGGTGCAGCCGCTTGATCTCGATCTGCATGTGCTCGCGCAGCTTCTTGTCGAGCGCGCCGAGCGGTTCGTCCATCAGGATGATCGAGGGCTGGTAGACGAAGCAGCGGGCGAGCGCGACGCGCTGCTGCTGGCCCCCGGAGAGTTCGCGCGGGAAGCGCTTCGCCAGATGGCCGAGATGGACCATCGCCAGCGCGGCTTCGACGCGCTGGCCTATCTCGGCAGAAGGGCGCCCGCGCATCTTCAAGGGAAAGGCGATGTTCTCGGCAACTGTGAGATGCGGGAACAGCGCGTAATGCTGGAAGACGAGGCCGATATCGCGCTGGTGGACCGGCCTGTGCGACTGGTCGCGCCCGTCGATCACCACCCTGCCCTCGCTCGCCTCGACCAGGCCGCAGATCAATTGCAGCAGCGTCGTCTTGCCGGAGCCCGAAGGCCCCAGCAGGGTCAGGAACTCGCCCTCGGAGACGCTGAGCGAACTCGGCTCGAGGGCCGTGGTCGCGCCGTAGCGCTTGCACAGGCCCTCGATGACGAGCTTGCCTGCGACGGCGAGTTGGCCCGTCGTCGCAGCGCTTGGCGTGTCGGTCCCCGTCGTCATTGCGTCAGGTCAGCAACCAGGAGTTGAAGCGCTCCGAGACCTTGGCCCGGTTGGCGCTCCACCACGCTTCGTCGGCGATCGCCATCTGTTTGAGATTCTCCGGCGAGGTCGGCAGAACCTTGGCCCGCTCGGCGGAAATCGTCTGGTAGGCATCGAGATTGGTCGGGCCATAGGCCAGGATCTCGGTGTACAGCGCCTGGGCCTTCGGATCCGAGCAGAAGCGCACGAACTGGCGCGCCACATCGGCCTTCGGCCCCCCCTTGGGAAGGCCCCAGCCCTCGATCGAGTAGAGGCCCTGATTCCAGACGATCTTCGCCGGCGTGCCGCCGTCGATCGCCGCCTGCAGGCGGGCGTTCCAGCCCGGCAGCATGTCGACCTCGCCGCTCTGGAGCAGCTGCGTCGACTGGGCGCCGCCGGTCCACCAGACCGCGACATGCGGCTTGATCTTGTCGAGGACCTTGAAGGCGCGGTCGACATCGAGCGGGTAGAGCTTGTCCAGCGGCACGCCATCGGCGAGCAGCGCCTGCTCGAGCGTGTCGATCGGGTTCTTGCGCAGCGCGCGGCGGCCCGGGAATTTTTCCACATTGAAGAAGTCGGCCCAGCTCGTCGGCGCGGTCTTCACGCGGTCGGTGCGGTAGGCGAAGACGGTCGAATAGACATCCGTGCCCATGTAGAGCGGCGAGATCGCCTCCGGCATCAGCTTGGGCACGTCGGCATGGCTGAAGCCGATCGGGTCGAGCAGACCCTGGCCCGCGAGGATGTCGCGGGCCGAGAGCGTCAGCGTGCAGACGTCCCAGGTGTAGGACTTGGTCTCGACCATCGCCTTGAACTGCGCGGTCGGCTCGGCCTCGCGGGCGACGTTGACGACCTTGTTGCCGGTCGCCTTCTCGAAGGGGTCGTAGAAGGCCTTGCGGAAGGCCGGGCCGAAGGGGCCGCCCGGATCGGCCACGATGATCTGCGTCGCGGCGCTGGCCCGCCCGATCAGAGCCGGCCCCACCATCGCCCCGGCGGCGACGCCGCCAGCCAGTTGCAGGAGGTGGCGCCGGTTAGGCCCGTTCATGATGCTGCTGGTCATCGTTCTCCCCCGTTCAGCGGTTTTCCGCATTTCCCCGTGGTCGTCCGGTCGTCTCGCCTCAGGCGCTCTTCTTGGCGGCGCGCTTGGCGAGGAATTCCTCCATCATCCGCGCCGGCTCGCCGGTGGCGTAGGCCTCGCGCTGGTTGCGGATGCCGGCGGCGAGGCAATCGCGGAAGCCGGCCTCGGTGACCTCTCGGAAGCGGGCGCGGTTGAGGCGCATCGCGACGGGCGGCTTGCCGGCAAGCTCGGTGGCGAGCTCGAGCGCGGCCTCCCTCACCTTCTCCTGCGGCACCAGACGGTTGATTACGCCGATGCGGAAGCATTCCTCGGCATCCATCATCCGCCCGGTCAGCGTCAGGTCAATGGTGCGGCCGAGCCCGATTAGCTCGCGCATGATCCAGGGGCCGGTGGTCGAGGCAATGCCGGAGTTGATCTCGGGCTGGCCCATGGTGACGCCGGGATGGCCGATGCGCAGGTCGCAGAGCAGCGACACCTGGAAGGCCGAGCCCGCCGCGACGCCGTTGAGCGCCGCGATGATCGGCTTCGAGAGCGAGCGGATCCGGTCATACATGCGCTCCCACTCGCCGATCCACAGCTCGGCGCGGTCGGGATCGAAGGTCTTGGTCTCGTTGAGATCCTGCCCGGCGCCGAAGGCGCGGTCGCCCGCACCGGTGAGGATGATGGCGCGCACGGCCGCGTCGGCCTCCAGCTCGTCCAGCGCCTCGACGAGGCGGGCCCGCATCGGCGCGTTCCAGGCGTTCAGCTTGTCGGGGCGGTTCAGGGTCAGGATCCCGACCGGGCCGCGCACCTCGCTGAGGATGAAGTCCTTCATGGCACTCTCCGATACATTTTTATCGATATGCGATAAGTTATATTGAATGATCGACGGGAATGCCTGATCTTGTCAAGGCCGCTGGTCGCAGCCATTGATCCCCGCAGGAGAACCATCGATGTCCGAGACGAGCGAGCGCAGCGGCGCCAGCCTCAAGAGCGAGCAGCCTGCGCACAACAAGGGCGGCAAAAGCGACAAGGGCGGCAAGTCCAGCGCGCTGATGGTCAACTCGGTGGAGAAGGCTTTCCGCGTGCTCTCGGCCTTCGGCCGCCAGCATCAGACGCTCAATCTTTCCCAGGTCGCCTCAGAAACGGGGATGGATCTCAGCGCTGCCCAGCGTTTCACCCATACGCTGACGCAGCTCGGCTATCTCCACAAGGACACTGAGACCAGGCGCTTCGAACTCACGGCCAAGACGCTCGATCTCGGCTATCACTTCATCCGCAGCAGCCGCCTCGTCGACCGGGCGATGCCTTATCTGATGCACCTCAGCAAGGCGACCGAGGAGACCGTCAACCTGACGATGCGCGAGGGGCCGGAGATCATCTTCGTCTCACGTTTCCTCAGCCGCCACGTCCTCAACACCGACGTCATCATCGGCACGCGCATGCCGGCCTACTGCACCGCGCCCGGCATCGCGATGCTGTCGCGCCTGCCGGAGGACGAGGCGATGGCGGTGATCGACGCCTCCGACCTCAAGGCCCATACGCCCTCCACCGTCTGGCAGCGCGATGCGCTGCGCGAGAAAATCCGGCAAGCGGCGGCGCAGGGCTACGCCACCGCCTTCGAGGAGGTCTATCTCGGCGACGCCTCGATCGCCGCGCCGATCCTCGACCATCGCGGCCGTCCGGAAGGGGCGGTCAACGTCGCGGTCTCCTGCTCGCGCTACACCCGCGAGGAGGTCGTTGCCCGCTTCTCATCCCTGATCATCGCCGCCGCCCACGCGATCTCGCGAGTCTGATCCGCCCGCCGGACATGACCCGGCATGCCTGCATCGCTTGACAGCTCCACCGGTCGCCCTACCAATATACGCATGAAACTATCGCATTGCGATATATGGATCATGCCATGAGGGCTGAGCGCGCCCAGTTCATGCGCGTCGCCACGCGTCGCGGTAAGCCGGTCGCGGTACGTTTCGACGGCGTGGCCCTGGCCGCAACCGAGGGCGACAGCATTCTGGCCGTCCTGCTGACCCACGGCCTGCTCCTGCGCCGCCACGAATTCGGGAGCGAGCCGCGCTCGGGCTTCTGCCTGATGGGCGCCTGCCAGGATTGCTGGGTATGGAGCGCGCATGGCGGCCGGTTGCGCGCCTGCACGACGCCGGTCGCGGACGGCATGATCCTCGCCAGCCAGCCCCCGGCCGCCGCCCATGAGCAGCTGCGCCCATGAGTAGCATTGTCATCGTCGGGGCCGGGCCGGCCGGCATCGCGGCGGCCGAACTGCTCTGCAGCCACGGACACAGGCCCGCCCTGATCGACGAGGGCGAGCGCGCCGGCGGGCAGGGTTATCGCCGCCCCTCGCCCGATCTCGCGCTCGACATGCACGCTCTGATGGGCGGCGAGGCGGGCCGCTACGAGGCGCTGCACCGCCGCTTCGCCGCTTTGGCAGAGCGCATCGACTACCGCCCGCGCACGCTGGTCTGGGCGATCGAGGGGCGCACGCTCCATCTGCTGCATGACGGGCGGGCGGAGACGATCGAGACCGACCGGCTGCTGCTGGCGACAGGCGCCATGGACCGGGTGGCACCGCTGCCGGGCTGGACCCTGCCGGGTGTCTTCACCCTGGGCGGCGCGCAGGTCGCGCTCAAGGACCAGGGCTGCCTGATCGGACGACGCGTCGCCTTCCTCGGCTCCTCGCCCCTGCTCCTGCTCGCGGCCAAGCAGTATCGGCAGATGGGCGGCACGGTCGCCGTCATCGCGGACACGACGGGCCTCGCGGCCAAGGCAAGGGCGCTGCCGGGCCTTCTGGCCTCGCCGCGGACGCTGCTGCGCGGACTTGGCGGCATGGCCGACACGCTGCGCGCCGGCACTCCATTGCTGCACGGCGTCACCCCGCTCGCGATCGAGGGGGACGGCCATGTCCAGTCCCTGGTGCTGCGCGATGCGGCGGGGCGCGAACGCCGCTTCTCCTGCGACGCGGTGGCGCTGGGCTACGGCCTCAAGCCCGAAACCCAGCTCGCCGACCTGGCAGGGGTCCGCTTCGCCTATGACGAGTCGTTCCGGCTCTTCCTGCCGGAGACGGATGCCTTCGGCCGGGCGCGCCCAGGCCTCTATCTTGCCGGGGATGGCGCCAGCATCGGCGGCGCCGATGCGGCCGAGGCCAGCGGCGCGCTTGCCGCCCATGCGATCCTGGCCGATCTCGGCGCACCACCCGCCGCGGCGGCGATCCGGACGCTGACGCGCAAGGTGGCGAGGCTGCGCCGCTTCCAGCGCAGCCTCGCGCGGGCCTTTGCCTGGCCGGTCTCACAGATCCGGGCCCTGCCCGACGAGACGCTGTTATGCCGCTGCGAATCCGTCACGATCGGCGCCGTGCGCGCAGCCATGGCGCAGGCGCTCGGTCCGGTCGAGGTCAACCGCGTCAAGGCGATGACGCGCTGCGGCATGGGACGCTGCCAGGGCCGCGTCTGCGGGCCCGCTCTCCAGGAAATCGTCGCCGGAGCTTCCGGCCAGGACGGTGCCACGGCCGGGCGCCTGCGCGGCCAGGCACCGGTCAAACCTGTCGCGCTTTCGACTGCATCGGACCCCACGCCATGACCCGCGCCGTGGCGGACGTCGCAATCATCGGGGGCGGGCTGATCGGCGCCTGGGCCGCCTTCTTCCTGGCCCGTCGCGGGCAGCGCGTCGTGCTCTTCGAGAGAGGAACAGTCGGGGCGCAGTCGAGCGGCACGAATTTCGGCAATCTCAGGCTCCAGGGCCGTTTCCCCGGCCAATATCCGCTATCGTTGCGCTCGCATGCGCTGTGGGAGGATTTCGAGGCGCTGATCGGCGAGGGCTGCGAGTTCGCGCAGACCGGCCATCTCTACTGCGCATTCGACGACGATGAGCAGGCGAAACTCGAAGGCTATGCGCAGGTCTCGGAGTCCCACGGCCTGGCAATCGAGCGGCTCGATCCTGCCGAGCTGCGCCGGCGCTTTCCCTGGCTGGGCCCCGCCACCCTGGCCGCGACCTTCTCGGCGCGTGACGCCACGGCCAATCCCCGTCTGGCCACGCCCGCCGTGGGGCGCGCCGCCCAGCGCTGCGGCGTCGACATCCGGGAGAACACGCGGGTCAGCACCGTCTCGCAGCAGGGCTCGGGCTTCGTCATCCGCACCGCCCAGGGCGACGAGCTGGCCTGCGGGTCGCTCGTCAATGCGGCCGGCGCCTGGGCGGTCGAGATGGCCTCGTGCTTCGGCGAGACCGCACCAGTCTTCGCAGCAGGGCCGCCGCAATTCGTCACTGAGCCCCTGCCCCCGCTGTTCACGCCCTCGCTCCAGACGATCGACGGCTCCGTCATCGCCAGGCAGACCGAGCGCGGCAACGTCATCCTCGCCGGCTATCCGCGCACTGCGGCGGACGCGACGGCAAACCGCGCCCCGGTGCCGCCGGTCAAGACGCTGGCGGCGATGCGCGCGCTGGCGCGGGTCGTGCCGGCGCTGGCGCATGGCCATGTCATCCGCGTCTGGTCCGGCATCGAGGGCTATCTGCCCGACATGATCCCGGTGATCGGGCCGAGCCTGACCGCGCCCGGCCTCTTCCACGCCTTCGGCTTTTGCGGACACGGTTTCCAGATCGGCCCGGGCGTCGGCCTGTGCCTTAGCGAGATGATCCTCGACGGGTCGACGCCGACGCCACTCGAACCGTTCTCGATCGGGAGATTCCGGACCGAGACGGTCGCCAGCGACAAGTTCCGCAAAGAGTTTGACTGACCGACGATCGAACGCGAACTTCAGGACATGCCTATGCAGTGAATAGCCCCTAGGCTCAGGACTCATTGCTCAGAGCCAGAAGATGACGGCTGCTGCAATGCAGATGGCAGAGAAGAAGGTGTGAGCG
>QFQY01000008.1 GCA_003248805.1 Chelatococcus sp. | reverse complement strand
GACCAGAAGAGCACCCCGACCCGCGCCGCCCAGCATCGCGGCGCGCAGCCGAGACCGGGCTGGTGGGTTTCGATCCGCGCTCGCCGGGCCGAATGCGGCCAGTCCGTCAAATCCAGCGCTGACCATCGTGCCCCCGGCTCGGTAGGGCGCATCGTCAGGCCCGCCGAATCACCGGGAAGCAGCCCCGGCTCTCCCCGCGATTTACCTCTCCGTATGGTTAGCGGAGCGTAAACATACGGGGTCTGCTGGACCGTCGACGGCTCCCGCGCGGGATGGCGTATCGGGCGATGAAATCATCGGTCCGGGCGTGTTTCGCCATGGGCCACTCCCGCAGCGGGACCCGTCACGAAATCCGGCGGCCCCAAAGCGGACAATCCGGAGCTCCGGAGTGGGCCGACTTCCCCCTCTACGCCTTCTGGACCGCCAGCCGAGCCCCCAATCCGATGAAGAGGCCGCCCATCGCGCTGCGGAGCCCGAGGGCGAGGCGCTCGCTGCGGCGCAGCCTGCTCGTCAGCCGAGCGCGGCCATGCTTCCGGCCCGCCGGCCCTGCGCGACGATGCGCGTCAGCCTATGGGCCATGTCCGGCCCCGGCACGAGGCGAGGACGAGGACCACGCAGGACGCGACGAAGAGGAGATAGCCGTGCAGGCTCATGGGCGGCCGTCTCCGCGGGCGGGGACGGCCGCGGGGCCGGACCGGGCGCGTGGGCGCCCTCTCCCCTCGCCGACCCCCACGACGGGATTCGCCATCCGCTTCGACAGCGATCCGCCCACGTCCCCCAAGGCCACGCCGGCCGCGACGGCCGCGACGGCCGCGACGGGGCGCTCTATCGCATCAGCCCCGCCGCCCGCAGCGCATCCTCGATGACCTTGCGGACCCCGGAGGGTGCGCCGGCGAGGTTCGGGGCATCCGGCGACGGGGCGGGGCCCGGATCGCTCCAGCCGGACGAGGTCTTCGGGCGGTCGATCGCGCTTCCCGCCACGCGTTCTGCGCCGGCTCCGGTCAAGTTCCAGGACGCCGCGATATGGCGTGTCGAGGAGATGCGGGCGTCGAGCATGAAGGGGCCGGGCGCGCCGAGCCCGTCCGCCGCGTCGAGGGGGGTGCCGTGCCCCATCCCGGCGATCCGGAACGCCTCGATCCGGGCCACGCCCTCGGCATCGCTCCAGATCCGGCGCGAATGGCCCGCGATCTCCTCGCTCCGCGTGGGCTGATCCGGCAGCCCGTGGACGCCGCGCCATTGCGCGACGATGGCGTCCATGTTGGCGGGAACCACCGTGTGATCGCGCGTGCCATGCCAGACCGACATCGTCGGCCATGGCCCGTCGAAGCCGGAGGCGTCGCGCAGCAGGGTCTGCAAGCCGCGTTCCGGCGCGAGGCCCTGGCCACGCATGCGTTCGAGCGCCTCGGGCACCGAGCCGGCGATGCCATAGGGCAGTCCGGCGATGATCGCCCCGCCCGCGAAGAGGTCCGGATAGGCCGCGAGCATGACCGAGGTCATGGCCCCTCCCGCCGACAGGCCGGTGACGAAAATCCGCCGCCGGTCGAGGCCATGCGCCTCGACCATGCCGCGCGCCATCTGCGCGATGGAAAGCGCCTCGCCCGCATCGCGCCGGATATCGCCCGGAACGAACCAGTTGAAGCAGAGATTCGGGTTGTTCGCCCGTTGCTGCTCCGGATAGAGCAGCGCGAAGCCGTGCTGGTCGGCGAGTTGCGACCAGCCCGAGCCGTGGTCGTAATCGGCCGCCGTCTGCGTGCAGCCGTGAAGGACCACGACGAGCGCCGCGCCCTCCGGCAATCCCTTCGGAAGATAGCCATGCCCCTTGAGCGCGCCCGGATTGGAGCCGAAGGCGGCCATCTCGGACAGGCGCGACGGCTGTCTTGGAACAGCTCCCGCGCCCCTGCCCCTGCGGGCCTGCGTCAAGCGTGCGATGGTCTCAGAAATGCTGTGCATCCTGGCTGCCCCGTCACGGTCAGCCCGGAATGGCACTGACACATGTCATCAACGGCGCCGCGCCCGTTTTGTTGCAATGCACAAAAAATTCGAGGGCGGGCGGCGGCGCAAGCGCAGCAGCCCAGACTGGTCAGGGGTCGCGCCCCGTCCTCCGTTAACCTCTGCGTCCGCGCCTGCCTCTCCCCTTCCCGCTTCCTCCCGAATTCGGCCTTCGCCATGCCGAAATCCGACGTCCCAATCGCTGACGATGGGACAGGAGGGATAGCATCCATGATCAGCCGCAACCGACTCGCCGCAGCCCTGATCTTCGCGCCGGGCCTCGCGGGCGCCGCCGAAATCGAGCTTCCGTCGCGCATCGAAGGCGTCACCGTCTATCCGGACGGGGCGGTGGTGACGCGGACGGCCAGGGCCGAGCTCATGGCCGGCGCCTCGCAGATCGTGCTGCGCGGCCTGCCGGCCTCGATCGACCCGGCCTCGATCCGCGTCGAGGGCAAGGGCGACGGCGCCTTCTCGGTCGGCGCGGTCGATGTCCGCACGACGCCGGGCGAGGCGCGCCCCGTGCTCGACGCCGTGATCGAGGACAAGCTCAAGGCCCTGCGCGAGGAGAAGGGCCGGCTCGAGGGCGGCATCGCCGCCATCGAGGCCAAGCGGGCGACCATCGAGCGCTTCGGCCAGGTCGGCCCCGACAGGCTCGGGCCCGACGGCAAGGCGCTGCCCGTGGCCGATTGGCCGGCGGTGTTCGACGCCATCGGCACGGCGCTGGTGAAGGTCAACGACGAGCTCCGGACCCTGCGCAACCGCGCCGGCGAGGTCGCGGCCGAGATCGCCGCGCTGGAGCGCGCGCGGCCGCAGCCCGGGCGGCCGGGCGCGCCGAAGCGCGACGTCGCCATCGCCGTCGCGGCGATGCGCCCCGTCATGGCCGAGCTCTCGGTGAGCTACCGCGTCTCGGGCGCGAACTGGACGCCGGTCTACGAGGCCCGCCTCTCGACGGAGGGAGCGAAGCCGGAGATCGCCCTGACACGCCGCGCCGAGCTGCGCCAGCGCAGCGGCGAGGACTGGAACGAGGTAGCGCTGACGCTCTCGACCGCGCGCTCGGCCGGCGGAACGCGGGCGCCGGAGCTGGCGCCTGTGCAGGTGTCGTTCTTCGAGCCGCCGGCCGTCTACGAGGCGCGCGCGCGGGCCATGGCGCAGGCGCGGAAGGAGGCGGCGGAACGCGCCAAGCCCGCCCCGGCGGCGCGCGCCCTCGCCCCCGGGGCGCCATCGGCGGAGGACCGCGCGGCACCGCCGGCCGTGGCGGCCGAGGTCGAGACGGCGGAGCTGACGGCCGGTGCTTACCAGGCGAGCTTCGCCGTGCCGGGGCGCGTCAGCGTCCCCCAGGACGGTTCGACCAAGACCGTGGTGCTGGGCCAGTCGAAGGTCGCGCCGACGCTGATGGCGCGGGTGACGCCGGAGCTGGAGGAGCGCGCCTATCTGGAGGCCGCCTTCACGCATGAGGAGGAAGCACCGCTGCTGCCGGGCAGCGTGCTGCTGCATCGCGACGGCACCTATCTCGGCCGCGGCCGGATCGGGCTGGTGGCGCCGGGCGACAAGGTCGAGCTCGGCTTCGGCGCCGACGACAGGATCAAGGTGACGCATGCCCCGGTGCGCCGGCGCGAGAACGAGCCGACATGGCTCGGCCAGAGCCGCACGGACCTGCGCGAGTTCCGCACCGTGGTGAAGAGCCTGCACGCGCAGCCGGTGAAGGTCAGCGTGACGCAGCGCATCCCCTATTCGGAGAACGGCGCCATCACCGTCGAGACGCTCGCGGCGCAGACCACGCCGCCGACCGAGAAGCAGATCGGCGACAAGCGCGGCGTCTCGGGCTGGACCTTCGAGCTCGCGCCCGGCGGGGAGAAGGAGATCAGGCTGGCCTACCGGATCAAATGGCCGGGCGACCGCGAGCTGAGCTATGCGCCGCAGCCTGTGGGGGCGGTGGCACGGGCGGAGTGAGGGATGCGGACCGGAAGCACGGCAGGTCCCCTCTCCCCTTGCGGGAGAGGGTCAGGATGAGCGGGCTCGCGACGGTTGACGCCATCGCCCCTCGACACGGCCGTCGGCGAGGGCGGCGCGACCCCTCATCCGGCCCTTCGGGCCACCTTCTCCCGCAGGGGGGAGAAGGGCAGGACCGCGCGCTACTCCGCCGGCTCGTCGAAGGTCAGGCGGAACTCGCTCGCCGGGTAGACGCCGAGGATCTTCATTTCCTTGGAGAAGTATTCGAGCTCGGTCAGCGCGCGCTTCAGCGCCGGCTCGTCGGGATGGCCCTCGACATCGAGATAGAACATCGTCGCGGAGAACAGGCCGTCGACCATGTAGCTCTCGAGCTTGGTCATGTTGACGCCGTTGGTGGCGAAGCCGCCCAGAGCCTTGAAGAGCGCGGCGGGAATGTTGCGGACGCGGAACATCAGCGTGGTCACGGTCTTCTCCGTGCCCGGGCGCGCATATTCCGGATATTTGGAGAGCACGACGAAGCGCGTGGTGTTGTGCTTCTCGTCCTCGATGTCCTCCATCAGGATGTTGAGGCCGTAGACCTCGGCCGCGATGCGCGGGGCGATCGCCGCGCGGGTGACGTCGGCGGCCTCCGCGACCTGGCGGGCGGAACCGGCCGTGTCGGCCGCGACCTCGGCCTTGAGCCCGAGCTTGCGGATGATCTTGCGGCACTGGCCGAGCGCATGGATGTGGCTCTGCACGGTCTTCAGCGTGGCCAGCGTCGCGCCCTCGACGCCCATCAGGTGGAAGCGGATCGGCAGGAAATGCTCGCCGATGATGTGCAGGCCCGAGCGCGGCAGCAGGTGATGCACGTCGGCGACGCGGCCGGCGATGGAGTTGTCGATCGGGATCACGCCATAGCGCGCCGTGCCCTCGACGACGGCCGAGAGCGCGTCCTCGAAGGTCGCGCAGGGCAGAAGCTCGCTGTCCGGGAAGAGCTGCAGCGCGGCCTGCGAGGAGAAGGCCCCGGGCTCGCCCTGATAGGAGATGACGGCGGTCATGGGTGTTCAGGCTCCGGTGCGGGCTTGCAGGATCGCGCGGGCGCGCTCCAGATCGGGCGGCGTGTCGACGCCACGCGGTACATGGTCGATGATCATCGCGTCGATGCGCATGCCGTCCTCGAGCGCGCGCAGCTGCTCCAGGCTCTCGCGCTTCTCCAGCGGGGACTGCGGCAGGCTGACGAAACGGTCGAGCGCCGGGCGGCGATAGGCATAGAGCCCGACATGATGGTAGAGCGGCCCCTCGCCATAGGGCGCGGTGGCGCGGGTGAAATAGAGCGCGCGCAGGCGGCGGGGGCCGACCTCGCTGCCGATCAGCTTGACCACGCTCGGCGCGACCCTCTCCTCCTCGTCGGTGATGACGCCGACCAGCGTGGCGATATCGACGGCAGGATCGGCGAGAGGCTCGATCGCCGCGGCGATGGCCGAGGGCTCCAGCGTCGGGAAATCGCCCTGCACGTTGACGATGATGTCGTGGCGGCCCTGCGGATCGACGCGATCGGCCGCCTCCTTGATGCGGTCGGAGCCGGTCTTGTGCTCGGCGCTGGTCATCACGGCGCGCCCGCCGGCGGCCTCGACCGCCGCCGCGATGCGCGGCTCGTCGGTCGCGACCACCACATCGCCGATGCCCGCCTCCACGGCACGGCGCCAGACATGCACGATCATCGGTTCGCCGAGGATATCGGCGAGCGGCTTGCCGGGCAGCCGCGTCGCCTGCATGCGGGCGGGGATCAGGATCAGGGGAGCGGACATCGTGTTCGGGCCGGCGGTTTTTTCAAGCGGGTTCTTCGGGCGGGTTCTTGGGGCTCGCCCGGCACGGGGACGAGCGGCAAAAAGTCTCAAAGCGGAGCGTGCTTATACGAGTTGCCAGAGGGCGCGCAAAGCGGTTAAGCAACGAAGCAAGAAGACTTGGATCGCGTCGCATGCGGACGGACTCGCCCGCATGTGAAGAACACGGTCCGACGCAATGAATTCGGGCATTGCGGTCGCGAGACGCCGGCTCCGGCTTTTTCGCGCAGTGCTCCAGGGACGAAACGATTTCACGCCCGCCGCGCCAGCCCGGACGCGGGGCTCCGAGGTATGGGGTGCGATGGATATCGAGACCAACAAGATCGCCGGTGCCGTTCTCGCGACGCTGCTGGTGGTGATGGGCCTGCAGATGACGGCCGGCATCGTTTTCGCGCCCCACAAGCCCGCGGTACCCGGTTTCGATCTGCCGAGCGAGGAGCCGGCCGCGGCGGCCGGCGCCGCAGCGCCCGCCGCCGACGAACCGATCGCGGTGAGGCTCGCCAAGGCCGATCCGGCGCGCGGCGAAAAGGCCGTCGGCGCCTGCAAGGCCTGCCACACCTTCGAGAAGGGCGGCGCCAACAAGGTCGGCCCGCATCTCTACGACGTCTATGGCCGCAACAAGGGCTCGGTCGACGGCTTCGGCTATTCCGCGGCCATGAAGGGCAAGTCCGGCGAAAAATGGGAGGCCGAGCAGATCGACGGCTTCCTGAAGAGCCCGCGCGCCTACATGCCCGGCACGACCATGTCCTTCGCCGGCGTCGGCCGTCCCGACACCCGCGCCGACATCGTCGCCTATCTCAACACGCTGGCCGACGCGCCGAAGCCGCTGCCGAAGCCCTGACGGGGCTGCGACGCCGGGAGATTTCGTAAAGCCGGGCCGAAAGGTCCGGCTTTTCCCGTTCCGGCCTTCGCGCGCGCCGCTCCCGTCCCGGCCGATTCCCGCCTCGCCCGGCTTTTGCTTGCCGCGGCCATCGTGTTGCCGCCACCATGGCCTGGAGTGCACCGACCCGGGCTCGGCCCGCCCCGGCTTGCGCAGGCCGGACGGGCGGGCGACATGGACCATGGCGATTCGGATCAGGAGACGCGAACGATGACGACGCGCATCACCCGCCGCAGGCTGCTCGAGGCCGGCGCAGCGACGGCCGCCGCCGCCGCGCTCCCGGGAATGGGCGGGCGCGTGCTGGCGCAGGAGGCCGAGCTGCACGGGCTCTCGACCTTCGGGGAGCTCGCGCTGCCGCCGGACTTTCCGCATTTCCCCTATGTGAACCCGAAGGCGCCCAAGGGCGGCACGCTGACGATCCAGATCAAGCGCGCGGGCGGAAACCAGAGCTTCGACACCTTCAACACGCTCAACACCTATGTGCTGCAGGGCGACGGCGCAGCCGGCATGGATGCCTGCTTCGACAGCCTGATGACCGGCTCCGGCGACGAGCCCGGCACGCTCTACGGCCTGCTCGCCAAAAGCGTCTCCGTCTCGCCCGACAAGCTGACCTACCGCTTCCGCCTGCGGCCGGAGGCGCGCTTCTCCGACGGATCGCGCGTGACGGCGGCGGACGTGGCGTTCTCGATGACCATCCTGAAGGCCAAGGGGCACCCGTCCTACCGGCTGATGCTCAACGAGCTCGTCTCCAGCCTGGCGGAGGGAGAGGATGTCGTCGTGGTGACGCTCTCCCCCAGGCGCAGCCGCGACCTGCATCTCATCGTCGCCGGCCTGCCGGTATTCTCCGAGACCTACTGGTCGACGCGGAACTTCGAGGCCTCGACGCTGGAGCCGCCGCTCGGCTCCGGCCCCTACAAGGTCGGCCGCTTCGAGCAGGGCCGCTTCATCGAGTTCGAGCGCCGGCCGGACTACTGGGGCAAGGACCTGCCGGTGAATATCGGCATCAACAATTTCGACCGGGTGCGCTGGGAGTATTTCCGCGACCGGCAGGTCGCCTTCGAGGCCTTCAAGAGCGGGGTCATCACCTTCCAGGAGGAGTTCACCTCGCGCATCTGGGCGACGGGCTACGACTTCCCCGCCGTCCATGACGGCAAGGTGAAGAAGGAGTCCTTGCCGAAGACCGAGCCGACCGGCGGCCAAGGCTGGATCTTCAACCTGCGCCGCGAGAAGTTCGCCGATCCACGCATCCGCGAGGCACTCGGCCTCGCTTACGATTTCGAATGGACCAACAAGAACATCAGTTTCTCGTCCTTCAAGCGACTGACCTCCTATTTTGAGAATTCGGATTCGAAAGCGGTTGGGAAGCCCTCGCCGGAAGAACTGACGCTGCTAGAGCCCTTCCGCGGGCAGGTGCCGGACGAGGTCTTCGGCGAGCCTTATCTGCCGCCGGTCTCGGACGGCTCGGGCAGCGACCGTGCCCTGCTGCGCCGCGCCGACGAGATGCTGCGCGCCGCCGGCTGCAAGCGCGAGGGCAATGTGCTGAAGCTGCCGAACGGCCAGCCCTTCGAGATCGAGTTCCTCGATTCGACGCCGGCGCTACAGCCGCATATCCAGCCCTTCCAGGCTAATCTCAAGCGGCTCGGCATCAACGCAACCTCGCGCATCGTCGACGGCGCTCAATACCAGCGCCGGCTCGACGAGTTCGATTTCGACATTATCATCCGCAATATGAGCGGCAGCGCCATTCCGAGCGATACCTTGCGTATCGTCTATGGCTCGCAGGCGGCCAGGACGCGCGGCTCGCGCAATGTCGGCGGCATCGCCGACCCGGCTGTCGACGCGATGATCGAGGCGATCGGCCAGGCCGACAGCTATGCCAAGGTGGTGGTGGCGGCCAAATGCCTCGACCGGCTGCTACGGGCCGGGCGCTACTGGATACCGATGCTCTGGCAGCCAAATGAATGGCTGGCCTATTGGGACATGTTCGACCGGCCGCAGACCAAGCCGAAATTCGGCTCGGGGGCGCCCGGCATCTGGTGGTACGACGCCGAGAAGGCGAAGCGGATCGGGAAGGCGTGACATGAGCGAGGCAACCGCCGGACCCGTCGGGGGCGCACCGAAGCTCCTGCTGCACCTCGAAGGCCTGCTGCTGGCGGCGATCTGCATCTGGCTCTTCGCGCGGTCCGGCGCCTCATGGTGGCTGTTCGGCGCGCTGATCCTGGTGCCGGACCTGAGCATGCTCGGCTATGTCGCGGGCCCGCGTCCCGGCGCGATCCTTTACAACGCTGCCCACACGCTGCTCGGGCCCGGGCTGCTCGGCGCCGCCGGCCTCGCGCTGGCGCAGCCGACGGCGCTGGCCGTCGCGATGATCTGGGGCGCGCATATCGGGATCGACCGCGTGCTCGGCTACGGCCTGAAATATCCGTCCCGCTTCGCCGACACGCATCTGGGCGTGCTCGGCCCTGCCCGAAAGGCCGGCTGACCGCATGCTCGCCTATATCGCGCGCCGCCTCCTGCTGATGGTGCCGACGCTGCTCGGCATCCTGCTCGTGTCCTTCGTGATCGTGCAGTTCGCGCCGGGCGGGCCGGTCGAGCGCGTCATCTCGCAGCTCCAGAACCCGAATGCGGGCGGCGCGGCCGACCGCGTCGGCGGCGGCGGCGCCGATGCCGGCGCGCAATCGGCGGGCGGCGACGCGGCTTCCGCCTATCGCGGCGCGCAGGGGCTCGACCCCGCCTTCATCAAGGAGCTCGAGAAGCAGTTCGGCTTCGACAAGCCGGCGCATGAGCGCTTCCTGAAGATGCTCGGCGACTATGCGCGTTTCGATTTCGGCCGCAGCTATTTCCGCGACGCGCCGGTGCTGCAGCTCATCAAGGAGAAGCTGCCCGTCTCGATCTCGCTCGGCCTGTGGATGACGCTCATCTCCTACGCGATCTCGATCCCGCTCGGCATCCGCAAGGCGGTCAGCGACGGCTCGCGCTTCGACACCTGGACGAGCGCGGTGGTGATCGTCGGCTACGCGATCCCGGGCTTTCTCTTCGCGATCCTGCTGATCGTGCTCTTCGCCGGCGGCTCGTTCTGGCAGATCTTCCCGCTCAGGGGCCTGACCTCCGACAACTGGTCGGAGTTGTCGCTCCTTGGAAAGACGAAGGACTATCTCTGGCACATCGCCCTGCCGGTGACGGCGATGGCGCTGGGCGCCTTCGCGACCTCGACGCTCCTGACCAAGAACTCCTTCCTCGACGAGATCCGGAAGCAATACGTGCTCACGGCGCGGATGAAGGGGCTGACCGAGCGCGGCGTGCTCTACGGCCATGTCTTCCGCAACGCGATGCTGATCGTGATCGCGGGCTTTCCCGGCGCCTTCGTCAGCGCGCTGTTCGCCGGCTCGCTGCTGATCGAGACGATCTTCTCGCTCGACGGGCTGGGGCTGCTCTCCTTCGAGGCGATCGTGAATCGCGACTATCCCGTCGTCTTCGCCAATCTCTACATCTTCTCGCTGATCGGGCTCGTCGTGCACCTCGTCACCGACCTGACCTATACCTGGGTCGACCCCCGCATCGATTTCGAGACGCGGGAGACCTGAGATGAGCGACACGCTGATCGCCCCCCCGCCGGCCGCGCTGCGCGGCGACGCCGCCCTGCCGCCCCCGCAGGACAGCCAGGGCTGGCTGAAGCTCTCGCCGATCAACCGGCGGCGGCTGAACAGCTTCAAGGCGAACCGGCGCGGCTGGTGGTCGCTGTGGATCTTCCTGGTGCTGTTCGTGCTGTCGCTCTTCGCCGAGTTTCTCGCCAACGACCGGCCGCTGCTGGTGCGCTACAAGGGCGAGTGGCTGTTTCCGGTCGCGGTGAACTATCCGGAGGAGAAGTTCGGCGGCTTCCTCGCCACGACCGACTATCGCGACCCCGTGATCGCCAAGGAGATCGCCGGCAACGGCTTCGCGATCTGGCCGCCGATCCGCTACAGCTACCGCACGCATAATCTCGACCTGCCCGTGCCGGCGCCGGCCCCGCCGACCTGGATGCTGACGAACGAGCAGTGCCGGCCCATCGCCGAGCGCACCGGCGGCTCGACCTGCCGCGACCTCGAATGGAACTGGCTCGGCACCGACGACCAGGGCCGCGACGTGGTGGCGCGGCTCATCTACGGCTTCCGCATCTCGATCCTGTTCGGACTGATCCTGTGCGGCTTCTCCTCGGTGATCGGCATCACGGCCGGGGCGATCCAGGGCTATTTCGGCGGCTGGACCGACCTGCTCTTCCAGCGCTTCATCGAGATCTGGACCTCGATTCCGGCGCTCTACCTGCTGATCATCGTGGCGGCGATCATCACGCCGAGCTTCTTCGTGCTGCTCGGCATCCTGCTGCTGTTCTCCTGGGTCGCGCTGGTCGGGGTGGTGCGCGCGGAATTCCTGCGGGCACGCAATTTCGAATATGTCAGGGCCGCGCGCGCGCTCGGCCTCACCAACAGCGCCATCATGGTCAAGCACCTGCTGCCGAACGCGATGGTGGCGACGCTGACCTTCCTGCCCTTCATCCTGAACGGCTCGATCACCACGCTGACCTCGCTCGATTTCCTCGGCTTCGGCCTGCCGCCCGGCTCGCCCTCGCTCGGCGAATTGCTGGCACAGGGCAAGTCGAACCTGCAGGCGCCCTGGCTCGGCCTCTCGGGCTTCTTCGTGATCGCGCTGATGCTCTCCCTGCTGATCTTCATCGGCGAAGCGGTGCGCGACGCCTTCGACCCGCGGAAGACGTTTGCCTAAGCGTCGTGCTAGGATTGCGAGGCAAGGAGAGTGGCGATGAACAGGATCGTAAGGGAGCACTATCCGGTGGAGCGGCTACCCGAAGATTTGCGGGCGGAGTTGGGGCTTGCCCGAACGGCGAAGGTCGTTATCGAAACAGAGGACGATCAATCAAGAAGCGCCGCTAGGGCGGCCGCAATTGCCGAATTGCTCGAACATCGCCGTAAATTGGCACCGTCCGCAAATGATTCCGTGGCCCGGATACGCAAGCTTCGCGACGAGTGGGATAGCTAGCGACAACGATGGGGCTCATCTATCTCGACGCATGCGCGCTCATCGACGCGAGAGAAAAGTCCACGCCGGAAAGCCAAGCTTTGGTCAATCTTATTGTTGAGGGGTTCGGCGCCGAGACGCCGTTCATCACAAGCGACCTCTGCCTTGTTGAGGTTCTGACCAAACCAATCGAAGGATTGATTGACCGAACACCGGAGCGAGAGGATCCAACGAAGCGGGCGGATCATGACTGGTATCTGGGCAACCTGATACCAGATGGCTTGCTCTTCCGAACGAAACCCTTGCACCGCGACATCCTGCTTCAAGCCGCGATTATGCGCGCTCGAATCCCATCTCTGAAAACGCCCGACGCTATTCATGCAGCCACCGCCTATCATTTCGGCTGCACGCATTTTGTAACGGGAGACACCAAGTTGATGAGAAGCATCGAACGCGATGACGCTTGGCAGAAGCCTCCCGGTCGATTCAGCTTTGTCCAATTGACGGTCGAGGCCCTCGACGCATTGAGAACCGAGCTCATTTCGTGACCCCCTCCCCCCTCCTCTCCGTCGAAGACCTCTCCGTCGCGTTCCGCCAGGGCGGGCGGGACACGCTGGCCGTCGACCATGTCTCCTTTTCCATCGCCAGGGGCGAGACGCTGGCGCTCGTCGGCGAGTCGGGTTCGGGCAAGTCCGTCTCGGCGCTGTCGATTCTGAAGCTGCTGAACTACCCGGCGGCGCATCACCCCTCCGGCAAGGTGATGTTCGACGGGCAGGACCTGCTCGCGGCCGACGAGGACGCGATGCGCAAGGTGCGCGGCAACGACATCACCATGGTGTTCCAGGAGCCGATGACCTCGCTCAACCCGCTGCATACCATCGCGCGGCAGATCGGCGAGATCCTCGAACTGCACAAGGGCCTGCGCGGCGAGCCGGCACGGGCGCGCACGCTGGAACTGCTCGAACTCGTCGGCATCCGCGACGCGGCGAGCCGGCTCGACGCCTATCCGCACCAACTTTCGGGCGGCCAGCGCCAGCGCGTGATGATCGCCATGGCGCTCGCCAACGAGCCGCATCTGCTGATCGCCGACGAGCCGACGACGGCGCTCGACGTGACCGTGCAGGCGCAGATCCTGAAGCTGCTGAAGGAGCTCCAGACGCGGCTCGGCATGGCGATGCTGTTCATCACGCATGATCTCGGCATCGTGCGGCGCATCGCCGACCGGGTCTGCGTGATGCTGAAGGGCCAGATCGTCGAGCAGGGCCCCGTCAAGGAGATCTTCGCCGATCCGCAGCACGCCTACACCAGGCGCCTGCTCGCGGCCGAGCCGAAGGGGCGCCCCGAGCCCGTCCAGGACGGCGCGAAGACGCTGGTCGAGGCGGGGCCGGTCAAGGTCTGGTTCCCGATCAAGACCGGCTTCCTGCGCCGGACGACCGGCCATGTGAAGGCGGTGGACGGCATCTCGATCTCCGTGCGCGAGGGCGAGACGCTCGGCGTGGTCGGCGAGTCCGGCTCGGGAAAGACCACGCTCGGCCTGGCGATCCTGCGGTTGATCTCTTCGGAGGGGCCGATCGTGTTCCTGGGCGACCGCATCGACGGGCTGTCGGCGGCGCAGGTCCGGCCGAAGCGCAAGGACCTGCAGGTCGTCTTCCAGGACCCCTATGGCTCGCTCTCGCCGCGCATGTCGGTCGCCGACATCGTCGCGGAGGGGCTGACCGTGCAGCAGAAGGGGCTGAGCTATCAGCGCCAGCGCGAGATCGTGGCGCAGGCGCTCGCCGATGTCGGGCTCGACCCCGCCGCGATGGACCGCTACCCGCACGAGTTCTCCGGCGGCCAGCGCCAGCGCATCGCGATCGCGCGCGCCATGGCGCTCGACCCGAAATTCGTGGTGCTGGACGAGCCGACCTCGGCGCTCGACATGTCCGTGCAGGCGCAGATCGTCGAATTGCTGCGCGGACTCCAGGCCCGGCGCAAGCTGGGCTATCTCTTCATCAGCCACGACCTCAAGGTGGTGCGGGCGATCTCGCACCGGGTGCTGGTGATGCAGAACGGCAGGATCGTCGAGGAGGGCGAGGCGGAGCAGATCTTCAGCCACCCGCGCGAAGCCTATACGCAGGCGCTTCTGGCCGCCGCGCTCAATCTCGAGCCGGCCGACCACGTCACCGTGAGGGATTGAAGCATGGCGCGCGCGATCCTGATCGTGCTCGATTCCGTCGGGTGCGGCGGCGCGGAGGATGCCGCCGCCTATGGCGACGCGGGGGCCGACACGCTCGGCCATATCGCGAAGGCCTGCGCCGAGGGGCGCGGCGACGGCGAGGGCCTGCGCTCGGGACCGCTGCGCCTGCCGAATCTCGTCCGGCTCGGCCTCGCCCATGCCTGCGAGGCCTCGACGGGACGGCCGCTCGCCGGCACGACCAAACCGCCGGTTCCGGAGGGGCGCCACGGCTACGGCGTCGAGGTCAGCCGGGGCAAGGACACCCCGTCCGGACATTGGGAGATCGCCGGCTGCCCCGTGTCGTTCCAGTGGGGCTATTTCACCGAGACGGAGAACTCCTTCCCGCCCGATCTCGTGGCCGCCATCGTCCGGGAGGGCGGGCTGCCGGGCATTCTCGGCAACAAGCACGCCTCCGGCGTCGCGATCCTGGACGAGCTCGGCGCCGAGCATATCCGGACGGGCAAGCCGATCTGCTACAGCTCGGTCGATTCCGTGCTGCAGATCGCGGCGCATGAAGAGCATTTCGGGCTCGAGCGGCTCTATGAGCTCTGCCGCAAGGTGCGGGTGCTGGTCGATCCGCTCAGGATCGGCCGCGTCATCGCGCGGCCCTTCCTGGGTTCGGCCGAGACCGGCTTCGTGCGGACGGGCAATCGCAAGGACTTCGCCATTCCGCCGCCGGGCGAGACCATCCTCGACCGACTGGCGCTGCATGGGCGCCCGGTCGTCACGGTCGGCAAGATCGGCGACATCTTCGCCCATCGCGCCACCGGAACCGAGATCAAGCCCTTCGGCAATGCGGCGATGTTCGACGCGGCGCTCGACGCCTGGGCGAACCTGCCCGATGGCGGGTTCTGCTTCGTCAATCTCGTCGATTTCGACACCGAGTTCGGCCATCGCCGCGACGTGCCGGGCTATGCGGCGGCGCTGGAAGCCTTCGACGCCATGCTGCCGCGGCTCGAAGCGACGCTGAGGCCCGGCGACCTCGCCGTCGTCACCGCCGACCATGGCAACGACCCGACATGGCCCGGCACGGACCACACCCGCGAGCATGTGCCGATCCTCGCCTTCGGGCCGGGTGTCGGGACGCAGCCGCTGGGGCGGCGCGAGAGTTTCGCCGACATCGCGGCGAGCCTGGGCGAATGGCTGGGTCTCGGCCCGCTCGGGCCGGGGAAGCCCTGGTAGGCATCAGGCGGCGGCCACCCGCGCGCAGAACGAGGTGACCTCGTGCCGCACGCCCTCGGCCTCGGCCACGAGATCAGGGCTTCAGCCGCGCCTTGATCCGCGACATCAGGCCGTCGCGCACCTCGCGATAGGCCTCCAGCATCTGCTCGCGCGTGCCCTGCACCACGGTGGGGTCGACGGTCGGCCAGTATTCGACCTCGGCGGCGAGAACGCGGGTGAGATCGAGCGCCCGGTGATGCGCCTCCGGCGAGAGCGAGATGATGAGGTCGAAGTTCAGCCCCTCCCATTCCTCGAGCTCGTCGAGCGATTTCGGGCGATGGCGATGGGCGTCGATGCCGATCTCGTCGAGCACGGCGAGCGCGAAGCCGTCGACCTCGCCCTTCCGCGCCCCGGCCGACTGGATATAGACCGACTTGCCGAAGAAGTGCTTGGCCATGGCCTCGGCCATCGGCGAGCGCACCGCGTTCTGGGCGCAGACGAACAGCACGCTCTGGACCTTGCGCGGCAGCGCGGGCGCGTTCGGAGCGCCTGCCTCGCCTGGGCCGTGTTCGGCTTCGCCTGGGAACGCCTCGGGCTCCAAGCCGTCAGCCCTTCCAGTGCAGGGCGTAGATCAGGGTGAAGAGACGCCGGGCCGTGTCGAAATCGACCTCGACCTTGTCGCGCAGCCGCTCGACCAGAATGCCGGCCGCCTCGTCGTGCAGGCCGCGGCGGCCCATGTCGATCGCCTCGATCTGGGTCGCCGTCGCGGTGCGGATGGCGGCGTAATAGCTCTCGCAGACCATGCCGTAATCCTTGACGATGCGGCGGAACGGGCTGAGCGAGAGATGATGCGTCATCACCGGCGCGCCGTCGGCCTGCCTGATCTCGAAGACCAGCCGGCGCTCGACCATGGCCAGATGCGCGAGATAGGGCCCGCCGTCATGGCCCGCCACGGCGAAGCGGTTGCGCTCGATCAGGTCGTAGATGGCGACGGCGCGCTCATGTTCCTGATCGGGCGAGCCGCGACCGAGCGATTCCTCGTCGAGCGTGACGCCGACGAGGCATTGCCGGGGAGACGTGGGAACCTCGGACATCGGACCTCCAGACAATGGCGCCGATTCTGACCCCGGCGCTCAGATGTTCAGCCTGATCGTCACGGAACGACCATGCGCCTGCAAGCCCTCCGCCTCGGCAAGGCGCATGGCAGCCGGCGCCAGCGCCCGCAACCCCTCCGGCCCGCAGCGCAGCAGCGAGGTGCGCTTCATGAAATCGCCGACGCCGAGGCCGGACGAGAAGCGCGCCGAGCGGGCGGTGGGCAGGACGTGGTTCGGCCCGCCGACATAGTCGCCGATGGCTTCCGGCGTATGACCGCCGAGGAAAATCGCGCCGGCGTTGCGGATCATCCCCGAGAGGCGGTCCGGATCGGCCGTCATGATCTCCAGATGCTCCGGAGCCAGCCTGTCGACCAGCGGGACCGCGCCCTCCAGCGAGGCGACCAGCAGGATGGCACCGAAATCGCTCCAGCTCCTGCCGGCAATCTCTGCGCGGGGCAGCGTCGCGAGCTGGGCGGCGACCGCCTTCTCGACCTCGCCCGCCAGAGCGGCGTCGTCGGTGATGAGGATCGACTGGGCGGAGGCGTCGTGCTCGGCCTGCGCCAGCAGATCGGCCGCGATCCAATCGGGATTGGCGGTGCGGTCGGCGATGACCAGCACCTCCGAGGGGCCGGCGATCATGTCGATGCCGACCGTGCCGAAGACACGGCGCTTGGCGGCGGCGACATAGGCGTTGCCGGGGCCGACGATCTTGGCGACGGGCGCTATGCTGGCCGTGCCATAGGCCAGCGCCGCGACGGCCTGGGCACCTCCGATGCGGTAGACCTCGTCGACGCCGGCGATGCGGGCGGCGGCCAGCACCAGCGGATTGGTCTCGCCGCGCGGCGTCGGCGCCACCATGACCACGCGCGGCACGCCCGCGACCTTGGCGGGAACCGCGTTCATCAGCACCGAGGACGGGTAGCTCGCCGTGCCGCCCGGCACGTAGAGGCCGACGGCCTCGATCGCGCTCCAGCGCCAGCCGCTCTCGACGCCGGCCTCGTCGCGCACCCAGTTGTCGGCCGGCTTCTGCCGCATGTGGTAGGCCTCGATGCGGGCGCGCGCCGTCTCCAGGGCGCCGAGCAATTCGGGCGGGCAGGCGGCGAGCGCGGCGTCGATCTCGGCCTCCGGGACGCGCAGGGTCGCGGGCGTCAGCTCCAGGGCGTCGAAGCGCCCCGTATAGGCGATGACGGCCTCGTCGCCCTTCTCGCGCACCTCGGCGATGATGTCGGCGACGACGCGGTCGACCTCCTCCGAGACCTCGCGCTTGGCCGAGAGCAGCGCCGCGAAATCCTGCGCGAAGCGCGCGTCCCTGTCGTCGAGCCTGATCGGCATCGGATATCCTTCGGCTTGCGAGCCCGGCCGGCCCGCGAGGCGTCTCTTAGACGATGGCCGGGCCGGGATGAAGCCCGGTCAGCCGACCTCGGGATGGCCGGGCATGGCGGCGGCCTCCCACATCGGGCCGAGATCCTTCATCTGCGCCTCGACGCATTCGACCGCGAGGCGGATCGCCGCGCCTTCCGAGAAATGCAGCGTGACATGGCCCGCCGGCTCCTCGCCCTGGGCAAAGGTGATCGCCAGAAGGTTCAGCACCTTGTCGACCGCGCCACGGTCGAACTGCATGCTGCCCACGGAGAGCACGCGGTCGAAATGCAGCGCGGTCAGGCGCCGCCGGCGCTCCCCGTGCAGCGCGCCCTCCCAATCGAAGCGGCGCACGGCGAGCGCGAAGCGCTTCTCGGCCGGGAGCCAGGCGATATCGGCGGGTTTCAGCACCGCATCCTGGAGATGCGCCGAGACCACGGCGAGGTCGTCGGCGTCCAGCGCGATCAGCTTCAGCGGTTCTGCGGCTTCGTCCGGCATGGTGTCTCCGTCCCGCGCCTGTTCTGGCGACGGGGCCGGCGAAAATCAACCGCTGATGCGTTCCACGACGGCACCGCAGCGGCCGAGCTTGGCTTCGAGCGCCTCGAAACCGCGATCGAGGTGGTAGACACGGTTGATCGTGGTGTCGCCCTCGGCCGCGAGCCCGCCGATGACGAGCGAGACCGAGGCGCGCAGGTCGGTGGCCATGACCTGGGCGCCAGTGAGCTTCTCGACGCCCTCCACAAGGGCGACGTCGCCATCGAGGCGGATCCTCGCGCCGAGGCGGGCGAGTTCCTGCACATGCATGAAGCGGTTCTCGAAGATGGTCTCGCGGATGCGCGAGGTGCCCTTGGCCTTCGTCATCAGCGCCATGAACTGGGCCTGGAGATCGGTCGGAAAACCGGGGAAGGGCGCGGTGTCGACATCGACCGCCTCGATGCCGTGGCCGTTGCGGCGGACGCGGATGCCCTCGTTGGTCGTGCTGATCTCGACGCCGGCCTCGGTCAGCGTGTCGAGCGCCGACTGGAGCAGTTCGGGACGGGCGCCCTCGAGGACCACGTCGCCGCCCGTCATCGCCACGGCCATGGCGTAGGTGCCGGTCTCGATCCGGTCCGGCAGCACGGCATGATGGGCGCCGCCGAGGCGCGCGACGCCTGTGACGACGATGCGCGAGGTGCCGGCCCCTTCGATCTTCGCGCCCATCTTGACGAGGCAGGCGGCGAGATCGACGACCTCCGGCTCTCGCGCGGCGTTCTCGATCACCGTCGTGCCATGGGCGAGCACGGCCGCCATGAGCGCGGTGTGGGTGCCGCCGACCGTGACCTTCGGGAAGACGATCTCGCCGCCCTTCAGGCCTTTCGGCGCGCGGGCGAGCGCATAGCCGTTCTCGATCGCGATCTCGGCGCCGAGCTTCTCCAGCGCCATGAGCAGCAGGTCCACCGGGCGCGTACCGATGGCGCAGCCGCCGGGCAGCGAGACCTTGGCCTCGCCCATGCGCGCCAGGATCGGCGCGATGACCCAGAAGCTCGCCCGCATGGTCGAGACGAGCTCGTAGGGCGCGCAGGTGTCGACGATCTGGCGCGCGGTGAGCGCGACCGTCTGCCCGGTCTCCGCCGACTGGCCGACGCGCTTGCCGGCCACGGAGCGATCGACGCCGTGATTCGAGAGAATGCGCGACAGCGAACTGACATCGGACAGGCGCGGGACGTTGACCAGCGTCAGCGTCTCGTCCGTCAGCAGGCTCGCGATCATGAGCGGCAGCGCGGCGTTCTTGGCGCCGGAAATCGGAATCGCGCCATGGAGGCGCTGGCCGCCGGTGATGCGGATCTTGTCCATCGTCTGGTCCTGCTCGGCCTGCCGCGCGGGAAAAGCACGGGGCCCCGTCGAATTCTGGAATCAGGACCGGGAAGATTCGGCCTGGGCTCGAGATGCCGCCTCATCCTGCGTGGCTTCGGCGGTCGAACGGCGGGCGCGAGCCTGCGCCTTCCGGCGCTTCAGGTTCTCGCGCAAGGCGGCGGCGAGGCGCGCCTGTCTCTCGTCGTCGGCTGTCGGGCGATTCACGGCATCAGCTCGGCATCGGGGATGTGGTTCAACGCCGGGATCGCGGCGAATTCGCGGCGCATCGTTAGCGCCGTGACGCTCCTGCGACAAGCGGAGCCCTTCGCGCGGCCTCGTGCGCCGCGTCCGAACCGCTCTCTCCCCGCGCCGCACCGTGACGTATCGTCACCGTAAAACGTCAACGATGTTAACCATTTCCGAGAGTTTGCGTTTACAGTTTGTTAACTATCCGTAGTCTGGGCGCATGGCCTTGATGCACAGCAGCATGGAGAGCGGTGGCATGCTCCAGTCAGTGAAGACGATCACGGATTCGCCGGCATCCGCGAGCATCGAGCGCTGCGAGGTCGTCGACGCGATCCAGCGGCGGGCGGGCTTCCTGCCCGAGGTGCAACTCGCCTACGAGCCCGACATCAAGACGCTGTGGGTGACGATCCGGCCGGAGCTGAAGCCCGTCTTCACGCTGCAGCTGCTCGACAGCCTGGTGAAGGTGCAGAGCACCGTGTTCGCGCTCTGGGGCGCTCCCGAGCAGTATCACAGGGCGCCCGTTCGCTTCCTCGCCTTCCGGGGCACGGGGCCCTTCTTCACCCTGGGCGGCGATCTCGACTTCTATCTGGACTGCCTGGCGAAGAACGACCGCGCGGCGCTCACCGAATATGCGCGACTCTCGGCCGAGGGCGCGATCTGGAACGCCGGCGGCCTCAACGGGCTGGTCGTGACGCTGGCGACGATCCACGCCAAGGCGATCGGCGGCGGCATCGACGCGCCCCGCTCCTGCAACGTCATGATCGCCGAGGAGCAGGCGTCCTTCGTCTACCCCGAGATCAAGTTCAACCATTTCCCGATCACCGCGGTGGCGGTGCTCTCGCGCCGCATGGGCCAGCAGGCGGCCGAGCGGCTGCTGCTCTCGGGCGAGGAACTCAGCGCCAGCCAGTTCCTGGAGGCCGGCGGCCTGGAGGCCGTGGTGCCGACGGGCACCGGCGAGGACTGGATCCGCAAATACGCGCACGACTCGCTGCCGACGCATGCGGCCAGGACCGCGCTCTTCTCCGCCTTCAACCGCAGGTCGGGCGACCTGCGGGCGGAACTGCAGCATCTCGGGCAGATCTGGACCGACTGCATGCTGCGGCTGACGCCGAGCGCCATCTCGAAGCTGCAGCGGATCGCGCAGACGCAGGACAGGATGCTGGCGCGGATGTACCAGCGCGAGGCGCTGGCGGCGCAGGCCGGCTGACGCCCGCGACGGCCGGGGGACCACGCCCCGGCCGCCCTTCACACGAAACATTTACCTCTGCTCCGTAACCGTGCAGACGCCGGGTGAACCGGCCAAGGCGCCGCCGTGCGGCGTCCAAAGGGCGGAGCGCATGGTCGGCGCGTTGAGTCAGTGGTGGAACGGCAAGGGTGGCGAACCGGGCGAAAGCCAGGATACAGCCGGCTATTCGCTGCTGGTCGACTCCCTGTTCTCCTCCCCCGGATCGATCATTCCCGGCGGCATCGCCGGCATCCTGACACCCTTCCTGTGCTGGCTCTCGACCGGCCTCGGCATCTTCGTGACGCTGACCTGGGTGGTCGCGATCGTCGTGATGCTGCGGATCATGACCGTGGTGGCGTACAAGCGTCGCGACCACTCCAAGGACAACCTGGCCCAGACCCGCCGCTGGGACCGCGACTATTTCCTCGGCGCCACCGCCTTCAGCGCGGTGCTGGGCTACAGCTGCTACCTCGCGCTGACGATCACCGAGGAGCCCGCGGCCCACGTCACCTCCGTCGCATCGACGATCGCGCTGGCCTCGGGCTATGTCGCGCGCAATGCGGGCAGGCCGCGCTTCGTCGCGGTGCAGCTCCTGACCTTCTGCGTGCCGATGGCCTTCGGCCTGATCGACGCGACGAACGTCTACTACCACTATATCGGCTATTTCGCCTTTCTGTACGTGGCCGCCAACGTGGCCATCACCAACTCCCTGCACCGCAACCTGCTGGCGCTCAGCGACGCGACGACCCAGTCCGAGGCGCTGGCGGCCGCCCTGCATTCGCAGAACCTGACGCTCGACGCGGCGCTCAACACGATGATCCACGGGCTCGCCATGTTCGACCGCGAGCTGAAGCTCGCCGTCAGCAACGAGCCGCACCAGCGCTTCTTCGGCCTGCCGGAGACCCTGGCGCTGCCGGGCACGCCGCTGACCGCGATCGGCCGCTTCCTGGTCGAGCGGCAGGTCATCACCACCGAGCAGCTGGCGGATCTGCAGGGCGCGCTGGTGACCGCCCAGATCAAGGAGCAGGCCACGAGCCGGGAAATCACGACCGGCAGCGGCAACGTCCTCGTCGTCACCCTCGCGCCGGCGCTGGAGGGCAGCGTGCTGATGCTCACGGAGGACGCGACCGAGCGGAAGGCGACCGAGGCGCGCATCGAGCGCATGGCGCGCTTCGACGAGCTCACCGGCCTGGCGAACCGCTTCGAGTACAATGCGAACATCCTCGACGCCTTCGCCAGGCTGGAGCGCACCGGCGAATCCTTCGCCCTGCTCTATGTCGATCTCGACGGCTTCAAGCAGGTCAACGACAGCCTGGGCCACGACATCGGCGACCGCGTGCTGGTCGAAACCGCAGCGCGCCTGCGCGCCGCGATCCGCGCCAACGACGTGCTCGCCCGCTTCGGCGGCGACGAGTTCCTGCTGATCCTGCCCTCGGCCAACCACGCCATGGTGACCGCGATCGCGCAGCGGATGATCGACACCATGGCCCGTGCCTTCCAGATCGACAGCAAGACCGTCTTCGTCACGGCCAGCGTCGGCATCGCGATGGCCCCACATGACGGCGCCACGGCCGCAGACCTGCTGCGCCACGCGGACACCGCCCTCTACAAGGCGAAGAACGCCGGCCGGAACATGCTGATGTTCTTCAACCCGACGATGGCCGAGGAGATGCTCGAGCGCCACGAGCTCGAGGTCGAGCTGCGCAAGGCCTGCGCGGACGGCTCGCTGGAGCTGGCCTACCAGCCGATCATCGACCTCAAGACCCAGGCCGTCGTCTCGCGCGAGGCCCTGATGCGCTGGCGCCATCCGGAGCGCGGCATGATCTCGGCCGCCGTGTTCATTCCGATCGCCGAACAGTCGGGGCTGATCGCCAATATGGGCGAATGGGCCCTCCGGCAGGCCTGCCGGGACGCCACCGCCTGGGACCCCGAGATCAGCGTCTCGGTCAACATCTCGGCGCTGCAGCTGCGCGAGCCGCACCGGATCGTGGAGACGGTGAAGGACGCGCTGCTGACCACCGGCCTCTCCTCGCACCGGCTGACGCTGGAGATCACCGAATCGACCCTGATCGAGGACAGCAAGATGACGCTGTCGGTCATCACCCAGCTGCGCGCGCTCGGCGTGTCCTTCGCGCTGGACGATTTCGGGACGGGCTATTCGTCGCTGTCCTATCTCTCGACCTACCCCTTCGCCCAGGTGAAGATCGACCAGAGCTTCATCCGCGATATCCAGACGAGCGAAGCGTCGAAGGCGATCATCGAGTCGGTCTGCCACATCGCACGGCGCCTGCACATGAACGTGGTGGCCGAAGGCGTCGAGACCGAGCAGCAGCGCGTGGCCGTGCAACTGCTCGGCGCCCAGCGCGCCCAGGGCTATCTGTTCGGCAGGCCGGCGCCGCTGGCCTCTCCCGCCGCGCCCGGCTCGACCGACGGCCGCTACGTCGCCTGATCGCGCGCGATGCGCCTTGATTCCGCCGGTTCGACGACGCATCAGCAATGATGTCGGGAGAATCCGTGCGGCCCAGAGTTCCGCCGGCTCATCCTTTCGAATGTGGTGCGGCCGGGAGCAGGCGTGAACGACAGCACGGCAAAGACGGACAAGCCCGCCCTGCTCCAGCCGGATATCTGCGTGATCGGCGGCGGGGCGGCCGGGCTCGCGGTGGCGAGCGCCGCCGCCGCCTTCGGCGTGAGCGTGGTGCTGGTCGAGCGCCGCGGACTCGGCGGCAACCGCGCGGGCCTGGCGCGACGGGCCCTGATCGCGGCGGCGGATCGCGCCCATGCCCTTCGCGAGGCGGGGCGCCTGGGGATCGAGGCGGAGGCGCCGCAGATCCGGGAAGCCGCGCTTCACGGCCATGTCCGGCGCTGTCTCGCGGCGGACGCGGTCGACCATTCGGCCGAGCGGCTGGGCGCGCTGGGCGTGCGGATCGTCAGCGGCGAGGCTCGTTTCGCCAGCCGCAGCACGGTCATGGCAGGGGATCAGGCGATCAAGGCCCGGCGTGTGGTGATCGCGACGGGTTCGCGGCCCGATATCCCCGACATCCCGGGACTGGCCGAGCTTCCCGTCCTCACCGAGGACGACCTGCACGAGCCGGCGCGGCTGCCGGCGCGGCCCGTCGTGATCGGCGGCGGAGAGACCGCCGTGGCGCTGGCTCAGGCGATGGGCCGGCTCGGCTGCGCGGTCGACCTGGTCGCGCTGGGGCCGCTCCTGCCGAGCCTTGACGCGGAGGCCGCCGCCCTCGTGCGGCGCGCGCTGCTGCGCGAGGGCGTGAGGCTCCACGAACAGGCGCGGCCGGTCCGCGCCGAAGCCATGCGCGGCGGCGTCAGGCTGGTGCTCGCGACCGGGGCGGAGGGGGGCGAGACCGCGATCGAGGGCTCCCATCTCGTGCTCGCCGCCGGGCGCAGGCCCGACATCGCGACGCTAGACCTGGAACTCGCCGGCATCGCCAGGGACGAGGGCGGCGTCGCGGTCGACCGGGGGCTGCGCACCATCAATCGCCGCGTCTACGCCATCGGCGACTGCGCCGGCGGCATGGCGGGCGGCGCCCACTATCCCCGCCCGGCGAACGACCATGCCTCGCTCGTGCTGCGCAACGCGCTGTTCCGGCTGCCGGTCAGGATCGCGCCCGCCGGCTATCCGCGCGTCGCCTACAGCCGGCCGGAAATCGCCAGCCTCGGCCTGAGCGAAGCGCAGGCCCGCAGCCAGGCCGGCGCGATCCGGCTGCTGCGCTGGCCCTTCTCGCAGAACGAAGGCGCGCGTGCCGAGGGCGACGGGGAGGGGTTCGTCAAGGTCGTGACCGACAGGCGCGGCCGCATCCTCGGCGTCACCATCGCCGGTGCCGGCGCCGAGGAGCTGATCGCGCCCTGGAGCCTCGCGCTGCGCCACGGCATGGCCGTGGACGAGATCGCGCGGACCGCCTTCCCGGACGGCGCGATGGCCGCCACGTCGGGCCAGGCCGCCCTCTCCTTCCATGCTCCACTCGCGGGCAAGCCCGGAATCCGCCGGCTTCTCGGCTTCCTGCGCCGTTTCGGGTAGCATCGCCCCGATGCGTCAGCCCATCTACGACAGCCAATCGGTCAGCATTCCGCGCAGCCTGACGCGGCCCGGCCTCTCGGCCAAGCTGCTGATCGTGACCGCCGTGTTCGTGATCCTGGCGGAGCTGTTGATCTATCTGCCCTCGATCGCGAATTTCCGCCGCAACTGGCTGAACGACCGGCTCGCGGCGGCGCAGGTCGCGGCGCTGGTGCTGGAAGGCGCCCCCGAGGACGGCTTGCGCGAGGGCGTGGAGAACCGCCTGCTGATGGGCGTCGGCGCGCGCGCGATCGCGGCGCGGGTCGGCGGTGCGCGGCGCCTGCTCAGCATCGATTCGACGCCGCCGCCCGAGGTGGCGCGCACCGTCGACCTGCGCGACCTCGGCTGGATGAGCGCGATCCGGGACGCGCTCGACATCCTGATCTCGCCGCCCCAGACCCTGCCCATCCGCGTCGTCGGCGAGGCGGTCGGCGGCGCGGACTTCGTCGAGATCGTCATCGACGAGGAACCGCTGCGGCGGGCGATGCTGAAATTCTCCGGCAGCCTGCTGCTGATCTCGCTGTTCATCGCGGGGCTCGCGGCGATCGCGATCTATGTCGCGCTCAACGCGCTGATCGTCGGCCCCATCCGGCATCTCGCCGCCAATGTCATGGAGTTCGAGGCGGACCCGGAGAATCCGCGGCGGATCATCGACCCCTCCCTGCGCGCCGACGAGATCGGCGAGGCGGAGCGGGCGCTGGCGCGCATGCAGAGGACGCTGGCGACAGAACTCAGGACCAAGAAGCACCTCGCCGAACTCGGGCTCGCCGTCAGCAAGATCAACCACGACCTGCGCAACATGCTGGCGGCGGCGCAGCTCATGTCCGACCAGCTCATCGACACGCGCGACGCCAAGGTCAGGCGCTTCGCGCCGCGCCTGATCGCGACGCTGGGACGCGCCATCGACTTCTGCCAGGCGACGCTGGCCTATGGCCGGGCGGCCGAGGCCACGCCCTCGCTCCGCGAGGTGCCGCTGCGCCAGCTCGTCGGCGAGCAGGCGGAGATGCTCGGACTTTCGGAGGCCGGCACGCCGCAATTCGCCAACGAGGTGCCGGCGGGCCTGATCGCCGCCTGCGACCCCGAGCAGATCGCCCGCGTGCTGCTCAACCTGATGCGCAACTCGGTCCAGGCGCTGACGCAGGCCGGCGCGGAGGACGGGGACGTGCCCCGGCTCGTGGTGACCGGGGCGCAGGCCGGGGACGCCGCCGTGCTGCGCGTCGTCGACAACGGTCCGGGCGTGCCGCCGCGTGCGCGGGCGAACCTGTTCCAGGCCTTCACGGGCTCGGTGACGCCGGGGGGCACGGGCCTCGGGCTGGCGGTGGCGGCCGAGCTGGTCCGGCTGCATGGCGGCACGATCGAGCTGGAGGCCTCCGCGGTCGGCGCCGTGTTCCGGGTCAGCCTGCCGGCGCGGCGGGCCTATTCCGGCTGAGCCCGCGCCCTACTGGCTCGCCCAGATGACGCGCGCCATGAAGGCGATGTCGGCGAGCGCGATCGCCCGGTCGGGATGCTCGGGGTTCAGGGAGGCGAGCTCGACGGTCTTCGCCGTCTGGCGCCTGAGCTGCTTGACCAGCACCTCCCCCTCCGCCGTCTTGACCACGACACGGTCGCCGCGCCGGACCGCCGCGGAGGGCGAGACGATGATGGTGTCGCCGTCGCGGTAGAGCGGCAGCATCGAATCGCCGGAGATCTCCAGCGCATAGGCCTTGTCGTCGCTCACGCCGGGAAAGGCGACCTCCTCCCAGCCCGAGCCGACCGGGAAGCCGCCATCGTCGAAGAAGCCGCCCGAGCCCGCCTGGGCGAAGCCGATCAGCGGAATGGTGCGCGGCGGGGCGACGTCCCGTCGCAGCACCACGCTCATGAACTCGTCGAAGGAAGCCCCCGTCGCCGCCAGGATCTTGGAGATCGATTCGGTCGAGGGCCAGCGCTCGCGCCCGTCGGGCCCGACGCGCTTGGAGCGGTTGAAGGTCGTGGCGTCGAGCCCCGCCTTGCGCGCCAGCCCCGAGGCGGTGAAACCGTAGCGCTGCGCGAGCGAGTCGATCGCCCCCCAGATCTGGTCATGAGTGAGCATGGCCGGCCTCGCGTCGCTGTTGCCATCAAACGGGGATATATGTAGGAAATATACCCTATTCCCTAAGACTTCAATCCGATTCGTGGCCTTCGCGCATGGAAATTTGCGCGAAGCTCCTGCCAGTGTTTTATGCCGGTGCCCGACAGGTTCCGGCGAAGGTCCCATGCCCCTCATCTACAAGATATGCCCCGAGGCGCTCTGGCGCGAAGCCGAGACCGCGGGCCGTTTCACAGGCGCTCCCGTCGACATCGCCGACGGATACATCCACTTCTCGACAGGCCCGCAGCTGCGCGAGACCGCGCGCCGGCACTTCCAGGGGCAGGACGGGCTGCTGCTGATCGCCGTGGACGACGCGCGGCTCGGCGCGGCGCTCCGCTACGAGCCCTCGCGCGGCGGCGACCTCTTCCCGCATCTCTACGGCGTTCTGGACCCGAAGGCGGTGCGCTGGATCGCGCCGCTGCCGGCGGCCGCGGACGGAACGCATCTCATCCCGGAGGATATCGCGTGATCGGCAGCCTGTTCGACCTCGCCCGCCCGCTGATCCACCGCATCGACGCCGAGACGGCCCACCGGCTGACCGTGGCCGCGCTCGCGGCCGCGCCGCTGCGCAAATGCGCCGCCGACGATCCCGTGCTGGCGACGGAAGCCTTCGGCCTGCATTTTCCCAATCCGGTCGGGCTCGCCGCCGGCTTCGACAAGCACGCCGAGGCGATCGACGGGGCGCTGTCGCTCGGCTTCGGCTTCGTCGAGGTCGGCGGCGTGACGCCGCTGCCGCAGCCCGGCAATCCGCGCCCGCGCGTCTTCCGCCTGACCGAGGACGAGGCCGTGATCAACCGCTACGGCCTCAACAGCGACGGCATGGAGGCGGTCGCCACGCGGCTGGCCGCGCGGCGGGCCAAGGGCGGGATCGTCGGCGTCAATCTCGGTGCCAACAAGGACTCGAGCGACCGCGCGGCGGATTATGCGGTGCTGACGCGCCGGCTAGCCCCGCTCGCGGATTTCCTGACCATCAACGTCTCCTCGCCGAACACGCCCGGCCTGCGCGACCTGCAGGCGGAAGCCGCGCTCGACGACCTCGTGGCGCGGGCTCTGGACGCCCGCGACGAGGCCTCGGCCACTGGGGGACGCACCGCGATGCTGCTCAAGATCGCGCCCGACCTGACGCTGCCCGAGCTCGACGGCATGGTGGCGGTGGCGCGCAAGCGCGGGATCGACGGCATGATCGTCTCCAACACCACGGTCGCGCGGCCGGACAGCCTGCGCAGCGCCTCGGCGCGCGAGACCGGCGGCCTCTCCGGCAAGCCGCTCTTTTCCGCCTCGACGCGGCTGCTCGCCGAGGCCTTCCTCAGGGTCGAGGGGCAATTCCCGCTGGTCGGCGTCGGCGGCATCGATTCGGCCGAGACCGCCTTCGCCAAGATCCGCGCCGGCGCGACGCTGGTGCAGTTCTATTCGGCGATGGTGTTCAAGGGGCCGGCTCTGGTGAAGACGGTCAAGGACGGGCTGGCCGCACGGGTACGCAGCGCGGGCCTGCCACGCCTGTCGCCGCTCGTCGGACGCGACGCGGCCGCGATCGCGGCGGGCAAGGGCCTGTAGCGGCGCTCCCATTCATGATCCGGGCGGCAGCCTCTTGCAGCCGCCGCCGACCTGGCCTATCGGGCCCCAGCCCCCTGCGACGAGTGATGCCTGCCGCCGTCATCGCCGCCCGGGTGCGGCGGGATAGCGAAAGGCGGGGGCCTTGCCGACATTCGACTGGAAGAGGCTTGCGGCGAGTTCGCTCGCGCCCGCCCTGCTCATCGCGCTCATTCTCGGAGCGATGCTCTGGCACCAGCATGAGAGCGTCGAACGGGTCGCGGATCGCGACCGGGCGGCGCAGATGCGGCTGGTCGGCTCATTGCTCGACGCCAATTTCGACCAGGCCGCCAAGTTTTCGCTCGCCCTGGCCGAAACCTTCGCGCGCAACCCGCAGATTCGCGAGGCGCTGGCGGCGGGCGACCGGCCCCGGCTGGAGGCGCTGTCGAAGGACGCCTACCAGTACCTCAGCCGCCAGGCGAGCGTGCAGATCTTCGGCTATCACTCGCCGGACCTGCGCTACCTCTTGCGCATGCACCGGCCCGACCAGCATGGCGACGACATTTCCGGCTTCCGCGCCATGGTCGTCGCCGCCAACCGGCTGCGGCGCTCGCAGACCGGCGTCGAGATCGGGATCGCCGGCATCGGCATCCGTGGCGTCGCGCCGATCGAGCAGGGCGGCACGCTGCTCGGCAGCGTCGAGGCGGGGCTCGACATCCGCCCGATGCTCGAACTGGTGAAGACCACGACCAATACCGAGATCGCCGTGGTGGCCGCCGCCTCGCTGAGCGGCGTCGCGCTCGACCCCAAGCTGGCCTCGGTCGGCGACCTCACCATCATGGCGACGACCAACGAGGCGCTGTTCGCGCGCTTCCTGCGCGCCATTCCGACCCGGCCGGTGCGGGACGTGGAGATTTCCACCCGCCGCCTCGACGGCCAGAGCTATGGCGTGATGGCCCAGCCGCTGGTCGACTTCTCGGGACGGCTGATCGGCATGGCGATCATGCTCAAGGAAGAACCCGGCTCGGACTGGCGGCGGCTGACGACGGAGCTCTGGGTCATTGCACTCTGCGGCGGCATCCTCGCCTTCGTCAGCTTCCTCGTGCTGGCGCGTCGGCGGCGGGCGGCGTGATGCGCCGCCTCCTCCTGCTCGTGCTGCTGCTTCTCGCCTCGGCGCAGACGGTCTCCGCCGAAGAGGCTGCGGCGCCCCGCACGGGCCTCCCCCAGGGCGTGGAGCTGCCGGTGCGGGTGCGGGTCGCGCTGCGCGTGCTCAACGTGCTCGAGATCAAGGAGGTCGCCGGCCAGGGCCGCCTGCAGATCGAACTGACCCAGCGCTGGCACGACCCGCGCCTGGCCTTCGACGCGATCGCGCGCGGCCTCGCCCGCGACGACCGGGTCGGCGAGGAGGCGGACGATTACCTGAAGACGATCTGGACGCCGGGGCTGACGCTCGACAACCAGATCGGCGACAAGGATTCGCGGAGCGTCGCGCTGTCGGTCCACGCCAACGGCGAGGCCATGCTGATCGAGCGGTTCGAGAGCGATTTCCGCTTCCGCATGAACATGGACGCCTTCCCCTTCGACCAGCAGAGGCTGACGCTGTCGCTCTCGCTGCCGCGCTACCCGCAGCAGGAGGCGGTGATCGTCACCACCGAGGCGGACCGGCAGTTCTCGGGCGTCGACCCCACGCCCTCCGTCGTCGACTGGCGCCCGCTCGGCCTGCGCTTTGCGAGCGAGCCGGCGATGGGCTGGAACGCGCGTTCCTATTCGCGCCTGAACGCCACCGTCACCATGGCGCGCGACGCGCAGCGCTATGTCCTGCGCGTCTTCGTGCCGATCATGGCGGTGCTGGCGGTCTCGCTTTTCGTGCTGTGGTCGCCGGGCCTCAAGGAGCAGGACAAGGGCGGGCTGATCTTCTCCTCGCTGCTCGCACTGGCGGCGATCAGCTTCACCTTCGAGTCGAGCTTCCCAGGGTCGATCTCATTGAACACGCCGATCGCGGAGATGATCTCGCTCGGCTATCTCTATCTGGTCGCGGTGCTGATGTTCGAGATCGCGCTGGCGGTCGCCATCGCCAATCCGCAAGGGCGCTGGAGCGGTGAGGCCGCGGCCTTGCGTTCCCATCTGCGCTGGGCCCTGCCGGCGATCATGCTGATCGTCTGCCTCGGCGCGGCGCTACGGGCGCTGCCGGGCTGACCTCACCGCCGCGACGCGAACAACCGCATCAGCAGCCAGAGCGGCACCACGACCAGCGCGCCGGCGATGAGCCATTGCCCGACCTCGCGCACGGCGCCGAAGCCCAGATCCGCGATGGAGCGGACGAACCGGGCGGCCGCGTCGAAGAGCCCGCGCGGCGACAGCCCCAGGAAGGCCATGCCCGCGCCGACGATGAGCGAGATGAAGATCAGCCGGACGAGCACGCCGAGCGGCGAGCCGCCGAGGAACCGATCCAGATTGCCACCGGCCATGTCAGCCCCCTCCGATGCGGACGCGACGCGCCCGCGCAACGTTTCGATGATGTCGGACGCCGTTGAACCGCGGCTGAACGCCTACGCCGTCGCGGAGGCGCCGGCCGTCGCCCAGGCGGTGCCGGCGATCTTGGAGGCGGCGATGACGGCCTGCGTGCGGCTGTCGACGTCGAGCTTGGTCAGGATCGCCGAGACATGCGCCTTCACCGTCGCCTCGGAGACGCCGAGCTCATAGGCGATCTGCTTGTTGAGGAGCCCCTCCGACAGCATCATCAGCACACGCACCTGCTGCGGCGTCAGCGTCGCGAGGCGGCGCACCATGTCGGCCGTCTCGGCGTCGACCGGGGCGGAGAGGTCGACGCCCGGCGGGGTCCAGACGCTGCCGTCGAGCACGGCGCGGATCGCCTCGCCCATCTGCGCGACATCGGCCGTCTTGGGCAGGAAGCCGAGCGCGCCGAACTCGATGCAGCGGCGGATCACGGCCGGATCGTCATTGGCGGAGACGACGATGACCGGAATCTCGGGGTGGTCGGCGCGCAGGAAGAGCAGGCCCGAAAAACCCTGCACACCGGGCATGGTCAGGTCGAGCAGCACGAGATCGGCGTCGCCGCCCGTCGACAAGGTCTCCGTCAGCGCCTCGAGCGAGCCGACCTCGCTGACCTCGGCGCCCTCGATGGCGGTCGAGACCGCCTGACGCAGGGCGCCCCGGAACAGCGGATGGTCATCCGCGATCACGATGCGCGTCGAAGGCTGCCGGCTCATCGAATCTTTCCTGGCCTCACGCGGCGTCGGTGCCCAGCCGCTCATTGTTAAAATCTCAAGCACTGCCGGACGCGCGGCGCAAGCGATCTTCACATTGCGGGCAGCATGTGTTCCAGCGTCTCGATGCGATCCGCCTCGCCCGGCGGCTTGTCCCAGCGGATCCGGCTGATGCGGGGGAAGCGCATGGCGAGGCCGGATTTATGCCGCGTCGAGCGCTGCAGCCCCTCGAAGGCGACCTCCAGGACAAGGCCATGATGGACCTCGTGCGTCACCTCCCGCACCGGGCCGAAGCGGTTGACCGTGTTCTTGCGCACATAGCGATCGAGCTCGACGAGCTCCTCGTCGGTGAAGCCGAAATAGGCCTTTCCGACCGGCACGAGCTCGTCGGCGCCCGCCTCGCCGGCCCGCCAGACGCCGAAGGTGAAATCCGAATAGAAGGAGGAGCGCTTGCCGTGGCCGCGCTGGGCATACATCAGCACGCAGTCGACCAGCCGCGCGTCGCGCTTCCACTTCCACCAGTAGCCCTTGGGGCGGCCGGGCAGATAGGCGCTGTCGCGGCGCTTGAGCATGACGCCCTCGACCGCCTCGGCATCGCCGCCCGCTCCCGCCGAGGCCGGATCGGCACGGGCCGCGGCGAGCTCGCCCCAGCTCGCGAAGGGAATCGTCGGCGAGAGATCGAAGCGCGGGCTCGCCAGCCGCGCGACGAAGGCGCGCGCCCGCTCGCGGCGCTGCTCGAAGGGCAGGTCGGCGATCTCCTCGCCGGCCTCGGCGAGCAGGTCGTAGACGCGGATATGCGCCGGGAATTCCGACAGCATCCTGGCCGTGACGGCCTTGCGGTTGAGCCGCTGCTGGAGCGTGTTGAAGCTCTGGACCGCGCCCTCGCGCATCACCAGCAGTTCGCCGTCCAGCGCGCCGTCCAGCGTCAACTCCTCGACGAGATCGGGAAAAGCCGCCGCGATGTCCTCGCCGGTGCGCGAATAGAGCCGCGTCCGTCGCGCGCCATCGGCTCCGACCCCGCTGACCGCCTGGACGCGGATGCCGTCCCATTTCCACTCGGCGCTGAACTCGGCGGGAGCGAGCTTCGCGAAATCGCCGTCCTCGACCGGGTGGGCGAGCATGACCGGCCGGAACGGCGCCGGGTCGCTCGCCTCCGGCCTGGGTTCCCTGCCCTCCAGCCAGGCGAAGAGCGGGGCGTAGGGCGGCTCCAGCCCATGCCAGACCCGCTCGACCTCGTCGGCCGGCACATTCCCGACCATCGCCGCCGCCGTCTTGGCGAGCCTCGCCGAGACGCCGATGCGCAGGCTGCCGGTGATGAGCTTGAGCAGGGCCCAGCGCCCGGTCTCGTCGAGCGCATCGAGCCAGGAGGCGACCAGGCCGGGCAGTTCCGTCCTGCCGGCTTCGTGCAGGCCGGCGACGACATCGGGCAGCGTCAGCGGGGAGCGGTTGTGACCTGGCTCGGCCCTCGCCGATAGCGGCTCTTCCCCTCCCCCTGGTGGGGAGGAGAGAGGGCTGAGGGGCGAAAAGGCAGGCTCCGCCTCATTTCGAGCATGCACCCGCCTCGCCTCGTGTCCTCCCCGCTCGCCCGGTCGTCCGCCCCCCACCCCTGCCCCTCCCCACGAGGGGGAGGGGTTCGCGTCGGTGCCGACTGCTCCCGGCAAGACCTCGCTTGCGACCGGCCACATCAGGGCCACCGTCTCCGACAGGTCGCCGACATAGTCGTAGGACAGGGCGAAGAGCACCGGATCGGTGCGCTCGGCGATCAGCGCGCGGATCAGGCCCGCCTTGGCGTTGCGGAAGACGAGCCCGCCGGTCATCGCCGCCAGCGCATAGCCCCGGTCGGGATCGGGCGTCGTGCGCAGATAATCGGCGATCAAGGCGAGCTTGGCGTTGCGGCGCGGCTCATAGGCCAGCCGGTCGAGCAGCCAGGCGAAGCGGTTCATCGCGCTGTCCTCCCGGCACGATCATTGCCTGACCATCGCATCACCGTCCGTCTCCCGCGTTCAGACAGCATTCAGGAACGCGCCCCTACTCGTCGGGATACAGGTCTCAGGATGCCGGAAACAGACGCCGCGATGCGCATGCTTCTTTCCAGCCTCATCGCGGCGACGCTGCTCGCGGGCAGCGCGCAGGCGGCCCCCTTCGAGTGCCGCCCCGCGACCATGACGGCGGCCGACGCGAGCCTGCCGGTGCCCGCCGCGCGCCTGCGGCAGGACCGCAAGCTCGACATCCTCGCCATCGGCTCCTCCTCGACCGAGGGCATCGGCGCCTCCTCGCGCGACAAGACCTATCCCGAGCGGCTTCGCGCGCTGCTCGAGCAGGCCTGGCCGCAGACGAAGATCGAGATGGTCAATGCCGGGATCGGCGGCGAGACGGCGCCCCAGACCTTCGCGCGCCTGCGCAAGCTGGTCGCCGAGCGCCATTTCGACCTCGTGATCTGGCAGGTCGGCACCAACGACGCGGTGACCGGCGGCGACATGGCCGTGTTCAAGAACCTGATCCGCGAGGGCGTCGACATCGTGCGCGGCGCCGGCGCCGGGCTCGTCATCCTCGACCAGCAGTTCTACCCCGGCATCAAGGACCCGCAGCGCTACGCCTCCTATGTGGCGGCGGTGGCCGAGACGGCGCGCGAGCGCTCCGTGCCGGTCCTGTCCCGCTACGCCATGATGACCGCGTGGCATGGCCGCGACGCCAAGAGCTTCGGCAGCACGCTGGCCGGAGACCGCTTCCATATGAGCGATATCGGCTATGACTGCCTGGCGCGCGGCATGGCGCTGTCCTTCGCCGCGATGGCCGCGAAGGGCCAGCCGGTCGCCGAAGCCGGGCGCTGAAGCCATCGCCGTCATTCTCGGGCGAAGCGAAGCGCAGACCCGAGAAGCTCCGGCAAGAAGAAGCTTCCGAGCCTCTCTGTCGTGACCCTCTCTGTCATGAGATGCTCGGGTCGGGCCCGAGCATGACGCCGCGGTCGTCACGCCACGCCCTCCCCCTGTGGTTCGACCAGGCCCTGTTCCTCCGCCTCGCCCTCGTCGCCATAGCCGACGAGGTGCAACGGCTTGGCCTTCAGGCCGACCGTGCCGCACCAATGCGCCAGCGCGTCCGCCTCGCCATGGGTGATCCAGATCTCGCCGGCCCCGGTCTCGCGGATCGTGGCCTGGAGATCGTCCCAGTCGGCATGGTCGGAGACGACGAGGGGCAGCTCCACGCCCTTCTGGCGGGCCCGCGCCCTCACCCGCATCCAGCCCGAGGCGAAGGCCGTCACCGGATCGGGAAAGCGGCGCGCCCAGAGGTCCTGCGTCGCGCTCGGCGGACAGATCACGATCTCGCCGGCCAGCGCCTTGCGCTCCGCCGCGACGACCTTGCGAATCTCGCCGAGCCTCGCGCCCTCGGCCGCATAGAACTCCGTGATCTTCTCGACCGCGCCATGGATGTAGATCGGCCGCTCGTATCCCGCCTCCCGGATCAGCGCCATGACGCGCTGCGCCTTGCCGAGCGAATAGGCGCCGACGATATGCGTGCGCTCGGGGAAGAGGCGCACGGAATCGAGCAGCTTGGCGACCTCGCCATGGGCGGGCGGGTGGCGGAAGACCGGCAGGCCGAAGGTCGCCTCGGTGATGAAGACATCGCAGGGCACCGGCTCGAACGGGGCGCAGGTCGGGTCGCGCTCGCGCTTGTAGTCGCCCGAGACGACGATCCGCAGGCCGCGCGCCTCGACGACGATCTGGGCCGAGCCCAGGACATGCCCCGCCGGCACGAAGCGGAACGAGACCTCGCCGATGCGGATCTCCTCTCCCGGCGTAGCCTCCTGCCGCGTGGTGCAGAAGCCTTCGCCATAGCGCAGCGCCATGATGGCCAGCGTCTCGCGGGTCGCGAGCACGGCCTCGTGGCCGGACCGCGCATGGTCGGAATGGCCATGGGTGATCAGCGCGCGCGCCACCGGGCGCACCGGGTCGATATGGACATCCGCCAGCGGGCACCAGAGACCCGCGGGCGTCGGGATCAGCAGTTCGGAAGGGCGCATCCGTCTGGCCAGTGTCATCTCCCTCAGATAGACCGGCCGGCATGAGCGAAAAGGGCCATGCCACGCATTCCGCCAGTTCGGGCGATCCGACGATCGACCGCCGCTACGCCTGGGCGGAAGCCGCCTTCAAGGAGGGCGACGCGCAGGCGGCGATCGAGATCCTCGACCAGACCCTGCCGGAAGCCTACGGCTTCACCGCCGCCTGGCATCTCTACGGGCTGGCACAGGAGGCGCTCGGGCATCGCGAGGAGGCCGCGACCGCCTGGCGGCAATGCCTCGACCTCGATCCGGCCGACCATTTCGGCGCGCGGCTCGACCTCGCCCGGATCGGCGCGATGCCCGCCGAGGAGGCGACCTCCGAGAACTTCTCCGGCACGCTCTTCGATGCTTACGCGGAGCGCTTCGACAGCCATCTGACGCAAGCCCTGCACTACAACGCCCCCGCCCTGCTGCGCGACGCCCTCGCCCGCCTCTGCGAGAACGCCGGCCGGCCCTTCCGGTTCGGCACCGTCTACGATCTCGGCTGCGGCACCGGGCTGATGGGCGAGGCGATCCGCGCGGAAGCCGGCTTCCTCGCCGGCTGCGATCTCTCCCCCCGGATGATCGAGCGGGCCTCCGCCAAGACGCGGGCCGACGGGACGCCGCTCTACGACAAGCTCGCCATCGCCGGGCTGACGAGCTTCCTGACCAGCCGGCCGGACCAGTCGGCCGACCTCGTGATCGCGGCCGACGTCTTCGTCTATCTGGGCGAGCTCGGCCCCAGCTTCGCGCAGAGCGCGCGGGTGCTGACGCGCGGCGGACTGCTCGCCTTCACGGTGCAGAGCCATGAGGGCGAGGGCGTCATCGTCGGCGCGGACAGGCGATTTGCGCATGCGGAGGGCTGGCTGCGGGAGAGGCTGAGGGCGGCGGGACTGTCGACCGTGCTCGTCGAGCCCGCCAGCACGCGGCAGGATCGCGGCGCGGCCGTGCCGGGACTGCTGGTGGTGGGGAAGCGGGTCTGAGCGGCACGCGGCCGCTCCGTCCGCGTCAGCGGACTTTGGAACAAATCTCGCCGTCGCGCGATTCCTCCCAACGCAGAGGAAGATCGAAGCCACGGACCATGCCTACCAAAGTTCTCATCGTCGAAGACGAAGTCCTGATCGCCATGGAGACCGAGGCGATCATCGAGGACCTCGGCCATATCCCCGTGGGCATCGCCGCGACCTCCAGGGACGCGCTGGCGCTGGCGGCCGCCGAAGCCCCCGACCTCGCACTCGTCGACGTCAACCTGGCAGACGGACCGACGGGCCCCGAGGTCGGCGAGACGCTCGCCAGGCTCGGGATCGCGGTGGTGTTCATCACGGCCAACCCGCGCATGCTGGAGCGCAGCATCGAGAACGCCATCGGCGTCTTCGACAAGCCCGTCGCCGACCGGGATCTGGCGCAGCTTCTCGACTATGTGACCAGCCGCGAAATGGGGATCGAGGCCTCGCCGCCCGCGCGGCTCAAGGTCTTCTGAGCCCTCGCCTCCACCGGCATCAGAGGTCTTCGTCGCGCGCCAGCCGGCTCCTGGCGACGGAGACTTCGACGACGAGCCCTTCCGGCCGCCAGTCGCGTAGCAGCGTTCCGCCGAGCTGGCGCTCGACGCTCATCTCCGCCAGCTTCGTCCCGAAGCCCGTACGCTCCGGTTGGCCCGGCACCGCCGGCCCGCCGCTTTCCAACCAGCGCATGACCATCATGCCATCCGTCTCGCGCAGGACGATCGAGACCTCTCCGGTCTCCGACGAGAGCGCGCCGTATTTGATCGCGTTCGTGACCAACTCGTGGAACAGAAGCGCGATCGGCGTGGCGCCGCGATCGTCCACGGTCGCGTCGTCGCCGGAGAAGGCGAGGCGGCCTTCGCCTGCCGCCGGATAAGGCGAGAACAGGCTCTCCAGCAGTCCCTTGATCGTGGTGCGGCCGATGACGGGCTGCGACGCCTCGCTGTGCGGCCTGACGAACTCGTGGGCGCGCGCGAGGGCGGCGACCCTCTCGCGGAACCGGGCGGCGAAAACCTTGCTTTCCGGGAATTCGCGGGCCGACAGGACGAGGAGGCTGCCGACCACGGAGAAGATATTCTTGATGCGATGGCTCAGCTCGTGGCTGAGCAATTCATTGGCCTCAGCGGCGAGCTTCGCCTCGTGGATATCGGTGCAGGTGCCGATCCAGCGGACGATGCGGCCGTTCTTGTCACGCACGGGCTGGGCCCGCCCGATCGTCCAGCGATACTGGCCGGATTTGTGCCTCAGCCGGTACTCGACCTCGTAGCCTTCCCCCGTCGCCAGCGAATGGCGCCAGCGCCGCCAGGCCTCCGGCTGATCCTCCTCGTGGAACAGGCCGGCCCAGCCCTCGCCATCGGTCGAGCCGCGCGGAACGCCGGTGAACTCGTACCAGCGCTCGTTGTAATAGTCGTGGAACCCGTCCGGCCGCGTCGACCAGACGATCTGCGGCATCACATCGGTCAGGATCTTGAAGGTCGCTTCCGTGACCGGCAGCCCGGCGTCGTAGAGTCTGGTCTCGGGCAAAGGCTGAACCTCGGGCTCCCATCGGAGCGGACTGCGGCTCCAACGCCGGCGGGACGCTTTTGTTGCATGGCGCCCGGCGGCGCGCCAGCGACCATGCCGGGCCGCGGCAACCATTCCCCTTTCGTTCTCCGCCGGCGCCCCCTATCTTCGGCCGGCATGGCCGCGCCCTCCCCGCTCCTTCCCGCCGCTTTCGAGGCCTGGTTCGCCGGGCGCGGCTGGAGCGTGCGGCCGCACCAGCTCGCCCTGCTGGAGGAGGCGCGGGCCGGGCGCTCGACCCTGCTCGTGGCCCCGACCGGCGCCGGCAAGACGCTGGCCGGCTTCCTGCCCTCGCTGGTCGAGCTGGCGGGCCGCGAGGGCCAGGACCGGCGCAAGGGAGAGAGCGACGGGCTGCACACGCTCTACATTTCGCCCCTGAAGGCGCTGGCCGTCGACATCGCGCGCAATCTCGACGCGCCGATCCGCGAGATGGGCCTGCCGGTCACGGTCGAGACCCGCACCGGCGACACCTCGGCCGCCAAGCGCACGCGGCAGATCGCCCGGCCGCCCGACATCCTGCTGACGACGCCGGAGCAGCTCGCGCTGCTGGTTTCGCATCGCGACGCCGCGCCCTTCTTCGCGGGCCTGCGGCGGATCGTGCTCGACGAGTTGCACGCGCTCGTCACCTCCAAGCGCGGCGACCTGCTGGCGCTGGATCTGGCGCGGCTCAAGGCGCTGGCGCCGCAGGCCAGCGCGGTGGGGCTCTCCGCCACCGTCCGCGAGCCGGCCGATCTCCAGCGCTATCTCGGCGGCACCGCGACCCCGGCGGGGCTGGTGACCGTGAGCGGCGGCGCGAAACCGCGCATCGGCATCCTCGACACCGAGAGCCGCCTGCCGATCGCCGGCCACACCTCGCTGCACGCGATGCGCGCGATCTATCGCGCGATCCGCGACCACAGGCTGACGCTCGTCTTCGTCAACACGCGCATGCAGGCGGAGTTCGCCTTCCAGGCTCTGTGGAACCTCAACGAGGACAGCCTGCCGATCGCGCTCCACCACGGCTCGCTCGACGCGCAGCAGCGCCGCAAGGTCGAGGCCGCGATGGCGGAGGGACGGCTCAAGGCCGTGGTCTGCACCGCGACGCTCGATCTCGGCATCGACTGGGGCGATGTCGACCTCGTCGTCAATCTCGGCGCGCCCAAGGGCGCGAGCCGGCTGATGCAGCGCATCGGCCGCTCGAACCACCGCATGGACGAGCCCTCGCAGGCGCTGCTGGTGCCCTCCAACCGCTTCGAGATGCTGGAATGCCGCGCCGCGCTCGATGCGGTACAGGAGGCGGCGCAGGACACGCCCGAGCCGCGCATCGGCGGGCTCGACGTGCTGGCCCAGCATGTGCTCGGCGTCGCCTGCTCGGACGGCTTCGCCCCGGACGCGCTCTATGAGGAGGTGAGGACCGCCTCGCCCTATGCCGATCTGGCGCGCGCGGATTTCGACGCGGTGGTGAACTTCGTCGCCACCGGCGGCTATGCGCTGAAGAGCTATGAGCGCTTCGCCAAGCTGCGGCAGGACAAGGCGGGCCTCTGGCGGGCGAGCAACGCCAAGGTCATCCAGCACTACCGCATGAATGTCGGCACCATCGTCGAGGCCGCCATGATCAAGGTCCGGCTCGGCCGGGCTCGCGGCGGCAGGCCCGGCCAGCCCTCGCAGATCATGCGCGGCGGGCGCGTGCTCGGCGAGGTCGAGGAGTATTTCGCCGAGACGCTGACGCCGGGCGACACCTTCGTCTTCGCCGGCGAGGTGCTGCGCTTCGAGGGGCTGATCGAGAACGAGGCGGTGTGCTCGCGCGCCGCGGCGGGAACCGACCCGAAGGTGCCCTCCTATGAAGGCGGCAAGTTTCCGCTCTCGACCTTCCTCGCCGCCCGCGTGCGCGCCATGCTGGCCTCGCCCGGGCAGTGGCACACCCTGCCCGACGAGGTTTCCGCCTGGCTGCATGCGCAGAAGCAGAAGTCTCGCCTGCCGAAGCCGGGCGAGCTCCTGGTCGAGACCTTTCCGCGCGGGGGCCGCTTCTATCTCGTCGCCTATCCCTTCGAGGGCCGGCTCGCCCACCAGACGCTCGGCATGCTGCTGACCCGGCGGCTGGAGCGGGCGCGGATGAAGCCGCTCGGCTTCGTCTGCAACGATTACGGCATGGCCTGCTGGACGCTGGCCGACATGGGCGCGGCGATCGCGCGCGGCGCGCTCGACCTCGACGACCTCTTCGCGCAGGACATGCTCGGCGACGATCTCGAGGAGTGGCTGGCGGAATCGGCGCTGATGAAGCGGACCTTCCGGCAATGCGCCATCGTCGGCGGCCTGATCGAGAAGCGCTTCCCCGGGCAGGAGAAGACCGGGCGGCAGCTCACGGTCTCGACCGATCTGGTCTATGACGTGCTGAGGCGGCACGAGCCGGACCACATCCTGCTCAAGGCCGCCCGCGCCGACGCGGCGACCGGCCTGCTCGACATCCGAAGGCTCGGCCAGATGCTGACACGAATCAGCGGCAGAATCGTGCATCAGCCTCTCGACCATGTATCCCCGCTCTCCGTCTCGGTAATGCTCGAGATCGGGCGCGAGGCGGTGCATGGCGAGGCGGCGGACGCAATTCTGGCGGAGGCGGAAGCAGTGCTGACGGACGAGGCGATGGCATGAACGCGGCGAGCGGCAGCGCCGGACTGGACGAGGCCGCCTTCCTGCTCGGCCGGCTCGCGATCGTGCCCGATCTCTCGGGGGCGCTCTGGCTGCCGGAGGAGCGCACGCTCGTCGTCGCCGACCTGCATCTGGAGAAGGGCTCGGCCTATGCGGCTCGCGGGCTGATGCTGCCGCCCTACGACAGCGCGACGACCCTGGCGGCGCTCTCGGCCGCGATCCTGCGGCGCCAGCCGCGGCGCGTGATCGCGCTCGGCGACAGTTTTCACGACAGCGCCGGCTGCAGCCGGCTCGTCCCCGAGGCGCTTGCGAGCCTGCGCGCGCTGCAGGCCGGGCGCGACTGGCTCTGGATCACCGGCAACCACGACCCGCTGATCGACGCCGCGATGGGCGGGGACAGCACAGCCGAGATCGCGATCGGCGGCGTCCGGCTGCGCCACGAGCCCTCCGCCGACGAGACCGGCTTCGAGATCGCCGGCCATCTCCACCCGGCCGCCAAGGTCAGGCTGCGCGGCCGGACCGTGCGCCGGCGCTGCTTCGCGCTCTCGGCGCGCCGCTGCGTCATGCCGGCGATGGGCGCCTATGCCGGCGGCCTCAACCTGCGCGACCCCGCCTTCCGGCCGCTGTTCCGCGAGGAGCTGAGCGCGCATATGCTCGGCGACGGCCGGCTGTTCCGGATCGATTCACGATTGCTGTTGCCGGATTGAATGCGCGGGTTGCGCCGCCGCGATGCTTGTGGCATCAGGACGCCGCTTCGGAAACGAGGCCCGGCGCCGACCCGTCCGCCTGCTGCGGTAGCTCAGTGGTAGAGCACTCCATTGGTAATGGAGAGGTCGAGAGTTCAATCCTCTCTCGCAGCACCAGCATTCTTGGTATCGCCCCGAGTCGTGCGCCTGCTTCCCGCGACCGTCGTCTTGCGAAACCTTCCACGTCTCGGAACGTCGCACGAAGATCTTCCGGCAGCCACCGAGTTTCGCCGCAGCGTTGGGGCCGCATTTCCTGTCTCGTGCTTCGGGATCGCCGATCCACGCCCGGCCTGCAGACCCCGCGACTTCTCGGGGCTAACCCTCCTGTGACCGGATCCTCCGGGCGCAGCGGGGGAAGAGATTCAGACCCATGGAACATTCGTTCCGTGCGATCGTTATCGGAATGTATCAGGGACGTTGATGGTTGAGGTTCGGCAACCACAATTTACGGTTCAACCGGCCTACCCAGCATCGACGATTGAAAGTACGCCCGGCATCTGGAATACTCGCCTTGTGCCATATCGCGAATTTCGATCCAAAAAGACTTCGGCACAGTGTTGCGCATCCGCACTAGCAGCGAGACTTCTCTGAGCACAAGCTGAGGCTGTTTTAAACGAGGGCGAATCAATGAAGACACTGCTTGTTTTGACCGTATCCGTTGCGCTCATGGGCGTCGGGGGATGTGCTTCCATCGGCAAGGGCAAGGGCAAGGCTCCGCCGCCGGCCGCGGCTCCGATCGTCACCAAGGGCTGATATCGGCCTAAAAGGGAGAGCGGCCGAGCGAGTTGGCCGCTCTCCTTCCCGGCCGAGGCCTTCGGTGGCCGGGACTTCTCGGCCCGGGCTCACGCAGTTCGGTTCCCCGGCTCGGGCGGTTTCGCTCCGGAATGCGGGTATTCCGGGCTTCTAAGCCGTGGCTATTCCAGCGTAGCTTCCTGCAGGAGTTGAGCGATGTGGTTTGACGCGAACCATCGAGCCCGCTCTTGGGTCATGGCCGGCCTGGCCGCCGCCCTTCTCTGCGGGCCGAGCCTCGGTGCGGCGCTCGCCCAGGATCGCGGCGAGAGCAGCCAGCAGCGACACAGCTACGCAGCGACCGGGACGAGCCACTCGGCCCGGCCTGATCACCGCGCGCCGCGCCGCGATGTCGAGCCGCGGGCCGGGCAGTATTTCGTCGAATTCCGCTCGCGCTATGCGCTGAGCTACGGCCACACCTTCCTCGTCCATGGACGCCTCAATGCGAAGGGCGAGGTCGGCCAGGTCACCGCCGATCAGGTCGCCGGCCTGCACCCCGCCGGCGACGGGCCGCAGCTCTGGTCCGTCGGTCACGTCGTCCCCGTTCCGGCGGAAACCGGCCCCAGCGACGGCGACATGGAGGATCAATACATCTCCAATCGCTTCCGGGTCGTGATGGACGAGGCGCGCTATCGCCGGGTCGCGAGCTATATCCGCCGCAAGCAAAGAACGCCGACGATGTGGCACGCGGTGCTCTACAACTGCAACCGCTGGGTCGGCGAAGTGGCGGAGTTCATGGGCATGGACGCCCCGACGAACACGCTGCTCTACCCGGCCGACTACATCACGAGCCTGCGCCAGATGAACAGCGGCAAGGCAGCGGCCGAACCCGAATTCTCGGCCCATCGCGACCCCTGAACCGAAGCCGGCGCGGGTGCTGCACTTTGGCCGTCCGAGCCGTGGACGGCAGGGCGCTCATCCATAGGGCGCGCGAAAGCGCTGAATCAGCGGAGCACGATCACCGGAGTCCCGACCGCGACGCGGCCGAACAGGTCGATGATGTCGTCGTTCAGCATCCGGAAGCAGCCATAGGACGCGAAGGTGCCGATCGATTCCGGCCGGTTGGTGCCGTGAATGGCGTATTGCCCCCCGCCCGTCAGCGTCATCGCGCGCGCGCCCATGGGATTGCGTGGCGAGCCACCCTCGATCACGTCGGGCAGCGCGGGATTGTCGCGCTTGATCTCGTCCGGCGGCGACCAGGCGGGCTCGATATACTTGCCCTCGATCTGAACCTCGCCGAGCCACTGCTTCGACGCCTTGCCGACGGCGACACGATAACGGATCGCCGTGCCGTCGTCGCGCACCAGATACAGGCGGCGTTCCTTCGTCCTGATGACGATCGAGCCCGGCTCGTGAACGCCATTATAGGGAACGGACTCGCGGGCGAGCACGGGCGCAGAGAGCGCCAGAGCGGCCAACACGCTTGCCGACAACACAACCCGACCGAAATTCATTTCGCCCCGCCCGCAACGACCGACAGCAAACTCTATTCGATCCGAGGTTAAGAATCGAGCCTCGAGGCAGCGCCAGCAACCCGGCCGCCATCACCAAGACGAGAGGCATGCTGCCCCCGAGACGAACACAGGGCGAAGCACCGGATGATCTGGCCTGTCCCGCTGTCTCCGACAGCGTCGACTTGATGCCGCGCCGTCACCGCCGCCGGCGCCAGTGTAGAGCGGCCATGTTGCTGGCAGGCGACGAGAGAGACGCCGACGGGGCTCTTCCGCGCCGCGAGCGCCGCCTCCGCCGATCCCGCCCTGCCGCCTCGGCCCCTTGCGGCCCCTCCGCCCCGGGCGGAAGCGGTGGATCGCGCCGGCCGAGCGCTGGTGCGTCCCTCCTCTTTCCAATAACAAGACAAAACAAGACTGCTGGGGGATGGGCAGGGCTGCTGCGAATGACGGACACTCGGGTCTTTAGACGTCGAGTATACCATATCGGTGGCTACGACCCCGCCTCCCCGGCGGTCGTGCATGGCCGCTTCGTCAAGGAATTGCGCCGCTTCGAGCGCAGCTGGGCGGCGTCCGCCACCGTGTCCGAACTCGTCGTCGGCCCCGACATGGCGACCTGGCAGATCCAGGCCGGCGGCCCGAACTGGCGGACGGAGACGGCGTTCCATCTGCTGCGCTGGGACGACGTCATCGCGCAGGGGCGCACGGCGCGGATATGGCGGCGGCTGCCCTCGGGGCTGGCGGCCTTTCTGGATTTCCTCCTGGCGGGAGCCTTCACGGGATATCTGCGCACGAGCTGGCGCTATGCGATGTTCTTCCTCTACCCGCTCATCATCTTCGCGCTGATCGTGCTCGTGGCGGCGATGGCCGGAATCGGCATCGCGCGGGCGGCGGACAGCCGCCTGATCGGCCTCCTGGCGGGGGGCGGCGTCGGCGGCCTCGCCTTCCACGCGGCCGAGCGCTGGCTCCATCTCGGCCTGCTCTTCGACGACTGGATCTTCGCGCGCCAGTACATCCGGCATGGCGACGCGCTGATCGCGGACCGGCTGCGGCGCGTGGCGACGGAAATCGCCGAGGCGCGGCGAACGGACCCCGACGAGGAGATCGTGATCGTCGGGCACAGCCTCGGGGCCGTGCTCGCGATCGACATGATCGACTGCGCCCTCGCATCCGGGCTCGACCGGCAGGACGGGCGCGGCCGGCTCGCCTTTCTCTCCGTCGGCGCGTCGATCCTCAAGATCGGGCTTCATCGTGCGGCGAGCCGGTTTCGCGATGCGGTGAGCCGTGTCGGCGCGGCACGCGGCGTCTTCTGGGCGGATTACCGGGCCCGCTCCGACGTGATGAACTTCTACGGAGGCGATCCCATGCGCCAGATGGGGCTGCCGGTCACCGGCTCCCCCCTCATCCGCAACGTCAGCATCCGGCGGATGATCGCCCCGGCGCGCTATCCGCGAATCCGGCGGAACTGGTACCGGATGCACTGCCAGTTCGTCCGGGGCAACGACCGGCCCGCGCCCTATGATTATTTCATGTTCATATGCGGCCCGGTCGCAGCCGAGCGGCTGGCAGCCTCGGCGCTGGGTGCTATGGACTTCTTCGATGCCGAGGGGCGCCTGAGCGATTCAGCCCAGCCTGCGAAGACCGGAGAGGCGGCACTAAAGCCATGACGCTGTCCATTGCGAAGGCAATCTATGTCCTGCTTGCGGTCGGCTGGTACGTCATCCGGATCCCTCACGAACGACGCTCCCGCAAGACACCGATCTCCCGGACGGCGCGCGGCCTGAGGGAAGGGCTGCTGCTCTCGATCTCGCTCACGGGGCTGGGCATCCTGCCCTTCCTCTATGTCGCGACGGGGTTTCCGCGCGCCGCGAACTACCCGTTCCAGCCCGGTCTGGCCTGGATCGGCGCGGCCATCGCCGCCGCGGCCCTGGTGCTGTTCCACCTCACGCATCGCGCGCTCGGCCGGAACTGGTCGGTCTCGCTGGATCTCCGGGAGAGCCACCGCCTGGTGACGGACGGGGTCTACACCTATGTCCGGCACCCGATGTACTCCGCCTTCTGGCTCTGGGCGATCGCGCAGGCCTTCCTGCTGCCGAACTGGATCGCCGGCTTTTCGGGGCTGATCGGCTTCGGAACGCTGTACTTCTTCCGCGTGGGGCAGGAGGAGCGCCTCATGCTGGAGGGCTTCGGCAGCCCTTACGCGGACTATATGAAGCGAACCGGGCGCGTCTTCCCGCGCTTCACCCGGTCATAGCACGGCCGGCATGTCGGCTTGCCCGGACGGGCGACGGCGTCCCTTCCGCCGGGGCGGGAGAATTCTCGGCCTTCCCCCCTCGCTTCCTGCCGCCGGACACGGTAGCGATGACCGATCGAGAGGCCGTCGCGAGCCGGAGCAGAGCGTATGAAAGTTGCCTATCTTGCGGCGTTGTGCGCCGCGACCCTCCTGGGCGGATGCCAGACCAGCCAGACGCAGAGCGCGAACCCCGCCGGGGTCTCGTCCTGCTCGGAAGCCTTCCTGAAGATGCGGCCGCTCGTCGCCGAAAACGAAGCCTTCAACCGGAAGATCGTCAGGACCTCCGGCCGGCGGGCCGTGCGCGCCTCGGTCGAGGCCGATCTGCCGCCCGAGGACGCGGCGCGCCGCGCGGTCGTAATTCAGGAGCTGGCGGCCCTCAACGAATTCACCGAGCGCAACCGGTGCCCGCTCGAGCGGACGCGGCGCTCCTGACGCAGCGCCGCAGCCGCGATCATGACCGGAGCCCCGCAGCGATGCCGGGCTTTTTCGTGCGCCGCCCGCCCTCGTGGTTACGGGCAGGGGCCCGTGAAGCGGCGCCCGTTCACGTCCTGGAAAATGCAGTTGTTGGGCGTCGAGGCCCGGCCGACCAGCGCTCCGGCCGCGCCGCCGGCGAGGGCCCCGATGGCGGCGCCACGTCCGCCGCCGGCAGCCGCGCCGATCAGCGCGCCGCCGCCGGCGCCGATGGCCGCGCCGCCGAGCGTGCGCTGCGACTGGGATTCGGTGTTGCAGCCCGCCGCGAGTGCGACGAAGCCGAGCAAGGCGAGGGTTCTGATCATGGTCGTCTCTCCGATGCCCTTCGGGGCTTGAATCGCGCGATTCTAGGCCCGGATTGCCGGCTCACACACCACCACTCGTCCCGAGTTCTGTGCCGGCCGTGCCAATCTTGCCTGCTGTCGACGACCGGCGCCGTTCGTCGCGGGCGGATGGAGGCAGGGGCAGTTTCGCCCCATCCGCCGCCCTTGGACAGCATTTTGTCGGCGAGCGGACCGCCTCCCGCGAACGCGACCCTCGTCCGGAGGCGTCGGGCGACGCCAGGACCGACTTGCAGCGCCAGGACCGACTTGGCCGGCCTTACGGAATCCGCTCCAGCCATTCGCGCGTCGCGAATTTCTCGCGCACCAGCACCTCGGCGGCGGCGTATTCCTCGGCCGTGATCTCGCCCGGCTCGCCACCATGGAGCGAGACGAAGGTCTGGCGCATGCGCTCGACGATGTCCTCGCGCGACAGGCCGGTCTGGCTGCGCAGCGGGTCGACGCGCTTGGCGGCGCTGGTGATCCCCTTGTCGGAGAGCTTCTCGCGGCCGATGCGCAGCACCTGCGTCATCTTCTGCGCGTCCATGTCGTAGGCCATGGTGACATGGTGCAGCACGGCGCCGTTGCCGAGCCGCTTCTGCGCGGCCCCGCCGATCTTGCCCAACGGCCCGACGATGTCGTTGAGCGGCTTGTAGCTCGCGTCGATCCCGAGCGATTTCAGCGCCCGCAGCACCCAGTCGTCGAGGAAGGCGTAGGACTCGGCGAAGCTCATCGCCTTGACGAGGTCCGCCGGTGCATAGAGCGAATAGGTGATGATCGTGCCGGGCTCGACGAACATGGCCCCGCCGCCCGAAATCCGGCGCACGACCTCGACGCCGAGGCGCCCGGCCGCCTCCAGATCGACCTCGTTGCGCAGGGACTGGAAGGCGCCGATGATGATGCAGGAGCGATCCCATTCCCAGAAGCGCAGGGTCGGCGCACGCCGGCCGGCGCCGACCTCGCGCGCCAGCACCTCGTCCAGAGCGAGATGCATATGCGGCGTCACGGGGCCATGCTGGACGATCTGCCATTCATGATCGCGCCAGCCGCCCTCGGTGCCGAGCGCGCGGCGCAGCGCGATCGCCACCGCCTCGGGGCTGAAGCCGAGAAGCTCCGCTCCCGGCCTGAGCCCGGCGCGGATCGCGCCCGCAATGGTCGCGACGTCGGAGGAGGCCGGCAGGCCGCGCAGGGCCTGGTCGATATCGTCCAGCGCCTCGTCGGGCTCGATGAAGAAATCGCCGGCGACGCGGACATCGGTCAGGACGTCGTCGGCGACCTCGACGTCGATGGTCACGAGCTTGCCGCCCGGGACCTTGTACTCGCCATGCATCGCGCGCTCCTTCCGGCCGTTTCCGTCTCGCATACCCCGTCCCCAGGACGTCGTCCCGAGGAAGCGGCCTGAAACGTGAGTCCTCATCCTGAGGAGCCATTCCGCAGGAATGGCGTCTCGAAGGATGCTCGCGGAAACTCCGTCGCCATCTGGAGCATCCTTCGAGACGCGCCTATGGCGCTCCTCAGGATGAGGGCTGGAGAATTCGCGGTCGGGCTCTGGGGGCAGCCCCCCGGATGAAGACTGGCGGTTCAAGCCCGACAGCGATAGAGCTATCGCCGACGGCCGTCCACCCTTCCTATCAGTCTGGAATTGTTTCGGTTTTGAAGATGACCCAGCGCCCCTTCCGCCTCGCCCCGAACCGCCGTGCCGTGCTGGCCGGCGCCGCGGCGACTTTCATCGCCGCAAAGGCTGGCGCGCAGGAAAAACCCCTGCGTCTGGGGCTGGCGACGAGCGTGTCCAACCAGGCGGCGGAAATCGCCGCGAAGGAGGCGCGCGCGCAGGGGCTCGCGGTCGAGACGATCGAATTCAACGACTGGAACACGCCGAACCGGGCGCTGAACGACCGCGAGATCGACCTCAACCTGTTCCAGCACGTGCCCTTCCTCGAATTCACCAAGGCGCAGACGGGCTATGATCTCGTGCCGCTCGGCATCGCCTACAACACCCCCTTCGGCATCTATTCCAAGACGCGAAAGACGCTGGCCGAGCTGCCGGACAATGCCCGCATCGCGATCTCGGGCGATCCCGTGAACACCGGCCGTTCGCTGCTGCTGCTGCAAAAGGCGGGCTTCCTCGAGCTGAAGCCCGGCGCCGATTTCCGCGTCGGAATGGACGGCATCACCGGCTACAGGAAGCCGGTCCGGATCGTGCAGCTCGACGGGCCGCAGATCGCCCGCACCCTGGAGGAGATGGACGCGGCGCTGACCTACCCGACCTTCGCCCGCATGGCCGGGCTCGAACCCGGCTCGGCGCTGCTGTTCGAGAACGATCCCGTCTACGCCTTCCGCTTCGTGACGCGACGCGACCGGGTGGACGACGAGCGGATCAAGCGCTTCGTCGCGCTCTATCGAGAGAGCGAGGCGGTGAAGGCGAAGCTGCGCGAGCTCTATGGAGAGCTGGTGACGTTTCCGAGATGAGGCGGAGCAGCCACCTCTCGGTGGGGGCGGCGGTCCCGGCCTCGGCTCAGTACACGTCCGCCTGGTAGCGGCCCGCCTTCTTCAGCGCGGAGACGTAAGCCGCCGCGTCCTCGGCCGAGCGGCCGCCATGCTGCGCCACGACATCGACCAGCGCGCGCTCGACGTCCTTGGCCATGCGCTTGGCGTCGCCGCAGACATAGAAATGCGCGCCGTCCTCCAGCCAGGCGAAGAGCTCGGCGCCGCGCTCGCGCATGCGATCCTGCACATAGATCTTCTCGCCGGCATCGCGCGACCAGGCGAGCGTCAGATTGGTCAGGACGCCCTCCTCCTTCATCGCTGCGAGCTCGTCCTCGTAGAAAAAGTCGCTGCCGCGACGTTGATGGCCGAAGAAGAGCCAGTTGCGGCCCGGCGCCTTCGTCGCCCTGCGGTCGTGCAGGAAGGCGCGGAAGGGCGCGACGCCGGTGCCCGGTCCGCACATGACGACGGGTGTCGACGGGTCCTGCGGCAGGCCGAAGCCATGCGCGCGCTGGACATAGACCGGCACCTTGTCACCGGGCGCGACGCGCTCGGCGAGGAAGGTCGAGGCGACGCCCCAGCGCGGGCGCGAACCCACGACATAGCGCACGGTGTCGACCGTCAGCGTGATGCGGCCGGGCGTGGCGTTGTGCGACGAGGAGATCGAGTAGAGCCGGGGCTGGAGCGGATCGAGCGCCTCGACGAAGGCCTCGGCCGAAAGCCGCGCCTGCCCGAATTTGTGCAGCGTGCCGAGCACGTCGAGCCGGTCGAGATCGCCGTCGGGGTCCTCGCCGGCCGCCAGCCGTCGCGCCTTGGCGCGCGTCTCGCCGCCGGTGACATAGGAGACGAGCTGGAAGAGCGCATCGGGAGCGGGGCCGAGCGCGCGGTCGGCGAGAAGCGTCTCGCGCAGGCTCTTGCCGCCGATATCCGCATCGGGACGGGCGCCGAGCAGGGCGATGACGGCATCGACGAGGCGGGGGTCGTTGCGGGCGACGATGCCGAAGGCATCGCCGACGACGTAGTCGAGCCCGCATTCGGCGAGATCGAACTCGACATGCCAGGTTTCCTTCTCGGAGCCCGGCCCGTTGAGCCTGCGGCGCGACAGGAAGGTCGCCAGAGCCGGGTTCTCGCGGCAGCGGCCGGGCGGCCCGAGCGCGACCGGAGCAGCCGCCTCGGCAGCGACCGTGGCTGGGGCCGAGCCGCCCTCCTCCATCAGCGCCTTGACGGCGCGCAGCGTCTCCTTGCCGCCGGGCGCGCAGAGGTTCAACCGCCCTTCCGCCCCGGACGCGATGGCGGCCGAATAGGTCTCGCAGACATAGCCGCACTGGCCGCAATCCTGCTGCGCCATCGCGGCGAAGAGCTTGCGGGGCAGCGGCTTGCCCTCGGCCAGCTTCTGGCGCTCGGCCAGCGCCATGGCGGGGTCGTGCCAGGGCGCGCCGTCGTCCTCGGCCTGCCCCATCACGGCGGCGTTCTCGGCCGGCGACAGCGCCGTCACGCCGGCATTGTCGAGCGAGAGCAGGCCGGCGAAGAAGCCGTTCAGCCAGGAGCGCTGCTCCTCGCTGAACGGGGCGGTCTCGGGAATGACCTGGACGATGGGATTGGGGGGCTGGAGGGTCACGGCGCGGCCTTTCCGGAGAAGAGGCGATGAAGGGGATGGTGCGCGATGTTCTCCTCAGCCCTCATCCTGAGGAGCCGCGAAGCGGCGTCTCGAAGGATGCTCCAGATGCCTCCGGAGATCGCTGGAGCATCCTTCGAGACGCGGACCTGCGGTCCGCTCCTCAGGATGAGGGCTGAGGGAAGCGGACAGTCGGCGCTCACGCCGCCTCCCCCGTTTCAGCCACCAGCGCCTGCAGCGCCCCGATCTCGTGGCGGCGGGCGAAGGCCACGAAACTTTCCTCCGGCGTGGTGCGATGGAGCTGCCATGTTCGCAGCAGCGCCTCGACCAGCGCCGGCGCCTCCTCGGCCCTGACCTTCTCGCGGAACGGCCGGGCCATGCCGCCATCGACGCCGTATCCCCCGCCGACCAGGAGGTCGTAGCCGGGCACGGTGTCGCCCTCCTCGTTCACCGGCACCTTGGCGCCGATCAGGCCGAGATCGCCGATATAGTGCTGGGCGCAGGAGTGATGGCAGCCGGTGAGGTGGATGTTGACCGGCTGGTCCAGCACGATCCGGGGCTCGCAATGGGCGGCGATGGCGAGCGCATCCTCCTTGGTGTGGGCGGCGGCGAACTTGCAGCCCGTGGCGCCCGTGCAGGCGATCAGGCCCGCGCGCAGGATCGAGGTCTCGGCCGAGAGGCCGGCCGCCGCGAGATTGGCCAGGACGTCGTCGACCTTTCCGTCCGGCACGCCGGAGATCAGCAGGTTCTGCCAGACGGTGAGACGGATATCGCCGTCGCCGCAGGCGCGCGCGGCGGCGGCGATCATCCGCATCTGGGCCACGGTCAACTTGCCGACGGGCAGCGCCACGCCGACCCAGTTCAGGCCCGGCTGGGCCTGGCGGTGCACGCCGATATGGCCGAGCCGGTCATAGAGCGGGCGCGGCCGCACGAAGGCGGCATCGACCCGGACCAGCCTGCGGCCGAGCTTTTCCTCCACGGCGGCGAGGAATTTCTCGAAGCCCCAGGCGTCGAGCACATATTTGAGGCGCGCTTTGGCGCGGTTGGTGCGATCGCCATGGGCGGTGAAGACGCGCACCACGGCATCGGCCACCGCGACGGCGTCGGACGGCGCGACCACGACGCCGGTGTCGCGGGCGAGGTCCTTGTGGCCGGTGATGCCGCCGAGCGCGAGACGATACCAGATGCCGGGCGCGACCGGCTGCCCTTCGAAGACGGCGCCCTCGCCGATCTCGACCGCCTGGAAGCCGATGTCGTTGGTGTCCTCCAGCGTCGCGATGGAGCCGGCGCCGTCGAAGGCGACGTTGAACTTGCGCGGCAGGCCGTAGAGCGAACGGTCGTTCAGGATGTGGTGGTGCCAGGCGCGGGCATGCGGCCGCGTGTCCAGCAATTCGCGCGGGTCGATGCCGGCGGTGGCCGAGCCGGTGACGTTGCGGATGTTGTCGGCGCCGGAGCCCCTGGCGGTGAGCCCGAGATCGGCCAGCCCCTCGATGAAGCCCGGCGCGTCCTCGGCCTCGATTTCCCGCACCTGGAGATTGGCGCGGGTGGTGACATGGGAATAGCCGCCGCCGAGGCGCTCGGCCAGGTCGGCCACGCCCTCGAACTGCCAGGCCTTGAGGATGCCGTTGGGGATACGCAGCCGGCACATATAGCTGTTCTGCGCGGGAGCCACGTAGAACAGGCCGTGATAGCGCCAGCGGAAATTGTCCTCCGGCTTCGGGTAGGTGCCGGCCTCGGCTTGGCGCCTGAAGCGGGCATAGGAATCGAAGGGGTGCTCGGCCGCCTTCCACTTCTCCTGATCGGCGAGCTTGCCGCCGGCCGAGACGGTGCGCGCCTGCGCCTCCAGATGCTCCCGGTCGGGGCCCGACGGCGCGGAGGACGCACCGCCCGCGCCGCCGCCGAGCGGCGCCAGCCCGCGCGCGGTGCGGGCCGACTGCATGCCGCTCATGAAGCCTTCGAGATAGCGCTTCTGCTCGGGCGTGAAGTCGTCGGTCATGTCATTCGTTTCCCTCAGCCCTCATCCTGAGGAGCGGGCAAAGCCCGCGTCTCGAAGGATGCTCCCGTGCCCTCTGGATCGTCCTTCGAGACGCCGCGAAGTTTATCCTTGGGCCGGCCAGAGGCCGGACCCGAGGGCGGCTCCTCAGGACGAGGGCTGGAGGAGGTGATGCGCTCACGCCGCCTCGACGAAGCGGTGGCGCTCGTAGAGGAATTTCAGCACCGCCTCGCGGGCGGCGATGTAGGTGCGGTCGGAGACCAGCTCGAGGCGCCTGCGCGGGCGGGCCAGGCGCACGTCCAGCACCTCGCCGACGCGGGCGGAGGGGCCGTTGGTCATCATCACGATGCGGTCGGAGAGCAGCACGGCCTCGTCGACGTCATGGGTGATCATGATCATGGTGTTGCCGAGCGCGGCGTGGATCTGCATGACCGAATCCTGCAGATGCGCCCGGGTCAGCGCGTCGAGCGCGCCGAAGGGCTCGTCGAGCAGCAGGATCTTGGGCTCCATGGCGAGCCCACGCGCGATGCCGACGCGCTGCTTCATGCCGCCGGAGATTTCGGCCGGGCGCTTGTCCTTCGCGTGGCCCATCTGCACGAGGTCGAGATTGTGCATGATCCAGTCATGCCGCTCGGCCTTGCTCTTCGAGCCGCCGAAGACCTTGTTCACGGCGAGCGCGACATTGTCGTAGACGGTCAGCCAGGGCAGCAGCGAATGGTTCTGGAAGACCACGGCGCGGTCCGGCCCCGGCGCGTTCACCTCCCTGCCCTCGAGCAGGATGCCGCCCGTGCTCGCCGGCGTGAGGCCGGCGATGATGTTGAGCAGGGTCGACTTGCCGCAGCCGGAATGGCCGATGATCGAGACGAACTCGCCCTTGTCGATGACGAGGTTGATGTCCTTGAGGACTTCGGTCGTGGCGGCGCCGCGCTGGAAGCGTTTGTCGACGTGATCGATCTTGAGATAGCTCATCTGTCGCTCCTCAGCCCTGAGCCGTGCCACGGGTGACGACGCTGCCGATGACGGCGACGAGACGGTCGAGCACGAAGCCGACCACGCCGATGTAGATCAGCGCCACGATGATGTCGGACAGGCGCGAGGAGTTCCACGCGTCCCAGATGAAGAAGCCGATGCCGACCCCGCCGGTCAGCATCTCGGCCGCGACGATGGCCAGCCAGGAGAGGCCGACGCCGATGCGCAGGCCCGTGAAGATGTAGGGCGCGGCCGAGGGCACCATGATCTTGTAGAAGAACTCGATCTGGTTCAGCCGCAGCACCTTGGCGACGTTCCGGTAGTCCTGCGGGATGTTGCGGATGCCGACGGCGGTGTTGATGATCACCGGCCAGATCGCCGTGATGAAGATCACGAAGATCGCCGAGGGCTGGCTGTCGCGGAAGGCGGCGAGCGAGAGCGGCAGCCAGGCGAGCGGTGGCACGGTGCGCAGCACCTGGAAGACGGGATCGAGCCCGCGCATCGCCCAGACCGACTGGCCGACGAGCGCCCCCAGCAGCACGCCGACGACCGCCGCCAGGCTGAAGCCGATGGCGACGCGCTGGAGCGAGACGAGGATGCGCCAGCCGAGCCCGATATCCTGCGACCCCGCCCAGTAGAACGGTTCGACGATGAGGTCTTTCGCCTCCTCCCAGATCTTGGTCGGGGGCGGCAGCGAGGATTGCGGGCCGGAGGCCGCGAGCTGCCAGACCAGCAGGATCAGGGCGACCGTGATGAGCGGCGGCACGACGTTGACGAGCGTGCCGCGCAACCACGACAGGAGGCGCGCGGCGAGCGGCTTGCCCTGCGCCCTGGGCAGGGGCACGACGCCCGCCGCGCCCGGCAGCGCGACGATTTTCGCGCCCGCTGTCTCCTCCTTCAGGACGGCCTGACCCATCTGGTCTCTCCTCGGCTGTTGCGTCGCGTTGGTCATGTGCGTGGCGTTCGTCATGCGGCTTGCGTCGCGCGCGACTGCGCGCCGATGCGGCGGATCTCCGGCAGGCAGGAGCCGCAATTGGTGCCGGCCCTGAGCTCGCGGCCGATCTCCTCGGCCGTGGTCGCGCCGGCGGCGAAGGCGGCGCGGATGGCGTTCAGCCCGACGCCGAAGCAGGCGCAGACGACGGGGCCGGGATCGCTTCCGCCGATCTTTCGGCCGGCGAGCAGCGAGAGCCGGTTCTCGACCTCCGCCGAGGCGTCGGCGAAGACCGCCTTGACGGTGTCCCAGAGCGGGGCGCGGCCGGCCGGCGCCAGGAAGAGCGCGGCGATCAGGCGGCGCTCGCGGATGATCGCGCAGCGATAGCTGCCGCCCTCGTGGTCGACCATCTCGACCAGCCCCTCCTCGCCGAAGCGGGCGCGGACATGAGCCATGATCTCCGCCAGCGGCGTATCCGTGGCGAAGAGCCGGCCCTCGCCGCCCTCGACGGCGAGCCGGGCCCACCAGCTCCCTGCGGGCAAGGCGAAGGGCTCGCGCGCCAGCACGAAGCCCTGCGAGGCGAAGGTGACGGGCGCGACCGAGGCGGGCGTCGCCTTCATCTCGGGCTGGCCGGAGAATGGATCGGTCATCGGCTGCACGGCGGCACCGATGCGCGCGTCCGACGCCGTCTCGCCCGACCAGTGGATCGGCGCGAAGATCGTGCCCTCGGCGACGCCGGCATCGAGCGCGACCTTGAGCACGGCCTGCCCGTGGCGGGTGGCGATGCGGGCGAAGCCGCCATCCTCCAGACGATGGCGGACCGCATCGGCCGGATTGAGCGAGACGCAGGGCTCGGCGATGTGCGCGCTCAGGCGCGGGCTCAGGCCCGTGCGCGTCATCGTATGCCAGTGGTCGCGGACGCGGCCGGTGTTGAGGATGAACGGATAGGTCTCGTCCGTCGCCTGCGCCAGCGCGGGATCGGCGAGCGGCTGCATGCGGGCGCGGCCGTCGGCCGTGAAGAAACCGCCCTCCGCGAAGAGCCGCGCCGTGCCCTGCGGCCGGTCCTCCGGCACCGGCCACTGCACCGGCGCGAGCCCGTCATAGTCGTGCTGCGACAGGCCGGCATGGGCGCCGATGTCGAAATCGCGGCTGCCGCCGTTCTCGAAGGCCGAGAGCGCGGCATGCTCGCGGTAGATCGCGGCGGGGCCGGCATAGGCGAAGGCCTCGCCGAAGCCGAGGCGCTTGCCGACCTCGCAGAGAATCCACCAGTCGGGCTTCGCCTCGCCCGGCAGCGGCAGGAAGGCGCGCTGGCGCGAGATGCGGCGCTCGGAATTGGTGACGGTGCCGTCCTTCTCGCCCCAGGCGGCGGCGGGCAGGATGTAGTGCGGCTTCGCGGCGAGGGTGTCGTTCGAGAGCACGTTCTCGGAGACGACGAAGAGATCGAGGCCGGAGAGCGCCGCCCTGACCGCGTCGGCACGCGGCAGGGAGACGGCCGGGTTGGTCGCCATCACCCAGAGCGCGCGGATGCGCCCGTCGGCCACCGCCTGCATCATCGCGACGGCCTTGAGGCCTTCGCGCTGCGCCATATTGGGCGCCTTCCAGAAGCGGCCGACCCGGTCGACCTCCGCAGGGCCGTAGCCCATATGGGCCGCGAGCATGTTGGCGAGACCGCCGACCTCGCGGCCGCCCATGGCGTTAGGCTGGCCGGTCAGCGAGAAGGGGCCGCAGCCGGGCCGTCCGATGCGCCCGGTGGCGAGATGGCAGTGCAGGATCGCGGCGACCTTGTCCGTCCCCTGGGCCGACTGGTTGACGCCCTGGCTCCAGGCGGTGACCACGGCGGGCGTACCGGCCCAGAGCGCGTAGAAGGCAGCGACCGCCGCCTCGGCGAGGCCGGTGCGGGCGGCGACGGCTGAGAGGCCGGGCGCGATCGCGCGCGCACCGGCCAGCGTCTCGTCGAAGCAGGCGACATGACGCGCGACATAGGTGCGGTCGATCAGCGCGCGATCGGCGAGATGCACCAGCAGCCCGGCGAAGAGGACGCCGTCGGAGCCGGGCTTCAGCGGCAGCACCATGTCGGCATCCTCGGCCGTGGCGGTGACGCGCGGGTCGATGACGACGACCCTCGCGCCGCGCTCGGTCCGGTTCTGCTGCATGCGCCGGAACAGGACCGGGTGGCACCAGGCCGTGTTCGAGCCGACGAGCACGATCAGATCGGCGCAGTCGAGATCCTCATAGGCGCCCGGGACCGTGTCCGAGCCGAAGACACGGCGATGGCCCGCGACGGTCGAGGACATGCAGAGCCGCGAATTGGTGTCGACATGGGGCGAGCCGATGAAGCCCTTCATCAGCTTGTTGGCGACGTAGTAGTCCTCGGTCAGGAGCTGGCCCGAGAGATAGAAGGCCACCGCCTCCGGGCCGTGCTCGGCCAGAGTGCCGCGCAATCCGGCGGCGACGGCATCCAGCGCCGCGTCCCAGCTCACGCGGTCATAACCGCCCCCGGCGTTGCGCCGGAGCGGATGCAGGACGCGGGCGCCGAGCCCCACCGTCTCGCCCAGCGCCGAGCCCTTCGAGCAGAGCCTGCCGCGATTGGCGGGATGCGCGGGATCGCCCGCGATCGCGACCCCGCCCTGTCCGTCCGGAGTCGCGAGAACGCCGCAGCCGACGCCGCAATAGGGGCAGGTGGTGCAGGTCGGCCGGGCCGCGAGCGGGGCATCGTTGCGCATCAGGCGGCCTCCCGCGCGCAGTAGCTCTCGCCGAAGGGCAGATCGGCCCTGAGCGCCGTGATGTCCTGCCCCGAACGGATCAGGCCGAGATAGAACAGCGCCCCTTGCGTGTCGCCGACGAGAATGCAGCCGGCGAGCCGGCCCTCGCGCAGCACGAACTTGCGGTAGACCCCGTTGGCGCGGTCGCGCAGCAGGATCGTCTCGGCGCCCTCGCAGGCCTCGAACTCGCCGGCGGAGAAGACGCCGACGCCGCTGACCTTGAGGTTCGTCGCCAGCAGCGAGCCGGCATAGGACGCCTCCTGCCCGGCGAGGCGCGCCGCCAGCACGCGCGCCTGCTCATAGGCCGGCTCGACGAGGCCGTAGACCTGTCCGCGATGCTGGGCGCATTCGCCGATGGCGAAGATGTCGGGATCGTCGGTGGCGAGGCCGTCATCGACGAGCACGCCGCGCTCGACGGCGAGCCCCGCCGCGCCGGCGAGGTCGATATTCGGGCGCACGCCGATGGCGATGACGACGAGATCGGCCGGGATGACCGAGCCGTCCTGAAGCTCGACGCCCTCGACCTTGCCGTCGCCGACGAAGCCTCTGGTGGCGCTGTTCAACCGGACGACGACGCCGCGCTCGGCCATGGCTCGGGCGAGGATCGCGGCGCCCTCGGCGTCGAGCTGGCGCTCCATCAGCCGGTCGACCAGATGCAGCAGCGTGACCCGACCGCCAGCCTTCGCCAGGCCATGGGCCGCCTCCAGCCCGAGCAGCCCGCCGCCGATGACGACGATGCGGGCCGCCCGCCCGGCATAGGCGCGCATCGCCTCGACATCGGCCGTGTCGCGGAAGGTGAGGACGCCCGGCAGGTCGCCGCCGGGGAATGGCGGCTTGAGCGGTTTCGAGCCGGTCGCCAGCACGAGCTTGCCATAGGGCAGGCTCAGGCCGCCATCGAGCGTCACGGTCCTGGCCCGCCGGTCGATGCCGGTGACGGAGCGGCCGTAGAAGATCGAGACGCCCCTCGCCCGCCACCATGCCGCCGGCTTCAGCTCGATCTCGGTTTCGCCGATCTCGCCCGCCAGCAGGGGCGAGAGCAGCACCCGGTTATAGGCCAGCCGCGGCTCCGCCCCGATCACCGCCACGGCGTGCCGGCCGAGCGCGAGCCGGCCGAGTTCCTCGACCAGCCGCGTCGCGGCCATGCCCTTGCCGACGATGACGAGGGGCTCGGCCATGGATCAGGCCACCCGCTTGATCTTGAGCGCCTTGAGGTAGTCGTGAGGCGCGGCCGGATCGAACTTCACGCCGTCGAAGAAGGTCTCGACGCCGCGCGAATCCGAGGTGGGGACACCCGTGACACCCAGCGTCTTCGCCGCCTCGAGCCAGAGGTCGGAACGGTTGGTCTTGTCGACCAGCGCCTTGATGTCGATGGCCGGGTCGAACTTGCCCCAGCGGATGTTCTCGGTGACGAACCAGGTGTCGAGGCTCTTCCAGGGGTAGGAGCTCGAGCCGCCCTCGCCCCAGAACTTCATGTAGAGGTTCGTGCCCTTGGCCTCCCGGCCGTTGCCGTAGTTGATGTCGCCGAGCAGGCGCTTGTTGATGTCGTTGGTGGGAACGTTGAACCACTGCCGGCGGCCGACGATCTCGGCGAGTTCCTGCCGGTTCTCGCGCTTGTCGGCCCATTGCGGCCATCAGGATGGCCTGCGTCGCCTTCGGGTTGGCGTCGACGAAATCGGCGCGCATGCCGAGGATCTTCTCGGGATGGCGGAACCAGAGTTCTCCCGTCGTCAGCGCGGTGTAGCCGATGTTCTGGTTGACGAGCTGCTCGTTCCACGGCTCGCCGACGCAGAAGCAGTCCATGTTGCCGACCTTCATGTTCGCCACCATCTGCGGCGGCGGCACGACGATGACCTTGATGTCGGTGTCGGGGTCGATGCCGCCGGCGGCGAGCCAGTAGCGGATCCAGAGGTCGTGGGTGCCGCCCGGGAAGGTCATGGCGGCGGTCAGTTCCTTGCCGGCCGCCTTCTTGCGCTCGAAGGCCTGCTTCAGCGGCGAGGAATCCTTCTGGACGTTCAGGTCCTTGTACTCGTTCGAGACCGAGATCGCCTGCCCGTCCTCGTTGAGGTTCAGCAGCGTGTACATCGGCAGCGGCTGGCCGTTCTGCATCACCTTGCCGGTGGAATAGAGATGCGTCTTGGGGCGCAGGATGTGGCCGCCGTCGATGCCGTTGTTCTTGAAGCCGAGCGCCATGTTGTCGCGCGTCGCGCCCCAGCTCGCCTGCTTGGCGATGTCCATGTCGGGCACGCCGTGCTTGGCGTAGAAGCCCTTCTCCTTGGCGATGATGAGCGGCGAGGCGTCGGTCAGGGCGATGTAGCCGAGGCGCGTGCCCTTGACCTCGGGACCCGCTCCCTGCGCGAAGGCGCCGCCGGGAAGCGCGGCGCGGGCGGCGGCGAAGAGCGCCGCCGTCCCAGAGAGCTTCAGCAGGCGGCGGCGGCTCGGGCGGCGCACGGCCCCGGTCACGGCGGTCTCGACTTCCTTCGTCATGGATACCCCTCGTCTGGTTCGTGAACCGCTGCGCCTCCCAGTCCCGATCGCGACCATCGCCAACGCGAAAAACGCCGCGCGAAAGCGCCCTGTGCAGGCACGTTCGACAGCGGCGTTGCTGTGTCATCCGGATCGGGAATGGCGCGGGCAGCGTTGGCCGCGTCGAATTGTTACAAACAAGAAGCGTGCCAATCCGGCGCGCCGGCCTATGTGCTTGATTCCGTTGCGCGAGGCGCCGAGGCCCGCACATCGTCGCGCGCACCGGCTTCGCAGCGCAGCGCACAACCAGAGCGCATCCGCACAATTTTTTCGCACGCCCACAGGATAGGCACGCGCCGGTGGCGGCGCGCTCGGCGCCCGCAGGCCGCCCAGCCGAGGGCGCCCATCCGGCATGCGACGAGTGGCCCATTGCCGGCCCGGGGGCCGGGCGCTACGCCTCATGCGACAGAGCGGCCGAAAGCCGCCGGAAACGGGACGCGCCATGGCCGACGCCAATGCCGGACGAAGGACGATAGGCACCTTCGATTATGTCGTGATCGGCGCGGGCTCGGCCGGTTGCCTCGTGGCCAACCGGCTCTCGCGCGATCCGCGCAGGAAGGTGCTGGTGCTGGAGGCCGGCGGCCGCGACGACTGGATCTGGTTCCACATCCCGGTCGGCTATCTCTTCGCCATCGGCAATCCGCGCGCCGACTGGATGTACAAGACCGAGCCGCAGCCCGGCCTCGGCGGCCGCGCCCTGCCCTTCGCGCGCGGCAAGGTCGTCGGCGGCTGCTCCTCGATCAACGCCATGGTCTATATGCGCGGGCAGGCGGCCGACTACGACGGCTGGCGCCAGCGCGGCCTGCCCGGCTGGGGCTGGGACGAGGTGCTGCCCTATTTCCTGAAGCACGAGGACCATTGCTCGCCGGGCCCGGACGGCCTGCACAAAGCGGGCGGCGAATGGCGCGTCGAGAACCCGCGCGTGCGCTGGGCCATCCTTGACGCGATCCGGGACGCGGCGGAGGCGGCGGGCATCGCCAAGATCGCCGACTTCAACACCGGCGACAACGAGGGCTCCTCCTATTTCCAGGTGAACCAGCGGCGCGGGCGCCGCCTCTCCTCGTTCCGCGCCTTCCTGAGGCCCGTGCTGGAGCGCCCGAACCTGCGCGGCGAGGTCGACGTGCTGGTCGAGCGCGTCGTCGTCGAGGACGGCCGTGCGCGCGCCGTCGAGTTCAGCCATGGCGGCGAGAAGCTGCGGGCCGAGGTGACCGGCGAAGTCGTGCTCAGCGCCGGCTCGATCGGCTCGCCGGCCCTGCTCGAACGCTCGGGCATCGGCGATGGCGGCCGGCTCGCCGCGCTCGGCATCGACACCGTGCTGGACGCGCCGGGCGTCGGGGAAAACCTGCAGGACCATCTCCAGATCCGGCCGGTCTACAAGGTCGAGGGCGTGCGCACGCTGAACTCCGACTATGCGAAGCTCTGGCGCCGGCCGCTGATGGCGATGCAATACGCCGCGCTGCGCAGCGGGCCGCTGACCATGGCGCCGTCACAGGTCGGCGCCTTCGCGAAATCCTCGGACCGCTACGCCACCGCCAATCTGCAATATCACTTCCAGCCGCTCTCGCTGGACAGCTGGGGCGCCGGCCTGCACCCGTTCGACGCCTTCACGGCGAGCGTCTGCAATCTGCGGCCGACGAGCCGGGGCTCCACCCATCTGCGCAGCCCGCATGCGGAGGACGCGCCCGCGATCTCGCCGAACTATCTCGCGACCGAGGAGGACCGCCAGGTCGCCGTCGAGGCGATGCGGCTGACGCGGCGGATCGTGGCGCAGCAGCCGCTCGCGCGCTTCCGGCCGCAGGAGCATCTGCCGGGCCCTTCGGCCGAAACCGACGAGGCCCTTCTGGAGGCGGCCGCGACCTACAGCACCACGATCTTCCACCCGGTGGGCACGGCCCGGATGGGCGGCGCCGACGACGCCGGCGCGGTGCTGGACGAGCGGCTGCGCGTGCGTGGCATCGCCGGCCTGCGCGTGATAGACGCCTCCGCCATGCCGGCCATCACCTCCGGCAACACCGCGAATCCGACCATGATGATCGCCGAGAAGGGCGTCGCGATGATGATCGAGGACGCGCGCGCCGCATGACCGACGGCCGCGACACATCCCGCAGCCTGCCCGCCCGGATCGCGCTCGGGCTGGCGCGGGCGATCGCGACGGTCATCATCGTCTTCGACGAGATCCTCCGCCCGCTCTACCGGCCGGTCGTCGCGTGGTTCGCCGCGCTGCGGATCGTCCACCGGCTGGAACGGGCGATCGCGAGGCTGCCGCGCGGGCTCGTGCTGCTGGCCTTCGCCGTCCCCTTCATCATCGCCGAACCGCTGAAGCTGCTCGGGCTGGTGCTGCTGGCGCGGGGCCATCTCGCCTCGGGCATCGCCGTGACGGGCGTCGCCCATCTCTTCAGTTTCCTCGTCGTCGAGCGGATCTATCACGCCGGCCGCGCGCAGCTGCTGAGCTATGGCTGGTTCGCCTGGGGCATCGGGCTGCTGACGCAGTGGCGCGACCGCGCGTTGCGCTGGATCAGGGCGAGCGCGGCCTATGCCTTCGCGATGCAGGCACGCGATGCGGCGCGGCGCTGGTGGCGCGGCCTGCGGGCCTGAGGAGCCTCAGCGCGAGGCGCGCGCCAGCAGGAACAGGGCGACCGTCGCGACCATGGAGAACAGCACGAGCAGCAGCGTCGAGGGCGTCGTGCCGCCGCGCTCCAGAAGGACCGCGAAGACGAGCGGCGCCGCCGCCTTGACCACGAGGCCGGGCGCCGAGAGCCGGCCCATCATGGCGCCGTAGCCCCTCGGCCCGAAGAGCTGGAGCGGCACCGTGCCGCGCACGATCGAACTCAGGCCCATGCTGATGCCGTAGGCGATGGCGAAGGCGCCCGCCACCGCCACGTCGACGCTGCCCCAGAGCAGCAGGGCGAGCGCGACCGGCATGAGGGCGCCGGACACCCAGGCCGTCGTCACCGGCGCGACCGCCTTGCCGAAGAGCATTTCCACCAGCCGGCCCGCGACCTGCGAAGGGCCGACCACGGCGCCGATCCCGACCGCGACCGCCGCGCCGAGGCCGAGGTCGCGCAGCAGCGTCAGCATGTGGACCGAGAGCGCGGAGACGACGAAGCCCTGAAGCGAGAACGCCGCCGCCAGCAGCAGGAAAGCACGCCGGCGCGCGGGGCCTTCCAGATAGGCGGGCTCGGGCGCGGCCGCGGCATCGCCCGCGGCCGGGACACGGGCGGTCTCCGCCGCGCCCCGCCTTGCGCGCCCGGGCAGGATGAGGAGATGCAGCGGCACGCACAGCAGAACATGCAGCAGCGCGTAGAGCCGGTAGATCTCGCGCCAGTCGAGCGAATCGAGAAGCCAGTTCGTCAGCGGCCAGAACAGCGTCGAGGCGAAGCCGCCGATGAGCGTGAGCTGGCTGATGGAGCGCCTGGCGCCCGCACCGCGCGCCTGGGTCAGCGCGGCGAAGGCGGCGTCGTAGAACACCATCGTCGCGACCGCCTGGATCGCGACCATCGCCAGGCCGTAGCCGACTATGTCGCGCGCCTCGGAGAGCCCGAAGAGCGCCAGCGCCGCCAGCCCCGAGCCGGCGGCCATGACGGGGCGCGTGCCGTAGCGATCGATCAGGCTGCCGGTCCAGGGAGCGACCGCGCCACCAGCCAGAAGCCCGAGCGCGAAGCCGGCATAGGTCCATTCCGGCGCCCAGCCGAAGCTCTCCGTCATGCGCGGCGCCAGCACGGCGAAGGCGTAGTAGAGCGTGCCGTAGCCGATGACCTGCGTGACGCCGAGGCCGGGGATCAGCCCCGCATGCCCCGGGCCCAGGAGACGCGACAGACCCATCGGCGGCGACTCAGACGATCTGGTTGAGCAGGGTCGTCTCCCCGCGCGCCAGCCGCGCGAGGTTCTCGTCCAGGATCGCCATGACGTTGCGCTCGTAGACGCGCGTCTCGCCCGCCGTGTGCGGCGTGATCACGACATGCGGCATGTCCCAGAGCGGCGATGTCGGCGGCAGCGGCTCCTCATAGAAGCAGTCGAGACCCGCGCCGGCGAAGCTGCGCTTCGTCAGCGCCTCGATCATGGCCGGCTCGTCGACGACACGGCCGCGGGCGACGTTGATCAGGATCGCGCTGGGCTTGAGCGCCGCCAGCACCTTGGGGCCGATCAGCCCTTCGGTCTCGGGGGTGAGCGGGCAGGTCAGCGCGAGGAAATCCGCCTCGCCGGCGACATCGACTAGCTGGTCGGGCTTGACGATGGCCTCGATGTTCGGCTGCGGCTCGGGATTGCGCTTCACACCGATGACACGCATGCCGAAGGCGTTCGCCAGCGCCGCCAGACGCAGGCCGATGCGGCCGAGCCCGACGATGACCAGCGTCTTGCCGCCGAGCTCCTGCTCGCGCGTGTCGTAATCGGCGATGACCCCGCGCCAGGCGTGCTCCTTCTGCCGGTCGCGCGCCTGATGAAGCTGGCGGGTGAAGGACAGGATCAGCGAGATCGCATGCTCGGCGACGGCGCGCTCGTTGATGCCCTGGCCGCTGGCGAGCCGCACCCCCGCCGCCTTCAGCGCCGCCTTGTCGAACTGGTCGGTGCCGGAGCTCGACGCCTGGATGTAGCGCAGGCGCGGCAGCTTCGGCAGCAGGTCGTTGCGCCACAGCCCGGAAAGCACCAGCACGTCGATCTCGTCGGCATGCTCATGGAGCGCGTCCAGGGTCGTGCCGCCATAGGTCTTCGCCTTGCCGCCACGGGCGAGATACTCGCCCTGGAGCTGATAGGCGGAGTGGAAGAGACCGATGGTGGGGTTGATCAGCGACATGACAGGCAATCCTCGAATCCGGCGGGCAAACTAGCGATGAAGGGCGCGGCTGTCCCGGCGCGGCGCGCATGCAGGCTTCACGCCGAAGCAGGACGGGAGGGCGGGAAAGAGCCGAACGCGGCGGCCAGCCTCGCCCAGGCGGCCTCGTCGCCCGGCAGGCCGAAGCGCAGCCGCGCGCCGTCCTCGCGGAAGCGGCGGACGAACAGCCCGTGCCGGCCGAGATGGGCGAAGAGAGCCGCAGCCCGCGGCGTCTCCAGCAGGCGGAACAGCGCGGTACCGCCCACCACGCGGCCATGGCGCGCGAGCAGGGCATCGAGCCGCGCCGCATCGGCGTTGCGCGCCCGGCCGGCCTCAGCAAGCCAATCCGCATCGGCGAGCGCCCGCGCGCCGACATGGAGCGCCGGTCCCGCCACGGCCCAGGGGCCGAGCGCCGCCCGCAAGCTCGCCGTCTGCCCCGGCGCGCCGATGGCGAAGCCGAGCCGCAGGCCGGCCAGCCCATAGGTCTTGCCGAAGGAGCGCAGGACGAGCGCCGCCTCCGGCCGCTCCGGAACGATGCTGATCTCGGGCGTGAAATCGGCGAAGGCCTCGTCGACGATCAGCAGCCCGCCCCTTGCCGCGCAGCGGTGCGCGAGCGAAGCCAGTTCGTCCCGGCCCAGAACCCGCCCGTCGGGATTGTTGGGGTTGACCACGACCACGGTCGCGGCCTCGCCGCATTCGGCGGGGGTCGCTATCTCCGCCACCGCGACGCCCGCCTTGCGCCAGGCGAGCGCATGCTCGGCATAGGTCGGGCCGAGGACGGCGACGGGGCCGGCGGCACCCAGGCGCGGCAGGAGTTCGATCAGGATCTGCGTGCCCGGCGCCGCGACGATGTCGTCGCCCGGCGCCACGCGATAGGCCTTGCGGGCGGCCTCCAGCAGCGCCTGATCGCCCTCGGCAGCCGGCAACCGCTGCCACAGGCTTAACGGCACGTCCGGAACCGGATAGGGGATGGGGTTGATGCCGGTGGAGAGATCGATCCAGGGCTGCGGCGCCTCGGGAAACAGCGCCCGCGCCCGGCCGAGATCGCCGCCGTGCCAGATATCGTCCTCGCTCAACGCCGCCCCTGCCCCATGAATCCCGCCTGGACCTTGCCCCTGCTCGCACTCGCGCTTCTGGCGGAGGCGGCGTTCGGCTATCCGCAGCGCTTGTATGCGGCGATCGGCCATCCCGTCACCTGGTATGGCGGGCTGATCGCCCGGCTCGACAGAACGCTGAACAGGGAGGGCGACGGCTTCGCGACGCGCAGGCTCGCCGGGATCCTGGCGCTCGTACTGCTTCTGGCCGTTGTAGGCGCGGCGGCGCTCACTCTGGCATGGCTGTGCCGGCTCGCCGGCCCCGTCGGGCTCGTCCCGCTCGCGCTGATCGCCTCGACACTGCTGGCGCAGCGCAGCCTGTATGAGCATGTCGCGCGCGTCGCGGAGGGGCTGGAACGCGACGGACTCGAAGGCGGGCGCGCGGCCGTCGCCATGATCGTCGGGCGCAATCCGCAGACGCTGGACGAGGCGGGCGTCGCGCGGGCCGCGATCGAGAGCCTGTCCGAGAACTTTTCGGACGGCGTCACGGCGCCTGCCTTCTGGCTCGGCGTCGCGGGGCTGCCGGGGATCGCGCTCTACAAGGCGATCAACACCGCCGATTCGATGATCGGCCATATGAGCGAGCGGCATCGTGCCTTCGGCTGGGCGGCGGCGCGGCTCGACGATCTCGTGAACCTGCCGGCCTCCCGGCTCACCGGCCTGCTGATCGTCGCCGCCGCCGCGCTCGACCGCGAGGCCGATGCCGGGGGTGCCTGGAGGGCGATGCGGCGCGACGCGGGCCGGCACCGCTCGCCCAATGCCGGCTGGCCGGAGGCGGCGATGGCGGGTGCGCTGGCCTTGAGGCTCGCCGGGCCGCGGGTCTATGGCGAGACCCGCGTCGCGGACCACTGGATGGGCGACGGCCGCGCGGAGGCGACGGCGGCGGATATCCGGCGGGCGCTCACGCTCTACAAGCGCTCCTGCGGCCTGCTTTGGGCGGTGTCGGCGCTGCTGGCGGCCATGACCCTGCTCTGAAAGCTCACCCCGGCATGGGCACTGCGCGCCGCGCAATGCTCTGAAGGTCGGCGCCCTGTGGCAGGGAGCCGAAATGGCCGGACCAGCCGCCTGCCAGTCGCGAGGCGACATAGGCGTCCGCGACCGCATGCGGCGCGTGGCGGATCAAGAGCGAGGCCGATAGTCCCAGCGCCATGCGCTCGACGAAGCGCCGCGCAACATGCTCATGCTTGAGCACATCGACCAGATCGGTCTCCAGCCGAGCCAGGAAGGCGTCATAGCGCGGATCGCTGCCGCGCGCGGCGCGCAACTCGTCGAGCAAAGCCGGCACGCAATCCGGATAGCGGCGGATCGAGCGGAGCACGTCGAGGCAGACGACATTGCCCGTGCCCTCCCAGATGCCGTTCAGCGGCGCCTCGCGATAGAGCCGCGCCATCAGGTGGTCCTCAATGAAGCCGTTGCCGCCATGGCATTCGAGCGCCTCAACGACGACCGGCGTGGCGCGCTTGCAGTTCCAGTATTTCGCGATCGGCGCGCCGATGCGGCCGATCAGCCTCTCGACTTCGCTCCCTCCCTCGCGGTCAAGCGCATGGACGAAGCGGAAGGCGAGCCAGGCCGAGGCCTCGACCTCGAGCGCGAGGTCGGCGACGACATTCGTCATGATCGGCTGGTCGATCAGCGCCTTCTGGAAGGCGCGGCGATGCGCGGTGTGATGCGCGGCTTGCGCCACCGCATGACGCATCAATCCGGCCGAGCCGACGGCGAAATCGAGCCGCGTGTAATGGTTCATCTCCAACCCAGCGCGAATGCCGTGGCCGGGCTCGCCGATGAGATGCGCGATCACGCCGCGGAATTCGACCTCGGACGAGGCATTCGACTTGTTGCCACACTTGTCCTTGAGGCGCTGGATCTGAAGGCGGTTGCGCGACCCGTCCGGCAGCCAGCCCGGCGCGACGAAGCAGGAAACGCCCTCCTCGGTGCGCGCCAGCGTCAGGAACACGTCGGAATGCGGGACGGAGAAAAACCATTTATGGCCGGTGAGGGAATAGGTGCCGTCGGCATTGCGGGTCGCGACCGTCTGGGTCTGGCGCAGGTCCGAGCCACCCTGCTTCTCGGTCATCGCCATGCCGACCGTGCCGCCACGCTTCTGAGCGGCAGGAAGCGGCCGCTGGTCGTAATCGGTGGAGGTGATCAGCTCGCCGAACTCGGCCCAGCGCGCGGGATCGCGATGCAGGACGGGAATCGCCGAATAGGTCATGCCGAGCGGGCAGCAGATGCCGTTCTCGCCCTGGTTCCAGAGATAGGAAACTGCGGCACGCGCCACCTGCGCGCCCTGGCGCGGCCTGGTCCAGCACAGGGAATGGAACTCGTCGCGCATCGCGAGCCCCATCAACTCGTGCCAGGCCGGGTGGAATTCGATCTGGTCGATGCGCCGGCCCCAGCGATCATGCGTGCGCAGTTCGGGTAGGCTGCGATTGGCCTGCCGCGCCAAGTCCTGCACGCGCTGCGAGCCGACATGACCGCCGACCACGCTTGCCTGCTCGCGGAACCAGCCGGCGCCGAAGGCATCGAGGATCGGCCCGAGCGCCGGATCGGCGGCGAAGGCGTCGTAATCCGCCAGCGCCGGCGTCTGGTTCAGCACCTCATGGGTATCGTAGCCGTAGGCGTCGAGCGTGGTCATGCGGCTTGTCCTCAACGGCTGACGAGTGCTGCAAGGGAGAGATCAGCCAGCGCGGCCGCGATCTCGCGGCCGCGCTCGGGTGTCATCGGACGGTCTGGCGAGAGCGGGCCGATCAGCGCCTCCATGAAGCCGCCAACGATCATCGCAGCGGCGGCATCGGGGTCGACCGCGCGGAACGCGCCCTGCCCTTCACCTTCGACCACCAGCGCGCGGAAAATGCCGGCGATCTCACGGCGATAGTCGAGCCGTGTCGCATCGACGGCCGGGTCGGCAGGCTCGGCGATCATCGACCAGGCGAGGCGGCGATTGGCAAAGGCGCGGCGGGCGAAGGCTTCCACTGCGGCGGTGAGCCGCTCGGCGACGGGTGCATCGCTCGCGGCGATCTCGCGGAGCACGGCGAGTTCGCGCGACGACACGGCCGCGACGATCTCGGCCATGAGGTCGGCCTTGGAGGCGAAATAGGAGTAGACGCTGCCGGTCGAGACGCCGCTGGCGGCAGCGACTGCGGCGATCGAGGTCTCGTAGAAGCCGACCTCCGCGACGATGCCGCGCGCCGCAGCGAGGATCGCCTCGCGCTTCCCGGCCTTGCGCGGTTGCTTCGGTATCCGCTCAGGCATGGGCACTCTCAAATTGAATCTGAATTCAAATTCAATTTGAGAGCAAAGCCTGCTGCCGTCAAGCGCCTGCATGATGGAAGGGCCTCAACCGCCAAGGCGTCCACCGACGGGGAGGGCAGCGCCCGCTTGCGACGAGCAACACGTCGTTATTGCCAGCACCGTGAAGAATCCGCAGGGGTTGGCTCAGCATCTTGCCAGGTCGTCCTGGGCGGCTTCGTCGCCATGGCCCCGCGCAGTGACGACACGGGCCTCGGTCCGACGGACGCTGCGTTAGAACTCGATCCCCTCCTGCGCCTTCACCCCCGCCGCGAAGTGGTGCTTCACCAGCGTCATCTCGGTCACCAGATCGGCGGCGGCGATCAGCTCCGGCTTGGCGTTGCGACCCGTCACCACGACATGGAGGTCCGGCCGGCGGGCGGACAGCGTCGCGACCACCTCGTCGAGCGGGAGGTAGTCGTAGCGCAGCGCGATGTTGAGCTCGTCGAGCACGAGCAGGCGGATGCTTTCGTCGGCCATCAGCTCCTTCGCCTTGTCGAAGGCGCGGGTCGCGGCGGCGATGTCGCGGGCCTTGTCCTGCGTCTCCCAGGTGAAGCCCTCGCCCATGCTGTGCCATGCGACCCGGTCGGCGAAGCGTTCGAGCGCGCGGCGCTCTCCGGTCTCCCAGGCGCCCTTGACGAACTGCACCACGCCGACGCGCCAGCCATGGCCGAGCGCGCGCATGATCAGCCCGAAAGCCGCCGTCGACTTACCCTTGCCGGGCCCGGTGTTGACGATCAGCAGCCCCTTTTCGAGGGTCTTGGAGGCGACCTCGGCGTCCTGCACCGCCTTGCGCTTCTCCATCTTCGCCTTGTGGCGGGCGGCCTCGGCCTCGTCGATCGTCATCGCGTCACCTGCATCACGTCACTCGTACTACTTCACCTGCATGGGCAGCCCGGCGACCATGAAGACCACGCGGCCGGCGCGGGCGGCGAGGCTCTGGTGGAGCCGGCCGGCCTCGTCGCGGAAGCGCCGGGCGAGCGCATTCTCCGGCACGATACCGAGCCCGACCTCGTTGGAGACCAGCACGACGGGCCCCCTCGCCTCCTCGCAGGCGGCGATCAGGGCGCGCGCGGCGGCGGCGACGTCCTGCTCCGCCAGGATGAGGTTGGTGAGCCAGAGCGTCAGGCAATCGACCAGAACGGGCCGCCCCGCCGGCACGGCGCGAATCGCCTCCGGCAGCGCCAGCGGCGCGTCGACGGTCGCCCAGGCCGCGGACCGGCGCAGGCGATGCTCGGCGATGCGCGCGCGCATCTCCCCGTCATAGGCCTGCGCGGTGGCGACATACGTCCAGGGCGGCGGCAACGCCTCGATCAGCGCCTCGGCATGGCGGCTCTTGCCGGAGCGCGCGCCGCCGAGCACCAGGGTGAGATGGGGGATATCCAAAGGCCGATCCTCAACCGTCATGCGCGGGCTCGGCCCGAGCGCTCCCGCAAGGGGACCCCGGGCCTTGCGATTCCCGGGTCGGCGCTGCGCTACGCCCGGGAATGACGGCAACTGCATTGCACAGCCGCCGTCAGATGGCTAATGATCGTGGCGACGGTGCCTCCGCGAGGAGGTGAAAAGGGAACGCGGTGCGGGCTTTTCGCCCAATGCCGCGGCTGCCCCCGCAACTGTAAGCGGCGAGCCTCATCGCCATCGGCCACTGGAGCATCCGCTCCGGGAAGGCGGTGACGAGGCGACTGACCCGCGAGCCAGGAGACCTGCCGTCGACCCGCAACGATCCACACGGCCGCCGGCGGGGCGGCCAAGGAGACGACCCATGACCACCGCTTCCATTTCCGTCAAAGCCGGCCTGTCCGAGCGCGTGAAGGCGGCCGCTGCCGCCCTCGCGCTCGGTTTCGTGCTGATCTACACCGTCGGCTTCGCGGAATCGGCCAGCGTGCACAACGCCGCCCACGATACGCGCCACGGCCTCGCCTTTCCCTGCCACTGAGGGAAGCATCGCCATGGTCACGCGCGTTCTCACGGTCAGTCTTCTGGCCGGGCTTCTGGCTGGGCTCGTCATAGCGGCGCTCCAGCATGTCACCACCACTCCGCTTATCCTGAAGGCCGAGACCTACGAGGCGGCGCTGCGCCTGCAGGCCCCGTCGCATGCCGCCTTCTCGGGCGAAGCCCGCATCGTCCTGGCCCATGGCGGCGCCGGGCATGAGGGGCATGACGAGGGCGATGGCTGGAAACCGCAGGACGGTCTCCAGCGCACCGCCTTCACCGGCCTCGTCACCATCGGCACGGCGATCGGCTTCGCGGCGCTGCTGCTCGCCGGCATGATCGCCGCCGGGGGCGCCATCGACGAGCGCCGCGCCCTGATCTGGGCCGCCTGCGGCTTCCTCGCCTTCGGGCTCGTGCCGGCGACGGGTCTCGCGCCGGAGCTTCCGGGCGCGGCCTCCGCCGCTCTCAAGGAGCGCCAGATCTGGTGGCTCGCGACCGCGCTGGTCACGGCCGGCGGGCTCTTCGTCTTCCTGACCATGGAGCAGCCCTGGCTGCGCGTGCTCGCCATCGTTGCGATCCTGCTTCCGCATGTCGTCGGCGCGCCGCATCCGGCGGAGCCCGCGAGCCGCGTCCCGGCCGAGATCGCGGCGCATTTCGCGGCGCTGTCGCTGGCCGTGCAGGCGGCGCTGTGGCTCGCGACCGGCTTCGCCGTCGGCAAGCTGTGGCCCTGGCTGGAGCGGCGCGCCGCCCGTCCGGCCTGAGCGAGGGCGCCGGCCATGCCCGCCGACGACCTCGCCCTCGAAGACCAGAGCCTGCAGGACCGGACAGGGGAAGGCCCCGGCGCCGAGACGTTCGGCGCCGGGGACCTGGCCATCCATGTCTGCACCGCCTGCCGGCGCGCCCGCGCCGATCTTCCGGAGGGCTTCGACCAGCCGGGGGCGGCATTGGCCGAGGCGCTCGCCGCCGCCCTCGCCACCAGGGGCAGCGCCATCCCGGTGCTGCCGGCGGAATGCCTCGCCGTCTGCAAGCGGCCCTGCACCATCGCCTTCGCGGCCGATGGCAAATGGACCTATCTGATCGGCGATCTCGACACCGAAACGCATCTCGACGACATCGTCGGCGCGGCGGAGGCCTATGCCGCCAGCGCCAACGGCATCGTTCCCTGGAAAGAGCGACCCACCTGCTTCCGCAAGGGCGTGGTCGCGCGCGTGCCGCCTCTCCCGGCGCGCCAGCAAGGATGACATCATGACCGCTTCCCCGGCCGGCACGCCCGCCAACGCCACGCTCGGCAAGATCCCCTGCACCATCGTCACCGGCTTCCTCGGCGCCGGAAAGACGACGCTGGTGCGCCACCTGCTGGAGAATGCCGGCGGGCGCCGCCTCGCCGTGCTCGTCAACGAATTCGGCGATCTCGGCTTCGACGGCTCCTTCATCGAGGGCTGCGGCATCGCCGGCTGCACGACGGAGGACATCGTGGAGCTGCCGAACGGCTGCATCTGCTGCACGGTCGCCGACGATTTCGTGCCCGCGCTGCAAGGCCTGCTCGACCGCGCGAATCCGCCCGAGCACATCCTGATCGAGACCTCCGGCCTCGCTCTGCCGAAGCCGCTCGTGCAGGCCTTCAACTGGCCGGCCATCCGCTCGCGCGTCACGGTCGACGGCGTCATCGCCGTGGTCGACGGGCCGGCGGTGGCCGAAGGGCAGTTCGCGGACGATCCCGAGGCGCTCGCCGCCCAGCGCGCGGCCGATGCCTCGGTCGACCACGACAACCCGCTGGAGGAGGTGTTCGAGGACCAGATCCTCTGCGCCGACCTGATCCTGCTCAACAAGAGCGACCTCGTCGACGAAGCCGGACGCGCCCGCGTCAAGGCCGAAATCGCCGAGCACCTGCCCAAGGCGATCAAGATCGTCGAGACCGCCCATGGCAAGGTCGATCCCGCGCTGATCGTAGGCTTGGGCGCGGCGGCGGAGGCCGACCTGGCCTCGCGCCCCTCCCATCACGGCGAGGGTGAGGATCACGACCATGACGATTTCGACAGCGTCGCCCTGCCGCTGCCCGAAGGTCTCTCGCCGGAAGAGCTTTCCGCCCGTGTCGTCAAGGCCGCCGAGGCCGAGGGCGTGCTGCGCCTGAAGGGCTTCGCCGCCGTCCCGGGCAAGCCGATGCGCCTGGTGGTGCAGGGCGTGGGCCGGCGCGTCGCCCATCATTTCGACCGCGCCTGGGGCGCAAGCGAGGCCCGGCAGGGCCGGCTCACCGTGATCGGCCTCAAGGGCTTCGACCGCGCCGCGGTCGAGACCGCGCTCGCGGGAGGCTGACGGCGGGCGATGCACCTCCTCCCGACCAGCGAGATCAGGCTCGACGACGGCGAGGACGCCGTCGATCTCGGCCTGCCGCCGGGGGACGTGCTGGCCCTCTCCTTCACCGACAGCGACCTCTCGGCGCTGGCGGCGGCCTCCTCGTCATGGTCGGGCCTGTCCCTGCGCCTCGCGCCGCTGCGGCGGCTGCGGCATCCGCTCTCGGCGGACCTGCTGATCGAGAAGACGGCGGCCCGGAGTCGCTTCGTGCTCGTCCGCTGCCTCGGCGGGCTCGACTACTGGCGCTACGGCATCGAGCAGCTCGCCGCCACCTGCCGGGCGAACGGCATCCCGCTCGCGATCCTGCCCGGCGACGAGCGCACCGATCCCCGCCTGGCGGAGCACGGCACGGTGCCGGCGGCCTTCGCCGACGAACTGCTCGGCTATTTCCACGCCGGCGGCGGCGCGGAGAACATGCGCCGGCTGCTCTTGCGGATCGAGGCTTATCTCGACGCCCAGCGCGACCCCTCATCCGCCTGCCGGCACCTTCTCCCGCAAGGGGAGAAGGGAGCCCCGGTCGCCGCCTCGCCCTTCTCCCCTTGCGGGAGAAGGTGGCCCGGCGCAGCCGGGACGGATGAGGGGTCTCGCGACATCTCCTACCTCTCACCCGTAGCCCTGCCCTCCCTCTTCGCGCTCGGCCCGAACGCCCGGCCACTCGGCTGGCGCGAGGCCCTGGCCGCGCTACCGGGCGACGAGCCGCTCGTTCCCATCCTCGGCTACCGCTCCCATGTCGCGGCGGGCGACACCGCGATGGGCGAGGCGATCTCGGCCGCGCTGGCCGAACGGGGCCTCGCGCCGCTGCCGCTCGCGATCACCAGCCTGAAGGACCCTGCCGTCACCGCAGAGCTCACGGCGCTGATCGCGGAACGCAGGCCCGCGCTGATCGTCACCACGACCGCGTTTTCCGCCCGCGAGGGCGCCGATTTCGTTCTCGATGCGGCCGATTGCCCGGTCCTTCAGGCCGTGCCGGTCGGTAGCGCGCGCGCGGCCTGGGCGGCGTCGCCGCGCGGGCTCTCCGCCACCGACCTCGCCATGCAGGTGGCGCTGCCGGAATTCGACGGGCGGCTCGGCGCGCTGCCCGTCGCCTTCAAGGCGGAGCTGGCCGACCCGGCGACCGGGCTCGGCCTGCGCCGGCTCGAGCCCGACGCCGAGGGCATCGCCGCGCTCGCCGATCTCGCCGCCGGCTGGATTTCGCTGGCCGCGACGCCGCGCCGCGAGAGGCGCCTCGCGCTGGTGATGTCGGACTATCCCGCGCGCGGCGGCCGGGCGGGCTTCGCGGTCGGGCTGGACACGCCGGCGAGCGTGACGGCGATCCGCGAGCTGCTGGCGGAGGCGGGCTATGACGTGGCTCCCGCCCCCGTCCCATCCCGTTCGAGCCCTCATCCTGAGGAGCCGCGCAGCGGCGTCTCGAAGGATGTTCCAGATGCATCCGGAGCGAGCTGGAACATCCTTCGAGACGCGGGCCTGCGGCCCGCTCCTCAGGATGAGGGCTTGGATATGATGCCGGCCCTCACCTCCGGCCCGGCCTCTCTCTGCCTGCCGCTGGGCGCCTATCGCGCCTGGCTCGACGGCATCCCCGGCGAGGCACGCGACGCTCTGCTCGCCGCCCATGGCGAGCCCGAGGCCGATCCCGCCTTTCGCGACGGCGCCTTCCGCTTCCGCGCGCTGCGCCACGGCCACCTCACCGTCGCGCTCCAGCCGGCGCGGGACGGCGCGCCCGACCGCAAGGCGCGCTATCACGATCCCGACGCGCCGCCCGGCCATGGCTATCTCGCCTTCTATCGTGCGCTGCGCGAGAGCGAGCGCATCGACGCGCTGGTCCATCTCGGCACGCACGGCACCACCGAATGGCTGCCCGGCAAGGCGGTGGCGCTCTCCGGCGCCTGCTGGCCGGCGCTGGTCACGCGCGGGCTGCCGGTCGTCTACCCCTATGTCGTCGACGATCCCGGCGAGGCGGCGCCCGCGAAGCGGCGTCTGGCCGCGCTGACGCTCGGCCATCTGCCGCCGCCGCTCGCCGAGACGGAAGCCGCGGGCGAGACCGCGCTGCTGCGCGACCTCGTCGAGGAATTCTCGCAGGCGCGCGAGCTCGACCCGCGCCGGGCCGATCTCGTCGCGGACGAAATCCGCTCGCGGGCGGAGGCGAGCGGGCTCGCCGCCTCCTGCGGCGTCACGCCGGACCTCGCGATGGACGAGGCGCTGACCCGGCTCGACGCGCATCTCTGCGACATCGCGGAGCTGCCCTTCCGCGACGGGCTGCATGTTTTCGGCGCCGCACCGCATGATCCCGCCTCCTCGGCCAGCGAGCGCGAGCACCTTCTGCGGGCGCTGGACGGGCGCTTCGTGCCGCCCGGCCCCGCCGGCTCGCCGCATCGCGGCCGGCCCGACGTGCTGCCGACCGGGCGCAACCTCTCGACGCTCGACCCGCGCGCGATCCCGACACGCGCGGCGGCGAGGCTCGGCGCGCTCGCGGCCGGCGCGGTGGTGAACCGGCATCTGCAGGACATGGGCGATTATCCGCGCCGGATCGTGATGGATCTTTGGGCATCGCCGACACTGCGCTCGGGCGGAGAGGATATCGCCCATGCGCTGACGCTGATGGGCGCCGAACCGCTCTGGGACAGCGCCTCGACCCGCGTCACCGGCTTCTCGCTGGTGCCGCAGGCGAAACTCGCGCATCCGCGCATCGACGTCACGATCCGCATCTCGGGCGCCTTCCGCGACACCTTCCCGGCCCAGATCGCGCTGCTCGACCAGGCGGCGCGGGCCGTGGCGGCGCTGGACGAGCCCGACGAGTGGAACGAGCCCGCCGCCGCGCGCCGCCGGGGCGAGGCCGGCGCCCGCCTCTTCGGCGCCGCGCCCGGCCGCTATGGCGCGGGCATGGCCGACCGGGCGCTCGACGGCGACTGGACGCAGGCGGAGGAGCTCGGCGCCGCCTATCTGGCGGCCTCCGACCATGCCTATGGCGGGCCGGAGGGCGTGGCCGCCGCCGATGACGGCTTCGCCGCGCGCATCCGCGTGGCGGACGCCTTCGTCCATGCCAGCGACACGGCCGGCCGCGACATCCTGGAGGCGACGAGTGCCGCCGACGCCATCGGCGGGCTCGCCGCGGCGGCGCGGACGCTCGGTGCCAGCCCCGCCTTCTACAGCCTCGACACCTCCCGGCCCGAGGCGCCGAAGGCGCGGCTGCTGGCCGAGGACATCGCCCGCATCGTCCATGGCCGCCTCGTCCATCCGCGCTGGATCGCCTCCCATCTCGCCCATGGCTGGCGCGGCGCGGCGGAGCTGGCCGAGGCGTTCGACACGCTCTTCGTCTATGCGGCCAGCACGGAGGCGGTGGCGGAGGGGCTGTTCGACACGGTGTTCCGAGCCTGGTGCGCCGATCCGGAGGTCTGGAACCGGCTCGAACAGGCCAACCCGCAGGCGGCGGCTGCGATCCGCGCCCGCTTCGCCGAGGCGGCCCGACGCGGCTTCTGGGCGAGCCGGCACAATTCGGCCGGTGCGTTCCTCGCGCGGGAGGCGGCCGAATGAGCGCGCCATCCGCGATCGACAGACTGAGGCGCGGCTGGTGCCCCGGCACCCTGCGGCCGATGGAGACCGGAGACGGCTGGCTCGTGCGCCTGCATCCGCCGGGCGGGCGGCTCTCGCCGGAGCAGTTGCGGCGCGTGGCGGCGCTCGCGCGCGCGCATGGCAGCGGCCTCGTCGAGATCTCCGCCCGCGCCAATCTCCAGATCCGGGGCGTGACGGCGGACAGTCACCCGCGTCTGGTGCAGGCACTGCTGGCGGAGCGGCTGGTCGACGAGCATGACGGCGACGGGCCGCAGCGGCTGGCGCTGATCTCGCCGCTGGCGGGCACAGAGCGTTGCGCCACGGACGCGGTCGCGCTCGCCGGCGCCATCGAGGCCGCGGCGCGCCCCCTGCGCGGCCTGCCCGCCAAGCTCGGCATCGTGCTGGACGATGGCGGGCCGCTGTCGCTCGAGGCCTTCCCGGCGGATATCAGGCTGCGCGCGACCGTGCCCGCCGAAATCCGCCTCGGCCTGCCGGCCGGCCTCTGGTTCGGCCCGGTCACGGCCGAGGACGCGCCCGGGACGGTGGCGGGGCTTCTCTCCGGCTTTCTCGCTCATCACCGGCAGCGGCCGGGCGCGGTCCGTCGCTTCCGCGACCTGTCGCGGGATGCCCTCGTCGCTCTCGCCTCGGAGGCGGGCCTGCAGGAAACGGTTCCGCCGCCCAAGAGACCCCTGCCCCGGCGCGTGGGCTCGTTCGCCTGGGGCGAGGCCGGGCGTGCCGTCGTGATCGGCCTGCCCTTCGGGCGCTGCGACGCCGAGACGCTCGACAGGCTGGCGGCCGCCTGCGGGCCGGATGCCGATATCAGGTTCTCGCCCTGGCGGGGCATCGCCTTCCGGGGGCTGCGGGACGCTCGGGCGGCGACGCTGCTGTCGCTCGCTCGCGAACTCGGGCTCGTCACGGAGGACGCCGACCCGCGCCTGTCGGTCCAGGCCTGTGCCGGCGCCCCGGCCTGCAAGAGCGCGCAGGCGCCGGCGATGACCGACGCGGCGCGGCTCGCGGAGGCGGTGCCGGACCTTCTGGCCGCGGGCATGAGCCTGCACGTCTCCGGCTGCATCAAGGGCTGCGCCCATCCGGGCCCCGCCGATCTGACGCTGGTCGCCGAGGACGGGCGCTATCGCGTCATCGCGGGCGGGACGGCGCGGGAGAGTGGCGGCGAGGCGCTTGACCTGCCGACGCTCCTGGCGCGATTGCAGCCCGGCGAGGAACTTCACGCCCGGCTTTCGGCCGCGCGACGGGGAATGAACGGGTGAGCGACGCCTACGACTATATCCGCGACGGCGCGGCGATCTACGAGCGCTCCTTCGCGATCATCCGGGCGGAAGCCGACCTGTCGCGGTTCTCGGGCGCGGCCGGCCGCGTCGTGGTGCGGATGATCCATGCCTGCGGCATGACCGACCTGCCGAAGGACGTCGAGATGTCGCCGGGCTTCACCGAGGCCGCGCAGGCGGCGCTCAGGGCGGGCGCCCCCATCCTGTGCGACGCCAAGATGGTGGCCAACGGCGTTACGCGGGCCAGGCTGCCGGCGAACAACGAGGTGATCTGCACGCTCGACGATCCGTCCGTGGCGAAGCTCGCCGCCGAGATGGGCACCACGCGCTCGGCCGCCGCGATGGAATTGTGGCGCCCGAAGCTCGCCGGCGCGCTGGTGGCGATCGGCAACGCGCCGACCTCGCTCTTCCGGCTGCTGGAAATGCTCGATGCCGGCGCGCCGAGGCCTGCGGCCGTGATCGGAATCCCGGTCGGCTTCGTCGGCGCGGCGGAATCGAAGCTGGCGCTGGCGCAGGACGGGCGCGTGCCCTTCCTCGTCGTGCATGGCCGGCGCGGCGGCTCGGCCATGGCGGCGGCGGCGATCAATGCCCTGGCGCAGGACAAGGAGTGAGCCGGTGAACGCTCCGGCCGCATCGCAGGCGGGCAAGACGCTGCCCGGCAAGACGCTGCTCTTCGGGCTCGGCCTCGGGCCGGGCGACCCCGACTACATGACGGTGCGCGCCCGCGACATTCTGCTGAAAGCGGACCGGCTGGTCCATTTCTGCAAGCGCGGCCGGCGCGGCAACCTGCGGACCTGCCTCGACGCGCTCGTGCCGCCCGATCCGGCGCGCGAGATCGCGCTCGCCTTCCCCGTGACGACCGAGGCGGCCGTCGGCGAGCCGGACTATGACGGCCCGATCGCGGCCTTCTACGACGAGGCGGCCGAGCAACTGGCGGGCGAGATGGCGCAGGGCCGCAGCCTCGCCGTGCTCTGCGACGGAGACCCGTTCTTCTACGGCTCCTTCATGCATCTGTGGCGGCGCCTCGCCCATCGCTACCCGACCGAGATCGTGCCGGGCGTGACCGCCATGGCCGGAGCCTGGGCGCAGGCGCAGGTGCCGATCACCTGGGGCGACGACGTGCTGACCGTGCTGCCGGGCACCCTGCCGGAAGCCGAGCTGACGCGGCATCTCGCCGACACCGACGCCGCCGTGGTGATGAAGCTCGGCCGCAACCTGCCGAAAGTGCGCCGCGCGCTGGCCAGGGCCGGGCTGATCGACCGCGCGATCTATGTCGAGCGGGCGACCATGGCGAACCAGCTCGTGACGCGGCTCGCCGACAAGGGCGACGACGAGGCGCCCTATTTCGCCGTGGTGCTGGTGCCGGGCGAGGGGCGGCGGCTGTGAGCGGCTCGCTCGCCATCGTCGGCCTCGGCCCCGGGCCGGAGCGCTGGGTGACGCCGGCCGCGCAGGCCGCACTCGAGGCCGCGACCGATCTCGTCGGCTATATCCCTTACGTCTCGCGCATTCCGGATCGGCCGGGCCTGACCAAGCATGCCTCCGACAACCGCGTCGAGATCGACCGGGCGCGGCACGCGCTGGAACTCGCGGCGCAGGGACGCGCCGTCGCGGTGGTCTCGGGCGGGGACCCCGGCGTGTTCGCGATGGCGGCGGCGGTCTTCGAGGCCCTGGAGGCGGGCGAGCCCGGCTGGCGCGCGATCCCGATCACCGTCGAGCCCGGCATCACCGCCATGCTGGCCGCGGCGGCGAAGGCCGGCGCGCCGCTCGGCGGCGATTTCTGCGCCATCTCGCTGTCCGACAATCTGAAGCCCTGGGAGGTCGTCACCGCGCGGCTGAAGGCGGTGCTGGCCGCCGATTTCGCGATCTGTCTCTACAACCCGATCTCGAAGGCGCGGCCCTGGCAGCTCGGCAAGGCGCTGGAACTGGCGGCCGAGCATCGCGGCGCCGACACGCCTGTGATCTTTGCCCGGGCGGTCGGCCGGCCGGACGAGACGCTGCGCGTGCTGACGCTGGCCGAGGCCATCCCGGCGGCTCCCAGCGCCGACATGGCGACGCTCGTCATCATCGGCGCCTCCGCGACGCGGCTGATCGCGCGCGAGGGCGGCGCGCCTTACGTCTATACGCCGCGCTCGGTGACGAAGAGCCCCTGCGCCACCAGCCAGGGCAGGACCTGATCGATATGGTCGACGGTCTCGACACCTTCGGGCTTGCGCGGGCGCTCGATCATCACGACCGGGATGCGCAGCCTGCGCGCCGCGACGAGCTTGCCGGCGGTCGCGGCCCCGCCCGCATTCTTGCTGACCAGGATCTCGACGCCTTCCCGGCGCATCAGGTCGGTCTCGTCATCGGCGTCGAACGGGCCGCGCTGCTGGATGACGTCGACATGGGGGACCGGCAGGCGGTCGCCGATCGGCTCGATGGCGCGCACGAGATAGCGGTGCTGCGGCGCGTCGGCAAAAGCCGGCAGTTCCAGCCGGCCGACCGTCAGGAAGACACGCCGCGGCGTCTCGCCCAGCGCCTTCACCGCCGCGGCCATGTCGAGCACGCAGCGCCAGTCGTCCCCGGTGACCGGATGCCAGGGCTCACGCCGAATCGCCAGGAGCGGGACGCCCTGCGCCTTGCAGGCCGCCGCCGCGTGGAAGGGCATGACCGCCGCGAAGGGATGCGTCGCGTCGACGACGGCGACGATGCGCTCCTCCTCCAGATAGCGGCGCAGCCCCTCGATGCCGCCGAAGCCTCCGACGCGAACGGGCAGGTTGCTCGGACGGGGGTCGACTGTGTGCCCCGCGAGGGAAATAATCGCGCGAATTTCGGGCGCCTGTTCAGCGAGGAGCTGATCCAGCGCCGCAGCTTCGCTTGTTCCGCCGAGAATGAGGACGGTCATGTCACAAGTCTTGCTTGAAAACGGGCCTGAGTCGAGGCGGCAAGAGGATAAGCCGGCGCCCTGGCTATCCCTCGTCGGTCTCGGTGAGGACGGCCCCTCCGGCCTCTGCGCCGAGGCGCTCGCCGCCCTGAAAGAGGCCGAGATCGTCTTCGGCGGCGAACGGCATGTCGCGCTGGTCCGGCCGATGCCCGCAGAGCAGTTGCCCGGCGACCTGCGGCCCTGGCCGCAGCCCTTCCGCAACGCGCTGCCCCAGATCATGGCCGAGCGGGGCCGCAAGGTCTGCGTGCTGGCGACCAGCGACCCGTTCCATTACGGCATCGGCAACAGCCTGAGCCGCGCGATCCCCGCCGAGGAGATGCGGATCATCCCGCAGATCTCCTCCTTCTCGATGGCCGCCACGCGGATGCGTTGGCCGCAGGAGGAGTGCGCGCTGGTCTCGCTGCACGGGCGCACGCTGTTCCGCATCGTGCCGCATCTCCAGCCGGAGGCGCGCATTCTCGCCCTGTCCTGGGACGAGACGACGCCCCGCGCCGTCGCCGAGCTGCTGACCGCGCGCGGCCTCGGCGCGAGCCGCATCGTGGTCATGGAAGCCCTCGGCGGCCCGCATGAGCGCGTTCGCGAGGCCCGGGCCAACGCGTTTGCCCTCGACGACGTGGTGCCGCTCAACCTGATCGCCGTGGAGGTCGCGGCGGATCGCGATTCGCGCATCCTGCCCGTCGCCCCGGGGCTCGACGAGGAATGGTTCGCCCATGACGGGCAGATCACCAAATCCGAGATCCGGGCGATCACGATCTCGGCGCTGGCGCCGCGCGTCGGCGAACTGCTCTGGGATGTCGGGGCCGGCTCCGGCTCGGTCTCGCTGGAATGGTGCCTGCGCCATCCGCGAAACCGCGCCGTCGCTTTCGAGAGCCGGGCGGACAGGGTCGAACGCATCGCGCGCAACACGCTGGAACTCGGCGGGCTTTCCGTCGAGGTGGCGGGCGCGGCTCCCGCCGGCTTCGCCGGGCGGGCGGCGCCGGACGCGGTCTTCATCGGCGGCGGCCTCACCGTGGAGGGCGTGTTCGAGAGGGCCTGGGCGGCGCTGAAGCCGGGCGGACGGCTCGTCGCCAATGTCGTGACGATCGAGGGCGAGGCGAAGCTCGCCGCGCTGCATGCCGAGCATGGCGGCTCGCTGCGGCGGATCTCGATCGACCGGCTCGCGCCCGTCGGCGGCAAGCATGGCTGGCGCCCGGCGATGCCGGTGACGCAGTGGCGGGTCGAGAAGCCTTGAGCCGCGGCGCGCTCGTCGCCGGCATCGGCCTGCGCCCGGGCACGGGAGCAAGCGACATCCTCGCCTGCCTCGACGCCGCGCTGGCGAGCGCCGGACTCGCGGGCGCGGCGACACCGCTCTTCGCCACGCTCGCCGGGCGAGCCGGCGAGGCCGGGCTCGTCGCGGCCGCCACGGAGCGAAAAGCCGAGATCGTCGCGATACCCGACGAGGCGCTGAGGGGCTTCGAGGCCGCCTGCGCGACGCGCTCGACGCGGATCGCCTCGCTCTACGGCGTCGGCTCGGTGGCGGAGGCCGCCGCGCTGGCCGGCGCCGGAGCGCAGGGTGAACTCGTCCAGGCGCGCGTCGCCCATGCGCGCGTCACCTGCGCGCTGGCCCGGGCCTCGGTCTGAAGCGGAGCGCAGGCGTGACCGTCCATTTCATCGGCGTCGGCCCCGGCGCGCCCGACCTGATCACATTGCGCGGGCGCGACCTGATCGCGGCCTGCCCGGTCTGCCTCTATGCGGGATCGCTGATCCCCAAGGCGATGCTCGGCTGGTGCCCGCCGGGCGCGCGCATCGTCGACACCGCGCCGCTCGACCTCGATGCCATCGTCGCGGAGATCGCGGCCGCGCATCAGGCCGGCCGGGATGTGGCGCGGCTGCATTCGGGCGACCTCTCGATCTGGAGCGCCTGCGGCGAGCAGATGCGCCGGCTCGACGCGCTGGGCATCCCCTATACGGTGACGCCTGGCGTACCGGCCTTTTCGGCAGCCGCGGCCGCGCTGAAACGTGAGCTCACCCTGCCCGGCGTGGCGCAGTCGCTCGTGCTGACCCGGACCTCCGGCCGCGCCTCCGCCATGCCGGAGGCGGAAAAGCTCGCGACCTTCGCCACATCGGGCGCGACGCTCGCGATCCATCTGTCGATCCATGTCGTCGAGCAGGTGGTGACGGAACTGACACCCTTCTACGGCGCCGACTGCCCCGTCGCGGTGGTGTTCAGGGCCTCCTGGCCGGACGAGCGCATCCTGCGCGGCACGCTCGCCGATATCGCCGAGACCGTGCGCGCGGCGGCCCTGGAGCGCACGGCTCTGATCCTGGTCGGGCCGGCGCTCGGGGCGGAGGATTTCGGCGAGAGCGCCCTGTACTCCACCGGCTACGACCGCCGCTTCCGGCCCGGCGGCGGACAGTGACCGCGCCCGGACTGCTCATCGCCGCGCCGCGTTCGGGCTCCGGCAAGACCACGATCACGCTCGGCCTGCAGCGCGCGCTGGTGCGGCGCGGCCTGACGGTGCGCGGGCTGAAATGCGGGCCGGACTATATCGACCCCGCCTTCCACGCCGCCGCGACCGGCGCGCCCAGCGCCAATCTCGACAGCTACGCGATGCCGGACGGACTGCTCGGCGGCATCGCCGGGACGGCGGCAAGCGAGGCCGACCTCGTCGTCGCCGAAGGCTCCATGGGCCTGTTCGACGCCGTGCCGGGGCCGGAGGGGCACACCGGAGCGAGCGCCGACATCGCCGCCCTGCTCGGCTGGCCGGTGCTGCTTGTCATCGACGTGTCGGGGCAGGCGCAATCGGCCGCCGCCGTGGCGCTGGGCTGCATGGCTTACGACCCGCGCATCCGCGTCGCCGGCGTCATCCTCAACAAGGTCGCGAGCGAGCGCCATGGACGGCTGGTGCGACAGGGCATGGCGCGCATCGGCCTGCCCGTGCTCGGCGCTCTGCCGCGCGAGGCGAGCCTGATCCTGCCCGAGCGCCATCTCGGCCTCGTCCAGGCCGGAGAGACCGCCGATCTGCAGGCGCGGCTCGAGACGCTGGCCGATGCGATCGAGGCCGCCGTCGATCTCGACGCGGTGGTCGCGGCCGCCGGCCCGACCATGCTGCCGATGGCTGAGCCCGCGACAGGACTGCTGCCGGCGCCTGGACGCCGCATCGCCATCGCGCGCGATGCCGCCTTCTCCTTCGTCTATCCGCATGTCGAGGCCGGATGGCGGGCGCAGGGCGCCGGTCTCGTGCCGTTCTCGCCGCTGGCGGACGAGCCCCCGCCCGAGGGCTGCGATTGCTGCTGGCTGCCCGGCGGCTATCCGGAACTGCACGCGGGAACACTGGCCGCAGCCGGCCGTTTCCTCGACGGCCTGCGCGGCTTCTCGGCGACGCGGCCCGTCCATGGCGAATGCGGAGGCTACATGGTGCTCGGCCGCAGCCTGACGGATGCAGAGGGCGTCACCCACGCCATGGCGGGGCTGCTCTCGGTCGAGACCAGCTTCGCGAAGCGGAAGATGAATCTGGGCTATCGCCGCGCCGTTCTGGCGGCGGACGGACCGCTCGGACCGGCCGGCGCCGCCCTGACGGGGCACGAATTCCACTACGCGACGGTGGTCACCCAGGGCGAGGACCCGCCCTTCGCGGCCGTTGCCGATCCGCATGGCTCCGCTCCCGCCCCGGCGGGCAGCCGTCGCGGCCATGTCACGGGCTCGTTCTTCCATGCCATCGCGCTCTCGCCGGGCCTGGGCCGAGATGGGCGAGGCTGAGATGGACGAGGCACCGCCGGTCTTCGACGCCGCCTTCGCCGCGCAATTCGAGACGCTCCTGCGCTGGCGCCGCGACGTGCGCCGGTTCCGCCGCGACGCCCTGCCGGAGGGGCTCGTCGAACGGCTGATCGCGCAAGTCGAACGCGCTCCGTCCGTCGGTCACTCGCAGCCCTGGCGCTGGGTCAGGGTGCGCGACGAGGCGCAGCGCGAGGCCGCGCGGGCGAGCTTCGCGCGCTGCAATGCCGAGGCCCTGGCCGATTACGAGGGCGAGCGCGCGCGGCTCTACGCCACGCTCAAGCTGGAGGGCATGCGCGAGGCGCCGGAGCAGATCGCCGTGTTCTGCGACCAGAGCACGCAGCAGGGCCATGGCCTCGGCCGCAGGACCATGCCGGAGATGCTCGACTATTCGGTGGTCGGCGCGATCATGCAGTTCTGGCTGTCGGCGCGCGTGGCCGGGCTCGGCGTCGGCTGGGTTTCGATCCTCGAGCCTGAAGCCATCAAGGCCGCGCTCGGCGTGCCGCCGGAGTGGAAGCTGATCGCCTGGCTCTGCGTCGGCCGGCCGGAGCAGGAGAGCGACGTGCCGGAGCTCGTGCGGTCGGGGTGGGAAAAGGGGCGGTAGGAGGCCCGCCGTCGTTTCAGAGCGCGACCTTGAACCCGGCCTGCGTCTTGGCCTCGATCTCGTCGAGCGTCACGTCGTCGGCGAGCTCGATCAGGGTGAAGCCGCCGCCGTTCTCGTCCACGGTGAAGACGCCGAGATCGGTGATCACCATGTCGACCACGCCCGCGCCCGTCAGGGGCAGGTCGCAGGCCTCGAGCAGCTTGGGCGATTCCGAGCCGTCCTTGTTCCGGGCGACATGCTCCATCACCACGACGACCTTCTTGACGCCGGCGACGAGGTCCATGGCGCCGCCCATGCCCTTCACCATCTTGCCCGGGATCATCCAGTTGGCGAGGTCGCCATTGGCCGCGACCTGCATCGCGCCGAGGATCGACAGGTCGATATGCCCGCCGCGAATCATGCCGAAGGAATCCGCCGAGGAGAAATAGCTCGTGGTCGGCAGCTCGGTGATGGTCTGCTTGCCGGCGTTGATGAGGTCGGGGTCCTCCTCGCCCTCATAGGGGAAGGGGCCCATGCCGAGCATGCCGTTCTCCGACTGGAGCTGCACGCTGACGCCCTCCGGGATGAAGTTCGAGACGAGCGTCGGGATGCCGATGCCGAGATTGACGTAGAAACCGTCCTCGAGCTCCCTCGCGGCACGCGCCGCCATCTGCTCACGGGTCCAGGGCATGATGGTTTCCTCGGATTGTGGTTCGACGGGCTGCTAGAGTATCGGACTGAATATCGTATTCAGTCCGATACTCTAACTCTTTGTTCCAGCATCGGCTTTCCCGCAAACCGCAGTCCACTTTTCGGGCCGATGCTCTCGATCAGGCGGCGCGCTTGCGCACGGTGCGCTGCTCGATGCGCTTGACCGTGCCCGGCGCATGCACGATCCGCTTCACGAAGATGCCGGCGGTGTGGATATGGTCCGGGTCGATCTCGCCCGGCTCGACCAGGTGCTCGACCTGGGCGATCGTCAGGCGCGAGGCCGTCGCCATCATCGGATTGAAGTTCCGCGCCGTCTTCCGATAGACGAGGTTGCCCTCGGTATCGCCCTTCCAGGCGTGGACGAGCGAGACGTCGGCGAAGATGCCGCGCTCCATGATGTAGCGCTCGCCGTCGAATTCGCGCTCCTCCTTGCCTTCCGCCACCAGCGTGCCGACGCCGGTCTTGGTGAAGAAGGCCGGGATGCCGGCGCCCCCGGCGCGGATGCGCTCGGCCAGCGTGCCCTGCGGCGTGAACTCGAGCTCGAGCTCGCCCGAAAGATACTGCTGGGCGAAGAGCTTGTTCTCGCCGACGTAAGACGAGATCATCTTGCTGATCTGGCGGGTCTCCAGCAGCAGGCCGAGGCCGGCGCCGTCGACGCCGGCATTGTTGGAGACGAAGGTGAGGCCCTTCGCGCCGCTGTCGCGGACCGCCTCGATCAGCAGGTCCGGAATGCCGCAGAGGCCGAAGCCGCCGGCCATGATCGTCATGCCGTCCTTGATGGCGCCCGCGAGCGCCGCCTTCGCGTCAGGATAAACCTTCTTCATCACGCTGCCCCTGCCGCTGAAACCACGATCGCCGGACTGTCCGCCAGCACTAGCCGAGCGCCCTGCGCGGTTGCAACCGTCGACGGCGCGTCCTGGTGCAGCGCGGGACCGGCGCCCGTCCGATTCGCCCCGCCACCCCCCGGAAAATCGGCGTCCGAACCCGGTTTCCCGGGCTTTCGGGACCGACGCCCCCTCCAAAAGGATGAAGCCGGCCCCGAGGGCCGGCTTCGGAACAAGAGCGCCGGAGAGCGCCGAGGGACGCTGCTCTCAGCGGCGCAGCCCGCCACCGAGCACACCGCCGATGGCGCCGCCGACGATGGAGCCGAAGATCGCGGCGCCGGCATTGTTCTGCTGGGCCTGACCGCGACGCTCGCGCTCCAGATCGGCGCGGATGACCGGGTCCCGCTCATAGGCGACGCCGCGCGTGGCCCTGTTCGCGGCCGGTTCGCCGGAGGCCGCCCGCGTCTTCTTCGCCTGGGCGGCAGCGGCGGCGGCCTGCGCCTCCTCGGCGACCACGCGCTGATAAGCGACCTCGGTCTGGGCGCGCAGCGCGGTGACCTGCATCGCGGTCAGGAAGCCGGTGGACTGGATGCCGCGCGTCGCCTGCCACTGCTTGATCGCCTCGCGCTGGGTCTTGCCGAAGGTGTTGCTGGCCTTGCCGGGCTTGAACCCGGCGACGGTCAGGCGCTTCTGCAGCTCCCGATTCGCCTTGCCGTCGAGCTTCAGGGCGGTCTCGGTCGCGGCGCTGCCGACCTCGGCCTTGAGTGCCTCGTCCGAGATCGGGGCGGACGCGACGGCGGCGTTGACCGGCGGCGTGGCCGTGGTCGAACGCTCCAGGCTCGCCAGCCTGTTCCTGGCGAAGGTGGCGAACTGGCCGTTCGGGAAGCTCTCGAGATAGGCCTTGTAGTCGCCCGGCGAATTGCCGCGCTCGGCCGTCTCCCACATGCGGATGTCCATCTGCGTGCGGTCGAAGGAGGGCGGCGCGGGCATCGCCGGAACCGGAACCGCGCCGTCGATGGCCTTGACCTGCATGGACGGATCGACCGCCGCGAGCTTCAGCGTCGGGTTCAGCTTGAACTCGCCGATGATCGAGGAGTTCGTCCAGGGCTTCTGCTTCTTGTTGGTCGATTCCCAGACATCGGCGCGGACACGGTCCATGACCGTCGTGATCGAGACGTCCGGCGTCTCCATGTGCCTGAGCAGCGCGGAGGTGAAGGGGCTGTTGCCGTCCCTGTCGCCGTCGAGCGCGGTGGCGCGCGGATCGGTGGCGAAGGCGATCAGGATGCCGGAGGCCGACTGCGTCTCGATCGCGGTCAGGCCACGGCTGACGGCGCGCGACTTGGCGGCGAGCTGGCTCGCGAAGGGGTTGTCGCGGCAGGCGTCGAGAATCAGCACGTTGACCCGCTCGTCGCGCTGCATCTGGCGCAGCACGAGCTGGACGTTGACCGCGCGGAAGTCGAGATCCGCCTCGGAGCGCAGCGAGGCGTCCACCGGGATGAGATAGTTGTCGTCGCCGACCGCGATGCCGTGGCCGGCATAATAGACGAGGCCCGCCTTGGCGCCGTCGAGCTTCTGCGCGAAGTCCCGGACGATCCCGGTCATCTCCTCCATCTTGAGGTCGTAGCCTTCCACGACCTCGAAGCCGAGGCGCTTCAGCGAGGCGGAGACCGCCTTCGCGTCGCGCTGCGGATTGGCCAGCGCCGGCACCGCCGTGTAGGCCGCATTGCCGATCACCAGCGCGACGCGCCGGTCCGTGGCGGCCTGCGCCGAGACGGCCAGAACGACCGCGCCGAGGCACGCGAACAGCGCGATCGCGAAGCGGCTGCGGAGACCGTCAACCCAGGATGCAGTGGCGGAGCTCAAACCATCCTCCCTCGTCAGGCGCGCCCCAATGCGCGCGTGGCGGAAACAATCACAGACGGAGACATCAGATTCAGGCCGTGAGTTAAACATCAGAGTGCCCGAAACGTAAATCAGGAATTACCTTTGGTCATCAGTCGCGGCAACCCGGCAACAGGTTCAAACCCGGGAGCGGGATTTTCGCCGCGGCGGCGGGAGAGGACGCGGCTCCGTCCGGCGTTTCAGCGGATCAGCCGGAGCACCTCCCGAAAGCGGGGATGGGCGGCGCTCCGCATCCACTCGAACAGCACCATTTCCGTCGTCACGACCTCGATTCCGGCATGCTCCATCCGGCGCAGCGAGGCGTCCTTCGTTTGGATGACCCGCGAGCCGATCGCGTCGGCCACGACGGCGACGCGGCGCCCGCGAGCAGCGAGCCCGAACGCCGTCTGGGCGACGCAGACATGGGCCTCGCAGCCGCAGAGGACGACCTCGCCCTCCCGGCTCCCCGCCGCCGCCAGCGCCTCGAGAAAAGCGGGCTCGGCGGATGCGTCGAAACTCATCTTCGCCACCACGGGGCCGGCGCCGGCCAGTTCCGGAACCGTCGGGCCGAGGCCGGCCGGATTCTGTTCGGTCAGCAGCAGGGGAACGCCGAGCAGACCCGCGCCGCCGACGAGCCTGCGGATGTTGGCGAGAAGCGGCGCCGCATCCTGGATCGCGGGCATCAGGCGCGCCTGGACATCGACGACCACCAGGGTCGCGCCGGCGGCGTTCAAGAGCGGCATGGCCAATCCCTTTCCGGTGTCGTCCGCGGGCGGCGAAATGCTCCACCCTCGCCGCCATCCTCGCGCCGAAACCGGGGCAAGAGAAGCCGGAGGCCCCGGACCACGGGCGGCGGGACGCGCAGGGCCGCCCTGCCCGTCCCGCCCTGACCGGGACGCGGCGCCGCGCCTATAACCTCAGCGCTCGAACGGGACGGAGACGACGCCGGCAATGGACAGAAGGGTCGAGACCGAGGCCCCGGCACCGCTGAGCCACGCGGATATCCGCTCGATCCTGCTCGGCATCATGCTCGCCATGTTCCTGGCGGCGCTGGACCAGACGATCGTCGCCACCGCGATGCCGACGATCGGGCGCGAGCTCGGCGACGTCACGCATCTGCCCTGGATCGTGACGATCTACCTGCTGTCCTCCACGGCGGTGACGCCGCTCTACGGCAAGTTTTCCGACATCCACGGCCGGCGCGTCACCATGCTCGGCGGCATCGCGATCTTCGTCGTCGGCTCGATCGCCTGCGCGCTGGCCCCGACGCTGTGGCTGCTGGTCGCGGCGCGCTTCGTCCAGGGCCTGGGCGGCGGCGGGCTGATCGCGCTCGCGCAGACCATCATCGCCGACATGGTGCCGCCGAAGGAGCGCGGCCGCTACCAGGTCTATTTCGCCGCCGTGTTCATGAGTTCCTCGGTGCTCGGCCCGGTGCTGGGCGGCTTCATCGCCGAGAGGCTGCACTGGTCGGCGATCTTCTGGATCAACCTGCCGCTCGGCCTGCTCGCCTACTGGCGCTGCAGCGAGACGCTGAAGCGCCTGCCGCGCCATGACCGGCCGCACCGGCTCGACATCCCCGGCGCCCTGCTGATCACCGGGGCGACGATGTCGCTCCTGCTGGCCCTGTCCTGGGGCGGCACGTACTATCCCTGGCTGTCGGCGCCGATCCTCGGTCTCGTGGCGCTCTCGCTCTTGCTCTGGGCGGGTTTCGCCTGGCGGCTGACGCATGCGAGCGAGCCGCTGATCCCGCTCGACATCCTGTCCAACCCCGTGGTGCGCATGGGCACGCTCGCCGGCGGCTTCGGCATGGGCACCTTCATCGGGCTGACGATCTACCTGCCGCTCTATTTCGAGACCGTCGCCGGCGTCAGCGCCTCGGCGTCCGGGCTCGGCCTGCTGCCGCTCAGCTGCTGCACCGTGATCGGCGCGACGCTCGCGGGGCGGAGCCTGGTGCGCGTCGCCCGTTACAAGCGCGTGCCGATGATCGGGCTCGGCTTCGCCACGCTCGGCATGGGCGCGCTGGCGGCCACGACCGGCATGCTCTCGCCCGTCGCCTTCGCGATCGCGCTCGGCTTCATCAGTCTCGGCTTCGGCACGATGCTGCCTGTGGCGACGGTCGCGATCCAGAACGCCGTGCAACCCCACCAGCTCGGCACGGCGACCGCCGTCGCCAATTTCTTCCGGCAGATCGGCGGCGCCCTGGTCGTGGCGCTGCTCGGCGTCATCGTTCTCGGCGGCGTCGGCGGAGGGGGCGCGCATCTCTCGCCGGAGGCGCTGCGGCTCGGCACGGTCGATCGCGACGCGATGATCGTGCTGTTCCGCTATGTCTTCGGCGCCACGGCGCTCGGCTTCGCGCTGGCCCTCTTCTTCATGGCGCGGATGGAGGAGAGGCCGCTGCGCGGCCGGGTGAGCGAACCGCCGCCCGTGCCCTCGCCCGAATAGCCCTTCGGAACGGCTTGCCCGGCCGCGCGTTCGCCATCAACCTGTCATTCCATACGGGCAGGTTCCAGCCGAACGCCCGAGGGAGAAGCGCCATGTCCGATCTCGTCGTCATCGTCTATCCGACCGAGGCCCGCGCCGAGGAGATGCGCCAGAAGGTGCTCTCCCTGCAGAAGGAGTATCTGATCGAGATCGGCGACGCCGCCATCGCGGTCATGCACGAGGACGGCAAGATCAAGCTCAACCAGCTCCTCAACACCACCGCGCTCGGCGCGGTCTCCGGCTCGTTCTGGGGCCTGCTGATCGGCGCGATCTTCCTGATGCCGGTGTTCGGCGCGGCGCTCGGCGCCGCCTCGGGCGCGCTCGGCGGAGCGCTGACCGACTACGGCGTCGATGACGGTTTCATGAAGGAGCTGGCGGCCAACCTGCAGCCCGGCAATGCCGCGCTGTTCGTGCTGGTGACCAAGATGACCGGCGACAAGGTGCTGGAGGCCTTGCGCGGCACGGGCGGCATGGTGCTCAAGACCTCGCTCGACCATACGCAGGAGCAGAAGCTGCGCGATGCGCTGGCCGATGCCCAGAAGGTGCCTGCCAGCGCAACGCCGGGCCCTGCGCCGGAAGGCCAGGGCGCGCCGAGCCCGGTGGGCTGAGATATCCTGAAACGTCATTCTCGGGCCGCGCTTAGCGCGGACCCGAGAATCTCATGACGAGACGATGCCGGTTTGCGAAATGCTCGGGTCGGGCCCAAGCATGACGGGATGGGACGTCAGTCCCGCAGCAGCTCGTTGATGCCCGTCTTCGAGCGCGTCTGGGCATCGACCGTCTTGACGATGACGGCGCAGGAGAGCGAGGGGCCGGGCGTGCCGTCCGGGAAGGGGCGGCCCGGCAGCGAGCCGGGAACGACCACCGAATAGGGCGGCACCTTGCCGACATGGACCTGGCCGGTGGCGCGGTCGACGATCTTGGTCGAGGCCGAGAGGAAGACGCCCATCGAGAGCACCGAGCCCTCGCCGACGATCACGCCCTCGACGACCTCGGAGCGGGCGCCGATGAAGCAGTTGTCCTCGATGATGGTCGGGTTGGCCTGCAGCGGCTCGAGCACGCCGCCGATGCCGACACCGCCCGAGAGATGGACGTTCTTGCCGATCTGCGCGCAGGAGCCGACCGTCGCCCAGGTGTCGACCATGGTGCCGCTGTCGACATAGGCGCCGATGTTGACGAAGGACGGCATCAGGATCACGCCCGGCGCCAGGAACGAGCCCTTGCGCGCGGCGGCCGGCGGCACGACGCGGAAACCGGCGGCGCGGAAGCGGTTCTCGCCCCAGCCCTCGAACTTCGACGGCACCTTGTCCCAGAACACGCCCTCGCCCGGGCCGTTGGCGATGATGACGTTGTCGTTCAGGCGGAAGGAGAGCAGCACCGCCTTCTTCAGCCACTGATGCACGACCCATTCGGAGCCCTGCTTCTCGGCCACGCGGGCCGTGCCGGCATCGAGCATCTCGATCGCCTGCTCGACGGCGTCGCGCACGGCCCCTTTGGTGGAGAGGCCGATATCGGCCCGGTTCTCCCAGGCGGCATCGATGGTCGTGGCGAGATCGGTCAGGGACATGCGTCTGCTCCGGCGGTCTTGTCTCGGCGGGAGCGATGGCGGATGGGGAGGGCCGCGTCAACCGGCATTGCGGGATGGCGCATTGACAATCGCGCAGGATCGGCCTGTCTCGGAGAAGCGTGCGCGCGACCCGTCGCGGCCCGCGCGCGGCAATCCGCGGAGGCGACCATGACCCGTTTCCTGATACCCCTCGTGCTGGCGCTGGCGGCGCAGGCCGCGCAGGCCCAGTCCCGACCCTCGACGCTGCAGCAGAGCTGCGCGGCGAGCCAGCGCATGGTGCAGAGCCAGGGCGCGATCGTGCTCGGAACCGGCGGCTACACCTATGACCGCTTCGTGCGCGATCCGGGCTTCTGCCAGCATGGCGAGTATCTGGAGCCGGCCTTCGTGCCGAGCCGCGACGTCGAGGCCTGTTTCGTCGGTTATCGCTGCAAGGCGGACCTGCCCTGGGATTGAGTCCGCGCCGGCGTCGCGCACGTAGCAATCGAGAGACGCCGGCGCTCTACGGCGCTGGATTGCTTCGCTTGCGCTCGCAATGACGGAAACCTGCGGGCCTAGCCGCGTCGCCGAAGCAGATAGGTGTCCATGATCCAGCCATGGGCGGCGCGCGCCTCCCGGCGCAGGCGTTCGATCTCGGACGAGACGTCCGAAAGCCGGCCCGCGAGCAGAATCTCGTCCGGCGTGCCGAGATAGGCGCCCCACCAGATGTCGAAATCATCGCCGGCCAGGCGCGCGAAGGTTTGCTCGCCGTCGAGCATGACGACGACGCTGTCCTGGTCGGCCGGGAACCCGTCGGCGAGCCGCCGGCCGGTGGTGATCAGGATCGGCCCGCCGATGCGGTTGAGCGGGATGCGATGGCGGGCGGCCAGAACCTGCACGCTGCTGATGCCGGGCACGACCTCCCAGTCGAGCGCCTCGCCGCCATCGCGGATGCGTTCGAGGATGCGCAGCGTGCTGTCGTAGAGCGACGGGTCGCCCCAGACCAGCATGGCGCCGGTGCCGCCTTCCGGCAGCGCCTCGGCGAAGGCGCGGGCGTAGGTGTCGGCGATGCGGGCGTGCCAGTCGTCGACGACGCCGGGATAATCGTCCCCCGCCTCGGCGCGCTTGGGCAGTGCCACGGGGACGATGCGATAGCCCGGCTCGCGGATGAAGCGCTCGCAGATCGCGAGGCGCAGCCCGGCCAGCGCGGCCTTCTCGGCCCCCTTCTCGGGGACGAAGACGGCCTCGGCACGGTTCAGCGCCGCGATCGCCTCGACGGTGAGGTGATCGGGATTGCCGGCGCCGATGCCGATGACGAGGATCCTGCGCATCGAGTCGCCGTCACGCCGCCGCGACGATCGCGAGCGGCGCTCGATGCGTCAGCGCCGGATCGAGGACGGCCGGTCGCGGCCCGAGGAAGGACAGGGCGAAGATGCCCTGCCCGCGCGTCTCCAGATGGCGCGAGAGAGCGGGCGCGCCCTCGCCCTGCGGCTGTGCCAGCGACAGCACCTGATGGCCGACGCGGAACTGGACGAGGCCGAAGCCGAGCCCGGACACGCCGCCGACCGCCAGGGGCTCGCTGCCCAGCAGCGCCCGGTAACGCGCCGTGGAGGCCGCGAGGTCGCGCACGGCGACCGTGACGCCGGCGATGCCGGTGACGCCGTTGGCGTGGCGCAGCGCCTCGCCGTCGGGAACGCGCAGGACGCGCGGCGTGACATCGCTGACGAAGAAGGGGATGTCGGGCTCCGGCGGGCGCGCCGAGGTCCAGGCGATCCTGACGCCGTCGGGGCGCAGCCGCGCGCCGTCGATCGGCGCGGCGATCTCGATGCCGGCGGCACGGGTGCGCGCGACATCGGCCTCGAAATCGTTCGGCAGCAGCGCGTAGTCGACGAAGCCGGGGCCGGCCGCCTCCAGCACGCGGAACCAGCGGAAGTCGGGATCGGGCCGCGAGAAGGCGATGATCTCGAGATAGGCGCCGTCCTGCAGCACGACCAGCGCGTTGCGCGAGCCGCGCGGATGCTCGCCGCCCTTCAGGACCGTGAAGCCCAGCGCCTCGTAGTCCCTCGTCGCCTGTTCGAGATCCGTGACGGCGATGACGATGTGGTCGATGGAGAACGGCATAGGGAATCCTCGGAGGGTCGCGTCGGGTCAGGGCGAAAAGTCAGACTCAGGCGGTGCCGGCCACGGCCTCGATCTTGTCCATGCCGCCGAGCCTCGGCGCGAAGGTCGTCCAGACCTTGCGGGCTCCGGCCTCCCAGGCGGCACGGTCGGCGGCCGGCGCGACCTGGCCGCCCTCTCCGGCGGCCTTGCGCATCGAGGCCTCCTCGTCGGCGACGATGAGTTCGTCGAAATAGGCCGCCGCCTCGGCGGCCGCGGCGGCGAAGGCCTCCCTGTCGGCCGGCGTCAGGCTCTTCCAGAAGGAGGCCGAGACGCAGACCACGCCGCTCGCCCAGATATGGCCCGTCTCGGTCAGCCAGGGCACGACCTCGTGCAGGCGGAAGCCGACATAGGCCGATTTCGTCAGGTCCATGCAGTCGACGACGCCGGTCTTCAGCGCATTATAGGTCTCGGGGATCGGGATCGGAGTCGGATAGGCCCCGAAGCCGCTCCAGAGCTCGGTATGGAGCGGGCTCTGGATGACGCGGATGCGCTTGCCCTTGACCGCGTCCGGCGTCGCCAGCGGCTCCTTTCCGAGCAGATGGCGCGCGCCGTAATTGATGTAGCCGAGGACGACGAAGCCCTGCGCCTCGCAGAGCGCCTTGAGCTCGCCGCCATAGGCGCCGTCGAGGACGCGCCGCAGATGGCCCCGGTCGCGGAACAGGAAGGGCAGGTCGAGAAGCTGGCCCTGCGGCACCCAGCCGGACAGCGCCGAGACGGTGGAGAGCGTCGCCTGGACCGAGCCGAGGCGCAGGCCCTCCAGCACCTCCTTCTCGCCGCCGAGCGCCGCATTGCCGACGACGCGCAGGTCGAAGCGCCCGGGTGCCGTCCGCGCCAGGATCTCGCCGATGCGCCGCCAGATCCGCGTCTCCGGCTTGTCCTCGCCGAAGAGCGAGGCGACCGTGACCGGCCGCCCCGCGGCGCGGCCCGGCGATCCGGCGAGCATCAGGGCGGGCGCCGCGACCAGTCCGGCGGCGATGCTGCGGCGTGTCTGCGGCATCCTGAGGCCTCCTCTGCGCGCTGCCAGCCGGATCGCGCGAAACGCGCCCGGCGGCAAGAGGGTTGCGGCGAGAGGGTTGCGACGAGCGGGTCCGGCAGGACGGCTTCAGCCCGTCGGGAAGCTGCCTTCGAAGACGGTCGCGGCGATCGGTTCGCGCTGGCTCGGCGTCTCGCGCGCCCGCAACGCCTCCGGGAGCCGGTCCTTGTCGCCGGGCCTACCGATGGCGACCGCCGCCTCGACGCGATGGCCGGCAGGGACCTTGAGCTCCACGGGCGCGCGGGCGTGGTCGAAGCCGGTCATGCCATGCGCCTGCCAGCCGCTCCTGACCGCCTGCAGAGCGAGATTCGACCAGGCGGCGCCGGCATCGAAGGAATGGCTATAGGAGTGCATCTCCTCGGTCTTCCCCGGCGGCACGAAGGCCTCCCTGGAGACGATGAAGACCAGCGCCGCCGCATGCTGCGCCCAGGACACGTTGAAGGGATTGAGCAGGCCGAGCAGGCTCTCCCAGTGCGGCGTGCCGCGGCGGGCATAGACGAAGCGCCAGGGCTGCGAATTATAGGCGGAGGGCGCCCAGCGCGCCGCCTCGAACAGGCGATCCAGCTCCTCCTGCGAGATCTCGTCGGCGGTGAAGGCGCGCGGCGACCAGCGTTCCAGGAACAGCGGGTCGATGGCGTGGTCGGCGGTGCGGTGATTGGCGGTCGTCGTCATGGGCATCGTCCTGCAGGCGAAAAGCGGAGGTCCGGACGAACCTCGCCCGAACCGCCATCTCCATTCCAGACAAGCATGGCAAGTATCAAGGCAATCGGAATACCCGCATCACGCGCATGGCACCCCATCATTCGGGACGCGCCCGGGGTATCTTAGGACTCGGCGCCATGGCAGTGATGGGAACCGCGCTCCGCGCCCCGTCTTCCCAGTCGCGACTGACCTGTTTTCGCCATGACCGATCGCCATGTGATCCGCTCCTCCGCACTCGACGCCACGATCCGGGCGCAGGGTGGCGAGCTGGTGGCGCTTTCGAATGGGCAAGGGAGCCTGCTCTGGCATGGCGGCCCGGAATGGCCGCGCCACGCGCCCGTGCTGTTCCCGACGGTCGGGCGGCTCAAGGACGACCGGCTGATCCATCAGGGGCACAGCTACCGGCTGACCCAGCACGGCTTCGCCCGCGACAGCCTGTTCGACTGGGTGGAGCGCAGCGAGAGCCGCGCAGTGCTGCGGCTGACGCAGAACGAGACGACGCTCGCGGCCTATCCCTTCCGCTTCACGCTGGAGATGATCTACGCGGTGGAGGGCAGGACGTTGTCGGTCACCACCCGCATCCACAATCCCGGCGCCGTTCCGCTGCCCTGCGGCGTCGGCGCCCATCCGGCCTTCCGCTGGCCCCTGACGGAGGGCTGCGCGAAGGAGAGCCATGCGCTCGTCTTCGAGCGACCCGAGGCCGGTCCGGCGCTTTCGGTCGAGGGCGGCCTGCTCGGCAAACCGATTCCCCTGCCTTTCAGCGGCGACACGCTGCCGCTTTCGGAGGCGCTGTTCGCCGCCGACGCGATCGTCATGCCCGGCGTCGCGAGCCGGTCCGTGCGCTTCGTGGCGCGCGACGCGGGCGGCGCGGAGCTCGGGACGCTGACCGTGTCCTGGGAGGGCTACAAGGACCTCGGCATCTGGTCGAAGCCGGGCGGCGCCGACTTTCTGTGCATCGAGCCCTGGTACGGCATGGCGAGCCCGGTCGGATGGCAAGGCGAGATCGCGAAGAAGCCCGGCATCCTCCTGCTCGCGCCCGGCGACAGCCGCGACTTCACCTGGCGGGTCGAGGCATAGGTCGCCGCGCGTCCTTCCGGTCGCGGCCATAGCGATCTCGCAACCGCGCCTGTTCCGGGCGGAACAGACGGTTCTCCCGAAAAGACGTCTCCTGCACCCGAGGGATGCGCGGCATCCAGCAGGACGGAGAGCGCCATGGCTTACCAGCTGAACGGGCCGGTCGGACGCAACTGCATCAGCCGGGGCGGCAACCGTCCCGAGGACAGGGACACCGCGCGCGACGCCTTCCAGGCAATTCCGGCCTCGCGCGGCGGCAGTTCAGGGATTCCGGCGCAGGACGTCGCCGCCCTGATCGCCGCGATCGAGACATTCCAGCGGCACTGGTGGCCGGGCACGAGGCCGGACGGCGTGATGGAGCCGGAAGGCCGGACGTGGCGCAAGGCCCGCAGCCTGCTGGGCGCGTCAGCGGGAGGCCCGGCCACGCCCGCCCCCTCTGCCTCGGGGGGCGCCAAGTCGCTGGCCATCGACAAGCGCCACAAGTTCTTCCAGGCCATGTCGGAGTGGAAGGACCAGAAGCTGAACGCCTCCAGGACGGACACGCTCCACGCCAAGGGCTGCCTGCTGACCTGCATCGCGAGCGCCCTGTCCTGGAAAGGCGTGACGATTCCGCCGAGCGAGGTCAAACGCGTCCACGACATGCGCAGGCAGAAAGGCTTTGCGACGATGGGCGTCTACGCGGCGAACGCGATCACGCCCTCGACGCTGGAAGCCTGGATGTCGCTGAACGACGGCCAGGGCTACGCCAACAAGAACTCGACCGATCTCGACTCCGGCTACATCTCGCGCATGCTCAACCGAAGGGACATCGCGTTCATGGGCGCCCACAGCCCGGGCCGCAGCGACTGGCTCGCCATGCCGAGCGCCGGGCAGATGGCGGACTGGCTCGAGCAGGAGCAGATCCTCATCGTCCGCCGCACGGCCAACCAGCACCACTTCCTCTGGATCACCGGCCATGACGGCGCCGGCACCTTCACGGTGTGGGACGTCGGTTATCCCGAAGGAAGCCCGCACCACACGGCGACGGTGCAGGCCTCCGACCTCGACCGCGTCCTGCGCTGGGCGCGGCGCCCGTGACCGCCGTTCCCGCTCAGGGCGTACCCGCCGGCGCATAGCCCGGCAGGCGCGAGACCACCCCCACGACGGGATGCAGATGCTCCTCGAGCACGGCGCGGGCCCGCTCCTCGTCATGGGCGCGCAGCGCCGCCAGGAAATCGCGGTGCTCGCGCCGGATGCGCTCGATCCGGTTGGGATCGGCGGCCAGCGCGCGCATCGCGACGCGCTGCTGGCGCGCGCCGAGCGACTGGTAGAGCTCCGACAGCACCTCGTTGCCCAGCGCCCTGACCATGGTGAAATGGAACTCGCGGTTGAGTTCGACGCGGGCGAAATGATCCGCCCCCGCGATCTCGTCCATCTGGTCGAGGATCGCCTCCATGCTCTCCGGCAGCGGCATCCGCTCGCGGCAGATCCGGGCGATGGCGTAGCCCTCGATCATCCGGCGCGTTTCGTAGAGATCGGCGAGTTCCTGCGCCGTAACCTGGCGGACCAGCGCGCCACGACGGGGCAGAAGGTCGATGAAGCGCTCGGCCTCGAGGCGGTGGAAGGCCTCGCGCACGGGCGTCCGCGAGACGCCCATGGCCGAGGAAATCTCCTCCTCCTCGACGAAGGACCCGCCGGCGAAGACGCCGCGCAGGATCTGCTCGCGGACATAGCCGTAGACACGCTCGCGTGCCGGGCGGCCCTCGCTGTCCTGCGCCGCGAGCGGCGTCATCAGATTCACCGGCCCATGCCTCCGCTCCATCCTGAACGGGCGAGATTAGGACGTTCCGGCGCAGACATCAAAAATCCGTCACGTATACACGACGCATGACACACATGCGTTCGCGGACTGGCGGCCGGCGGCGAATGGCGCTTTTCTTGCCAGAGCGGGGACGCCGGAGAGACGCGAAAGCGCACCGGCGGCAGACGACAGCGAGGAGAAGCCCATGACCATCTCACGCCGCACAGTGCTCGCAGCCGGCATGGCGGCTCCGCTCGCGACGCTGCCGTTCCTGGCCCGGCCCGCCCGCGCCCAGCGCGCCAGCGGCATCCTGCGCTACGGGCTGTCGGCCTTTCCGCCCAATCTCCAGCCATGGGTCTCGACCGGCGCCTCGGCCGGCACGGTGAAGATGCTGATCCACCGCAGCCTCGTCTCCTACGGGCCGGACGGCAATCTGCGCGGGGAGCTGGCCGAATCCTGGTCGCTCGACGGCGACGGCGCCTGGGTCTTCAAGCTCCGCCAGGGCTGCGTCTTCCACAATGGCGACCCGGTCACGGCCGAGGACGTGAAATGGTCGATCGAACAGATCGCCGGGGAGAAATCGACCGCCTATATGCGCTCGCAGTTCCAGGGCATCGACCGGGTCGAAATCCCGAACCCGACGACGATCCGCCTGGTCACCAAGGAACCGCAGGCGACGCTGCCGAACTGGTTCGGCAACTACAACACCTTCATCCTCTCGCGGAAATCGACGCCGGCCGAGCCGATCGGCGCCGGGCCGTTCCGCCTCGTCGGGCAGGAGCGCGGCTCCTCGCTCGACCTTGCGCCGTTCGACAAATTCTACAAGCCCGGCATCCCGAAGGTGAAGGGCATCAAGTTCGTCGTCTATGCCGACGAGAACCTGCGCTACGCGGCGCTGCAGTCCGGCGACGTCGACATGATCGAATACGTGCCGTGGCAGTCGATGGCGGCGGTCGAGGCCGATCCGCGCCTGAAGCTCACGACGCAGGAAGGGCCGTTCATGGACGTGCTCTTCAACGGCACCAAGCCGCCCTTCAACGACCCGCGCGTGCGCCGCGCCGTCGCCCATGCCGTCCGGCGCGAGGACATCGTCAAGGTCGCCTTCTTCGGGCGCGGCAAGCCGCTCGAGGGCCTTCCGATCGTCGAGGGCACGCCCTGGTGGGACAAGGAGCTCGCCCATGGCTGGAACTACGATCCGGCCCGCGCCAAGGCGCTGCTGACGGAGGCCGGCTTCGCCAACGGCTTCCAGACGACGCTGCTCGCCACCGCGCAGTTCGGCATGCACAAGGACACCGCCGAGATCGTGCAGCAGCATCTCGCCGCCGTCGGCATCCAGTGCGAATTGCAGCTGCCCGACTGGTCGACCCGCGTCGCCCGCGGCTCCAAGGGCCAGTACGACATCGCGATCCACGGCGTCTCCGCCGACAACAACGACCCGGACGGGCTGACCGTCGTGCTCGACACCTCGCTGTCGCCGGCCCATGGACGCTCCTTCCGCGTCGACGCGCCGCGCACGGTCGCCGCGCTGGCGAAGGGGCGGGCTGAGTTCGACCAGGCCAAGCGCGTCGAGATCTACAAGGACATGCAGCGTGCCGCGCTGGAAGAGGTGCCGATGATCGGCCTGGCCTGGCGCTCGCAGGGCTACGGCATGGACAAGAGCATCGAGGGCTTCGTCAATCTGCCCGGCGCGCTCTCGAACTCGTCCGGGAACATGCTCGAACAGACGTTCTTCGGATGAGCGCCGCCTGGTTTGCGCGCAAGCTGACGACGGCCGTGGGCCTCGCCTGGCTGGTCGCGACCATCGTCTTCCTGTCGCTGCACATGGTGCCGGGCGATCCGGCGGAACTCCTGCTCTCCACGGGCGGCGTCTCGCCGGACCCGGCCTCCGTCGCGGAGCTGCGCGAGAAGCTCGGGCTCGACCAGCCCCTGCTCGTCCAGTACGGCGCCTTCCTCGCCGGGCTGCTGCGGGGCGACCTCGGCACCTCGCTGGTCGACGACTACCCGGTGCTGCACGAGATCGGCCTCAGGTTGCCGCGCACGCTGGAGCTGATCGGCGCCGGCACCGTGCTCTCGATTCTCGTCGGCGTGCCCGCCGGCGTCTATGCCGCGATCCATCGCGGCGGGCTGTTCGACAGGGTCGCGTCCTGGATCACGGCGCTGCTGCTCGCCGTGCCGGTCTTCGTCGTCGGCACGCTGCTCGTGCTGCTCTTCGCGCAGACGCTCAGGATCATGCCGGCGGGCGGTTTCGTCGCCTTCGCGCAGGACCCGGCGCAGCATCTGAAGCTCCTGACCCTGCCCGCCATCGCCATCGCCAAGGGCCTGGCCGCGGTGCTCTTCAGGATGACGCGCGCCGCGATGCTCGACGCGCTGGCGCACGACTATGTCCGCACCGCCCGCGCCAAGGGCGTCTCGCCCCGGCGCGTGATCGTCGTGCATGTGCTGCGCAACGCGCTGAACCCGGTGGTCACGGTGCTCGGCCTGCATATGGGCACGCTGCTCGGCGGCACGGTGCTGGTCGAATACGTCTTCAACTGGCCGGGGATGTCGACGCCGCTGCTGCGCGCCGTGGAGAGCCGCGACTATCCGATGGTGGTCGGCATCGTTCTGACGATCTCGGTGCTGTTCCTGCTGATCAACCTCGCCGTCGAGGTCATCCACGCCGCGCTCGATCCCCGGGTCGCCCACGCATGACGGTCGCCCACGCATGAAGCGCCTCTGGCTCCCCGGCGGCTTCGTCGCCCTCATCATCCTGGCGGCGCTCTGCGCGCCGCTCTTCCCCCTGCCGGATCCGATCCGCCAGGACGTCGCGCACCGGCTCGCCGGGCCGATGCCGGGCTCCTGGCTCGGGCGCGACGAGTTCGGCCGGGACGTGCTCTCGCGCCTCGTCTGGGGCGCGCGCACCAGCCTCGCCGTCGCCTTCACCTCGGCGCTGTTCGCGGGCGTGGTCGGCGTCACGCTCGGGCTGATCGGCGGCTGGGGCAAGGGCGCGGCGGCGTTCCTCTCCGTGCGCAGCATGGACATCGTGCTGTGCTTCCCGCCGGTGCTGCTGGCCCTGCTGGCGGTGACGCTGCTCGGCCCCGGCGCCGCGACGCTGATCCTCGTGCTCTCGGTGCTCTACCTGCCCGGCTTCGCCCGCGTGACCCATGCCGAGGTGCTTTCGGTGAAGGGGCGCGACTATGTCGAGGCCGCGCGGGCGCTCGGCGCGCCGAGCTCCTACCTGCTCTTCCGCACCGTGCTGCCGAACATCGCCGGCCCGATCCTGGTGCAGCTCTCGCTCGCGGTCGCGGCGGCCGTCGTGCTGGAGAGCGGGCTCTCCTTCCTCGGCCTCGGCGTGGTGCCGCCGGCTCCCTCCTGGGGGCTGATGATCCGCGGCGCGCGCGCCACCATGGAGCAGGCGCCCCTGCTGCTGGTCTGGCCCTGCGCCGTGCTGACGGTGACCATCCTCGCCATGAACCTGCTCTGCGACGGCCTGCGCGACAGGCTCGACCCGCGCACCAGGGAGCGCTGACCCGTTTTCGACCCGGCGCGCCGCGCCACCAGCAAGGACTGAAACATCATGGCTGCCAAGACAGATCCCCTCGTCCATATGGGGACGATCACGGGCGGGGAGGCCCGCGAGATCCTGAAGGACAACCCGGTCATCCTGCTGCCGATGGGCAGCCATGAGGACCAGGGCCCGCATGCCCCGATGGGCGACTACCTGCTCGCCGAGAAGATCGCGGAGCTCGCCGCCATCCGCGCCAGCAAGGCTGGCACGCGCACGCTCGTCGCCCCCGTGCTGCCCTTCGGCGGCGCCGACTGGTTCGGCTCGATGGTCGGCGGCATCGCCATCTCGCAGGCGACCCTGACCACGGTGATCGCCGAGATGGTGGATTCGCTCCATCGCAACGGGCTGACCCGGATCATCGTCATCAACGGGCATGGCGGCAATGTCGGGCCGATCTCCGAGGTCGCGCGCGATCTCTACCTGCGCGAGCAGATCGTGCTGCCGAGCCTCTATCTCTGGCGCATCGGCTACGGCCTGCTGCCGGGCATCCTCGGCGGCGCCGACAAGGCGGCGGCGGTCGCCGGCCACGGCTCCGACCCGCTGACCTCGATCGGCCTGCATCTCTTCCCCGAGCTGATCCGCAAGGACCTGATCCCCGACGGCAAGCCGCTGAAGCGGGACCCGGTGCTCGACCTGCCGTTCACCGGCCTCGGCCTCGCGAGCTTCGAGGGCCACGAGGTCGCGATGCCGAACGAGTATGACGAGACCTACAATCTCGGCGTCGCCAAGGGCGATCCGCGCCTGTGCTCGGCCGAGACAGGCGCCGCGCTGACCGAGAAGCTCACCGACATCTGCGCCCGCTTCATCGCGCATTTCGCGAGCAAGGTCCCGGCCTGACGCCAACGCCGCCGCGGACCGCCGCGGCGGCTTTCGCCCCATCGCCCGCAAGGGTCCGCCCCACGCAGGAGGTTTCCATGCCGACACGCCGCCTCATCCTCAAGACGGGTCTCGCCACCATCGCCATGCCCGCCGTCCTGCGCAGCCAAGGGGCCGGAGCCCAGGGTCTCAGCGGGCAGATCACGCTGATGTCCTATTCGGGCATCTTCCAGGACAACTACACGAAGGCGGTGGTCGAGCCTTTCCTGGCCGCCAATCCGGGCGTGAAGGTGAACTATGCGCCGGGCGGGACCTCGGCACAGATGGTCGGCTCGGTGCGGGCCCAGAAGGCCGACCCGCAGATCGACGTCGTCATCATGGACGTCACCACCTCGAGCATCGGCAACATCGAGGGGCTGTTCGAGAAGCTCACCCCGGCCGAGTTCCCGGTTCTCGACGAGCTGCTGCCGGAGGCGCGCGCCGCCGGCGGCGAGTTCGGCCCGGCGGTGACCTTCGACCATCTCGTGCTGGTCTACGACACGCAGAACCTCAAGCCGCCGCTGGCCAAGCTGGCCGATCTCTGGCGCCCCGACCTCAAGGGCCAGCTCGCGATCTCGGCACCGCCCAACATCCAGGGCCTGGCGCTGACCGCGATGGTCGAGAAGATGGAGGGCGGCGACTACCGCAAGTCGATCGACGCGGCGATGAAGCGGCTCAAGGAGCTCGCTCCCTCCGTGAACACCTTCGAGCCCAATCCGGACGGCTATTCGCTGATCCTGAACGGCGTGGTGAAGGTCGCGACCGGCTGGAACGCCCGCTCGCAGCTCTATGGCGACCAGTCGAACGGCCGCATCGGCACGCTGCTGCCGCCGGAGGGCTCGGTCTTCCAGATCAACACGATCAACCTGACCGCCGGCTCCAAGAACCGCGCGGCGGCGGCGGCCTTCGTGAAATACGCGCTGTCGCAGCCGGCGCAGAAGGCCTTCACCGAGCGGATGTTCTACGCGCCGACCAACGCCAAGGCGCAGATCGACCCCAAGGCCGTGGCGCGCACGGCGGCAGCCCCCGAAAGCCGGGCCAACATGATCCCGGTCGACTGGAACGACATCCTCAAGGTGCGCGACCAGTGGAACAACCGCTGGCGGCGCGAAGTGATTTCGGCGGCGCGGTGATGCGAGCAGTGCTCGTCATGCCCGGGCTCGACCCGGGCATCTCTCCCCGGAGATTCTCGGGACTTCGCTTCGCTGCGCCCGAGAATGACGCACGTGTCCCCATCTCCCTGACCGCAGAGAAGCTGGAAAACGCATGAGCTATCTCGAACTGGCCGGCCTGCAGAAGCGCTACGGCGCCGCCGTGGCGGTGGACGACGTCTCGCTGTCCGTCGCGAAGGGCGAAGCCGTGGCGCTGCTCGGCCCCTCCGGCTGCGGCAAGACGACGACGCTACGGATGCTGGCCGGGCTCATCGAGCCCGATCGCGGCTTGATCCGCGTCGACGGCGCCGAGATCACCCGGCTGCCGGCGCACAGGCGCAACATGGGCTACGTCTTCCAGTCCTACGCGCTGTTCCCGCATCTGACGGTCGCGCGCAACGTCGCCTTCGGACTCGAGGAGCGTGGCGTCGGCAGGGCCGAGATCGCGCGACAGGTCGAGGAGGGGCTGGCGATGGTCAGGCTCGGCCATCTCGGCCAGCGCCGGCCGCGCGAGCTCTCCGGCGGCCAGCAGCAGCGCGTGGCGCTGGCGCGCGCGCTGGTGATCCACCCGTCCGTGCTGCTGCTCGACGAATCCCTCTCGAACCTCGACGCCAAGCTGCGCGACACGATGCGCCACGAGATCCGCTCGATCCAGCGCTCGCTCGGCATCACCACGCTCTTCGTCACCCACGACCAGGTCGAGGCGCTGACGATGTGCGACCGGATCGCCGTGATGCATCGCGGCCAGATCGCCCAGATCGGCACGCCGGAGGACATCTACGAGCGGCCGGCCACGCGCTTCGTCGCGGAGTTCGTCGGCCGGGCCAACGCGCTGGCGGCCGGGCGCGATGGCGAGGGCAAGGTGCTGCTCTGGGGCCAGGCCCAGCCGGTTTCGGCCCCGGCGCAAGGCGAGTTCGATCTGTTCGTGCGCCCGCAGCGCATGCGGATCGTCCCGGTGTCGGAGCCGACCGGCGGCGAGACGGTGCGAGTGACCGGACGGGTGCTGCGCAGCGTCTTCGTCGGCGACCATGTCGAGGTGCTGGTCGAGGGCGCCGGCGGGCAGCTCACGGTCGAGATGCCCTCGGGCACGCCCGCGCCGACGGAAGGCGCCGAGGTCGCCGTGGTCTGGCGGGCGCAGGACAGCCTGCCCTTCGCGCGCGAGGCGGCATGACCGGCGCGACACGCCTCCCGCTCCTGCTGATCCCGGCAGGGCTGTTCGTGCTGGTCGTCTATGCATGGCCGACGCTGCTGCTTCTGCGCAACGCCTTCAACGAGGTCGGCCCCACCGGCGCGATGATCGAAGCGTGGTCGCTGAAGACGGTGACAGAGCTCTTCGCTGACGGCTTCACCTTCGAGCTGACGCTGAACTCGCTGCAGCTCTCGCTCAGCGCCACGGCGATCGCGCTCGCCCTGTCCTACCCGCTGTCACTCTTCCTCTTCCGCACGACCTCGCGCTTTCGCGGTCTGCTCGCCGTGATCGCGATCCTGCCGATGCTGATCTCCAGCGTGGTGCGCGTCTTCGGCTGGCTCGCCATCCTGGGCGACCGCGGCCTCGTCAACACGGCGCTCCAGTCGCTCGGGCTGATCTCGGCGCCGCTCAAGCTCGTCTTCAACGGGACCGGCGTCACCATCGGCCTGGCCGAAAGCATCATGCCCTACATGATCCTGGCGCTGCTCGCCGGCTTCGGCCGGCTCGACCGCACGCTGGAGGAGGCGGCTCGCTCGCTCGGCGCCTCTCCCATCCGCACCTTCCTGCGCGTGACGCTGCCGCTCAGCCTGCCGGCCCTGGTGCTCGCGGCGGGGCTGGGCTTCGTGCTCTCGATGTCGGCCTATATCACGCCGAAGCTCCTCGGCGGCGGGCGCGTCTTCGTGCTCGCGACCGAGATCTTCGAGCAGGCGACGACGAACACCAACTGGCCCGTGGCGTCCGTGCTGGCGATCTACACGCTCGCGCTGCTGCTGCTCCTGCTCGTCGCCTCCAACCTCCTGGCGCGGGGGCTCAAGGGATGAATGGTGCCGGTCCCGTCCTGTCCGGCCTTGCGGCCCTCGTCTACGGGCTGATCCTGGCGCCGATCGTCGTCGTGGTGATGCTGGCCTTCTCGGCCGACAGCTTCATCCTGTTCCCGCCCTCGGGCTATTCGCTGCGCTGGTTCCAGCAACTCGCCTCGCATGCTCCGCTGCTCTCTGCGCTGTGGCTGAGCGTGCAGATCGCGAGCGTGGTGACGGTGCTGTCGCTCGCGGTCGGCGTGCCGGCGGCGCTGGCGCTCGCCAAGGGCGAGTTCCGTGGCAGGGACGCGCTGACGGGCTTCTTCCTCGCGCCGCTACTGCTGCCGACGCTGATCACCGGCCTCGCGCTGCTGCTGTTCTTCACCCCGCTCAGGCTGACCGCGAGCCTGCCCGGCCTCGTGCTCGGCCACATGACCGTGACCGTGCCCTTCGTCATCCGGATGATGACGACGGCCCTGTCCAACCTGCCGCACGACATCGAGGCCGCGGCCGCGACGCTCGGCGCCACGCCGGCGCGCGTGGTCAGGCGCGTGACCCTGCCGCTGGCGACGCCGGGGCTGATCGCCTGCGCCTGCCTGTCCTTCCTGCTGTCCTTCGACGAGTCGGTGATCTCGCTCTTCATCTCCGGGCCGCGCGCCTCGACGCTGCCGGTCGAGATGGTGCGCTATGTCGAAGGCCGCACCGACCCGCTGATCGCGGCGCTCTCCGTCGTCCTCATCATCGCCACGCTGATCGTCGTCGTCGCGGTCGAACGCCTCGTCGGCGTCGCCCGCGCCGTCGGCAAATAGGAGATACACAGATGCCCGACTACCGTATCGCCCCCATGCCGGAACAGCTCCCGGCCGCCCTCGTCGAAAAGCTGCTCAAGGTCGAGACGGCGACGATCGGCCACTCGCAGCACTGGGGCTTCATGGATCGCGGCATCCAGCCGCTGCTGCGCACCAAGCGCATCGCCGCCGCCGCCGTGACGCTGGCCATTCCCGGACAGGATTCGACGCTGCTCCACCACACGCTCGGCCTGCTGCGCCCGGGCGACATCCTCGTGGTCGACCGTCTCGGCGACGACAAGCATGCCTGCTGGGGCGGCGGCGTCACCGTCGCGGCGAAGGCGGCGGGTGCGGTCGGCGGCATCGTCGACGGCCCCTGCACGGACCTGACCGAGATCCAGGACAGCGACTTCCCGATGTGGTGCCGGGGCATGTCGCCCATCACCACTCGCCTCTACAATCTCGGCGGCACGCTCAACCTGCCGATCTCCTGCGGCAACGTGCCGGTCAAGGCGGGCGACGTCATCCTCGCCGACGAATCCGGGGTTCTGGTGCTGCCGCGCGACGAGGCCGAGGCGATCGCCGACGCGGCCATCGCCCGGCAGGAGCGCGGCGAGCGCACCCAGGACCGCGTCCGCAAGGGCGAGAAGCTCGGCGACATTTCGGGCGCCACCAAGATGGTGCTAGACGCGCTGGCGCAGCAGAACGGCTGAGGACTCCCGCCCCGATGAACGCCCTCGCCCCCGCCCCGCGCATCGCCTCCTTCGCCTGCGAGAAGAAACCCGCCACCGGCTCGCGCGGCATGGTGGTGACGAACCATCCGCTCGCCTCGGCGGCGGGCTCGCAGATGCTGCTCGCCGGCGGCAACGCCGTCGATGCGGCGGTGGCGGCGCTGTTCGCGCTGACCGTGGTCGAGCCGATGATGGTCGGCATCCTGGGCGGAGGCCTGAGCCATATCCGCATGGCCGACGGGCGCCATGCGGTGATCGACGGGCTCTCGACCGCGCCGGGCAAGGCCACGCCCGACATGTATGACTGCCTGTCGGACGAGATCGGCAAGCAGCGCGACGTGCGCGACCGCGAAAACCTGATCGGCCCGAAGGCCGTGGCGGTTCCGGGCGCGCTCGCCGGTTGGTGCGAGGCGCTTGCGCGCTTCGGCACGCTGCCGCTGGCGGAGGTGCTGCAGCCGGCGATCGCGCTGGCGAAGCGCGGCTTCGTGACGACCCCGTACCTGTCCACCTGCATCGCCGACACGGCGGCCGACCTCGCCCGCGACCCCGGCCTCGCGGCGCTGTTCCTGCCGGACGGCAAGCCGCTGCCGGCGGGCTCGCGGCTGGTGCAGGCGGAGTATGGCCGCTCGCTCGAGCTCATCGCCGAGCAGGGGCCGTCAGCGCTCTATGGCGGCCCGCTGGGCAAGGCCCTGACCGGCTTCATGGCCGGGCATGGCGGCCTGATCGACGAGGCCGATCTCGCGAACTACCGCATCGCCCTGCGCGAGCCGATCGAGGGCAGCTATCGCGGCCACGCGATCTTCGGCCCGCCGCCGCCCTCCTCCTCGGGCGTGCATATCGCGCAGATGCTCAACATCCTCGAGGGCTACGACATCGGCGCGCTCGGATTCGGCTCGCCGGACGCGGTGCACCTGCTGGCGGAAGCCCTGAAGATCGCCTTCGCCGACCGCGCGGTGGCGACCGCCGACCCGGCCTTCGTCAAGGTCCCGGTCGCGCGGCTGATCGACAAGGCCTATGCCGACGAGCGGCGCGCGCTGATCGAGATGGGCACCGCCAAGCGCTGGGCCGCCGGCCTGTCGGGCGGCGAGTCCAACGACACCACCCATGTCACGGTCGCCGATGCCGACGGCAACGTCGTCGCCGCCACGCAGACGATCAACGGCGTCTTCGGCGCCTGCTGCCAGATCCCCGGCACAGGCATGCTGACCAACAACTACATGTTCAATTTCGATCCGCATCCCGGCCGCGCGCTCTCGATTGCGCCCGGCAAGCGCGTCTTCACCTCGATGGCGCCGATGATCGTGCTGAAGGAGGGCCGGCTCGCCTTCGCGCTCGGGCTGCCGGGCGCGCTGCGCATCTTCCCTTCGGCGCTGCAGGCGATCGTCAACCTGATCGACCACCGCATGACGCTTCAGGAGGCCGTCGAGGCGCCGCGCGTCTGGACCGAGGGCGGCGTGCTGGAGCTCGAGGAGGCGATCCCCGAGAGCGTCGCCGAGGAGCTGACCCGGCGCGGCCACCGCATCGTGCGCGCGCCGCGCATCGCCGGCGGCATGAACGCCATCGCCTTCGGGCCGGACGGCATGCTGACCGGAGCCGCCTGCTGGCGCGCCGACGGCACGCCGGTCGCCATCTCCGGCGGCCTCGCCAAGGCCGGCGTGCGCTTCACCATCTGATCCTGTCCCGTCCTCCGGATTCCACGACCATGACCGAGACCATCTGCCTGCTCGACCTGACGAGCCCCGAGCGCGCCGACAAGCTGCGCGCCTTCCTGCCGCCCGGGTTCGTGCTGACCCACGGCACCGCGCGCGGCGACGAGCACATGAAGGAGATCATCGCCGAGGCCGACTACGCCATTTCCGGTCAGGTGGGCGTCAACGCGGACGTGCTGCGCGCCGCGAAGAAACTCAAGCTTCTGCACAAATGGGGCGTGGGCTACGACAATATCGACATCGCCACCGCCAGGGAGCTCGGCATCAAGGTCGCCCGCACGACGGGCTCGAACGCCGTGCCGGTCGCCGAGTTCACGCTCGGGCTCACGCTCTCGGCGCTGCGCTTCCTGTCCCATGGCCATGCGGAGCTGAAGAAGGGCCACTGGATCACCGGGCAGATCCCGGGCGAGACCTTCATGCTCTCGGGCAAGACGGTCGGCATCGTCGGCTTCGGCGCCATCGGCAAGAACGTCGCGAAGCTGCTCAAGGGCTTCGGCTGCACCATCCTCTACAACAAGCGCCTGCCGCTTTCGGCCGACGAGGAGGCCGCGCTCGGCGTGACGCACGCGACCCTGCCGGAACTGCTGGAGCGCTCGGACGTCGTCTCGCTGCATTGCCCGATGACGCCCGAGACCGCGAACCTGATCGACGCCGCCGCCTTCAAGGCGATGAAGAAGACCGCGGTGCTGATCAATGTCGCGCGCGGCGGCGTCGTCGACGAGGCGGCCCTGGCGGACGCGCTCAGGGCACGCGAGATCGCCGGCGCGGCGATGGACGTGTTCTCGGTCGAGCCCCTGCCGGCCGACAGCGAGCTGCTCACCCTCGACAACCTGGTGGTGACGCCGCATCTCGCCGCCATGGCCTCCGACAACTTCGCGCCCACGGTGAAGCGGATGTTCAACAACATCCTGCTCTGCTCGCGCGGCGAGCCCGTGCCGGCGCACGACCTCGTGGTGTGAGGGGCGGCATGCGGCGCCGGGCGCTTCCTCCGGCGCCCGCACGGGCCTAAGGAACGGGGACGTCCCACGGAGCCTTTCCATGCGCAGCAGCAAGATCATCCATGTCGTGAGCTGCCACGCGGCGGGCGAGGTCGGAGACGTGATCGTCGGCGGCGTAGCCCCGCCGCCGGGCGCCACGGTGTGGGAGCAGTCTCGCTTCATCGCCAGCGACGAGACGTTGCGCAACTTCGTGCTCAACGAGCCGCGCGGCGGCGTCTTCCGGCATGTCAACCTGCTGGTACCGCCGAAGCACCCGGAGGCCCAGATGGGCTGGATCATCATGGAGCCGGCCGACACGCCGCCCATGTCCGGTTCGAACGCGATCTGCGTCGCCACCGTGCTGCTCGACACCGGCATCCTGCCGATGCAGGAGCCGGTGACGCCGCTGAAACTGGAGGCGCCGGCCGGGCTCGTCGAGATCAGCGCAGCCTGCCGGAACGGCAAGGCGGAGGCGATCAGCGTCCGCAACGTCCCCTCCTTCGCGAGCCGGCTCGCCGCGCCGCTCGAGGTCGAGGGTTTCGGCACGCTCACGGTCGACATCGCCTATGGCGGCGACAGCTTCGTCATCGTCGACGCTCATGCGCTCGGCTTCGAGGTCGCGCCGGACGAGGCGCGCGAACTCGCCGAAACAGGGATGCGCGTCACGCGCGCCGCAGACGAGCAGCTCGGCTTCCGCCATCCGGGCGGTACCGCCTGGGACCATATCTCCTTCTGCCAGTTCGCCGCCCCGGTCGAGCGCATCGACGGTGTGGCGACCGGGCGCAACGCGGTCGCGATCCGGCCGGGCAAGATCGACCGCTCGCCGACCGGCACGGGCTGCTCGGCCCGGATGGCGGTGCTTCATGCGCGCGGAGAACTGGCGGTCGGCGAGCCCTTCGTCGGGCTCTCGATCATCGGCTCGCGCTTCGACTGCCGGATCGAGAGCCTGACCGCGATCGGCGACACCCCGGCGATCGTGCCTGTGATCACCGGCAGCGCCTGGGTCACCGGCACGCAGCAGCTCATGCTCGACCCGGACGACCCCTATCCGGCGGGCTACAGGCTCTCGGACACCTGGCCCGCGCTGTGAGCGCGGGCCGGAGCGGTCCGCCTCAGCTCTTCAGCTTGGCGTTGCACTGGCTCCAGTAGCCGCCGCCCTTCTCGATCCACTTCAGCGAGCCGTTGGCGTTGGCGGTCTTGTTCGCGTTGTACTGGTCGGCGCAGGTCTTGAGACGGGCCTTGCCGGCCGTCTCGTTCGAGTATTTCTGCGCGACGGCCTTCGGGAAGACGGCGGCCTTGGCCTTGCCGGCGGCGGCAGGCGCCGGCGCGGCGGCCGGCTCGTCCTTCACGGCACTCGCGGCGTCCGCTTCCGCGGCATCGTCGTCGCCGCACTGCGCCTTGCGGAAGTCGTTCCACTTCTGACCCTTGAGCGTGTTCGCCTTCTTGGCGTCCTGATATTTGGCGCTGCACTCCTTCATCGTCAGCGCCGAGGCGGGCGCCGGCGCGAGCGCCATGGCGGCAAGGGCCGACACGGACGCGAGAACGAAATTCCTCAGCATGGGCATCCTCCAGGAGAAGGCCGGTGACGGCCGGCGCCATGCCACTCCCAATCACGCGATCGTGCAAGATGTCTTTATGGTGAGCCGGACCACCGCCCCGAGCACGCGGTCACACGCAAAAACGCCACGTTTCCGGCTATCGCGGCGGGAATTTCCGCAGACGGGGCCTCAGGGCTGGGCGCCGACCATGGACAAGGCGCCCGGCGCCTGGGCGACGTATTTCGCGCCGCAGAAGGAGCGCGCATTGCTCGTCCACTGGCCGAAGCCGGTGGCGACCATGTTGCGGATCACGGTGCAGACATAGCGCTGCTGGGCCGGGTTGTTGTTCGGCCCGGCGTGATAGCGCGCGACGGCCATGGTCCAGGTCTCGTGACGGCCCTTCAGCCGCTTCAGGAAGCGCGCCGAATACTCGACATTCGTCGCCGGGTCGAACATCGCCTCCAGACTGGGAAACTGGTCGCGATGATAGTGGTGGTTGATCTGCATGCAGCCGATGTCGATCAGCTTCACGCCCTTCGCGCGCGACGCGCCGAACTCCGCCATGGCCTCGTCGCGCGTCTTGCCGAAGAAGGGGCGCCCCGCGATGTTGAGCGCGTAGGGCTGCAGCGAATTGCGCCGGCCGCTCTCGGTGAGGCCGACCGAATAGAGCACGCCGACCGGAATGTCGTAGGCCTTCGAGGCGCGGATCATATGCTCCTCGCAGACCGTCAGGGCGGCGGCGGGAGATGCGGCGCCGCAGATGGCGAAGCTAGAGATAACGAGAAGGGTCGCGGCCGCGAAGATCGGTTTCATCCTGGATGTCCTTGCTGCCCGCCGGATCGGGCCGGCCGTCGTCGTTGCGGGAGCCGCGACCCTGCTCGCCCTGGCGCGACTGGTCGAAGGCCTGCCTGTCGCGACCGGAGGCGCCGTCGTTCTGGGCGTTGTCCTGCCTCGTGGCGGCGTTGTGCCGGTCGGGCTGGAGCTGGTCGACATGGATGGTCTCGACCGAGACGGCGTCGATGGAATGGCCGCTCGCCCGCACGATCTCGCGCAGCGCCTCCCGGTCTCCCGCGAGCAGGGCCGCCGTCTCGGCCTTGGCCGTCTCGATGCGGATGTCCATGCCGCCCTGCGAGAGCCGCATCTTGACGACGATGCTGCCGAGCTCGACCGGCTTGAGCTCGATATGCAGGATCTTGGTCGGCGTCGCGATCTCGGAGGATTTGCCGGAGAGGCCGTCGGCCAGCCCCGTCCGCGCCGAGAACAGGTCGGTCGCCGCCTGCCTGACCGGCTCGACCACCTGCTCGAAGGGCGAGAGCTTCTGGACCGGCGGCAGATAGGTCTCCTGCCGCGTGATCGTGAAGCCGGGGGTCGCCGTCAGCGGCTTGGCCTCGCCCCGCTCGCCGGCCGGCGCCGCCGGCTCGCCCTCGGTCTGGGCGAGTTTCGCCAGCACGGCGAGATCGGCGGTGTCGAGATCGACCTCGGTGTCGGTCGGCATGGCCGGCCCCGCCGCTGCCGCGCCGGCTACGCTCGCCGGCGCCTTGTCCGCCGGCAGCGAAACCTCCCTGGCGGTGCCGGCCTTCGCGCCGCCCTGTCGTTCGCGCGGCGGAGCCATGGGCTGTGCCTGCGGCGGCGGCGTCTCCGCGACGGGAACCCGCAGCGCATCGAGCAGGAGAACGGCAGGCGAGCCCGGCTCCGGCGTCGCAGGGACTGGAGCGGCGGTGCCCTCCGGCGCCTCCGTCCCAGCCTCGGCCCCCTCCGCCTCCTTCTTGCCGCGCGCGCCGGTGTTCCCGGAATGCGGGCCGCCCAGTGCCTTCAGGAGGGAGCGGAAGGCGAGGCCCCCCTCCTCCCGCCCGGCGGCGCCGGCACGGCCGTTCTGGCCCTTGCCCGCGAGAGCGCCCGCGCCCGCCTTGGCGGCGGCGCCCTGTGGCAGAGCCGGCGTGTCCATCCCCTTCATCGCGCCATCCCCCGCTGTCGTGGTTTCGCCTCGATCAGGCCCTGCGCCTCCGCGAGGCTACGCTCGACGGAGGAAGCGACCTGCCGGAGCCCGGAATCCAGTTCCGGCGGCGGCGTCTCCGAGGGGCGCACACGCGTCGCCTGTGCCGGCCATTTCGTGATGCCTGCCGCGATGCGGCGTGCATTCGTCAGGATCTCGCGATCCTCGGGCCCGAGCCGCTCGGGATCGAGACGCGCGAGCGCGCCCCCGGCGCCGGTCGTTCGGCGCAGGCCGAGTTGCGCCGCCGCACCGTAGAGACCCGCACGAGCCTGCGCCGAGCGGTCCGCGCCCTCGATCTGGGAGGCGGCCTCCGAGGCCAGCCGTGCCTGTTCGAAACGGCCGGCGAGCAGCGCGTCGCGAGCGACGAGAAGCAGCGCCTCGCGCTGCTCTGGCGGCGCGAGCGGGCGCAGGATCGCGAGGAGACGCGGAAACTTCTCCGCCTCGCGCCCGAAGTCGTGGCGCACGAGGCCGGACAGGAAGGATTGCCGGAAAGCGGCGGCATAGACGGAGGCGCCGAAGCGCCGCTCGTATTGCGCGAGCGCGCGCTCGAGCCGGTCGAGATCCCCCGTCTCGGCCGAGACCATGACCGCCCGGCGCAGCGCGCCTTCCTCGATCAGCGTTCCCGGCGCCAGCAGCCGCGCCTGATCGAGGAGTTCGAGCGCCCGCTTCGGCTCGGCGCGGGCAAGGAGGCTGGCCTGAACCAGCGCGAGCTGCCCGCCGAGCAATCCGCCCAGCGCCACGGCGTCGACCGGCGCCAATAGCGGGCGCGCCTTCGCGGCGTCGCCCGAGACATAGGCGAGCGCGCCCGCTGCCAGCCCTTCCGGCAGGGGCGCCAGGGCTCCGCTGTCGTTGACACGTTCGAGCACGCCCGGAGGCCCGCCGCTCAGCACATAGGCGACCAAAGCGCGGGTGTTGCGCGGCTCCTTCCAGAGTTCGGGGTCCTGCCGTTCGAGCGCCCCGGCGAGCTCGCGCAGCAAGGGCTGCTGGGCTGCCTGGGCCGTGCGGTTGCCCTGCGCCGCCTCGTTCTGAAGCGACTGGAGCGTGCGCACGAGCTGGAACGGCGGCGGTGGAGCGCTCGTCCCCGTCTCGGGCTCGGCGCGTGCCGGCCCGGCCGCGAGGCAGCCCACGAGCAGAAGCCAGCCCGGGATCGCGCATGGCCTCATGAGCGCCTCTCGCGGATGAGGATCTCGATGCGCCGGTTCTCGGCGGCGTTGGGATCAGCCGCGCGCGGCAGGCGGCTGGCATAGCCCTCGATATGGGAGATCCGGTCCTCGCCGACGCCGTTCTGGATCAGCAGGTCCTGCGCGATATGGGCGCGCGCCGTCGAGAGCCGCCAGTTGTCGTTGTCGCGGGCCCGGAACGGGCGGGCGTCGGTATGGCCGCGGATCACGATGGCGCCCTGACGCTGGCCGAGCACGCCCGCGACACGGCGCATCGCCTCGACCGTCTCGGGATGCGGTTCGGCCGAGCCGATCGCGAACATGCCGAAATTCGCCTTGTCGGTCAGGCTGATCAGGACGCCTTCGTCGGTCTGCCTGACGTCGACCTGCGGCGCGGCGGCACGCGGCGCGGCGCCTTTGCCGTCGAAGGCGGCGGCGATCGCCGAGGCGATGGTGCCGGTTCCCGCTCCGGCCTGCGACGCGGCCGCTCCGGTCTCCCCGCGCGGCGTTATCGCGGAGGCGAGCTCGGTCGTGCCGTTGCGCGGCGTCATCGCGACAGCGGCCGGCGGGTTCGCAGGCGAGGCGGCCGGCGGCGGCACGGTGGGCTCGGGCCTCGGCTCGGCCGGAGCCTGGGCGGCCGCGGCGTCGGCGATGGCCTTCCTGGTGCGGGCCTCCGAGGCCGCGGCCTCGGGAGCCGGGACGGGACGGGGCGCCTGCGGCGTCTGGCGCCAGAAATCGGGATCGAAGGGATCGCGCAGAGCCTCGCCGCCATTGAGGCCGGGTTTGCCGGTGGTGCCGAGGGTGACCGGAGCGGCGCGATCGGCGCCCGCTTCCGCCTTCCGCGCGGCCGTGGGTTCGGCGAGGATGGAGTAGGGATCGTCGAACGGCGCCGGGCTGCGGTTCGGATCCTTCAGGACAGCGGTCGGCCGATGCTCCGGGCCGCTGCGCGGGGCGCCCTTCTGCGCGTTCTCGATGGCGTCGGGATTTTCGGAGTCGCCGGGCTCGGCGTCCTGCGGGTTGCGCACGCCCTTGCGGTCCGCCGTGGTGTCGGACAGCTTGATCGGGTTGAAGTACTGCGCGACGGTCGTGCGCGTCTCCCGGTTGGTCGCGTTGACCAGCCAGAGCACCAGGAAGAGCGCCATCATCGCCGTCATGAAATCGGCATAGGCGATCTTCCAGACGCCGCCCTTGAGCGTTTCCGCGCCCTTGCCGTGCCGGCGCCGGATGACGAGAATGTCCGGTACGTCCTTGCTCATCATGCTGTTCCGCCTGCGCCCGGTGGGATTGTCAGCCGGCCGGCCGGCGCTGGCGCCGGTCCGGTCCACGGCCCTCGAGCCTGTCCGCCCAGGCGGCGATGCGCGTCTCGATCACGGTCTCGCCGGCGACGATCCGGACCTCGCCGCCGTCGCTCTCGACGAATTCGACGGCCTGCCCGGGCGGGAAGACCCTGCGCAGCGCCTGCATCATGTCGGCGGGCGCCCGCACCTGGATGAGCGCTCCGTCCGCACCGCCGAACAGCGGCACGATCTGCGCGATCAGCGCCCGGCTCGCGGCGTCGCGCAGCTCCGTCCCGAGGAAGGGCAGCAGCACGCGCCCCACGGAATCGGCGATGCGCTCGCCGATCTCCTCGACGGCCTGCGCGAAGCTCTCCGACAGCGCGCCCGCCAGTTCGTCCGCCCATTGCCGCCGCGCCACTTCCAGCGCCGCCTCGTGCTCGGCCCGCAGCCGCTCGATCTGCCGGTCGGCCGCAGCCCTCGCCTCGGCGGCGGCGGCGAGCCGGGCATTCGCCACGAGATCGGTGGTATCGGCTGCCGCCGGCTCGCGCTCGGCGCGGGGCAGAAAGGGCGGCAGCTCGATCGCCTCCGGCACGTCGGCACCAGCGGGCGCGGCGAGCGTCTCCTCGAAGTCGAGCTCGTCGAAGCTCGGAATGAAGGGGCTGGCGGATTTCAGCTTCACGCCCGTTCTCCCTCATGGACCCACTGCTTGAGAACCGCGACCGCCTGCGCCTCGTCGAAGTCGATGAGCTGCTCCAGCTTGCGCAGGGGCGAGCGATGGGTGGCGCTGGTGAGGTCGGCGATCAGGTCGAGCGGCCCGTCCGCGCCGGCGATCTGCGCCTGGGCGTCGACCGGCTTGGCGTCGGCGTCCTCGACCATGCTCGCGATCTCGGCCGGCGCCGGACGCCGCAGGATCGCGTTGATCGAGGGCCGCAGGCCGAACCAGATGATGGCCAGCGAGAGGGCGAGCACCACGACCGCGTTGATCAGCGTGCCGGACTGGCGCAGCAGATGCTCGGTCAGGCCGACCGGCGGCTCCGGGTCGAGGCTGCGATTGCCCTGCACGAAGTCGACGGCGAGCACCTTGATGTTGTCGCCCCGGCTCTCGCTGGTGCCGGCGGCCGAGCCGACGATCTGGCGGACCTCGTTCAGCCGCGTCTCGATCTGCTCCTGGCTGGGCGAACCGCCGAGCGACTCGACCAGTCGGGGGCGGTTGATCAGGACCGCGACCGAGAGCTTGGCGATGGAATAGCCGTCGGAGACCGTCTGCGTGCGCTTGGAGGAGATCTCGTAGTTGGTCAGCTCCTCGCGGCGCTGCTTCTCCTCGCTCGAACGCTGGCCGCCATCGGCGCGAACCTGGTTCTCGGGCAGGTTCTGCTCGACGGTGGTCGGCTCCTGCGTGGCGGAGTTCTGCGAGGTGTCGTTTTCGCGGACCACGCGCACCGAGCGCTCGACCTTCTGGTCGGGGTTGAAGACGGTCTCGCTCGTTTCCCTTCGGTCGGTGTTCAGGTCGGTCGCGACGCTGATCTCGAAATTCTCGAGGCCGAGATAGGGCGTCAGCGCCTTGCGGATGTTGTCCTGAATGTCGCGGTTGACGCCCTGCTGGAGGCCGGAGAGCTTGCTGGCCTGCATGTCGTTGGCGTCGCCGCCGGTGGCGAGCATGGTGCCGTCGGTGTTGAGCACGGTCACCTTCTCGACCGCCAGCCCGGGTACGGCCGAGGCGACCAGGTGGCGGATCGCCTGCGCGGTGCTGCCGGCGCCGGAACTTTCCGTGCGGACGACGACGCTGGCCGAGGCCGGCTGCTGATCGCGCCGGAACGAGCCCTTGTCGGGCAGCACGAGATGGACGCTCGCGGCCTTGACGCCGCGCATGAGCTGGATGGTGCGGGCGAGCTCGCCCTCCAGGGCGCGCACCCGCGTGACCTCCTGCATGAAGGAGGTCAGGCCGAGCGAGCCCAGCTTGTCGAAGAGCTCGTAGCCGGCGCTGGTCGAGCGCGGCAGCCCCTTCTCGGCGAGCAGCATGCGGGCCTGCGGCGCCTGCGAGGGCCGCACGAGGACCTGCGTGCCCTCCGCGTTGACGTCGAAGGCGATGCCGGCTTCCTGCAGGGACGCGCCGATGCGGTTGACGTCCTCGCGCTGGAGCCCGCCATAGAGCACGGACATCTGCGGGCGGCTGAGATAGTAGGCGCTGCCGCCGATGACACCGAAGACGAACAGCCCGATGGCCGCCAGAGCGGCGAGGCGCTTGTGCCCGAGCTGCTGCAGGTTCAGCCAGATTTCTTCCGCGTATTGCCGGCCCGGCATTGTCGTTCCCTGGGGAGGTGGATCGTCCTGAAGGGAGTTTCATCGCGCAGCCTTGCGCGGGCATTGCGCGCCGCGCCGCCCCGGCCGGTGCCTCGCCGCCGCCCGGCCGCCCGGCCGCCCGAACGGAAAAGGCCACGCTCCCGAAGGAGCGTGGCCCGGTGCCGTCCGCCCGTGAGGCGTGGCGGATCAGCCGCGGAAGAGCGAGAGGATGCTCTGGCTGCCGCCATTGGCGATCGACAGCGCCTGGATGCCGAGCTGCTGCTGAACCTGCAGAGCCTGGAGGCGGGTCGATTCCGCGTTCATGTCGGCGTCGACGAGCTGGCCGATGCCGCGATCGAGCGAGTCGGTCAGGGCCTTCACGAAGTCCTGCTGCAGGCCGATGCGGTTCTTGATGGCGCCGAGATTGGTGGCGGCATCGGTGATCGTGCTCAGGGCGTCGTCCACGGCCGAGATGTAGGTCTCGAGCTTGGCGAGGTCCGTCGCGTTGTCGGTCAGCTTGGAGATGTCGATGTCGGCGACGCTGAAGGTCTCCCAGGCGGCGCCGGTGAAGGCGTCGTAGGTCTTGTCGAGGACGCCTTTGCTGCTTTCGACCGGCGTCGCCAGAGCGGTGAGCGTGACGGCGCCGCCGAGGCCGGCGACGGACGCGTCGATGGCCACGTCCGCGCTGTTGCGGCTCTTGAAGGACAACCCCGTGCCGGCGGTGTCGATGCCGACGGACAGCCCCTCGATGCCGAGCTTGTCGATCTCCTTCTTGATGTCGCCGAGCGAGGTGCCCGCCGCCACCGCGATGTTGATCGCCGGAGCGGTACCGACCGTCACCGTGATGTTGCCGCCGACATCGGTCGCGGCGTTACGGGCCGTCGTCGTGCCCGTCGGGAAGGTCTGCGCCTTGTAGGCGGTGTCGAGGTTCGAGTCGTAGAGCTTGATCGCGTCCAGATCGACCGAGATCGTGTCGACCTGCACCTGGCCACCGGCCCGGGAGAAGGACGAGACGACCGACTTCGTCGCGTTGTAGCTCGCGGAGGTCGAGTCGACCGAGATCCAGTTCTCGCCGTTGAACACGGCCGAGTCGGCGGTGTTCTTGAGCTGGCTCTGGAGCTCCTTGATTTCGCTCTGGATCTTGTCGCGGTCGACACCCGGCGTACGGGCGGCGACGAGCTTGGCCTTGATCTCCGAGACGACTTCGACCGTGCCGTTCAGGCCGGTATACATCGTGTCGATGGTCGCGGCGCCGAGGCCGAGAGCGTCCTGCACGGCGCCGAGCGCCTTGTTGTCCGAGCGCATGGTGGTGGCGATCGACCAATAGGCAGCGTTGTCGGACGCGGTCGAGACACGCTGGCCGGTGGCGATGCGGTTCTGCGTGGTGGCGAGGTTCTTGTTGGTCTGCGACAGCGTCTGCAGAGCCGTCATCGCGGAGGAGTTGGTGAGAAGGCTGGTCATGTCGATGTTCCTCGATCGTGAGATGATGGGGAACATTCCGGATTTTCACCGGGATGGCAGGGCGGCATCATGCCTTTGACGGGTGGGGCTCGCCCAACAGGTCAACCTGCCATGTGGTCACCCTAGCGGCGCTGGCTTGCGCGAAGCTTACCGGCCGAGGGAGAATTGTCGGGACCCGCGAAAAGGGCCCGGCGCCCCGTCACGAAGCCTTGCCGGCATAGACCAGGCAGAGCAGCTCGGCGACGACCTTGTAGAATTCCGGCGGGATCATCTCGTCGATCTGCACGCTGGCGTGCAGCGAACGGGCGAGCGGCACGTCCTCGATCACCGGAATCCCGTTCTCCTCCGCGATCTCGCGGATCTTGAGCGCGATCAGGTCGGTGCCCTTCGCCAGCACCAGCGGCGCTCCGCCCTCCTCCTGCACGTAGCGCAGCGCCACCGCGTAGTGCGTCGGGTTGGCGATGACGACGGTGGCGCGCGGCACCGCGGCCATCATCCGGCCGCGGGCACGATCCCGGGCGAGGGAGAGCCGGCGCGCCTTCAGGATCGGGTCGCCCTCGGCCTGCTTGTACTCTTCCTTGATCTCCTGCTTCGTCATGCGCAGGTTGCGGCGCCAGGCGCGCTTGGACCAGACGAGGTCCACCGCGACGATGGCGATCGTCGCGACGCAGGCCGCCGAAAGGAGGCGGATCGCCAGGGTCAGCACCACTTCCGGGATTGTGCTTGGATCCTGCAACATGGCCGTCACCACGGTGTCCTTGTCCGATTTGAGAACCAGCCACACCGCCGCCGCGATCGCAGCGAGCTTGGCCAGCGACTTGCCGAATTCCACGAGGCCCTGCACGCCGGCGATGCGCGACCAGCCCTTGCCCGGCGAGACCCGCGACCATTGCGGCGTGATGCGCTCGAGCGCGAGCTGAGGCGGATGCTGGAGGAAGGACGCGCTCAGGCCGAACAGCGTGAAGAGAAATACGACCGGCGCGACGAAGAGGCCGGCCTGGGCGGCCGCATAGGTCAGCAGCCGCACCGCATCCGCGCCGGTCGAGAGGTCGAAGCCGGCCGGATCGCCCAGGAACGCCGCGAGCAGGCGCACCAGCTCGCCGACGCCGTCGCGCAGCAGGAACGAGCAGGCGATCAGCATCGCGGCGATGCTGGCGAAGATCGAGGCTTCCTTGGAGGTCGGCGTGTTGCCGCGCTCGATCGCGTCCTGGATCTTCTTCTCGGTCGGTTCCTCGGTTTTGCTGTCCTGATCCTGATCCGACAAGTTCCGTCACCGCCTCACTGGAAATAGGCGCCGTCGTCGGCATCGGGATTGAGCTCGATCTCGCCGCGCCCGGCCATGTCGAGCGCGATATCGGTGATGGCGCGGCGCGCCTCGACGACGTCGCGCTGCAGCGCCGGCTCGCCGCCCTCCAGATCCTGCTGGACGATGCGCCGGGCGCGGGCCGCCAGCGAGGACAGCACCAGCTCCTTGAACTTGGCGTCCGTGCCCTTGAGCGCGAGCACGAGCTGGTCCGACGAGACCTGGTCGAAGATCGCCATGCGGGCGCGGGCGGAGAGCTTGACGATATCGTCGAAGGTGAAGAGCAGGCCCTTGAGCATCTCGGCGGATTCGGGGCGCGTCTTCTGCAGGCTGCCGAGGGCCTCCTCCATGTCCTGGCTGTCCATCTTGTTGAGGATGTCGGCCATGCGGGCATGGGTGTCGGCGCCCTTGTTGCGGGCGAGATTGAGCGTGAAGCCCTCGTAGAGCACCCGCTCGACGATGGCGGCCGGCTGCTCGGCGACGGGCTTCAGGTTCAGCATCCGGCGCATCAGCGCATGGCGCTGGTCGGCCGGCCATTGCGACATGATCCGCGAGGCGCAGCCCGGGCTGAGCTTGGACAGGATGAAGGCGACGGTCTGCGGATGCTCCTTGGCCAGATAGGCCGCGAGCACGCTCTCCGACATCATGGAGATGCGGTCCCAGATCGAGCGGTTGGCGGCGTCCGCCGTCTCGCCGATGATCTCGGTGATCTCCTCGGGTGGCAGCACGCCGGTCAGCAGCTTCTGGACCTCGCTCGGCGAGCCGACGAGATTGGTGCCCCGCGAGAAATGCGCGCTGAACTCCTCGACCAGCCCGGCGATGTCGTCGGCCGGAACCGGGCCGAGCTCGGCGGCGCGGCGCATCAGCGTGCGGATCTCGGCGGGCTCGAAATGCTTCAGCATCCGGCCGGCCAGCGGCTTGCCCATCGCGAGGATCAGCGCGGCGGCCTTTTCCGCGCCGGCCATCGGCGGGCGGGCGCCCGCGAGCGCGACCGGAGTGTCGGCGTCCTTGTTCGTCACCGTCATCGACCGACCCGCCTCACTCTTCGAGCTTGGCGCGGGTGCCGACGATCTCCGTGAGCGAGACGCCGAAGCGGCTGTTGTCGTCCTCGACGATGACGACCTCGCCGCGGGCGACGACGCGGCCGTTGACCACGACATCGACCGGCTCGCCGACCCGGTGGTCGAGCTGGACCACGGCGCCGCGGCGCAGCTTCATGAGATTGGCGACCTGCATGGTGGCGCTGCCCAGGACGACCTGGATGTTGACCGGAATGCGCATGACCGCGTCGAGGTTGAGCTGGTCGCCGACCTCGACGGGCGCGGCCTCGGGCGCCGCGGCTTCGGCGACGGGCGCGGCGGCCTGCGCCGCCATGGCGGGCGCCGCGCCCGTCTCCTCGGCAGGCGTCAGCTCGGGCAGCTTCACGGTCTTGGTTGGCTTCTTCATGGCGGATTCCTAGGAGACGGAACGGGAGGAGGCTGTCCTGATTTTCAGGCCGCGGTGGCGCCGCGCCGGCTCTGCATGTCGGGGAGCGAGCGCACGGTCTTGAGCTCGCCGAGCAGGCGCCGGCCGGTGTCGATCCTGACGCCGAGCTCCTCGATGACGTCGCGGCCACTGAGCTGAAGGTCGCGCACCGTGGACTGAATGGCGCCCAGCGCGGCCTCGGTCTGCCCGAAGACGGCCTGGAATTCGGCGTGATAGGCACGCATCCGCTTCAGTTCCGCGCGCATCCGCAAGACCTGCAGGCTGGTGAGCAGCAGAGCGAGGAAGAGCACGACTTCACCGAGATAGAAGATCATCCAAGAACTCCTGTTCCTGATTGGCCGCGTCCTGGATCTTCAGGACATAAGAGCCCTCGCGCTGGCCGAGCTGGCACCAGAAGACGGTCTCGTCGTTGCAGCGGAGCTGAACCGGCGAGCGCGGCGAGGATTGCAATTCGATGACCTGGCCGAGTTCGAGCCCGGCGATCTCGCCCAGCGTCATCTCGCGCTCCTCGAGGACGGCCGAGAGCCGGACCTCCGTGCGCTGGACCTCGGTGCGGATCTGCTTCGACCAGCGCGGATCGCGCGCGCTCGACTGGCCGGAATGGACATGGGCCAGGCTCTGGCGGATCGGGTTGAGGGCCGTCTGCGGGATGATGACGAACATCTGCCCGCAATTGTCGAGGCCCTGGACCAGGAACTGCGCCTGCACCGCGAGGTTGCTGCGGCTGCCGATCGTGGCGAAGTACATGCGGGTCTCGATCCGCTCGAAGTCGAAATTGACGTCGCAGACGGGCGCGAAGGCGTTCTTCAGGTTCCTGGCCACCAGCTCGCAGAGCGACTGGGCGACCTGGACCTCGATATTGGTGTAGGGCCGCTCGTCGTCGGGAAAGTCGGGCTCGTAGCGATAGGCCCGCTCGCTGCCGTCCGCGCCGAAGAGCACCTCCAGCAGGGTGAAGATGAAGTCGCGGTCGAAGCCGATCAGGATGCGCGCATCCCATTCGCGGGCATGCAGGATGCCGGCGATGGCGTTGTAGGCATGGGCGTTGAGCGCGTCGCCGATGCGCTGGCTGTTGACGCCCGCCACCGAGAAATAGGCCGGGGCGGAGGAGATCTGCCGCACCGCTTCGGCGCAGCTCGTGGCGGTGCGGTCGAAGACCATCTGCAGCATCGGCAGGCGGTCGATCGCGATTCCCGTGGAGTCGAGGAGCTTGTCCTCGCGCAGGGCTTGCGTGGCGGCGCTCATGTCAGGCGGCTTCCTTCTGGGCGCGGTCGGTGGCGGCCGCGCCGCGCTGGGCACCGGCGCCGGCCCCGTTGATGGTGCGATCCTCGACCTCGTCGATGGACGGCCGCTCGCTCGACGGGATCACCTTGCGGCCGTATTCCAGCGCGACCTGCGGCACCGCGCCGTTGATGAAGGCGAGCAGCGTCTGCTTGACGATGACGTAGAGGCGCAGCTGGCCCTCCCGCGTCGTCTTGATCTTGATGGCGAGCGGCCCGACCATCGCGTAGGACACGAAGATGCCGGCGAAGGTGCCCACCAGCGCGGCTCCGATGAAGCCGCCGAGCAGGGCCGGCGACTGGTCGATCGCGCCCATCGCCTTGATGACGCCGAGCACCGCAGCCACGATGCCGAGCGCCGGCAGAGCCTCGGAGACCGTGCCGAGCGCGTAATAGGGCTTCAGCCTGTCGATGTGCAGCCCGGAGAGTTCCTCGTCGAGCAGCCCCTCGATCTCGTGCGCCTGCGCCTTGCCGACGATGATCAGGCGGAAATAGTCGCAGATGAAGAGCGTCAGGTCGGTGTCGGCCAGGATCAGCGGATAGCCGCCGAAGAGCGCGGAGGTCTGCGGGCTCTCGATATGCTGCTCGACCTCGGTGCGCCCCTTGTTCCGCAGCTCGCGCATCAGCGCATAGAGCACGCCCAGGAGCTCGAAATACTTGTCCTGCGTCGGGCCCTTGCCGCCCAGCGCCTCGCGCAGCGCCTTGCCCGTGTCGGCCACCGTCTTGATCGGGTTGGCGACGACATAGGTGCCGATCGCCGTGCCCAGGATGATGACGAGCTCCCAGGGCTGCCACAGCACGACGAGGTGTCCGCCCATCGCGGCGAAGCCGCCGATCAGCGAGACAACCGCGATCACCAATCCGATCAATACGCTCAAGGGGCCGCTCCTCAACGCTGCTTGCGTCAAGACGGATAGGAGCGATGGCTTGCGCGGGGCTGAAATCGCCAGGGCGGCCCGGCGTCAGGTCCGCACAAGGCCCGCGCGGAAGGATGGCTGCATCCGTCGGCGCCCGACGCCGCGACCGGAGAGCCCGCCATGATGAACACGACGCTCGCCTTCCAGGCGCTGACCAACAACCTGACGAAGGCCGTGCAGCGGACGGCGGACGCGCCGCAGAACGCCCGGGACGAGGACTACTACCTCGCGAACATCGGCAAGATTAAATCGATCGACGACTTCCTCGCCGACGACCGCATCTACCGCTACGCGATGAAGGCCTACGGCCTGGGCGACATGGCCTATGCCAAGGGGCTGATGCGCAAGGTTCTCGAGGGCGGTGTCGAGGCCAGCAACAGCTTCGCCAACAAGCTCTCGGATGCGCGCTACAAGGAATTCGCGACGACCTTCAACTTCGCCCGCTACGGCTCGGCGACGACGGCCTTCGAGCGCACGCAGAAGCCCGTCGTCGACAAGTATGTCCGCCAGAGCTTCGAGGAGGAGCAGGGCGCCCAGGACGACAACCTGCGCCTGGCGCTCTATTTCCAGCGCAAGGCTCCCTCCCTGACCAACGCCTTCCAGGTCCTGGCCGATCCCGCCCTGCTGAAGGTGGTGCAGACCGCGATCGGCCTCTCCGCCAACAGCGCCTCCATGCCGATCGACAAGCAGGCGGAGCTGATCGAGGCGAAGGTCGACTTCACGAAGCTCAAGGATCCGCAGGAGCTTCAGAGCTTCCTGACGCGCTTCACCAGCCTGACCGACGTCGAGAGCAGCGCCGCATCCTCCGCCGCCTCCATCGTCTCGCTGATCCAGCCGTCGAGCTCGATCGGCATGAGCCAGGACGTCCTCTTCAGCATCCAGAAGCTGCGCCTGGGAGGCGCCTGACCATGCAGCCTTCGATCTATGTCGGCCTGTCGGGCCAGCTCGTGCTGGAAAAGCGGCTGGAGGGTCTCGCCCGCAACGTCGCCAACATGAACACGGCCGCGTACCGGGCGGAGGAGATCAAGTTCGACAGCTATGTCTCCCGGAAGGGGCCGGACGACGTCAACTTCGCCTCGGAGGGGCAGACCTTCATCAACCGTGCCTCCGGTGGCCTCGACAAGACGGGCAATCCCTTCGACATGGCCGTCGAGGGCGACGGCTGGTTCGCGATCCGCACGCCGGCCGGCACGGTCTACACCCGCGACGGCCGGATGAAGGTGACGCCGCAGGGCGAGTTGAGGACGCTGTCCGACCACCCCGTCCTCGACGTCGGCGGGTCGCCGCTCCAGCTCGACCCGGAAGCGGGGCCGCCGACCATCGCGCGGGACGGCATGATCTGGCAGGGAAACCAGCAGGTCGGCGCCGTCGGCCTGTTCTCCATCGCCCCCGATGCGAAGCTCACCCGCCACGAGAATTCCGGCGTCATCCCCGACCGGCAGGCCACCCCGGTGCTGGAATTCGTGACCTCCGGCGTGCGGCAGGGCTATGTCGAGGGCTCAAACGTCAATCCCGTCCGCGAGATGGCCAAGCTCATCATGGTGACGCGCGCCTTCGAGAGCGCGGCGAACGCCATCGACAAGAGCGAGAAGTCGGTCGAGGGCGCGATCCGCACCCTCGGCGAGACCTCGTGACCAGGGGCCGCCGCCGCGCCTCGCCATCCCTCCCCCCTGCCCGTCCGTGATCGGAGCCGGTCGATGAACACCCTCGCACGTCTCGAACAGAGCCTCGCGGGCGGGCCGCAGCCGCTCGACCTCGTGGCCGTCGGCGGCACGGTCTGCGAGGTGACGCCGGCGACGGTGCGCGTGGCCGGCCTGTCGCCCTTCGTCAGGCTGGGCGAGCGCATCGCCTTGACGGCGAACGGGCGCGCCGAGCTCGGCGAGGCCATCCGCATCGACAGGCAGGGCGTTCTGGTGAAGCCCTTCGCCACGACCGCCGGCGTGGGGCTCGGCGCCCGCGCCAGCCTCGCCGGCCCGATGACGCTGCGGCCCGACCGGAGCTGGAAGGGCCGTGTCGTCAACGCCCTCGGCCAGCCCATCGACGACGGAGCGCCCCTCCTTCAGGGCGAGATCGCCGTCCCCGTCGATACCTCGCCGCCGGAAGCCATGAAGCGCGCCCGCGTCACGCGGCCGATCCGCACCGGCGTGAAGGTCATCGACCTGTTCACGCCGCTCTGCGCGGGCCAGCGCATCGGCATCTTCGCAGGCTCCGGCGTCGGCAAGTCGACGCTGCTCTCGATGCTCGCGCGCTCGTCGGGCTTCGGCACCGTGGTGATCGGGCTCGTCGGCGAGCGCGGCCGCGAAGTGCGCGAATTCCTCGACGACACGCTCGGCGACAACCGCGCCAACGCCGTCGCCGTGGTCTCGACCAGCGACGAGAGCGCGATGATGCGCCGCCTCGCCCCACAGACCGCCATGGCCATCGCCGAATATTTCCGCGACCAGGGCGAGGACGTGCTGCTGATCGTCGATTCCGTGACGCGCCTGGCGCATGCCGCCCGCGACGTGGCGCTCGCCGCCGGCGAGCCGGCGGTGGCGCGCGGCTACACGCCGAGCGTCTTCTCGACGCTGCCGAAGCTGCTGGAGCGCGCCGGCCCCGGCATCGAGGGCACGGGCACGATCACCGGCATCTTCTCCGTGCTGATCGACGGCGACGACCACAACGACCCCGTCGCCGACTCGATCCGCGGCACGCTCGACGGCCATCTCGTGCTCGACCGCTCGATCGCCGACCAGGGCCGGTATCCGGCGGTGAACATCCTCGGCTCGGTCTCGCGCCTCGCCCATCATGTCTGGACGCCGGAGCAGCGCACGCTCGCCTCGCGGCTGAAGGCGCTGGTCTCGCGCTTCGAGGACACGCGGGACCTGCGCCTGATGGGCGGATACCAGCCGGGCGCCGACGCCGAACTCGACAAGGCGATCACCTTCGTGCCGAAGATCTACGACGCCCTCCACCAGGGGCCGGACGACCCGCTCAGCGGCGACGTCTTCAAGGACCTGGCGGCGGCGTTCCAGGGCTGAACGAAACGGCGCGAAGCCCGGCCAAGACGCGCCCGGCGGATCACCGCTTCACGCAAAAAGGGCCCGCCTGCGTCCTCGGGACGGGCGGGCCGCTATCGTCGGGGCGTGCCGGTCGTCAGCTCCTCAGCTGGTCCTTGCGGATGTAGTTGAACTCCTTGACGAGCAGGTCCTTGACGAGGTCGCTGCCAAGGCGCGCGTTCACGCGCGTCTTCACGCCCTGCAGCAGCGCGTCGATGTCGACGCGCTCGAGCCGGGCGAAATCCACCTTGGTGTCCGAGTAGATGGTGCGCAGGGTCTCGTCCTGGATGAAAGCGTGCGGCTTGACGCTCATCAGGCGCAAGGTGCGCGCGTCGATGGTGAAGACGAGCTGGGCCGCGACATAGCCCTGCACCTCGCCATTGGCGAGGATCGGGACATGGACGGGGCTCGTCTCCTCGTAGTCCAGCCCCTCGAGCAGAGGCGCCTCCGGCTCCGGCGGTGTCTCGGCCCGCCAGGTCGCGGCGACATGGCTCGCCGCGAGCGTGACGCCGCAGACCCACAAGCCGAGCACGAGCAGCCTGACGATCATCAGGCCACGCCCGGGCCGGCGGCCATGCGGGCCGAATAGGTGCCGTCGGATTCCGCGTCGATCAAGGTGGCGGACATGGCGGCGGCGATCTCGCGGACCGCGTCGAGATGCATCGCCACGGCGAGGCGGTTCTGCTCGAGCTTGAGCCGGACGGTCTGGAGCCGCCCGACCAGCCGGCCGTCGATGGCCTCTCGCTCGACGCCGCGCACGGCCCGGCTGGTGTCGAGCAGCAGGCGGCTCTTGATCTCGTTGAGGCGCACGAAATCGGCGCTGCGCAGGGTCCTGAGCGCCGTCGTCTCGCTGTCGAGAGACTGCTCCAGCCGGTCGAGAACGCCGAGCAGAGCCTGCGCGGACGGTGAGAGCGGTGCGCTCACGGCCACGATCTCCCCCTCGATGGCCGAGAGGGGAACGCCCATCGGCGCGTCGGGCAGGAACAGGGCGGGAAGCTGAGCGGCGGCGATGCCGTCTTGTCCGGTCATGGCGGATCAGGCCTTGCGTGTCAGGGAAGCCGAACCGGCGGCGGGCGGCTTCAGGATGTCGAGGAAGCGGTGCTCGACCGCCAGCGGGATGGTGAGGTCGCGGCCGGTCGCCCCGGCGGCGCTGATCTGACGGTCAGGCAGATGCCGGGTCGCGTCGGCGGCGACGGTCGCCTGGCCCTGGGTCGCGCCGGCCTCGCGCGCGGCGATCGCGGCCTGGACCTGCTCGCGGATGCCGAAGCCCTTGCCCTTGGCGATCTGCCCGGCGATCTGCTCGGCCAGCATCGAGCGCCAGACCTCGCCGGAGAGGCCGGACCCGTAGGTCTCGGCGGTCGGCTTCGGCATGATCTGCTCGATGAAGCTCGTGGCGACCTGCGCCTCGAACTGGCGGGCGGTCTTCGCCGCGGGCGTGTTCTCGGCCAGGGCGGCGGCCTTCCGCGCGACGGCCTGCGCCGCGAAGTGCTCGCGAGCCCCGGCGAGGCCGCGGGCGGCCTCGCCCGTCTCGTCGACGAGCGAGGCGAACTGGGTCCCGACGGCGCCGGGCGAGCTCAGCTTCTGAAGCCGGTCATAGGCCAGTTGCAGGCGCTGGGGATCGGCCGCGCGGGCTACGTCGAGCACGATGTCGGACGGAGGGGATATGGCCATCGTCACTTCCCACGAAGGTGAATCGGTCACGGGCGGAGCTTGGCGGATCAGGCTTATTCCAGGCTTGCGGCGCGCCGCGCCTCGACCGCGTCCATGACCTCGCGCAGGGCGCCGTCCTCGTCGGCGCGCAGCTTGATGCGGCGCACTCTGTCGGCGAGGCGCGCGGTGCGCTTCTCGCGCGCCACCTCGCCGGCCAGGCGCGCGGCCTGCTCGCGCGCCGCATGGTCGAGCTCCCAGAGCGAGAGCGAGACGCGATGAAGGCGTTTGGCGGTAAATTCGGCGAAGAGACCATCGACCGGCCCGCCACCACCCGCCAGCGCCGAGATCAGCACGCGCGTCTCGTCGCGCGCCTGGCTGGCCTGCCGCTCGAGCGCCAGCTTGCGCCATTCGGCGAGCGCGCGGATGCGCGACTGGATGGCCAGCATGCGCTCGATCGCCTTGAGCCGGTTCGCCGCCATGACTCAGCCGTGCGCCAGCCAGGAGGAGAAGGCGGTCGCGAAGAGGCGCAGCGACTCCGTCGCCGTGAAGTAGAGCAGGAACAGCCCGCCGGCGATGACGAAGGGCATCGAGACGAAATAGACCGGGATCTGCGGGGTGAGCTTGTTCATCAGCCCGATCGCGAGATTGACCACGACCGCATAGATCATGAAGGGGCTGCCGATCCTCAGGGCGAGGAAAAAGGTCTCGGCCAGCCTGTCGGCGATCTGGATCAGCCCGGCCTGCGGCTGGAACGGCGTGGCGGGAGCCAGCCGTGCATAGGAGCCCACGAGCGCCTTCATCACCTCGGCATGCTGGCCGGTGACGAACATCAGGGTCACGGCTGTCATGGTGAACAGCGTGACGAAGGGGGTCGAGGCTTCCGCCTCGTCGATCGGCAGGCCGGGTAGCTGGCCGAGGCCGGCCGCCGTGGCCATGGCGGTGGCGATGGTCTGGAGCGCCAGGAAGAAGATGCGCGCCATCAGCCCGATGAGCGCGCCCGTCAGGCTCTCGGAGAGGATCACGCGCACCAGCGTCGCCGGGCTCGGATCGGCGAGCGCCGCCGCGACCTCGGCCAGGACCAGCGGCGCCAGCGCGACGGTGACCGCCAGCGCGAGGAAGAGGCGGATGCGCGCCGGCACGCGCGGGCTGGAGAAGCCCGGCATCAGCATCAGGCAGGCGCCGATGCGGCAGAAGACGATGAAGGCATGCAGCAGCGTGTCGGGCGTGACCTCAGTCACGAGATCGTCCCCAGCATCTTGACCTCGAGCCCGCGCGCGATCTCGACATGCGACAGCACGGGCAGCGCCGGGAAGATGCGCTCGATGACCATGCGCACATAGGGCCGCGCCTCGGGGCTGGTGACGAGCACGAAGCCGTGCCCCTCGGCCATGCGGGCCCGGATCGCGGTGGTCGCCTCGCCCGCGAATTCCTCGATCAGGCGCGGGTCGATGTCGAACTCGACGACCTCGCCCTTGGCGTCGCGGCGCAGGCTCTCATGGAAGGCGAGGTCCCAGCGATTGCCGAGACGCAGGATGTTGAGCACGCCGCCTTCCGTGAGGTCGCCGCAGATCTGCTGGGCCATGCGCATGCGGACATGCTCGACGATCTGCTCGGCGCGCCGGACATGCGGGGCGATCTCGGCGATGACCTCGAGGATGAGGTGCAGGTTGCGGATCGAGACGCGCTCCGCCAGCAGCAGCCGCAGCACCGCCTGCAGGCTCGACAGCGACATATGCGCCGGGCAGATCTCGTCGAGCAGCTTCTTGTATTCGGGGCCGAGCCGGTCGAGCAGCGCGCGCATGTCCTTGTAGGACAGGAGCTGCCCCAGATTCTTGCGGATCGTCTCGCTCAGATGGGTGAGCAGCACCGAAATCCGGTCGACGGTCTGCATGCCCTCGCGGCGGACGTCGGAGGCGTAGCTTTCCGAGACCCAGAGCGCCTTGACGCCGAAGGCCGGCTCGCGGACCTCCTCGCCCGGCAGATCGGGCATGCGGCCCTCGCCGACGACCACCATGACGCTGCCGGGGCGCATCTCGCCCGAGGCGACGACGGTGCCGTGGATGCGGAATTCATAGGCCTTGGGCGGCAGATGCAGGCTGTCGGAGAGCTTGATCTCCGGCACGACGAAGCCGCATTCCGCCGCGAATTTCTTGCGCATCTTGCTGACGCGGTGTGCGAGTTCACCATGGGCGCTCAGCATCTCGGCCGAGAGCTGCTTGCCGAGGCACAGCTCGATCTCGGCGCTCTTCAACGAGTCCTGGACGGTGTCCTTGGTCTCGCGGGTCTTCTCCTCGGCGGCGACCGCACGGGCCTCGTTCTCCGCCGCCTCGCGCTCGGCCAGACGCTTGGGGATGGTGTAGCCGACGAAGGCCATCAGGCCGCCCAGCGCCGCGAAGGGCAGGATCGGCAGACCCGGGACGACCGCGAGAATGCCCATCAGCAGGGCGGCGACGAACAATGCGCGCGGATAGTGGCCGAGCTGGCTCAGGATGGCCTGCTCGGCGGAGCCGCGGGTGCCGCCCTTCGAGACCAGCAGGCCCGCCGCCAGCGAGACGATCAGCGCCGGAATCTGGGTGACGAGACCATCGCCGACCGCGAGCTTGACGAAGACGTCGGAGGCCTGGCCGAGCGACATGCCATGGCGCGTCGAGCCGATGATGATGCCGCCGAGGATGTTCACCGCGGTGATGATCAGGCCGGCGATGGCGTCGCCGCGCACGAATTTGGAAGCGCCGTCCATCGCGCCGAAGAAGGAGCTCTCCTCCTCCAGCTCGCGGCGGCGGCGCTGCGCCTCCGGAGCGTCGATCAGGCCGGCGGAGAGGTCGGCGTCGATCGCCATCTGCTTGCCGGGGATGGCGTCGAGCGTGAAGCGGGCGCCGACCTCGGCGATGCGGGTCGCGCCCTTGGTGATGACGATGAAATTGACCGTGACGAGGATGATGAAGACGATCAGGCCGATGACGAAGTCGCCGCCGATGACGAAGCGCGCGAAGCCGTCGATGATGTAGCCGGCGGCGTGCGAGCCCTCGTTGCCGTGGGAGAGGATGACGCGGGTCGTGGCGATGTTGAGGGAGAGCCGCAGCATCGTCGCCACCAGGAGCACGGTGGGGAAGGACGAGAACTCGAGCGGCTTCTGGATCCACAGCGCCACCATCAGGATGAGCACGGACAGCGCGATCGAGAGCGCCAGCCCCATGTCGATCAGGAAGGCCGGAATCGGCAGGAACAGGATCGAGAGGATCGCGATGATGCCGACCGCGAAGCCGACGTCGCGGCTGTTCTTCGGCGCCGCGACCGCTCCCACCGGAAGAATGTCCTGATTTGCCATCTAAGCCCTGCTCTCGGCGGCGGCGGATGTCTCGATGCCCCGCGGCAGCCGACCGCGGCGCGGGGGCGGCCTCGTCAGAAGCCGCGCTCGATGCGTGAATAGACGCGCTCGGTGAAGGTGAAGATCTGCGCCCCGGTGAAGGAGCCCGTCGTCGCCATCACGACGAGGATGACGACGATCTTGGGCACGAAGGTCAGGGTCGCCTCCTGCACCTGCGTCAGCGCCTGCATCAGCGCGATGGCGATGCCGATCGCCATGGCGGCGGCCACTGCGGGGCCGGCGCCGGTGACGATGGCCCAGATCGCGTCGCGCAGCAGGTCGAGAGCATCGGCCTCGTTCATCGGCGCGCTCAGGTCGCGGGCGTGGGGGTGGGTGTAGGCGTCGCGGGCGAGGCCTGGCCCAGGCGCGTGATGATCTCGTCGAGCTTCTGGTTGGTCAGCGCGCCCTGCTGGACCTGGGAGAGCGCCGCGAACTGCTGGACGTATTGCGCCGGGTCCGTCGGGCTCGTCGGGTCCTGGTTCTTCACCTGCGCGATCAGCAACTGGAGGAAGGTGTTGTAGTCCGCCATGTTGCCGGAGGACGCCGTGGTGGCGGTCGGCGTCGGCGTCGCGCTGGCGGATGCCGTCGCTGACTGAGTGCTGCTCACATCCATTGCCGCCTCCTATGCGACCTGCGCCGGCGCGATCTCGCGCAGGGCGGGGTTCCGTCTGACCGTGACGTCGATCCTGGCAGGCTGAGCCTGCCCGGGGCTTGCGAGGATCGCGGCCTCCGCGGGATAGAGCGAGCGCAGGCGCTTCAGCGCCTCGAAGAAACGGTCCTCGGCGACGAGGAGATCGACGTCGCGCAGGCCGCCGACGACGTCCTCGTCCTCGAAGATGCCGACCGTCGACATCACCATCTGCTCGAAGACCGGCCGGGTGACGGCGACGTTCTTCGGATCGATCAGCATGGTCTGGACGACGAAATAGAGCTGCCGCAGCGGCGTGGTCGTCTCGTCGGCCTGGATGATGTGGCTCTCGAGCAGGAAATTCGCGTCGTTGAGCAGTTCCAGGCAGACCTTGCGGTCGAATTTCAGGATCGCCCCGTTGATGTAGATCTTCTCGTTGGGGCGCAGCGACAGGTTCATGCTCTTGCCGGAGGTCGTGCTCATGCCAGGCTGTCCCGGATCATCTTGTTGACGTCGATCACCGAGTCGAAATCCTCGGAGTGCCCGAGGCGCAGCAGATCGGCCTGGCGCAGCGCGAACAGCCCGATCGAGATGAGGGAGGCGCGCAGCGCCTCGGGGAGCGCGTTCTCCGCGCTCGCCAGGTCCTCGATCAGGATCGTCCAGAGGCGGCGCAGGAACGAGGCGGCCTCGATCGTCTCGAGCGAGGCCGAGCCGGTGGGGCGCGCCTTCTCCAGAAGCGCGACCGCCTGGTCGAGAGCCCGCCACTCGTTGGCGCGCGCGGCCGCGGAGCCGTCCTCGGCCATCGCCGCATAGGAACTCAGATACATCAAAGCTCTCCTGGTAGGGGGACGAGGGCCCGGCTCAGCGCATGTAGTTGAGGATGCTGAGATTCTGGATGCGGGCCGTCAGGGCGTAGGATGTCTCGATCTGCGTGGTGAGCTGGCTGACGCGGGTCTGCGCCTCGAAGGGATCGACCGCTTCGAACCGCGAGACCTGCTTGGCCAGGATGTCGCGCTGGATGGAGAGCCGGTCGCTCGCGGTGGTGACGCGCGCCTCGGCGGAACCGAGCTGCGCCTGGGCCGCGGTCAGGTCGCGGACGGCGTTGTTCACGACGTCGATCGCCTCGTCGACCAGCGCCTGATAGGCGTTGGTGTTGAGGTTCCTGGTGCCGAGGTCGGCGGCCATGGTGTAGACCTTCGCCAGATTGCGCATGAACTGCTCGTTGGCGTTGGTCGAGACCTCGATCACCTCGTTGGGCGAGATGCGGGCGTTCACATTGGCGCTGGAGGCGTTCGACCAGTTCGTGGTCCAGGCCGGGTCCTGGAACTCGGCGGCGAAGGCGCCCTGGAGGAAGGATGTCATCTCCGCCGCCGTGATGCCGGAGACGCCCGCGGCATCCTGGACCATGCCGAAGCCGGCGGGCGGGGCAGCGGCGAAGGCGGCGTCGATCGCCGTCTTGTTCGCCGCGGCCGGCGTCGCGAAATAGTCGGTCATCGGCTTCTGCTGGGTGTCGATCCCCGCGAAGATGTACTGGCCCGCCATCGAGCTGTTGCCCGTCGCGATCACGGCCTGGAGGTTGTTCTTGGCTTCCGTGACCAGCACGTCGGCGCTCTTCTCGCCGCTGCGCACGCCGATCAGCGTCCCGAGGAATTTCTGCGCGGTCTCCAGCATGCCGTCGAGCGCCTTCTGCGACGCGTCGAGCCGCGAGGCGACGAGCCCGTTGGTGTCGATGATGCCGTCGATCCGGTCGTATTGCGTGCGCACGCTGACCGTCTGTCCGGTGCGGGCGCCGATGGCCAGGCCGATATCGGCGAAGCGGCCCGTGGTGACCTCCTTCTGCGCGCCGATCAGGCTTTCCTGTGCCTTGAGCAGCGACGAGCGCAGGGTGCTCGACAGCGAGAGCGTGGATACGAAGCTCGTCTTCATGGCGTCACCTCACGGCTGAGAGCAGCGACTCGAACATCTGGTCGATGGTCGCGATGATGTTCGATGCGGCCGAATAGGAGCGCTCCAGCTCCATCAGCAGCGTCATCTCCTCGTCGATGTTGACGCCGGTCGCGTTGGAGAGCGCCTCGCTCGTGCGGTCGAGCAGGGCCTGCTCGTAGCCGAGGGACACGCTGCCCGACTGGCGCTTGGCTTCCAGCCAGCCCACCGATGAGCTGGCGAAACCGGCCAGAGTGTTGGTCGGGTCGGCCTGAGTGGCCGGGTCGAAGGCGCGCTGCGCGCCCAGCTTGTCCAGCAGGCCCTGGATGCGCCCCGAATACCCCGCCTCGCCGCCCGTGTTGTAGACATAGTCGGGGTCGAGCGGATCGGAGATGCCGCCGTCCCGCAGGCGGTCGAGATCGCCGCCCTGCGCCGGATCGGCGTTGGGGTTGACGCGGATCGACGCCGCCAGCCCGGGCATGATCGTCCCCGTGGCGGGAACGCCGGGGCCGCCGGGATAGGTGAAGAGACCTGCCTGATCGGGCCCGCCGCCGCCGCTCTGGTCGCTTTCGGCGAAGGCCTCGACCAGCCCGCGCGCGATCTCGTCGAGCTGGTTCTGGTAGACCACCGCGATCTCGTCGCGGACGACGGACGAGCCGTAGATCTGGCCGGATTTGATCGGCATGATCGCATTGGGGCCGGTGACCGGAACGCCGTCGACATAGACCGCATTGCCGGGCGTGCCGGCCGCGAGCGCCAAGCTCGGCGCCATCGTCACGGCGCGCGGCACGGTCTCGAACAGCGTGACGCCGCCATCGGTGTAGATGACCATGTCGTTGTTGCCGCGCGTCACCGTCGAGATGCCGATTTCCTCGGACAGCTGCGAAAGGATCTTGTCGCGGGAGTCCAGCAGGTCGGTGATGTCGGAATTGGACTGCGTCCCCTTCACGATCATCTTGTTGACCTGCTCGAACTGGGTGAGCAGGCCGTTCACGCGCTCGACTCCGGCGGCCATGTCGGCATCCGCCTGCTTGCGCACGTCCGAGGCGGTCTGGCTCGCCGCGTTGAGCGCGCTCGCGAGATCGTTGGCCTGGTTGAGCACGTCCTGTGCCAGCAGCGGATCGTCCGGCGTGACGCTGTATTGCTGGAGCGCATTGGTGAGGGCGCCGAGCTTGGAGGCGAGCGAGTGGTCGAGCTCGGGATCGTTCACCGTGGTCTCGAGCCGGGCGATGCCGTCGGTGATCGCCTGCTGCGTCGCCGTCGCGGACGTCGCGGTCAGCTTGGCGGTGAACAGCACCGTGTCGACGGCGCGGCCGACGGAGGCGACGCGCACCGTGCCGCCATAATCGGTCACCAGCAGGCCGCTCTTGCGGCTGTAGCCGGTGTCGCCGGAGCCGGCGACGTTGCGCGAGACCAGCGAGGACTGAAGCGACGTCGTGGTCAGCGCGGACTGCGCGACATTCAGGGCGGCTGACAGGCTCATCGGGACGTCCTCGTCTCAGGCAGGGGCGCGGTCAGCGCTTCAGGTTGACCAGGACGTCGAGAATTTCCGACCCGGTCTGGAACACCTTGGAATTCGCGGTGTAGCTGCGCTGCGCCTCGATCATGTTGGTCAGCTCGCTCGCCAGGTCGACATTCGACTGCTCCAGGGCGCCGGCGCGGATCGAGCCGAAGCTGCCCGTCTCCGGGAAGCCGACGATGACCTCGCCCGACATGGCGCTGACGGCGTAGATGTTGCCGGAGAGCGGCGTCAGCTGGTCGACGCTCGGCACCGTGGCCAGCGGGATGCGGTAGGTCGCGAGGCGCTCGCCATTCTCGAAGACGGCGTAGACGGTGCCGTCGTCGGCGAACTCGACCGAGTCGACGGCGCTCGGCGCGTTGCCGTCGACCTCCATCTGCAGCGCGGTCTCGCCGGTCGCCACCTGCGAGATGCCGCCCAGGTCGATGACGGCGGTGGAGCCGCCGGGAATGGCGACGGACAGCGTCGCCGGCACGGTGGTGAGCTGGCCGGTCGCGTTGAAGGTCATCGGCAGGGTGGCGAGCGGCGCCGCGCTGTAGGGGAAGCCGCCGGCGGACGCCGCCGCCTGGTTGAACACGGTCGCCTCCCAGGCATCGGGCGCCGTGCCGGTCTTCGCCATGTAGACGTCCAGCATCACCTTGTTGCCGAGCGAGTCGTAGGTGACGATCGAGGCCTTGCTCGAATAGGTGCTCGTGGCGGCGTTCGCGGAGGGAAGGTCGGCCGCCGGGACGACGGTGGCGTTGGAGTTGAGAACGCCCTTGATCGTGCCCGAGGTCGTCGGCGACGCCGCATAGGACACGTTGGCGATGTTGACGCGCTCGAGACCGTCCAGGCTGTTCGCGACCACGGAGGTCTGCCCGTTCTGGATCGGATAGCCCATCAGGTAGAAGCCGGCGGCGTTGACCAGGTCGTAGTTGCCGTCGGGAACGAAGGAGCCGGCGCGCGTCATGTAGGGCGTGCCGCCGGCGTCGGAGACGACGAAGAAGCCGTTGCCCTTGATGGCGAGATCGGTCTGCGACGTGGTGCCCATGATCAGGCCCTCGTCGGAAATGGCGTAGCGCGTCGTGGTTTCGACACCGCCCGAATTGTACTGGCTGTGGTTGCCCTCGGAGATTAACGAGGAGAACTCGACCGAGGCCCGTTTGTAGCCGACCGTGTTCACGTTCGCGATGTTGTCGCTGACGGCTCCGAGCTTGTTGGCCTGCGCGGCCATGCCGGAGACGCCAGTACGCATGATGCCATAAACGCTCATCGACTTTGCCTCGCTTGTTCCTTCCGAGGCATCTGACCGTCGAACGCTTGCGCGAAGCTGTATCTGCTTGAGAAACGTACAATTCGCGGAACATTTAATTCTCATTGCTCCGAGAGACCCCGGATTTACTCCTTATATTATATAGGCGGATTTCGAGCTTGCCTTTCCAGGGAAGCCGACTAGATTTCGCCCTGTCGGCGACGGCCAAATTCCGTTTACGGTCTGTTATTCCTAATTCATACGCTGAACAAAACGTTTCCACATTCAAATAAACGCCCTTTCCAAACTTAAACCGAAGTTCGCTTCGCGGAAAACCTTTGTTGCAATGCAGAAATATTGCGTTGACTTGAGAGATCCCAGCCTTTCCAGATAACGTCGCTCCGCATGAATGATACGGAGAGTACTGGTTGGGGGGTTGCCATGTATATTGTCATCGATGAAAGGGCGATAGTCGCCGAAGGGTACAAGTCGCTTTTCTCCGGCGAAGGCATTCCTTCGATCGGTTTCACGCCGAGCCGCTTCCGCGAGTGGGTCGAAGATACCAACAGCGACGATCTCGAGACGGTCGAGGCGTTCCTGATCGGCGATTGCGAGGATCGGTCCGGCTTTCCGACGATGATCCGCCGCCGCTCGCAGGCTCCCGTGATCGCCATGAACGAAGCGTCCTCGCTCGAGAAGACGCTGGAACTCTTCGCGGCCGGCGTCGACGATGTGGTACGCAAGCCGGTTCATGTCCGTGAGATCATGGCGCGGGTGAACGCCATGACCCGCCGGGCCGAGAAGCGTCGCTCGGGCGACGAGGGCGCCACGATCGGCGAGATCCAGGTGCATTTCGACGGGCGCGACCCCGTCATCGCCGGCGAGGCGATGCCGCTGCCGCGCCGCGAGCGCCGCATCCTCGAATTCATGATGCGCAACCGCGGGCGCTGGGTCACCAAGACACAGGTCTTCAACGCGGTTTACGGCCTCTTCGACGCGCAGGTCGACGAAGCGGTCGTCGAGAGCCATGTCAGCAAGCTGCGCAAGAAGCTGCGCACGCGGCTGGGTTACGACCCGATCGAATCCAAGCGCTATCTCGGCTACTCGATCGCCTGACGGACGAGGAGACAAAAAGGGCCCCCGGCGTCGCGACCGCCGGGGGCCCTTTTCGTTTTCACAAGACGACGACGCCGACAAGTCTCACGCGAATTGTCCGCAAAAGCCTCACGCAAGCAACTCCTCGTACGGTGACGAGAGATAGACTTGGAGGCTCCAAGTGGACACCGTCCATCTTTTCGACATCGCGGCCAAGCAGGCGAAGTGGCTCGCCATTCGCCAGAACGCCGTGTCGCAGAATATCGCCAACGCCAATACTCCGCGTTACTCGGCGGTCGACGTCGAGCCTTTCGAGGCCGTGGTCCAGAAGACGGCGCTGACGCTGGCCTCGACCTCGCCCGGGCACATCGCCGCCGCGCCCGGCGAAACGATGACCACGAAGCAGCGCAAGACCGACAGCTGGTCTGTGGTCCATTCGGGCAATTCGGTCAGCCTGGAGCAGGAAATGCTCAAGGCTGGCGATATCCAGCGGCGGCACGCGCTGAACACCAGCCTGGTGAAGAGCTTCCATCGGATGCTGCTCACCGCCGTCAGAAACTGATCTTCCGAATACATCCCTGAACTTCAGAGCAGGAACGGACCGACTGATGATCGACCCCATCGAAAGCTCGCTCAGGATCGCGGGGGCCGGATTGCAGGCCCAGTCGACCCGCGTGCGCATCGTGTCGGAGAACCTCGCCAACGCGCAGTCGACCGGCCGCACCGCCGGCTCCGATCCCTATCGCCGCAAGACGGTGACCTTCGAGAGCACGATGGACAGCGCGCTCGGCGCCTCCCTCGTCAGGGTCAAGGGCGTCGGCGTCGACAAGGCGCCCTTCCGCGTCGAGTTCGAGCCGAGCCACCCGGCGGCCGACCAGCGCGGCTACGTCAAGATGCCCAACGTCTCGATGCTGCTCGAGATGGCCGACATGCGCGAGGCCAACCGCTCCTACGAGGCCAACCTGCAGATGATCAAGCAGGCGCGCTCCATGCAGTCCATGACCATCGATCTTCTGAGGAACGGCTGATGTTGAACGCGATCTCCGCCCTTGCCCCCGTCGCGAGCCAGGCCGTCCAGGGCCTGCAGGGCATCGCCGCCGCCGGTGGCGGCGCGCTCTCGCAAGCCACGACGGCCCAGGCCGGCGCGCCCGACTTCGCGTCCGTCTTCGCCAATGCGGCGCAGGGCCTCGCCGACAAGCTCGGCCAGGGCGAAGCCGCCGCCATCGAGGCGGTGCAGGGCAAGGCCGCCGTGCAGGACGTCGTCCAGGCGGTCATGTCGGCCGAGCAATCGCTGCAGTTCGCGATGGCCGTCCGCGACAAGGCGGTCGCGGCCTACCAGCAATTCGCCAACATGGCGATCTGAGGAAGACGCCGATGAAGGTCCTCGCCATCGCCGCGACCGGCATGAGCGCGCAGCAGCTCAATGTCGAAGTCATCGCCAACAACATCGCCAACATCAACACCACGGCGTTCAAGCGCGCGCGGCCGGAATTCACCGACCTGCTCTACCAGACGGAGCGCATGCGCGGCGTGCCGAACCGCGGTGGCGACGGGGCGATCCCGGAGGGCGCCTCGCTCGGCCTCGGCGTCAGGGCGGCGGCCATCCGCAACCTGCACATCCAGGGCGCGATGGTGAACACCAACAACAAGCTGGACATCGCCGTCGACGGGCGCGGCTGGTTCAAGATCACCGCGCCGGAGGGCGAGACGCTCTATGCCCGCGCCGGCACCTTCAACACCAATGCCGACGGCGACCTCGTCACGGCCGACGGCTATCTGCTCGACCCGGTGATCCGCGTGCCGGCCGAGGCGGTCGACGTCGTCGTCAACGAATCCGGCATCGTCTACGCCAAGATCCCCAACGAGGTCGCGCCACGCCAGCTCGGACAGATCACGCTCGCCAACTTCGCCAACGATGCCGGCCTCGAACCGCTCGGCGGCAATCTCTACCGCGAGACGGTCGCCTCCGGGCCGGCCACGGAGGGCACGCCGACGAGCACCGGGTTCGGCAAGCTGCGGCAGGGCTATCTCGAAGCCTCCAACGTCGATCCCGTCAAGGAGATCACCGCGCTCATCGCCGCGCAGCGCGCCTACGAGATGAACGCCAAGGTCATCACCGCCGCCGACCAGATGGCCGGCACCGTCGCCACCGGCATTCGCTGAGAGCTTCCGTCATGATCCGCTGTCCCGCCGCACGCCGCCCGGGCCTGGCCGGCCTCGTCTGGCTCGCCGCCATCGCCGCCCCGCCGGCCCTGGCGCAGGAGGTGATGCTGCCCGTGCCGGTGATCACCCTCTATCCGGGGGACGTGGTGACCGACTCGCACGTCGTCGAGCGCGCCTTCCGCGCCGGAACGCGCGCCTCGCAATTCTCGATCGAGAGCCGCATGGCGATCATCGGCAAGGTGGCGCGGCGGACCCTGCTGCCAGGCCAGCCGATCCCCGTCAACGCCGTCGACGATCCCAAGCTGGTGCGCCGCGGCGTGCCGACCCAGATCGTCTTCCGCGATGCCGACCTCGTCATCACCGGCGTGGTCGAGCCGCTGCAATCGGCGGCCGTCAACGAGACCGTGAAGGCCCGCAATCCCGATAGCGGGCTCGTGGTCGTCGGCGTCGTCCAGGCGGACGGCACGATCCGCGTCGGAGGCGAATGATGCGGCGCGGGTTCGGAACGCTCACCCTGCTCTGCATGCTCGCGCTCGGCCTGTGCCTGGCCGGCGCTGCGCAGGCCGCCTCGCGCATCAAGGACATCGCCGGGCTGCAGGGGGTGCGTGAGAACCAGCTGGTCGGCTACGGCCTCGTCATCGGCCTCCAGGGAACGGGCGACAGCGTCCGCAACTCGCCCTTCACCGGCCAGGCGATGCAGTCGATGCTCGACAGGCTCGGCGTTAACGTGCGCAACAACACGCTGCGGACCCGCAACGTCGCGGCGGTGATCGTCACCGCCGACCTGCCCCCCTTCGCGGGCCGCGGCGCCCGGATCGACGTAAGCGTCGCCTCGATGGGCGACGCGACCTCGCTGCTCGGCGGCACCCTCATCGCTACCCAACTGCTCGCCAGCGACGGCCAGACCTATGCGGTGGCGCAGGGGCGGCTCAACGTTTCGGGCTTCTCCGTGCAGGGCGAGGCGGAGCGGATCACCCAGGGCGTGGCCACGGCCGCGCGCATTCCCGGCGGCGCGATGGTCGAGCGGCAATTGCCGGACCAGTTCGCCAATCTGCAGGTACTCGCGCTCGAGCTGCGCAATCCCGATTTCGTGACGGCCGAGCGCGTCGCCGGCGCGATCAACGCCTATACGCGCCAGCATTACCGCACCTCCGTCGCCCATGCGATGGACCACCGCACGATCAGCCTGACGCGACCGCTCGCCGTCTCCACGACGCGGTTCATCGCCGAGATCGAGCGGCTGACGCTGGAGCCGGACGCGCCGGCGCGCGTCGTCGTCGACGAGCGGACGGGGACGGTGGTGATCGGACGCGACGTCAAGGTCTCGACCGTCGCGGTGACGCACGGAAACCTCACCGTCCGCGTCACCGAGCAGCCCGGCGTCTCGCAGCCGGAGCCGTTCAGCAACGGCGAGACCGTGGTGGTTCCGCAGACCACGATCCAGGCGACGCAGGGCACTGGCAGGCTCGCCATCATCAGCGGCGTCAACCTCCACACCCTCGTGCGCGGGCTGAACCAGATCGGGCTGAAGCCGAACGGCATCATCGCGATCCTCCAGGCCATCAAGACGGCCGGAGCCCTGCAGGCGGACCTCGTCGTCCAATAGCGGCAGGGCTCCGGTTTGCTCCTCGCCGGTCGGCCTGCCGGTCAGCCACGCGAAAGCGCCACGCGATAGCGTCCAAGCCACAGAGCGGTCAGGTATCTCATGACAGCGCAACGACATCGCCATTCATCCCTTCTCGCAGGCGCGGCCCTGCTCGCGCTGTGCCTCGCGCCGGCGGAAGCCGCCGCGACCGGGCCCTCCGACGCCGACGCCTTCTGCGCCAGCATCGGCGAACCCGCCGCCGAGGCGCGCTTCGCCTGGCAGGCCGAGACGCTGAAGTCGCTCGAGGCCAAGCTCCAGGACACGCTCAAACAGCTCAACGCCAAGAAGGCGGAGCTCGAGATGCTGTCGGACAGGCAGGATTCGGGACTGCGCGAGGCGGAATCCCGGATGACCGAGATCTTCTCCCGCATGCGCCCGGACGCCGCCGCGCTCCAGCTCGCCGCGATGGACCCCGCCATGGCGGTCGCCCTGCTCGGCAAGCTGCCGCCGCGCAGCGCGAGCGCGGTGCTCAACGAGATGGAAACCGCGCGCGCCGCGCAGCTCGCCGAGGCGCTGGGCGGCCGTCGCCCGCCCAGCCGCCTCCCCCAAACCGGAGCCAGACCCCGATGAAGGCCATCGTCGCCACAGCCTGCGCGCTCGCCCTCGGCGGCTGCATGCAGGAGCTCTCGGAATTCAACCGCGAGCCGCATCTCTCGCAGATCGGAGCGGGGCTGACGAGCGCCCGGGCGCCGCTGCCCGTCGGCACGCCGGCCGGCCGGGCGAGCCCGCCCTCCTTCAATTCGATCTATTCGCACTACAGCGAGGACCTGTTCAGGGACACCCGCGCCATGCGCGTCGGCGACGTCGTCACGGTCAAGATCTCGATCAACGACAAGGCGAAGCTCGACAACAACACCAACCGCTCGCGCAACGCCTCGGCGAATTTCGGCCTCGATTTCCTAGCCGGGTTCAGCAAGGTGACGAACCCGATCTCCGCCAACGTCAACTCGGACATCTCGTCGGACAGCTCGGCACGCGGGCGCGGCCAGATCGACCGCTCGGAGGAGGTCAATCTCTCGGTCGCCGCGGTCGTCACCGAGCTCCTGCCCAACGGCAACCTGGTGATCAGCGGCTCGCAGGAAATCCGGGTCAATTACGACATCCGCGTGCTGAACATCGCCGGCATCGTGCGCCCGCGCGACATCTCGGGCGGCAACACGATCTCCTACGACAAGATCGCCGAGGCGCGCATCGCCTATGGCGGCCGCGGCCGGAACATGGAGATCCAGCAGCCCGGCTGGGGCCAGCAGGTCTATGACAGGGCGATGCCGTTCTGATGGCGACGCTCCCGACAGCCTCCTTCGGGGCCGTGCCCGGCGGCGCCGGAACCGGCCGGGCCTGGTCGATCGCGGCCATCCTCGCCCTGACCGCGCTGGCGGCCGGCGCCGGTGCCTTCTGGGGCCTGCGCGTCGCCGGCACGGTCGAGAGTGCCGTGCTGCGGCGCATGGATGCCGCGCCCAGGACGGACGCGCCCAATCCCGCATTGATGGGGGCGCTCGTGCTGCGCAAGCTGCCGCCGATCGTCACCAACCTCGCCGCGCCGGCCAATAGCTGGGTCCGTCTCGAGGCCTCGGTGCTGATCGACGCGAAATCCGCCGCGAATGCCGACCCGCTGCTGGCGACGCTGTCCGAGGACCTGGTCGCCTATATGCGCAGCGTCACGGCCCGCCAGCTCGAAGGTGCCGCGGGGCTGAAGAACCTGCGCGAGGACGTGACCGAGCGGATGGCGATCCGGTCCAAGGGGCTGGTGCGCGACATCGCCATCGAGACGCTGGTGGTGCAATGAGGCGCTGGCTCCTCGCCGCCGCGCTGGTCCTGGCCGGAACGGCCACGGCGGCGGCCCAGTCCTTCGGCCTCGACGGCCTGCTGCCGCAGGGCAGTTCCTCGGTCTCGGGGCGCATCGTCCAGATCGTGGCGCTGCTCTCGATCATGTCGGTCGCTCCCGGGCTGCTCATGATGGTCACGAGCTTCAGCCGCATCGTGATCGCGCTGTCCTTCCTGCGCTCGGGCCTCGGCCTGCAGACCACCCCGGCCAATCTGATCCTGATCAGCCTCGCGCTGTTCATGACCTTCTTCGTCATGGCGCCGACCTTCGACCGCGCCTGGCAGGACGGCGTGATGCCGCTCGTGGAGAACCGCATCGGCGAGGCGGAGGCCTATCAGAAGATCACGGCACCCTTCCGCGACTTCATGCTGGCGCAGACGCGCCCGGCCGACCTCAAGCTCTTCGCCGACATCGCGCCGCCGAGCATCCGCCCGACCGATCAGGCGCAGAGCGTGGACCTGCGCATCCTGATCCCGTCCTTCATGATCTCCGAGCTCAGGCGGGCCTTCGAGATCGGCTTCCTGATCGCCCTGCCCTTCCTCGTGATCGACATGATCGTCGCGACGATCGTGATGTCGATGGGCATGATGATGCTGCCGCCGACGGTGATCTCCCTGCCGTTCAAGGTGATCTTCTTCGTGCTGATCGACGGCTGGAACCTGCTGATCGGCGGGCTGGTGCGCTCCTTCGCCTAGGCACAGCCTTACAGCTATCGCGTCTCATTGGCAGAAACGAGACGCGGCGGAGCGCCGCTCCATGATGTCGAGGTGAAGATGATCGGCATGGGCGGCGTCGCTGCCCGGCCCGAGCGCCGTGGCGAAGGCTCCGCAGGCGGATTGGCGCACGGCCTCGAGGAAGCGGTTCTGCACCTGCCCCTTCGGCGCCTCCACCGTCACGCCGGCATCCGGCTCCGGCCCGGCCAGCGTCAAGCCGAAGACGTCGAGCGCCCGGCCTGTGGCGTGCTCGCTGAGCGGCCCCGCGGTGCTGCGATTGCGGCGCCGGCACTCATGGCCCCCGCCGACCCGCAGCGATGCGAGATCGCGGCCGAAATGCCCCCGCGCCAGCGGCTGCACCGTGGTATCGAGCCAGTCCGCCACGACGCGAGCCATGTCGCAGGCGAGGGTGACCGGCGGGTCGATGCGGATCTGGAGCGGCCCCGCCGGCCCGCGGATGGCGAGCGCTTCGACGGTCACGGGCTCCAGGACCGTGCAGCCCTGCTCCGACGCCTTGATCGACACCGCCCTGACACGGTTGCCGGGAACGGCCGACAGGATCTCCGGACAGGCCGAGTCGGCCTCGCGAACGGGAAGAGAGGCGCCGGCCTGCCGCTTGTCCGGCCCAGGAGACGCGGGTCGTGGCGGAGCGGATGTCGGGCTCGGGCGCAGCGCTTCCGGACGCGGCGGCGGCAGCGGCGCGGCACCGTCCTGCGCGTTCGCGGGCAGGCACGACCCGACCATTGCGACGGCACCGAGCATCGCAGCCGTGAGGGCGCGGGCGAGCGCGCCCGCCGCGGTCAGCTGTCCAGCGCCGAAAAGCCCGCGACGAGCAAGCCGGTGGTCCCCGCGAGAACGAGGGAGAGGATCTCGGAGACGATGGCTCCCGGCGGAACGACCCCGCCGAACAGCGCCATCGCGAGGGACATGGCCGCAATCAGAGCCGCAAGGCAGGTCATAGCCATTGGGAACTCCCGCAACCGAGTTACCGACAACCGAATGAAACCGCTTCCGCTCGAGCCTCATCCCAGCGCAACGCCAGGGCGCCGCGCATGTTCCGGAGCGCGGCCGCTCAGGCCGCCTTGCGTCCGGCGCGTCGATCGAAGAACAGCGCCTGACTGATCGCCGCCTTCACGGCCTCCGGCTGGAACGGCTTGGTGATCAGGAAGGCCGGCTCCGGCCGGTCGCCCGTCAGGAGACGCTCGGGATAGGCGGTGATGAAGATCACCGGCACGTCGATCGAAGCCAGGATCTCGTTGACGGCGTCGAGGCCCGAGCTGCCGTCGGCGAGCTGGATGTCCGCCAGGACGAGGCCGGGGCGCTTCCGCGCGACGAGGGCGATCGCCTCCCGCTGCGTGCGGGCGACGCCGGTGACCCGGTGGCCGAGCTCCTCGACCATCGTCTCGATGTCGAGCGCGATGATCGGCTCGTCCTCGATGATGAGCACGTCCGTCGCGACCTGCTCGGCGATCTCCTGACCGGCGGCCTGAACGAGAGACGACGCTTCCGCCGGCGTGGTGTCCATGATCGCGGCGACCTCGTCGAGGCTGAAGCCCTCGACGGTCCGCAGCAGGAAGGCCTGGCGCGGCCGGGGCGTCAGCGCCTCGAGGTTGCGCTCGGCCGGGGTGCGCCCGAGTTCGACAGGCGCGCCCTCGGCATTGTTGACGCCGACGGAGGACCAGAGCTTGAGGAACGTCCGGTACAGGCCGATCCGTGGGCCGAGCTCCCTCGGGAAGACCGAAGGGTCGAGCACGAGCGCCTCCAGCATGGCGACGACATAGGCGTCGCCGCTCGCCTGAGTTCCGCTCAGCGCTCGGGCGAAGCGCCGCAGATAGGGCAAGTTCGGGGCGATTTCCTTGGCGATCGTCATGGATTGGTCCCTAATTCGAGACAAAAAGGGTGGCCTCCACGCACACTTCTGACAAGCGATTTATTTTTTGCGGAAGCCGGAACCTTTGCGTACGGAGCCTGTTTAGATCGAGCAGCATTGTCGGCATCGCTCGGAAGCAGCGGCCGTGCGAGAGCTGTCTGGTTTACCGAATTGGGTTCCGGCATACGGAGCCCTCGCTTCGGAACGGGGCTGGGATGAAGAGCATGAGCGTGGCCAGAGTCGATTCAGGCAGGGATGCGGAGGAGGACGGCGATTTCGTCCTCGATCCGAAGGTACAGGAATCGATCGGGCGATCGCTGAAGGCGCATTACGACGACATCGTGAATGCGCCCGTGCCGGACAAGTTCCTGGTGCTGCTGGCGCAACTGGAAGCCACCGAGACCCGCGCAGCCGGAGCTTCGACCGATGAGCGCGAATGACTTCAAGGACGGGCTGATCCGCGAAATCCCGAACCTGCGCGCCTTCGCGGCGTCGCTTTCGGGGTCGATGCAGCTCGCCGACGACCTGGTCCAGGACACCCTGCTGAAGGCCTGGGGGAACTCCGAGAAATTCGAGCCCGGCACCAGCCTGCGCGCCTGGCTCTTCACCATCCTGCGCAACACCTACTACTCGCTCTATCGCAAGCGCGGACGCGAGGTTCAGGACAGCGAAGGCACCTATGCCGAGCGTCTGGCGACGCATGGCAATCAGGAGAGCCATCTCGATCTCGCCGATTTCCGCAAGGCGCTGGCCCAGCTCCCCGAGGAACAGCGCGAGGTGCTGATCATGGTCGGAGCCACGGGCCTCTCCTATGAGGAGACGGCGGAAATCTGCGGCGTCGCGATCGGCACGATCAAGAGCCGCGTCAACCGCGCCCGGACGAGGCTGGCGGAGATGCTCTCGATCGGCGGGGCGGACGATCTCGGGCCGGACCGCAAGAGCGCGGCGGCGATGCAAAGGGCCGGTTCGCAGGTCGTCGTCTAGAAGGCTTCAATCATGATCGGCCCAGAACGGCGGGCGAGCGGATGGCGGACGCGGGACCGGCCGTCCCTGTCCGAAAGCCGGCGGCGCCTGGCAGGCTCCTTGCCGGAGAGCGCTTCTGCCCCGCGCCTGTCGGATATGACGTGGCGCGGGACGAGCGCGCTTCACGGCTTCTCACCCGTGGGAAACGAGCCCTAGATGCGGCTTGCCCGGTTCAGCTCGGTTCGCGGACGGCTTCTGGCGCTGCTGGTGGCGATCGCGTTCCCCATCGCCTGCCTGACGGCGATCACCGCCGTCAGCACCTATCGCTCGGTCACCAGCGCGATCGAGCGGGCGCAGGAGCGCGCAGCCGAGGACTTCGCCATCCGGATCCGCGTCTGGTATCGCGGCGCCGCGCGTTCGCTCGACTCGTGGAGCGCGATGGCCGCGCACTCCCGAGACCTGACGGGCGAATGCGGCGTCGTCGACGCGCGGATGCTCCGGCAGGTGCGCGGCTATCTCGCCTTCCTGATCCAGATGCCGGATGGCGGCGCCTGCCAGGGCTCGGTCGTGCCCGGCGTGCAGCCGGCAGACCTCGTGCGGGTCTCGTCCGAGCTCAAGGCGAGACCGGCCTCGCTCGCGGCCAGCGCGACCCGGGACGGATCGATGCGCTACGACTACGTCACCGTCGGCGGCCGATCCTTCGTGGCGGTCCAGACACGCGGCGGCCCGTCCAGCGACGCCCTTCTCCTGGCCGATTCGAGCCTGCTCGACCAGGTCTTCGACCTGGGCGACGCCAGCGAGAGCATGAACGCGGCCCTGGTCTCGCAGGACGGCGCCGTCGTCAGCAGCCGAGGCCCGCAGGGCGACGACGCGGGGTGGCTGCCGGCCGCCGACGCGAGCGCGCCGCCGGAGACGAGGCAGCGCTGGTGGGGCCAGAGCCGCAAGGGCGAAGAGCGCAGCTATGTCACGCGGCCGGTTTCGCCGCCGGGCTTCCATGTCGTCGTCAGCTTCGACGGCAAGCCGGAGCGCGCCGCGCTGGTGCAGTTCCTCGTGCTCCTGCTGGCTCCGCTGGCGACGCTCGCCCTGTTGTGCATCGTCTATCTGCGCGCCATCGACCAGCACTGCGTCCGCTGGCTGAGGAGCATCGAGCACACGGCCCGGGCGAGGCTGGCGGAGCCGACGGCGCGCGTCGCCCTCGCGGAGGAGATGCCGGCCGACATCCGCAGCGTCGCCGAGGCCTTCAACACCATGGTCGAGGAGCAGGAGGCCCGCCAGCGCAAGCTGCAGACCGCGCTCGACGACAACCGCTTCCTCGTGCGCGAGCTGCATCACCGCGTGAAGAACAGCCTGCAGGTGGTCCAGAGCTATATCGGCCTCAGCAAGCGCTCCTATCGCGACGAGGCGCGGATCGCCCTGGCCGATGCCGAGTGCCGCGTGCACGTGCTGTCCGCGGCCTATCGGTTCACGCTGGCCGATGGCGAGATGCAGCCGGTCCGGGTCGATCTCTTTCTCGAAGACGTCGTGACGATGATCGCCAACCTGATCGCGCGGCGCGGGCAGAGCGTGACGGGGCGCTTCGAGACGAAGGCGCAGCTATCCGTCGACCGCATCATTCCGCTCGGCTTCCTGCTCGTCGACCTGTCCTCGCGCGTGCTGCGCCAGGTTCCCGACCTCGGCATCGTGATGTCGGTGGTCGACCTCGACCCCTCGACCATCGAGGTGTCGCTGGAGACGGACCTCGCGGTCGAGAATTCGGAGCCGCCGCGACTCTTCGCCGGGCTGCTCGCCCAGATCGAGATCGTCGAGGCCCGCCCTGCGGAAGGGCGCGTTCTCGGCCGCTGGCGCATCCGGCACAGCGCGTGACGCGCGGCCGGCGCGCACCCCGCGCCTACGCCGCGCTATCGACGGTGTCGATCGTCACGCCGACGCCGAGACCGAGGAAGGACCCGGCCGGGCCGACGAAGCTGCCGGAGACCGGCGAGGCATCCTCCGGCACGCGAGCGACGGCGACGCGCAGAAGCTGGCGATCGGCGACGAGATCGTTGGTCGGATCGAACTCGACCCAGCCGTCTCCGGGAATGAAGACCTCGGACCAGGCATGCGTCAGCCCGATGGCCGAATTCAGCCTGCCGGCCTCGGGCGCGCGGTCATGGATGTAGCCGGTGACGAACCGTGCGGCGAACCCCATGCGCCGCGCGAGCTCGATGAAGAGCCAGGCATAGTCGCGACAGGAGCCGGTGCCCGCGTCGAGCGTGTCGACGGGGTGCTGCGTGCCTTCGTCATAGCGCAGGGCGTAGCCGAGCCCATCGTGAAGCGCATGGGCGAGGTCCCGCAGCAAATGGCCGGAGCCCTGGCCGATCCGCGCGCGGAAATCGGCCAGCCAGCGATCGAGAACGCCGTCGGGATCGGCCGCGGCGAGATCGAGATAGGGCCTCAGCACGGCCCTCTCGTTCTCGGTGTAGACGACGCCCGTCAGCGCCGTCGCCGGCTCCATCTCGGTGCGCAGCAGCGCCGGGCCGAAGCGCTGGACTGTGAGCTCGCTGACGATGTCGAGCGTATCCGCCTCCTCGTCGAAATTCGCGATGGCGACGGAGTTGCCATAGGCATCGTGCATCCAGTGAAGACGGGCCTGCGGCGTGATCGACAGGGCCGTGTCCAGCACCCGCAGGTCGAAGCTGTCACGCGGCCGAAGCATCAGGCGGTGCGGCCCGAAAGCGACCGGGCCCGCATAGCGATAGGTGGTGCTGTGACGGATGCGCAGATACATGCCATGTCCCCTGGCCCCGCCGGCCGGGCCCACTCAGCAAAAAACAAGCCGCCCGGAGGCGGCTTCCCAAATCCATGCGGCTCGCCGGGAGCCACGCGAAGAAACCCGGAACCCGACCGGATTGTTCCCTCGCCCCTCAGCGAAGGATGACCGCCCCGGCGGACCGCTCGACCATGGCCTGGCGTGCCCTCGCCTTGTCCAGGGAGGCCGGCGCGGACGGCGCGGCCGCGAACTCGCGGTGTTCCTCGACCACGGGCGCCCGGCCACGCAGGGCCGCGACGGTCGCCGAACTCTCGTCGGTCGGCAGTTGCAGCGCGGCGCCGGCGGTCAACACACCCACACCCGCGGCCATGATGCCGAAGAACAGCAAGGCCCGCATCACGGCGGAGAAACTCCGATGCTGCATCTGACTTCTCCCCATGTTCCTGCCCTGAGGCGCGCCACTCAACGAAAAAGAAACGTTCGGCCCCGGCTTCTGGTTCCACCGGGGTGAAACCCGGCCCGAAGCGCCTCCCGAGCGCCGCGCGCATGCCGGGTGTCGGCGACGAGCGAACCCTGCGCGAGCGAACGCGCGCGCGACCTGCGCAGGCGGGGCTTGGCATCTGCCCGCCCTTGACCCCATATGCCGCGTGGGTAACGTGCGGGCCGGCGGGTCCGCGCGGAGAGGTCCACCACGGCCCCGCCCAAGGGATGGCAGAGAAAACAATGTCGACAACGACCCGCCACCGACCAGCCCGGGCGACCTCGCTTGCAAGCCGCATCGGGCAGTCCCGCGTCGCCATACGCCTGGAGGACGAGGTCCGGGTGACGGCCGCCGACTTCGCCGACAGCCTGGCGGAGGCCAAGCTCAAGGTCGCCGCCGTCCGCTACAAGGTCGAGGGCGAGGTGCGCAGCACCGCCGAGAAGCTGAAGTCGCGCGTCAACGTGGCGCGCAGCAAGCTCGGCGACGAGGCGCGCTTCATCAAGTCCTGGATCGACGATCCGCGCCGGACCGGCTCGGTGACGCCGTCGAGCCCGGCGCTGGCGCGGCGCATGGCCTCCTTCGTCGACCCTTCCGTGCCGGGCCCCGTGATCGAGATCGGGCCGGGCACCGGGCCGGTGACGGAGGCGCTGATCGAGCGCGGCGTCGAGGAGAGCCGGCTGATCCTCGTCGAATACAGCCCCGAATTCTGCAAGCTGCTGCGCGAGCGCTTTCCGAAGGCGAGCGTCGTCGAGGGCGATGCCTATGCGCTCTCGACCACGCTCTCGGGATATCTGACCGAGAAGGCGACCGCGGTCGTCTCCAGCCTGCCGCTGTTCAACCATCCGCCCGCGATGCGCAGCGCGCTCGCGAAGGACGCCTTCACCCTGCTGGTGGAGGGCGCGCCCTTCATCCAGTTCACCTATTCGGTGATCTCGCCGGTGCCCCGGAAGGGCTCGGGCCTGAAGTCCTTCGTCTCGGACTGGGTCCTGCGCAACATCCCGCCGGCGCGGGTCTGGGTCTACCGCAAGGCGAGCTGACGCCGTCGCGAGCGCCGAGGAGCCCGGCTTGACCGATCTGACGGCTCTCGTTCAGCAGATCGCCGCCGAGATGGCCGGCCTCGCCGAGCGAGGCCAGGTCGCGACCTATATCCCGCCGCTCGCCCGCATCGACCCGGGCCATTTCGGCCTGTGCATCGTCACGGCCGAGGGCGATGTCCATGTCGCGGGCGACAGCGACGAGCCGTTCTCGATCCAGAGCATCTCCAAGGTCTTCGCCCTGACGCAGGCGCTCGGCAAGGCGGGCGACACGCTGTGGACACGGGTCGGGCGCGAGCCCTCGGGCACGCCGTTCAATTCCATCGTCCAATTGGAGCGCGAGCAGGGCATCCCGCGCAACCCCTTCATCAATGCCGGTGCGCTCGTCGTCTGCGACATCAACCTCGCCGGGCACGAGCCGCGCGTCGCCATCGGCGAATTGCTGCGTTTCGTCCGCTATCTCGCCGACGACGACGGCATCCATATCGACGACGTGGTGGCGCGCGCCGAGCAGGCGACCGGCTTCCGCAACATCGCGCTCGCCAACTACATGCGGGCCTTCGGCAATATCCGCCATGCGCCGGAGCTGACGCTCGGCGTCTACTTCCATCAATGCGCCATCGCGATGAGCTGCCGCCAGCTCGCCATGGCGGGGCGCTTCCTGATGCATGGCGGGCTTCACGACCAGGGCGGCGCGCGCGTGGTCTCGCCCCAGCGGGCTCGCCGGATCAACGCACTGATGCTGACCTGCGGGCATTACGACGCATCCGGCGACTTCGCCTATCGCGTCGGACTGCCGGGCAAGTCCGGGGTCGGCGGCGGCATTCTCGCGATCGCTCCGGGCAAGGCCGCGATCGCGGTCTGGTCGCCGGGGCTGAACAGCGCCGGAAACTCGATGCTCGGGACGCTCGCGCTCGAGCGCGTGGCCGAGGCGACGGGCTGGTCCGTCTTCGGAGGCACCTGACGATCACGCGCCCGCATTCGTTAAGGTTACGCAACTGCCCTCGAGAAAGAGATATTTTTAATCATTCTGCCGCAGGCTCCCCGTCAGGATTCCAGGCGACATCGTGATCCGAAGGCTTTGCGATGCCGCAGCGATCAGGATGATCACCGTGCAGCTGTTCTCCGCCTCGATCAAAAACTACCTCGTCGCGACCATGGCATGCCTGTGCATTCCGGGCGTGGGGGCGCTGACCTACATGGCAAGCCAATCCTTTGCCGATGTGCGTGAGAACATGCGGCTGGCGAGCCTGGTCGAAGCCGACAAGGCCCTGCTGATCGCCGGCAACAGCATCCGCGCCAATCGCGGCCAAGCCCAGACCGCGATCCAGGCCGCCGAGGATCCGACCCCGATCATCGTCAAGGTCGAGCAGGCCAACCGCAAGGATCTGGACGCGGCGGTGGAACGGCTCGCGGCGACCTCGCTGCCCAACCGTGCCGCTCTGGCGGACGCCGTGGCCACCCAGCAGAAGGCCACCGACGCGAAATTCGCCGATCTGCGCGCCGAGGCCGCCAAGCCGAAGGCCCAGCGCAGCCTGCAGGCGACGATGCCCTGGTACAACGGCGTGGGCGATATCGAGACGGCGCTGGTCAAGGCGGCCGACGCAACCTCGCTCGCCGTGCGCCTTTCCGACCCGATCATGGCCGATCTCCAGAACGTCAAATCCACCGGCTGGCGAACCCGATCGAACTACGGCCTCCAATGCTCCGTGCTGCGGCCGCATATGGCTTCCGGCAAGCCGCTGGAGCCGGCGCAGATCCGCCGCCTCGGCGAATTGCGCGGCGTGGCCGATTCAAGCATGGAGCAGTTGCGCCAGCTGACGCAGCGCAGCGGCGTCGGTGCCGAACTCGTCCGCAAGGTGGGCGTGATGGGGGCCGAGATGGAGGCCGCCAACAAGGCCATGGACGCGCTGACGGGCAAGCTCGGACAGGGGACCGCCCCCCTGATCGCGGCCGAGGACTGGACGACGCTGTGCAACGGCCCGTTCACGGCCATGCTCTCGGCCATCACGCAGTCGCTCGACGACATGGCGAGCACGACGCAGGAGAAGCTCAACGCGGCCTGGACGCAGCTCGCCGTCATCGGCGCGCTGCTGGCGGCCCTGCTCGTCGTCTGCGTGCTGAGCTGGCGCGGCGTGCAGCGCCGCATCGCGAAGCCGGTCGTCGCCCTGAAATCCGCGCTGGACGTCATGCAGGCCGGCGATTTCTCGCAGCCCATTCCCGCCGCCGCCTCTCCCGACGAGATCGGGGCCCTCAGCGGCGCGCTGGAAGCCTATCGCGCGAACGCGCTCTCGCTCGAGGCGGCGCGTCGTGACCGCGAACTCGCGATGCTGGCCGACAGCCAGCAGGCGGCCAATGTCCAGAAGCTCCTGGGCGAGGTCGCCGTCATCGTCAGCGCCGCGCAGAACGGCGACTTCTCGGGCCATGCCAGCGTCGGCGATGTGGGCGGTCCGCTCGGCGACCTGGTTTCCGGCATCAATGAAATCAATGCCGTGGTGAACGGCGCGACGACGGAATTCGCAGCGGCATTGCAATCGGTCGCGGGCGGCGACCTGACCCGTCGCGTCGACACCGCCTATCGCGGGCGTTTGGCCGATCTCAAGAACGCGATCAACGACACCGTCGATCGCCTCTCGGCGACGGTCAGGACGATCCAGACCACCTCCGCCGATGTCGGGCTCGCGGCGCGCGAGATCAATATGGGCGCCGACGACCTGTCGAAGCGCACCGAAGACCAGGCCGCGAGTCTCGAGGAGACGGCGGCGACGACCGAGGAACTCGCGGCCTCCGTCAAGGCGACCGCACAGGCCTCGCGCCAGGCGGCTGCCATCGCCACCGAGGCGATGGAGGCCGCCCAGAGCGGCGGCGCCATCGCCGGCCAGGCGGTCGATGCGATGTCGCGGATCGAGAGCGCCTCGCAGAAGATCTCGGACATCATCCGGGTGATCGACGACATCGCCTTCCAGACCAATCTGCTGGCGCTCAACGCGGCGGTGGAAGCCGCCCGCGCCGGCGACGCCGGCAAGGGCTTCGCGGTCGTCGCCTCCGAGGTGCGCACGCTGGCGCAGCGTTCAAGTGAAGCGGCCAAGGACATCTCGACGCTGATCTCCTCCTCGAACAGCGAGGTCGGCGAGGGCGTCAAGCTGGTGCGCCAGGCCGGCGAAGCGCTGGAGCGGATTCTCGGCGCCTCGCAGAAGGTCGCGGCCACCATCGCCGAGATCTCCGCCGCCTCGGGCGAACAGGCCAGCGGCATCGACGAGATGAGCCAGGCCGTCGCCCATCTCGACGAAATGACACAGCAGAACGCTGCGCTCTCCGAGCAGAGCGCGGCCTCCGCCGCCTCGCTCTCCGACCGCATCGCCCAGCTCAACGACCTCGTGGCGGCGTTCCGGACCGGGCCGGATGCCGTCATGTCCGTCGCCGCCTCCGCGCCGACGCGGCGGGCCGCCTGACGGGAAGAACCGATCCGACGCCGGCGACGGCGTCAGATATCGACCGTCGCGTTCAGCGCGTTCGCTTGAATGAACTCGCGGCGGGGCTCGACGACGTCGCCCATCAGCTTGACGAAGAGATCGTCCGCATCCGCGGTGTCGTCGTTGCGGACGCGCAGCAGCGAACGCGCATCGCGGTCGAGCGTGGTCTCCCAGAGCTGGTCGGGATTCATCTCGCCCAGCCCTTTGTAGCGCTGCAGGGCGACGCCCTTCTTGCCGATCGCCGTCACCGCCTCGAACAGGTCGGTCGGTCCGTTGACGACATGGTCGTCGCCCTTGCGGCTGAGGACGCCCGGCCCGGCATAGCTCTCGCGCAGGGAGGCCGCGGCGGCATCGAGCCTGCGGGCCTCGGCGCTGGCGAGCAGGCCGGAATCGAGCAGCGCGACCTGCTTCACGCCGCGCACCATGCGCGAGAAGTGGAAGCCCCCCTCGGCGACGTGCCCTTCCCAGCCGCGCTCCAGCTCGTCCGAGATCGCGTCCAGCCGTCGGGCGACCAGCGCGGCCGCGTCGAGCGCCGCCTGATCGGCATCGTCCGCCACCGGGCGCAGCGCGCCCGCGATCGCCATCTGCTCGACGACGCGGCGGTCATAGCGGGAATGCAGCAGGCCGAGCGTGTTGCGGACGGCGCGCGCCTCCTCGATCAGCGCGCGCAGATCGGCCCCGCCGCGCTCGATGCCGTCGCTGGTCCGGAAGACCGCGCCATCCAGCGCCGTCTCGACCAGATACTCCTCGAGCGCGCGCTCATCCTTGAGATAGGTCTGCGACTTGCCGCGGGCCGCCTTGTAGAGCGGCGGCTGGGCGATGAAGAGATGCCCGCCCTCGATCAGCTCCGGCATCTGCCGGAAGAAGAAGGTCAGCAGCAGGGTGCGGATATGCGCGCCGTCGACGTCGGCGTCGGTCATGATGATGATCTTGTGGTAGCGCAGCTTGGCGAGGTTGAAGCCGCCCTGATCGGCCTCGCCGCGGCCGATGCCCGTCCCCAGCGCCGTGATCAGCGTCCCGACCTGGTCGGAGGAGAGCATCTTGTCGAAGCGCGCGCGCTCGACGTTGAGGATCTTGCCGCGCAGCGGAAGCACCGCCTGATATTCGCGGGCGCGCCCCTGCTTGGCGGAGCCGCCGGCCGAGTCACCCTCGACGATGAACAGCTCGGACTTGGCCGGGTCTCTTTCCTGGCAGTCCGCCAGCTTGCCCGGGAGCGAGGCGATGTCGAGCGCGCCCTTGCGGCGGGTGAGATCGCGGGCCTTGCGGGCGGCCTCGCGCGCGGCCGCGGCTTCCGCCACCTTGCCGACGATGGTCTTGGCCTCGCTCGGATGCTCCTCCAGCCAGGTCGAGAGCGCCTGGTTGACGACGTTCTCGACGACCGGGCGCACCTCCGAGGACACCAGCTTGTCCTTGGTCTGCGAGGAGAATTTCGGGTCGGGCACCTTGACCGAGACGATCGCCGTCAGGCCCTCGCGGCAGTCGTCGCCGGTGAGCTGGACCTTCTCCTTCTTCGAGATGCCGGAGCTTTCTGCATAGCCCGTGACCTGGCGAGTCAGCGCGGCGCGGAAGCCGGCGAGATGGGTGCCGCCGTCGCGCTGCGGGATGTTGTTGGTGAAGCAGAGCACGTTCTCGTGGTAGCTGTCGTTCCACCAGAGCGAGACGTCGACGGTGATGCCGTCCTTCTCCGACGTCAGCGTGATCGGCTGCGCCAGAACCGCCGTCTTGGTCCGGTCGAGATAGCGCACGAAGGCCTCGACGCCGCCCTCGTACATCAGTTCCTCGCGCACGACCTCGGCATGGCGGGCATCGGTGAGGACGATGCGCACGCCGGAGTTGAGGAAGGCGAGCTCGCGCAGGCGCCGCTCCAGCGTCTTGTAGTCGAACTCCACCATGGTGAAGGTCTCCTGGGACGGGGTGAAGGTCACCTCCGTGCCCTTCCTGTCGCCCTGCGGACCCACGACGGCGAGCGGCGCCACGGCCTCGCCATGGCGGAACTCCATGAAATGCTCGTGCCCGCCGCGCCAGATGCGCAACTTGAGCGAAATCGAGAGCGCGTTGACGACCGAGACGGAGCTGGGTCATGATGACCTCGGCCGCCGAGATGCCTTCCTCGCTGTGGATATCGGTCGGGATGCCGCGGCCATTGTCGCTGACGGTGACGGAACCGTCGGCGTTCAGCGTCACGGTGACGAGATCGGCATGACCGGCCAGCGCCTCGTCGATCGCGTTGTCGACCACCTCATAGACCATGTGGTGCAGGCCGGAGCCGTCATCGGTGTCGCCGATATACATGCCCGGCCGCTTGCGGACCGCATCCAGCCCCTTGAGAACCTTGATGGAATCGGCGCCGTAGTCCTGCGGTTGGGGCGTGAGGGCAGCGTCGGTCATCATTCATTCCCTGAGCGGGCGAGCACACGCCCGCGGCATTCTGATTCGAGCGCCCAATATAGGGGCTGACGATGGCTTTTTCACGCGCATACGCGTGCGTGCGCGAGTCGGCGCGTTTTCGGCGGCGTCCGGGCCAGGCCGTCATGCTCGGGCTCGACCCGAGCATCTCATGCCGATGAAGGCTCCCGTGTCGCTCTCTGGAAGAGGTTCCCGGGTCTGCGCTGCGCTCCGCCCGAGAATGACGGCATCTGCGGGCGAGACTTACCCGCGGAACTCCGCGATGGCGTCGACGAAGGCCTCGCCATATTGCGCGAGCTTGCGCTCGCCCACCCCTTCGATCCGGCGCATCTCCTCGAGGCCGAGCGGGCGCTCGCGTGCCATGGCGATCAGCGTGCGATCGGTGAAGATGATGTAGGCGGCGACGCCCTCCTCGCGCGCGAGCTCCAGGCGCAGCTTGCGCAGATGCTCGAAGAGCGCGGCGGTCCCCTCGTCGAGCCCGTCAGCGCGGGCGGCCTCGCGCGCTCCCCGGCGCGCGCGCCCGTCGACGAAGGGATCGACCCGGAGCGCGATGCTCTCGCGGCCGAAGAGGATGTCCTCGCCCTTCGGCGTCAGGCGGAAGCCGCCGTGATCGCTGCTCGCCTCGGCCAGCGCATCGGCGGCGAAGAGCTTGCGGGCGAGCGCCATCCAGGCCCCTTTCGGCCTGTCCTGGCCGACGCCGAAGGTCTTGAGCCCGTCATGGTTAAGGCGGCGCACCTGCTCGGTCGCGCTGCCCGTGAGGATGTCGGCGAGATGGCCGGCGCCGAAGCGCTGGCCGGTGCGGATCACGGCCGAGAGCAGCTTGCGGGCGTCGAGCGTGGTGTCGGCGAGAGCGGGCGCGTCCGCGCCGCAGAGATCGCAGGCGAAACGCGCGGCACCGTGGCGGCAGGGCGCGACCTCCTCGCCGAAATAGGCCAGCAGCGCGCTGCGGCGGCAGAGCGCGTTCTCGCACAGGTCGATCATGGCGTTGAGGCGCCGGTGCTCGATGCGGCGGCGCTCCTCGTCGATCGGCTTCTCGTCGATCTGGCGGCGGCGCAGCGCCATGTCGTCGGTGCCGTAGAGGGTCAGCGTATCGGCCGGCAACCCGTCGCGGCCGGCACGGCCGATCTCCTGGTAGTAGCCCTCGATCGAGCCCGGCATGTCGGCATGGACGACGAAGCGCACATCCGGCTTGTTGATGCCCATGCCGAAGGCGACCGTGGCGCAGACGACGACGCCGTCCTCCTGCAGGAAGACGTCCTGATTGCGGTTGCGCTCCACCTGCTCCATGCCCGCGTGGTAGGCGAGCGCGTTCCAGCCCTTCTCGCGCAGGCCCTCGGCCAGGCGCTCGGTGCGGCTGCGCGACGAGCAGTAGACGATGCCCGAGCCGCCGCGATGGCGGCGCAGGAAGTCGTCGATCTGGCGGCGCGGCTGGTCCTTGGGCGCGAAGGCGAGCTTGAGGTTCGGCCGGTCGAAGGAGTGCACCACCATGTGCGGCGGCGCGGGGAAGAGCTGACCGGCGATGTCGTCGCGCGTCTGGCGGTCGGCGGTCGCGGTCAGCGCCGTGACGGGGACACCGCCCAGCGCCTCGCGGACCTTGGACAGCAGACGGTATTCGGGCCGGAAGTCATGGCCCCATTGCGAGACGCAATGGGCCTCGTCGATGGCGAGGCGCGTCACGCCGAGGCGGCGCAGCCGCGCGACCAGCCCCTCGCCCGCCAGCCGCTCCGGCGAGACGAAGAGCAGGCGAAGCTCGCCCGCATTGAGCTGCTCCCAGGCGCGGGACGCCTCCTCCTCGCTGTTCATCGAATTGAGCGAGGCGGCCTGCACGCCCGCGCGCAGGAGCTGGCCGACCTGGTCGCGCATCAGGGCGATCAGCGGCGAGACGACGAGGGTCAGCCCGCCCGCGACCAGCGCGGGCAGCTGGTAGCACATCGACTTGCCCGACCCCGTCGGCATCACGGCGAAGACGTCGCGACCGGCGAGCGCGGCCTCGATCACCTCCCATTGGCCGGGGCGGAAATCGTCATAGCCGAAAACGGATTTGAGGACGGCGCGGGCGTCCGATTCGCGGTCTTGCGACATGCGGACCGGTGTGCCGCAGCGGCGCCCGCTTGGCCAGCCCCAAGCCGGCCTTAAAGCCGGATCAGCCGGCCTGGACGCGGATGATACTGCCGTGCCGTTCGGCGCGCGCGGCCGCGACCTCGCCGAGGAAGCCGCCGATCGACCCATCGAGCTGCCGGGCCAGGTCCGAGGCCGAGCGGACATGGCCGTCCATGTTCCAGGCCAGCGCGGAGACCTCCGCCGCGAGGCTCTCGACGAGAACGGCATGGCGCGCGATGACGTCGACTCCGCCCGACGAGACCTCGGCCTGGGCGGCGATCTCCTGGATGCGGCCGGCCTGACCGGCGGCCGAGGCGGCGACGAGGCGGGCGCTGCCCTGCATCGCCTCGATGGTGCTGCCGAGCTGCGCGACCGCCTCCTCGATCGCACGGCCGGCCCTGATCACCTCCTCGACACCGTCGCGGATGGTCTCGGTGGCGCTGTTCGTCGCGCTGGCCAGGGACTTGACCTCGCCGGCGACGACGGCGAAGCCGCGCCCCGCCTCTCCCGCCCGCGCCGCCTCGATGGTGGCGTTCAAGGCCAGCAGATTGGTCTGGCCGGCGAGGCTGCGAATGAGCTCCACGACGCTGCCGATGCGCAGATTGGCCTGCTGGAGCACCGTGACGCTCTCGGCGATGCCGCGACATTCGACGGCGGCATCGTCGGCCGCATGGCTCGAGGCCGCTGTCTCCTGCCTGATGTCGGCACAGGAATTTCCGAAGCTGCGCGTGGCGGCGACGATCTCGGCCACCGACTCCGAGACCCGGTCGGGCCGGTTCTGCGTGTCCGCGACGGCCGAGAGCGTCTCGGCGGCCTTGGCGGAGAGCCGCTCCGAGACCTCGGAGAGCTGCCCCACGCTACCCTCGATGGCGGCGATGCGCCGGGCGATCCCCTCGCGAAAGGCGCTCTCGAGCCCGGAGAGCCGTCGGGCCATGGCCGCGTCGATCTCCTCGTCGAAGCAGGACAGGGAATAGGAGATGTCCGTCAGCAGCAGCTTGCAGAAGACGTGCAGCGCCTGGTCGAGCGGACCCCACCGCCGCTTCCAGCGCGCGGCCACGACGCCGACGAAGCGCGAGAAGTCGGTGAGAAAGAACAGGGGGTAGTCGGCGAGCTGGATGTCGCTCCGGTTCGCATGGGTCACGAGACGCCGTTTGGCCGCCATGTAGTCGGCGTCGAACTGGAGCGCGAAGAGGCGATCGTACTTGATCGACACATCCCGATGGAGCTGCCGCTCCATCTCGGAGATGCCCTGTTCGAACCCGGTCTCGTGAACGCGCCGGATCGAATCCTCGAAATGGGGCGCGAGGATCGTCAGCAGACGCGCCGCGATCGCGCGCTCCGAGTCCGAAAAATCCTGCCGGGACGGATGCATGGCATAACCCTAGGGAGGAATGGTTAACTCATCGTCAACCACAGCGTGTGCTCCCTCGGCGACTGCCTGGCATTCCTCGAGCCCTCGTTCCGAGGGACCATTCCGTCAAGAATAGCGTCTCGGAGGAGCCTCCGTCGAGACGCGGCTGCGCGGCTCCTCGGGAGGAGGGCTCGCAGTGTCGAACGATCTCTCAGGCGGGCCGATGCCCTAGGAGAGCGGCCCGACGCGGCCGGCCGTCACGGCGAGCCGCTGCGCGCCGGCGGGCAATTCGGCGAAGAGCGCCGGGTCAGCGCCTGTCATCCAGACCTGGCAACCAAGCCCCGTCAGCCCGTCATAGAGGGCGGCGCGGCGGCGCGGATCGAGATGGGCCGAGATCTCGTCGAGCAGCACGAGCGGCGCCAGCCCGCTCATCTGGGCGACGAGCCGGGCATGGGCGAGGACGAGGCCGATCAGCAGCGCCTTCTGCTCGCCGGTCGAGCCGAGGCTGGCGGGCAGGTCCTTCGGCCCGTGCCTGACCTCCAGATCGGAGGCCTGCGGGCCCGCGAGCGTGCGCCCTGCGGCCCGGTCGCGATGGCGGCCCTGGCGCAGCAGGTCGCGATAGGCGTCCTCGGCGTCGAGCGCCGGCAGGCTGGACACCAGCGCATCGACCTCGCCGGACAAGGCGAGTTCGGCATGGGGAAAGACGGTCTGCGTCGCGCTGGTCTCGGCGATGATGGCCGAGAGGCGCGCCACCGTCTCGGCGCGGGCGGCGGCGACGGCGATGCCGAGTTCGGCGATCTCGCGCTCGACCGCGTCGAGCCACTGCGCCTGACCGGGGCTTTCCTCGAGAATGCGGTTGCGCGAGCGCAGCGCCCGCTCGAGCGCGCCGGAGCGGGCGGCATGCGCAGGGTCGACCGCGAGCACGAGCCGGTCGAGAAAGCGGCGCCGGTCGCCCGCCGCGCCGCGGAACAGCCCGTCGAGATCCGGCGTCAGCCAGACCAGCCGGACATGCTCGCTGAAGGCCAGCGCGGACCCCGCCGCCACGCCGTCGATGCGCGCGAGCCGCGCGCGCCTGCCCTCGGCATCGGCGGGACCGAGGCCGACGCCGAGCCGGGAGCCGTCATCGGCCAGGGCGATCGAGACCGCGAAGCCGCCCTCCCCGCCCTGGCGCGCCATGGCCGAAAGCTCGGCGCGGCGCAGGCCGCGGCCGGGCGCGAACAGCGAGAGCGCTTCGAGAATGTTGGTCTTGCCGGCGCCGTTCTCGCCGACGAGCGCGACGATGCGGCCCTCGACCGGGAGATCGAGGGCTTCATAGGAGCGGAAATCCTGCAGGATCAGGCGCGCGACGGCCGTCACGGCCGGAGCGCCCCTATATCATCGGGTCCGCCCCGACGATGTCCGACGTTCCCGTCGCATCGGCTTTCCCGAAAACCGCGATCCACTGTTCGGGCCGATGCGTCAGACGCGCATCGGCATCAGCACATAGAGCGCCGAGGCGCCCTCGCGGTCCTGGATTACGGTCGGCGAGCCGGGGTCGGCGAGCTTCAGCAGCGCCGTGTCGCCGTCGAGCTGGGCGGCGATGTCCATCAGATAGCGGGCGTTGAAGCCGATATCGAGCGGCGACGAATCGTAGTCGACCTCGATCTCCTCGGTCGCCGACCCGGAATCCGGGTTGGTGACCGAAAGCGTCATGCGCCCGTCGGCCATGGAGAGCTTCACGGCGCGGCCGCGCTCCGACGAGATGGTCGAGACGCGATCCACCGACGCGGCGAAATCGCCCTTGTCGACGGTCAGCCGCTTGTCGTTGCCGCCGGGGATGACGCGCTGGTAATCCGGGAACGTGCCGTCGATCAGCTTGGAGGTCAGAACCACATCGGCGGTCGCGACCCGGATCTTGGTCGCCGACAGCTCGACGGCGACCTCGCTCTCGCCGTCCTCGAGCAGCTTCTGGATCTCGGCCACGGCCTTGCGCGGGACGATGACGCCCGGCATGCCGACCGCCCCCTGCGGCGCGGCGGTATCGACGCGGGCGAGCCTGTGCCCGTCGGTCGCCACCGCCCGCAGCACGGGCCGGCCCTCGACGTCGAGCGCGTGGAGATAGATGCCGTTGAGATAGTAGCGCGTCTCCTCGGTCGAGATCGCGAACTGGGTCTTGTCGATCAGGCGCTTGAGCTCGCCGGCCGGCAGCACGAAGCGATGCGCCATCTCGCCCGCCGTAATGTCGGGGAAATCGCTCTCCGGCAGCGTCTGGAGCTGGAAGCGCGAACGCCCGGAACGCAGGACGAGACCGCTCTCGCCGGTCGTTTCCAGCGAAACCTGGGCCCCGTCCGGCAGCTTGCGGACGATGTCGTAGAGGGTGTGCGCCGGCACGGTGGTCGCGCCCGGCTCCGGCACGTCGGCCGCCACGGTCTCGACCACCTCGATGTCGAGGTCCGTCGCCTTCAGCCTCAGTCCAGCTTCGGAGCCTGAAATGAGCAGGTTCGAGAGGATCGGGATCGTGTTGCGTCGCTCGACGACGCGATGCACGTGACCGAGCGACTTGAGCAGCGTGGAGCGTTCGACCGTGACCTTCATATGCGTTCAGTCTTCTGGCGTGCTTGGGGCCGGTCGCGGATGCGCGGGCCGTAGAGTGGCCCGCGACATTGCCGGACGCCACGCCGTGGCGCAAGGGCGATCGGCCTCGCGCTCACAGGCAAACGGCCGCCGGGTCAGGCATGCCCCGACCCGCGGGCGCGCAGCCTCACTCCTGGAGCATCCGCTTCAGCAGATCGACCTCGTCATGGAAGGTCCGGTCCTCGCCGATCGCCTTCTCGATCTTGCGCACGGCATGCAGCACCGTGGTGTGATCGCGCCCGCCAAAGCGGCGGCCGATCTCGGGCAGGGAGCGCGGCGTCAGCGCCTTCGAGAGATACATCGCGATCTGGCGCGGCTTCACCACCGCCGCGGTGCGCCGCTCCGAGAGGATATCGGCACGGCTGACATTGTAGCGCGTCGCCACGAGCTTCTGGATGTCCTCGATCTTGACGCGACGCGGCTCGCGGGTGCGGACGAGATCGCGGATGGCGGCCTCGGCCGTCTCCAGCGTGACGGGCTGGCCCGAGAGCGTGGCATGGGCGAGCAGCCGGTTGGCGGCGCCGTCGAGGTCGCGGCCATTGGTCACCACGACCCGGGCGACATAGGCGACGACATCGGGATTGACGTGGAAGCTCGCATGGGCCGCCTGCAGCGTGTCGAGCCGCGCCGTCAGGATCTTGGCGCGCAGCGCCTCGTCCAACTCGCCGACCTCGACCACGAGGCCACCGCCGAGCCGCGACCGGATGCGCTCGTCGAGCGCCTCGAGCTCGCCCGAAAGCCGGTCGGCGGCGACGACGATCTGCTTGCCGGCGTCGATCAGCGCGTTGATCGTGTGGCCGAACTCCTGCTGGATCGACTTGCCCTGGATGAACTGGATGTCGTCGACGACGAGCAGATCGATGCCGCGCAGCTTCTCCTTGAAGGCGAGCGCCGTCTGCGACTTCAGCGCCGCGACGAAGCCGTACATGAAGCGGTCCGCCGTGAAGTAGGCGACGCGCTTGCCCTGGCGGCGCGCCTCCTGCGCGATCGCCTGGAGCAGATGCGTCTTGCCCAGGCCGACGCCGGCATGGAGGTAGAGCGGGTTATAGGGGCTCGCACCGGCCGGGGCCGCCGCGATGCGCTCGGCCGCGGCGAAGGCGAGCTGGTTCGACTTGCCGACGATGAAGCTGCGGAAGCTCATGCGACCGTCGAGCACGGTGCCGCAGGCGTCGACGAGATCGCCCTCCGCCGGGGCGTCGCCCACCGGCGCCGGCGCCGTGGCGACGGCCGCGACCGTGGGGGCGGCGCGGTCCCGCGCTGCGGCGGCCTCGGCGATGGCGCGGGGCGGCGCCTGCTCCCGCGAGACCTGGCGCACGGAGAGCGCGATGCCGTTCGGCGCCGGCAGCTCGGCGATGCAGTTGACCCGCAGCCGCTCGGCGTAATGCGCCTCGAGCCAGCTCTTCAGGAACCGCGTCGGCACGGTCAGATAGACGACACCATCGACGATCCCGGCGATCTCGACCCGCTGGAACCAGCTCGTGAAGACATCCTCGCCGAGTTCCGCGCGCAGCCGCCGGCGGACGCGCTCCCAGGCATCTCCGAGCGAGCCCTTGTCGACCGAGGCGCCCTCGGCGTCCCCGGACATGACCACCGGCGCCGCCGGCCGCCCAGCCGCGACGGCAACCGTCATGCCCGCCACCAAGGATGCCGTGTCGCCCACCTCACCCAGTTCGCGCCGTTCGAACATCAATTGCCCCATCTGCTGAAAAATGGACAAAAAGACGGCCTGGCGGCCGCAGCGCGGCCACCACACCGAACCTTGAGTCCGGTCAATAAGTCAGGCCTCCGGCGAACGCCTCCGTTCGCCAGTCGCCGGCTTGCTACGATCGTCGATTACGCTTGGAGAGCTCGCCCCGCGGATTGGCCGCACTTCGTCTCAGAGCAACCAGACAAAGATACGCATTCCCCAACCCCTCCAGGTCGCGAGCCAAGTCACCGATAATCTGTGGAAATCGTGGGCAGCCATTGCTGTCCGCCCCCCGATGGAATTGACCTTACAGGGCGCCCTTGATCGGCCGCAATATCTCTCTCGGCGAAGCGCCCGAGTCCTACCCCGAACGGCCGCACCCCGCCCTCCACAGGAGAGGCGCAATTGGTTGCCGCACTTAAGATTTTCTTTACGGAGGCCGGGCGGGCCGTCCCCTGAATTTTTTTTTCAGCCGGCGCACATGGCCCGAGAGAGTCGCGGCGATTCTTCCCCGCCCGAATGCTTTGCCCGCTAATAGATTGAAAAATAAGCACTTTCACTGCGCGACCCCGGCACCCCGAAAGCCGGCCCGCACACCCTGAAGCGTGCCGCAGAGTCAAGCCCTCAACCCGGCTCGCCGGCGAGAGAATCACGCCGGGACGGCACATTTTCGCCGCGATCGAGAGACGTTGCAAAAAAGCGACAGAGGGAGTCGAGGCCAAAAAAAACCCGGCCGCTGGGCCGGGTTTTCACAGGCGGCCGAAGCCGCGAATTCATGTGCCTCAGGACGCCAGGGCGCCGATGCGATGAGCCAGGCGCGAGACCTTCCGGGAGGCGGTGTTCTTGTGAACCACGCCCTTCTGGGCGGCCCGCATGATCTCCGGCTGGGCGGCCTTCAGCGCGTCCGCCGCAGCGGTCTTGTCGCCGGAGGCGATCGCCTCCTCGACCTTGCGCAGGAAGGTCCGCATCCGCGAACGGCGCGCCTTGTTGACCTCGGTGCGGCGCTCGATCTTGCGCGTCGCCTTCTTGGCCGACGTCGTATTGGCCATCGGTACGTCCTCGTCTGCTTCATCACGGCCGATCGCCTGGCACTCGCCCGACGGATCCCGACCGCTACCTTGATGGAAATGCGTGAGCGGCGGCCGAGCTGACGCAGGCCGTCGCGAGTGGCGAGGCTATAGTCGCTCGCAGGCCCGGCGTCAACGCCGGAATCGCCCGCGCCGCGACGTCCTCACGCGGCCGGCGCCAGGAAGCGGGCATAGCTCGCCAGATCGACGTTGCCGCCGCTGATGACGACGCCCACGCGCCTGCCCTCGACCGGAACGGCGCCCGTGAAGGCGGCGGCGGCGGCGAGGCAGCCGGTCGGCTCGACCACGAGCTTCATCCGCTCGGCGAAGAAGCGCATGGCCTCGACCAGGGCCGCATCGCCGACCGTGACGATATCCTCGACCAGGGCCTGGATGATCGGGAAGGTGAGATCGCCGAGGAAGGCGGTCTGGGCCCCGTCGGCGATGGTCTTGGGCACGCCGATCTTCACGATTCGGCCCGCGCGCAGCGACTGCTGCCCGTCATTGCCCGCCTCGGGCTCGACACCGAAGATGCGGCAGGCCGGGTTCAGCGCCTTGGCGGCGAGCGCCGCGCCCGCGAGCAGCCCGCCTCCGCCGAGCGGAACCAGCAGGATGTCGAAGGGGCCCGCCTCGTCGATCAGCTCCTTCGTCGCCGTGCCCTGGCCGGCGATGACGTCCGGATGATCGTAGGGGGGAATCAGCGCCAGCCCGCGCTCGGCGGCGATGCGGTTGCCGATCTCGAGCCGGTCCTGGGTGTAGCGGTCGTAGCGGACGATCTCGCCGCCATAGCCCCGGGTGGCCTCGACCTTCGCGACCGGCGCGTCCTCCGGCATGATGATGGTGGTCGGCACGCCGAGCAGCTTGCCGGCATAGGCGATGGCCTGGGCGTGGTTGCCCGAGGAGAAGGTCAGGACGCCGGCCTTCTTCTGCGCGGCCGGCAGCGCGGCGATGGCGTTGTAGCCGCCACGGAACTTGAAGGCGCCCATGCGCTGCAGGTTCTCGGCCTTGAAGACGAGGCTCGCCCCCGTGCGCCGGTTGGCCGTAGCGGAGGTGAGTGCGGGCGTGTGATGGGCGATGCCTTTCAGGCGGCCCGCCGCCGCCTCGACATCGGAATAGGTCGGAAGGGCGGGGCTGCTGGTGGTCATGATGGGGATCCTGCTCGGGCGTCATGGTCGGGCTTGCCCCGACCATCTCGGAAACCAGTGCCTTCTCGTGATGAGATTCTCGGGTCAAGCCCGAGAATGACGCATGAGGGTGAGGCTCAGGCGTTCCTGAAATCCGGCTTCCGCTTCTCGGCGAAGGCGGCCATGCCTTCCTTCTGGTCCGCGGTGGCGAAGAGCGAGGAGAACAGGCGCCGCTCGAGGCGCACGCCCTCCCGCAGCGGCAGCTCGAAGGCGGCGTTGACCGCCTCCTTCGCCATCATCACCGACGGCAGCGACTTCGACGCGATGGTCTCGGCCGCCTTCAGCGCCTCGGCCTGGAGATCGGCGAGGGGGACGACACGGGAGACCAGACCGGCGCGCTCGGCCTCCTCGGCGCCCATCATGCGGCCGGTGAGGCACATCTCCATCGCCTTCGCCTTGCCGACCGCGCGGGTCAGGCGCTGCGTGCCGCCGGCACCGGGAATGACGCCGAGATTGATCTCGGGCTGGCCGAACTTGGCGTTGTCGGCGGCGAGGATGAAGTCGCACATCATGGCGAGCTCGCAGCCGCCGCCGAGGGCGAAGCCCGCGACCGCCGCGACGATCGGCTTGCGGCGCTGGCCGATCCGGTCCCAATCCTCGAACTTGTCGTCGACATAGGTTCCGGGAAAGGTCCGGCCCTGCATCTCCTTGATGTCGGCGCCGGCAGCGAAGGCCTTCTCCGAGCCGGTGATGACGATGCAGCCGATGCCGGGATCGCGCTCGAAGCCGTCGAGCGCCACATTGATCTCGCCGATCAGCTGGCCGTTGAGCGCGTTCAGCGCCTGCGGGCGGTTGAGCGTGATCAGCCCGACCTTGCCCTTCGTCTCGACGAGAATGGTCTCATAAGCCATGGCGGCCTCCCGGATGCTGTGTTCCGCCAGCTTTAGCGGGCGGCGCCAGAGCGGTCCATGCGCGTCGCGCGCATCCGCGCATTCGCGCCGCCTCCCCGCCGCCTCCCGTCATGGCCGGGCTTGTCCCGACCATCTTGTGACGAGAAGGCGCGGGAACCGCGCAGCGCCCCCTCTCCCCCTGCGGGAGAGGGTTGGGGTGAGGGGTCGCGCCGTCCGATATCGTTTGCCCTTTGTGAGGCATTCTCACGTCGAAGCCCTGCGAGACCCCTCATCCGTCCCGGCTACGCCAGGCCACCTTCTCCCGCAGGGGGAGAAGGGTTCGCGTCGCGGTTCGCGCGTGCGCCTTCGCCCGCCCGCGCTTTCGCGCGTTCGTTCATCGGTCAGGGGCAGCGGAGCGCCGCGAGGCGCGGTGTATGGAGAGCCGCTTCCGTTGAGCCAGGATGCGGCGCGGAAGGATTGAGCCGCACGCCCCGTGGCGCATGGCAGGCAAGTTTACGCAGCCTGCGAACACTTGGCTGCGTTGCCGGCGATTTGAAAGCCGCGGGCCGCGCTTATCGGGCTGGGACTCCTTGAGCCGGACGCTTCACGGATCAGCTCGGCTCATCTCCTCGTCATCCGTTCCGCGTCCGGCCTCGGATATCCCGAGCCGTCCAGCGAGCTCCTCGCACAGGGGCCGGAGTACCCCGCGCAGGCAAGCTCGCGCTGCCTGCGCTTTAACGGTCGATAGACGCCGCCGCAGGCGGCGGCTTTCGGCGGTGCCCCGCAGCCTCCCGAGTCCGGGGTGCAAACCCGGTCGCAGGGCGCCGCCCTCACCCCCCACCGACGGCATGCCTCCGGATGGCCGCCCCTCGGGGACGAGGTGGTGAGAGGTTAAGGGCCTGGTGGGCAGCGGGTATAAGTTCTGGCGATGTCGGCTATCGGCCCGTTTCGACCGTTCAGGCTTATCAGCTTGAAATGGGAGTTTTCGAGCGCCAGTCAGATGCGTGATCCGTTGCAGTTTTTGAGGATCGCTGTAGACGGGAATTCCGGCTCCAACGAATAGGATTCGCCATGCCGGACCTCTCATCTCTCGGAATTTTCGCCGTTGCCGCTTTTGTCCTGACGGCGACGCCAGGCCCAGACATGCTGCTCATCGCATCGCGAAGCGTGAGCCAGGGGCGGTTCTCGGGCTTCCTCACCTATTTGGGCATCGCGGTCGGGACATATTGCCATGCGCTGGCAGCCGCGCTCGGCCTTTCCCACCTTTTTGTATCGGTGCCAGCAGCTTATGACGCCGTGCGCTGGGCTGGGTGTCTCTATCTGCTCTATCTTGCGTACCGTGCACTGCGATCCAACGGTTTAACGTTTGCTCCGCAGGAAGGCAGGTCGAGGCTGTCGCCCCTGCGAATTTTTCTTGAAGGTTTAGGCACAAACATTCTCAACCCGAAGATGGCGCTCTTCGTGCTGGCTTTGTTTCCGCAATTTGTCGGACCTGAAGGCGGAAGCTTGGTCGGTCAGATGTTGCTGCTCGCGACAATCCTCAACCTCTCTGGCCTTTTCGTAAACGGCGTGGTGATCTTCTCTAGCTCCCACATCGGGAAACGTCTGGCTGGGCTCCGACACTTTCCGCGTCTGCCGCAATATCTGCTGGCAACGGTCTTCGCGGGCCTAGCCTGCCGCTTGGCTTGGGGTTCTGGACGCAACTAGCATCACCGAAGCCACGACCAATATAAGGCGGTCGATGAAGTTCCGCTCCCGGCTCAAAGCAGACCCCAGTCTAAGGACGCCGCCTCGGCTGACAGCTCTCGCAATAAAACGTCGAGCGCCCCGATTGCACGAGGCGCTTCACCAGCTTTCCGCAGCCCGGCGCGGTACAGGGCTCGCCTTCGCGATCATAGACCTTGAAGCGGTGCTGGAAATAGCCGAGCGAGCCGTCGGCATGGGCGAAATCGCGCAGCGTCGAGCCGCCGGCCGCGACCGCCTCTTCCAGCACCTCGCGGATGATGCGGGCGAGTTCATGAGCCTTCTCGCGCGGCCGCCCTGTCGGCGTCGCGATCGTCCCGGCCTCCGCCTCCGGATGGAGCCCGGCCCGGAACAGCGCCTCGCAGACATAGATATTGCCGAGGCCCGCCACGAGCCGCTGGTCGAGCAGCGCGGCCTTCAAGGGCGCGATCTTGCCGGCGAAGAGCGACGCCAGCGTCTCGCCGGACAATTCGTTGCCGAGCGGCTCGATGCCCATCCCTGAGAAGTGCTTCGACGTCGCCAGTTCGGCGCGGGGAACGAGGTCCATGAAGCCGAAGCGGCGGACGTCGTTGTAGGTTACGCGCGCGCCGGTCCCCATCTCGAACACGACATGGTCATGCACGAGATGCCGGCCGATCTCGTTGTAATAGGCGCCGGGCTCGACCGGCGGCGTGCCGGGCGCCTCGACGACGAAGCGCCCGCTCATGCCCAGATGCATGACGAGCGCCTGCCCGTCGTCGAGATCGGCGATCAGGTATTTGGCGCGGCGTGAGAGCGCCTCGACCCTGCGGCCGGTCAGCCGCGCGGCGAAGCGCTCCGGCAGCGGAAAGCGCAGATCGGGCCGGCGCTGCTCGACGCTGGCGAAGACCTCGCCCAGCATGGCGGGCTCCAGCCCGCGGCGGACGGTCTCGACTTCGGGAAGCTCGGGCATCGGCGTCACTCGTTGAGGCTGCGGCGAGACGGGCCGCGACAAGCCGCGCCGCTTTGGCTATGCATCGCCGCAGGCAAACACAAGAGCGGCCCGATCGTGACAGCAGCGAGCGACACCACCCATTTCGGTTTCGAGACCGTGCCCCTCGCCGAGAAGCAGGCCAAGGTCGACGACGTCTTCCACAAGGTCGCGGGCCGCTACGACCTGATGAACGACCTGATGTCGGCCGGCCTGCACCGGGCCTGGAAGAGCGCGCTGCTGACCGCGATCAACCCGCCGAAGGACCGCCCCTTCCACCATCTCGACGTGGCGGGCGGGACGGGCGACGTCGCCTTTTCCGTGCTGGAGGCCGGCGGCCCCCAGACCGACGTGACCGTGCTCGACATCAACGCCGAAATGCTCGGCGTCGGCCGCGAGCGGGCGCAGAAGCGCTTTCCGGGCGACGCGCGCATCCGCTTCGTGCAGGGCAACGCGGAGGAATTGGAAGGGCTGCCGGACAACCATTTCGACGCCTATACGATCGCCTTCGGCATCCGCAACGTGCCGCGCATCGACAGGGCGCTGGCCCAGGCCTATCGCGTGCTGAAGCGCGGCGGGCGCTTCCTGTGCCTCGAATTCAGCCATGTCGACGTGCCGCTGCTCGACAAGATCTACGAGACCTATTCCTTCAACGTCATCCCGCCCATGGGGCGGATGGTGACGGGCGACGCCGCGCCCTACCAGTATCTCGTCGAGTCGATTCGCAAGTTCCCGAAGCCGCAGGCCTTCGCGAACATGATCGAGGAGGCGGGATTCCGGCGGGCCAGGTTCACCCCGATGACGGGCGGTGTCGTGGCGCTGCATTCCGGCTGGAAGCTGTGAGGGAGCGTCTCGTGCTTTCCGCAGCCCTCATCCTGAGGAGCGTTCCGCAGGAGCGCGTCTCGAAGGATGCTTCAGGAGGCTCCCTCGGCATCTGGACCATCCTTCGAGACGCCGCTGCGCGGCTCCTCAGGATGAGGGCTGAGGGTGGGGCCGGCCTGGCCCGTATGGCTGCCCGATGATCTCCTCCCTCTTCCACCTCGCCCGCTCGGCCCGCGTCGGCTTCGTCCTCGCCCGCGAAGGCGCTCTGGCGCTGGTCGATCCGTCCGTGCTGCCGCCGGCGGCGCGCGGCCTGATCCGGCTGGGGCGGCTGATCGAACGGCCGGAGGCCGGCTCCTCGGCCAAGCGCCTCGCCGCAGCCCTGACCCGGCTCGGCCCGTCCTATGTGAAGTTCGGCCAGTTCCTGGCGACCCGGCCGGACGTGGTCGGCATGAAGATCGCGCAGGACCTGTCCTCGCTGCAGGACAGGATGCCGCCCTTCCCGATGGAGCAGGCGCGCGCCATCGTCGAGGCGGCCCATGGCGGGGCGAAGCTCGAGACGATCTTTCCGAGCTTCAGCGAGCCCGTCGCCGCCGCCTCCATCGCCCAGGTGCACCGGGCCCGGCTCAAGGACGGCTCCGAGGTCGCGGTCAAGCTCCTGCGCCCGGGTATCCGCGACGGTTTCGCGCGCGATCTCGCCGCGATGCGCTTCGGCGCGGAGCTCGCCGAGCGCCACTCGGCCGAGGCGCGCCGCCTGCGCATGACCGGCGTGGTCGAGACGCTGGCACGCTCCGTCACCATGGAGATGGACCTCAGGCTGGAGGCGGCCGCGCTCTCCGAATTCGCCGAGAACACCCGGGACGACGCCGATTTCCGCGTGCCCGAGCCGGACTGGCAGCTCACCGCCCGCGAGATGCTGGTCGACGAATGGATCGACGGCATCCGGCTCTCGGATGTCGAGGCGCTGCGGGCCGCCGGCCACGACCTGCCGGCGCTGGCGAAGACCGTGATCCAGTCCTTCCTGCGCCACGCCATCCGGGACGGCTTCTTCCATGCCGACATGCATCCCGGAAACCTGTTCGTCGACGCGCAGGGGCGGCTCGTCGCGGTCGATGCCGGCATCATGGGCCGGCTCGGCCTGAAGGAGCGGCGCTTCCTGGCCGAGATCCTGCTCGGCTTCATCACGCGGGACTACCGGCGCGTCGCCGAGGTGCATTTCGAGGCGGGCTACGTGCCGCATCACCACGCGGTCGAGGATTTCGCCCAGGCGATCCGCGCCGTCGGCGAGCCGATCCACGACAAGAGCGCCGACCAGATCTCGATGGCGAAGGTGCTGACGCTGCTCTTCGAGATCACCGGCATGTTCGACATGGCGACGCGCACCGAGCTCGTCATGCTGCAGAAGACCATGGTGGTGGTCGAGGGCGTGGCCCGCACGCTCGATCCGCAGCTCGACATGTGGACGACGGCCGAGCCCGTGGTGCGCGAATGGATCACCCGCAATCTCGGCCCGCTCGGCCGCGTCGAGGAGGCGGGGCGCGGGGCGCAGTCGCTCCTGTCCGGGCTCGGCCGCCTGCCGGAGACGATGGTTCGGGCGGAGCGCGTACTGGCCCAGCTCGAGGACGCCTCGCGGCTGGGCTTCGCGCTCGACGAGCGCAGCGTCGCGGCGATCGGCCGCGCCGAGGGGCGCGGCAACCGCTGGATCGGCTGGGCGCTCTGGATCATCGCCGCGCTGATCGCCTGGGACATGCTGGGCTAGGCGCTGCACCGTCATGCTCGGGCTTGACCCGAGCATCTCTTACTCAAGGGGGTTAGCATCACCGATGCCCCGTCCTGCAGGAGATTCTCGGGTCAAGCCCGAGAATGACGCGCTGGCTCAGCCGCAGTTCGCCTTGTCCGCCGGCATCTCGGCGCCGATCATCCAGTTGGTGCCGAAGCGGTCGCGCAGCATGCCGAAGCGCGGCGACCAGAAGGTTTCCGCCATCGGCATCTGGATCGTCGCGCCCTCGGCGAGCCCGGCGAAGATCCGCTCGGCCTCGGCGACCTCCGGGACGTTGACCGACACCGACACGCTGCGCATCGGCCCGTCGCTGCGGTCGGGCGGGGCGTCGGAGGCCATCAGCATCTGCCCGTCGACCTCGAGGCAGGCATGCAGGATCTTGTCCTTCCACGCGGGCGGAACGTGTTCCTCGGCCGGCGTGCCCCTGTGGTCCATCATGGCGAGGATCTTCCCGCCCAGAACCGTCTCGTAGACGGTGAAGGCCTCGCGGCAGTTGCCGTCGAACATCAGATAGGTGGCGAGTTTCATCCTGTCCTCCCTCAGGCCCTGCGGCGGTAGTGCGCGCTCATGAACTCGGTCCAGCCGCCATCCTCGCCCTGAATGCGCGAGGTCAGCGTGCGGTGCTCGGGCGAGACGATGGTGATCACGTCCTGATACTTCGCGGTCCGGCCGTCGCCGGCCATGCTCGGCCCCTCGGTATCGAGGGTCAGCACCTTGCCCGAGGCGTCGAGCGCGCCCTCGTAGTGCCAGAACGCCGACATCATCGAAGCGATGAAGGTCCCCACGAAGCGGCCCTTGGCCGGATCGAAGCCGAGCGTCATCACGCTGCCGACGGGCGTGCCGTCCGGGGCATCGCCCTGCCCCTCGCCGATGGTCCAGAGGCCGCCGAGCGAGCGCACGCTCTCCGTGCCCCGGGAGGTCATGGGCGGCTGGTCCGGCGCCATCCGGCAGGTCATCTCGCTCGTCCATTCGCCGACGAGCTGCCGGAGCCATTCGTGCTCCTTCTGCGGTTCCGCCTGCATCGCCTTCCTCCTTTGCGTTTCCCCTGGTCTTGTCCTGAAACGACCGCCCCGGCCCCCGCGTTCCGGGCTCGCCATGGCTAAGACGTCCCGCTGCCTTCCGCTGTCTCGCCGAGTTCGGCGAGTAGCCCCTCCAGCCGGTCGAGGCCCTGCGACCAGAAGCGGGCATAGTGCTCCAGCCATTCCGAGACTTCGCGCAGGGGCGCCGGATCGAGCCGGCACGGCCGCCACTGCGCCTCCCGCCCCCGGGTGATCAGGCCGGCGCGCTCCAGCACCTTGAGATGCTTGGAGACGGCGGGCAGGCTCATCGCGAAGGGCTCGGCCAGCTCGGTGACGGAGGCCTCCCCGGTCGAGAGGCGCGCGAGAATGGCGCGCCGCGTGGGATCGGCCAGCGCGCCCAGCGTCAGGCTCAAGCGATCGTCGGCCATTCATGAGTCCCCTTATTTAACTTATAGGTTTAATACCGCCCCGATCCCCATGGGTCAAGCCTCCCCCAGTTGTCAGGACGGCCCGCTCGCGGCTAATGCTCGCCCGAACGAAAAGGACGGGACCGCCCATGACGTTCGAGACCGCCGCCAGCCCGCAAGCCGCCATCGACAGGCTCGAGCGGCTCTACGAGGAGGCGCGCGGCGCCTTGCGCGGGGACCTGCAGCGGTTCTTCGACACGGGCACGCCGCCCGGCCCCGAGGAACGGCTGCGTTACCGCTACCCGCTCCTGCGCGTGACCTACGAGCCTTCCCGGCTGCCGGCCGCGACCCGCCGCGGCTATGCGAAATTCGCGGCGCCCGGCGTCTACTCGACCACCGTCACCCAGCCGGCCGAGTTCCGTGGCTATCTGCTCGACCAGCTCGGGCCGCTCGTCAGCGAGTATGGCGCGACGATCGAGACGGGGATCAGCGCGCAGGAAATCCCCTACCCCTACGCGCTGGAGGGCGGCGACGAACTCGGACGCGGCAAGGTGACGGCGGCCGAACTGGCGCGGCATTTCCCGACGCCGCTGCTCTCGCTCGTCGGCGACGAGATCGCGGACGGAACCTACGACCTGGTCGATGGCGAGCCACGCCCGCTCGCGCTCTTCGACGCGGTGCGCACCGATTATTCGCTGCGCCGGCTGGTGCACTACACCGGCACCGACTGGCGCGCCGTGCAGCCCTGGGTGCTGCTGACCAACTACCACCGCTATGTCGACCAGTTCGTGCGCCTCGCCATCGCCGAGATCGAGGCGGGCACGGCGCAGGCGCTGGTGACGCCCGGGGGCATCCGCCTCGACCGCGCGGGGATCGACGTCTCGGCCGCCGAACGGGTGATGTCGGCGCCGTGGCACCGCTTCCAGATGCCGGCCTATCATCTCGTCCGCGAGAAGGGCGACGGCGTCACGCTCGTGAACATCGGCGTCGGCCCGTCCAACGCCAAGAACATCACCGACCATCTGGCGGTGCTCAGGCCGCATTGCTGGCTGATGGTCGGCCATTGCGGCGGCCTTCGCCAGACGCAGATCATCGGCGACTACGTGCTGGCCCATGCCTATCTCAGGCAGGACGGCATCCTGGACGAGCTGGTGCCGCCCGATATCCCGATCCCCGCGCTGGCGGAGGTCCAGGTCGCCCTGCAGCAGGCGGCGGCGGACGTCACCGGCGAGAGCGGCGACAGCCTGAAGCAGCGGCTGCGCACCGGCACCGTGGTGACGCAGGACGACCGCAACTGGGAGCTGCGCTGGACCAAGGAGCGGCGGCGGATCAACCTCTCGCGCGCGATCGCGGTCGACATGGAATCCGGCACCATCGCCGCGCAGGGCTACCGGCTGCGCGTGCCCTACGGCACGCTGCTCTGCGTCTCCGACAAGCCGCTGCATGGCGAGATCAAGCTGCCCGGCGCCGCCAACGCCTTCTACGAGCGGGCCGTGGGCGAGCATCTGCGCATCGGCCTTTCGGCGCTGGAGAAGCTGAAGGAAGCCGGCGCCACCATCCACTCCCGCAAGCTCCGGAGCTTCGACGAGCCGCCGTTCCGGTAGGCGGGGGTCCCTGCCGTCATTGCGAGCGCAGCAAAGCAATCCAGTGTCGCAGAGCGCGGCGGTTCCCTGGATTGCTTCGCTGCGCTCGCAATGACCGCCACCACGCCCCATGACATCCCCGCCCCCCTGATGCTACGAAACGCGGCGCCTCGAGCCCGGAGCCAGCCCCGTGTCCGCATCCCGCTCCATCCTCCTGATCATCGGCGGCGGCATCGCCGCCTATAAGTGCCTGGAACTGATCCGCCGGCTGAAGGACCGCGGCATCGCCACGCGCTGCATCCTGACCCGAGCGGCCGAGCAGTTCGTGACGCCGCTGTCGGTCTCCTCGCTGGCGGGGGAGCGCTGCTTCACCGACCTGTTCTCGCTCACCGACGAGGCCGATATCGGCCATATCGCCCTGTCGCGCTCGACCGACCTGCTGGTCGTGGCGCCGGCCACCGCCGACCTCATCGCCAAGATGGCGACCGGGCAGGCGGACGACCTCGCCTCGACCGCCCTGCTCGCCACCGACAAGCGCGTTCTGGTCGCGCCCGCGATGAACCCGCGCATGTGGCAGCACCCCGCGACGCGGCGGAACGTCGCGCAGATCCAGAAGGACGGCGTGCTCGTCGTCGGCCCCAATTCCGGCGCCATGGCCGAGCGCGGCGAGAGCGGCCCCGGCCGCATGGCCGAGCCTGCCGAGATCATCGCCGCCATCGAGCTCGCTCTCGCCGGCGAGAAGCCGCCTGCGACGCGCGCCATCGGCTTTCTGGGCCGCCTTCCGGGGGCGCATGCCGACCTCGCCGGCGCGCTCGCGGGCCGGCATGTGCTGATCACCTCGGGCCCGACGCATGAGCCGATCGACCCGGTGCGCTACATCGCCAACCGCTCCTCCGGGAAGCAGGGCCATGCCATCGCAGCCGCAGCAGCGGCGGCGGGAGCGCGGGTGACGCTGGTCAGCGGGCCGGTCGCCCTGCCCGATCCGGACGGCGTCGAGACGGTGCATGTCGAATCGGCGCGCGAGATGCTGGCGGCCGTCGAGGGCTCGCTGCCGGCCGACATCGCGATCTTCGCCGCCGCCGTGGCCGACTGGCGCGTCGCCGACGCGGCGGCGGAGAAGATGAAGAAGGACGGCGGCGGCGCGCCTGCGCTCGCCCTCGTCGAGAACCCCGACATTCTGGCCAGCGTCGCGCATCGCAAGGCGGGCCGGCCGCCCCTCGTCGTCGGCTTCGCGGCCGAGACGCAGAACGTCATCGACCATGCCCGGGCCAAGCTCGCGAAGAAGGGCTGCGACCTGATCGTCGCCAACGATGTCGGCGGGACGGGCGTGATGGGCGGCGACGCCAACACGGTCCACCTCGTCAGCGCCCAGGGCGTCGAGACCTGGCCTACGCTCGCCAAGCAGGAGGTGGCGGCCCGGCTCGTCGCGCATCTCGCCAGGCTCGTGCCGACGGCGGGCTGAGGCATGGCCGACATCCGTATCCTCCGGCTCCCGCACGGGGCCGGGCTGCCCCTGCCGGCCTATGAGACGGCGGGCGCCGCCGGCATGGACCTGCGCGCCGCGATCCCGGCCGGTGCGCCGCTGTCGCTGGCGCCGGGCGAGCGCGCGCTCGTGCCCACCGGCCTGTCGATGCAGCTTCCGGAGGGGTTCGAGGCGCAGGTCAGGCCCCGTTCGGGGCTGGCGGTGAAGCACGGCGTCACCGTGCTCAACGCGCCCGGCACCGTCGACAGCGACTATCGCGGCGAGGTGAAGGTGCCGCTGATCAATCACGGCCGGGAGCCCTTCCCGATCGCGCGCGGCGACCGCATCGCGCAGATGGTGATCGCCCCGGTGACGCGGGCGGTGCTGGTGGAGGTCGCGGCGCTGGACGAGACCGCGCGCGGCGAAGGCGGCTTCGGCTCGACCGGCGTCGCGGAACCGGGCGCGGAGCGTCCGCGATGACGCTGCTCTCGCGCCGCAGCCTGCTGGCGATCGCGGCGGTCGTCGATATCGCCCTCCACGCCCGGCCGGCGCCGGTCGCGGCGCGGCTGCTCGCGGCGCGGCACGACCTGCCGCCGCGCCATCTGGAGACGCTGCTGCAGGCGCTGGTGCGCGCCGGCATCCTGAAGGGCATGCGAGGGCCGCGCGGGGGCTACGCGCTGGCGCGCGAGCGGCGCCGGATCAGCGCCGGCGAGATCGCGCGCGTCGCGCTGCAGGACGAGGACGAGAACGGGCAGGAGCCCCTGCCACGCTCCCGCCTCATCGAGGAGGTGATCTCTCCCGAGGTCGGCCGGGCGACCGAGGCGTTCCTGGCGCGCCTCGACGGCATCACGGTCGAGGAGCTCTGCCGGCAGGCGCAGGAGCGGCAGGTGCTCGGACAGGACAGTCCCGGAGCAGATTTCACGATCTGAAAATGTGATTTATTCGTTTCTGTCGACTTGATCTGTGAATTAGACTAGCCTCGTCGAAAACCAGCCGAGCCCACGGAGGCGACGACCATGGCAGACGCAGCTCCCACCCTTCCCGCAGCAGCGGCCAAGGCCCCCGGCCGCGGCCGGATCTACGCCTCGATCACCGACACGATCGGCGATACGCCGCTGGTCAAGCTCAACCGCCTGCCCGCCGAGCGCGGCGTCAAGGCGACGATCCTGGCCAAGCTCGAGTTCTTCAACCCGATCTCGAGCGTGAAGGACCGCATCGGCGTCAACATGATCGACGCGCTCGAAGCCTCGGGCACGCTCAAGCCCGGCGGCACGCTGATCGAGCCGACATCCGGCAATACCGGCATCGCGCTGGCCTTCGTGGCGGCCGCGCGCGGCTATCGCCTCATCCTCGTCATGCCCGAGACCATGTCGCTGGAGCGGCGCAAGATGCTGGCGCTGCTCGGCGCCGAGCTCGTTCTCACCCCCGGCCCCGGCGGCATGCGCGGCGCGGTCGCCAAGGCCGAGGAACTCAAGACCGAGATTCCGGGCGCCATCATCCCGCAGCAGTTCGAGAACCCGCACAATCCCGAGATCCACCGCAAGACGACCGCCGAGGAGATCTGGAACGACACGGCCGGCCAGGTCGACATCGTCATCTCCGGCGTCGGCACGGGCGGCACGATCACCGGCGTCGGCCAGGTGCTCAAGGCGAAGAAGCCGGGCGTGAAGATCGTCGCGGTCGAGCCGGAGGACTCGCCCGTCCTGTCCGGCGGCCAGGCCGGCCCACACAAGATCCAGGGCATCGGCGCCGGCTTCGTGCCCGGCATCCTCGACCGCTCCGTGATCGACGAGGTGGTGACGGTCGGCAACCAGACCGCCTTCGAGACGGCGCGCGCGCTCGCCCGGAAGGAAGGCATCCCGGCCGGCATCTCGTCGGGCGCGGCGCTGGCGGCGGCGCTGGAGGTCGGCGCACGGCCGGAGAACGCGGGCAAGACGATCGTCGTGATCATCCCCTCCTTCGCCGAGCGCTACATTTCGAGCGCGCTGTTCGACGGACTTTGACCGGCGTCCCGATCCAGATCGTCCGGCTCTCGGAAGAGCTGCCGGACGATTTTCCGACGCTGCGCGAGGAAGCGAGGGCCGAGGGCTACCGCCTGGTCGAGACCTTCGCCGGGGAATGGCGGGCGGGCCGCTATGCCGGGCCGGAGGCCGACCATGCCGGCTTCGCCGCCTTCGCCGATGGACGGCTCGCGGCGCTGGGCGCGATCACGCCGGACCCCTACGATCCCGGGCCGGATCTCCTGCGCCTGCGCCATCTCTATGTGCGACCGCCCTTCCGCCGGACCGGCCTCGGCCGCGTGCTCGCGACCGCGCTGGTCCAGCAGGGGCTCGACCTCGCCGGGCGGCTGAGCCTGCGGGCCGCCGACGAGCGCGCCGCCCTGTTCTGGGATTCGCTCGGGTTCCAGCGGGTCGCGGACAACCCGACCCGCACGCACATCCTGACGCGCTGAGGGCGCGCGCGTCCCCCCACGACTCAGCCCTGGGTCGGGTCGGGCCGGTCGAGCGCGAAGTGCCGGAACCAGCCGGCCTCCTCCCCCGCGATCAGCGCGCCGATCACGCGCGAGGCGAGGAAGCTGAAGGTGATGCCGTTGCCGCCATAGCCATAGGCCGCGAGCAGGCGCGGCCGGCCCGGTAGCCGGCCGATCAGCGGAAGCCCGTCCACCGTCGTCCCGAAGGCGCCGGACCAGACGTGGCCCAGCCCGGTGGACGCCTCCGGCAGCAGCGCGCGGAGCTTGGCGAGCAGGGCCTGCGCCTTGTCCGGCTCCAGCCGCTCGCGCAGGTCCGGGTCCTCGATGCTCTCGTCCTCGCCGCCGAAGACGATGCGGCCATCCGTCGTGGTGCGCATGTAGACGTAGTCCTCCGACGCCTCCCAGACCAGCGCCCGCCCCCGCCACAGCACAGGCTCGGGCTGCGGCTCGGTCGCGATGGCCCAGCTCGCGGCGACCTCGTGCAGCCCGCTCGCCAGCCCCTCGGGCATCACATAGCCGGTCGCGAGCACGACATGCCCGGCCTCGATCGAGCGGCCGCCGGCGAGCCCGACCATGGCGCTGCGGGCCGTGCAGTCATAGGACACCACCTCGTCGCGGACGAGGCGCGCGCCGCGCGCTCCGGCGACGCCGAGCAGCGCATGGCAGAGGCTCAACGGGTCCGCCTCGGCCGAGCCCGGGGAGACGATCGCCGCCGCCCGATCGAAGCCGTAAGCGCCGAGCAGCTCGGCATGACCGAGCAAGGCCCCGGGAAGCCCGGCGCGCGCGCGCAGCGCATGCTCCTCGGCAAGCTCGCGCGGACCGACCTCGCCCGCGGCGAGATAGACGGTGTCGCGCGGGAAGAAGGCCGCGCCGATGCCGAGATCGGCGACCAGCCCGACGAGCCCCTCGACCGCCTTGAAGCTGCGGCGATAGACATCCGCCGCGCGCTCGAAGCCGTTGAGCATGGCGAGCCGGGCGAGCGGCTGGTCGATCTCCCATTGCAGCATCGCGGTCGAGGCGAGCGTGCTGCCGTAGCCCTCGCGCTCGCGGTCGACCAGGACGACGTCGAGGCCGCGCGCCGTCAGGTGCTCGGCGAGGAGCGCGCCGGTGATGCCGCCGCCGACGATGGCGACGTCGCAGCGCATGTCGGCCTCCACCTCGCGGCTGGGCGGGCGGGACGGGCCCGAGAACCACGGGCTGCGGCCGCTGCGCAGATCGGCCTGATGCGTCTCGCCTGCGTCGAGCATGGGATTCCTCTCAGTCCGCCACCGGGGCACCGACCCGGTCCGCCATGGTGGCGCCGCGGCTGCCGAGCGGCTTCGGACGGCCGGTCGTGGTGTCGCGGGCCGTCTGGTGCTCCAGCTCGGCGTTGAACTCCGCCCCCGCCAGCACGATCATCGCCGAGAGCCAGAGCCAGGTCATGAAGACGACCACGGTCGCGAGCGAACCGTAGGTCGCGGTGTAGTTGCCAAGCGTGCCGACATACCAGGAGAACACCCAGGAGGCCGCCGCCCACAGGATCGCGGCGCAGAGCGCGCCCGGAAGCACCCAGACGAAGCGGGCGCGCTCGCGGCTCGGCCCGATCCAGTAGAGGCAGGCGATCGACAGCGTCGCGACGACGAGGAAGGCCGGCCAGCGCACGAGGCGCAGCAGCCGCTCGAGCTCGAAGGCGAAGGGAAACAGCGCCGTCACCACGGGCACGCTGGCGATGGCCGTCAGCGCCGCCACGAGCAGCACGACGCCGCTCACCGTCGTCCCGAGGGATATGATGTTGAGCCAGAGGAAGCTGCGCTTCTCCGTTTCGCGATAGATGATGTTCAGCGCGTCGAAGACCGCCTTGATCGCCGCATTGGCCGACCATGCCGCGACGAGGAGGCTGACGATGAACGTCCAGGACAGGGGCGAGACCGGCTGGCTGGCGAGCCGCATCGACTGTTCGTGGATCAGTTCGCGCGCCGCCTGCGGAAAGACGGTGGTGACGGTGTCGAGCTGCCCTGCGATCGTGGCGGGGTCGGTGAGATAGCGGTAGATCGTGACCACCAGCGACAGCGCCGGCACCAGCGACAGCAGCGTGAAGAAGGCGACCGCGCCCGCGAGCGAACTCAGGCGGTTGTCGGCGACGTTGCGAGCGAAGCGGAGCATCACGTCCTTCCAGCCGAGCCAGGTCATCTGCCAGGGCGTCCGCGCGAAGCGGCCACGCGCTGCGTCCAGCCTTTCCCGATTGGTGCGGCCGGTGAGCTTGCGATGGAGATATCCGAGCGCGACCCCGATCCCGGCCGCGCCGGTGATGCGTTTCAGAAAAGCCATCCGAGATCGTCCCCGCCGCCAGACGCGACAGCTTGCGGGCAACCCCGGCGCTCCGCAAATTGTTCCCGCGGCGGAGATGACCGGCGCCAGCTTAGCGGATTGTTAAGGTTAACGCTTTCTGATCGGGGGCGACGGGCTCCGCGAGACGGCGGCGCCCACGCCCCGGAAAGCGAGCATGAACAGGTCCCTCACAGCCGCCATCACGGGTCTCGCGATGCTGACGGCGGGCGCCGCCGGCGCCGCCGATCTGCGCCGGGACGCGCTGCCGCCGGCTCCCGAGCTGCCGCCGCTGTTCTCCTGGACCGGGCTGCATCTCGGCGTCCAGGCCGGCTATGCCTGGGGCCGGACGCGGCTCTCCGGCGTGCCCGCCGTGCTCCGCGACGATTCGGGCGCGGCGCTGGGCGGCGCCCATCTCGGCTTCGACTACCAGCTCGGCGGGATCGTGCTGGGCGCGGAGGGCGATGTCGAGGCGCTGAACCAGACAAGCCGGCTCGACGGCGTCGCCCTCTCCGGGCGCATCAGGCAGGACTGGCAGGCCTCGCTGCGGGCCCGTCTGGGCCTCGCTTTCGACCGCTTCCTGATCTACGGCACCGGTGGCGCCGCCTTCACCGAGATCGAGCGGCAGACCTTCGCCACGGCGACGGGGCTGGCCGAACGCGCCACGGCCTCGCGCACCGGCTGGACGGCCGGCGCCGGCATCAACTTCGCCATGACCGACAATGTGATCCTGGGCCTCGAATACCGCTACACCGATTTCGGGAAGGCCTCGTTCGGCCCGTCGCTCGTGCTGCCCGGCGTGGCCGGCGAGTACGAGGCGCGCTCGCATATCGGCCGCGCGAGCCTGGGCTACAAATTCTGACGGGAGCCCGTCAGAAGCCCGTGCGCTGGCGGATGGCGGCCGCGAGCGTGCCGTCGTCGAGATAGTCGAGTTCGCCCCCGACCGGCACGCCATGGGCGAGCTTGGTCACCTTGACCGGCAGATGTGCCAGCAGATCGGTGACGTAATGCGCGGTGGTCTGGCCGTCGACGGTGGCGCTGAGCGCCAGGATGATCTCTTTCACCGCAGGGTCGGCCGCGCGGGCGACGAGCGCGTCCAGCGTCAGATGCTCGGGCCGGATGCCGTCGAGCGCGGAGAGCACCCCGCCCAGCACATGGTAGCGCCCGGCGACCGCCCCCGAGCGCTCCAGCGCCCAGAGATCGGAGACGTCGGCGACGACGACGATGACCGAATCGTCACGGCGCGCGTCGCGGCAGATCGAGCAGGGGTCGCTGGTGTCGATGTTGCCGCAGGTCCGGCAGACCACGATGCGCTCGCGCGCGACATTCATCGCCTCGGCGAGCGGTCCGAGCAGTTGCTCGCGCCGCTTGACCAGATGCAGCGCGGCGCGGCGCGCGGAACGCGGCCCCAGCCCCGGCAGCTTGGCCAGGAGCTGGATCAGCCGCTCGATTTCGGGGCCGGCGATGGCGCGGGACATGCTATCCTGACACTCGTCATGGTCGGGCCTGCCCCGACCATCTCGGGAGGTAAGCCCTGTCGGCCTGAGATGCCCGGGTCAGGCCCGGGCATGACGGCGGCAGGCGATCAAAACAGCTTCATGCCCGGCGGGATCGGCAGGCCCTTGGTGATCTCGGCCATGCGCTCCTGCATCACCCGCTCGCCACGGGCCTTCGCATCGTTGGCGGCCGCGACGATCAGGTCCTCGAGGATCTCGCGCTCGTCGGCGACGAACAGCGACGGGTCGATCTTCACCGCCTTGAAGGCGCCCTTGGCGGTGGTCGTGACCGTGACCATGCCGCCGCCGGCCGTGCCCTCGACCTCGATCGTCTCGAGCTCGGCCTGAACGCCGGCCATCTTCTGCTGCATGGCCTGGGCCTGCTTCATCAGCCCCATCATGTCGCGCATGATCGTCTCCTCCTCAAAAATCGATGCCGTCGAAATCCGGCTCGCTGTCGTCGAACAGCGGCTCGGCATCCGGCAGGTATTCGTCCTCGGGGGCGGCGGCCGCGGCACTCTCGGCGAGCGCGCGCGGATCGCGCACATCGACGATGCGCGCGCCGGGGAAACGCTCCAGCACCGCCTTCACCGACGGGTGGGAGGCCGCGTCGCTCTCGCGCTGCTCGCGCTTGGCGAGGGCCTGCTCGCGCAGCGTGGCGCCGCCCTCGGCATTGACCACCGCGACCATCCAGGTCTGGCCGGTCCATTCCTTCAGGCGCCGCGACAGATCCTGGGCCAGCGTGCGCGACGCGCCCTCGGCGAGCGAGAACTCGATGCGCCCCTGCTCGATGCGGACGGGCCGGACGTCGCGCTCGAGAGCGATCTTGAGCACGATGTCGCGGTTCTGCGAGGCCAGCGCGACGAGATCCTCCAGCGAGGCGATCGCGACGGAGGGCGCGGCCGCGGCGCGCGCCACAGGCGCCTGGACCGGCGCGGGATTGGCGCTGGCGAGAACGGGACGGGCGGCGAGCGCGGTGTTGCCGCCGCCGGAGGGCGGGCGGGGGGCCGACGCGCCGTTGCCGTTGCCGGCGGGGACCGCGCCCGTGCCGTCGCGCAGCATCTTCAGCGCCTCGTCCGGCGTCGGCAGGTCGGCGGCGTGGGCGAGGCGCACGAGCACCATGTCGGCGGCCATGATCGGCCGGTCGGCCGTCTTCACCTCGCCGATGCCCTTCAGCAGCATCTGCCAGGCGCGGGCGAGCACGCGGACGGAGAGCCGCTGCGCGAAATCGCCGCCGCGCAGCCGCTCGGCCTGCGAGAGCGTGCCGTCCTTGACCGCGTCGGGCACGAGCTTGAAGCGCGTGACGAGATGGGTGAACTCGGCGAGGTCGGTCAGCACCACGACCGGGTCCGCCCCGGAATCATACTGGGCACGCAATTCGCCGAGCGCGCTCGCGACATCGCCCTTCATCACCGCCTCGAACAGGTCGATGACGCGAGCCCGGTCGGCGAGGCCGAGCATCGAGCGGATGTCGTCCAGCGTGATGCGCCCGGCCGCATGGGCGATGGCCTGGTCGAGGATGGAGAGCGAATCGCGCACCGAGCCCTCGGCGGCGCGGGCGACGGCGGCCAGCGCCTCGTCCTCCGCCTCGATGCCCTCGGCCGCGCAGATGCGCCCGAGATGCGCCACGAGCACGTCGGCCTCGACGCGGCGCAGGTCGAAGCGCTGGCAGCGCGACAGCACCGTCACAGGGACCTTGCGGATCTCGGTCGTGGCGAAGATGAAGCGCGCATGCGGGGGCGGCTCCTCCAGCGTCTTCAGGAAGGCGTTGAAGGCGCCGGTCGAGAGCATGTGCACCTCGTCGACGATATAGACCTTGTAGCGGGCCGAAACGGGGGCGTAGCGCACCGCGTCGTTGATCTGGCGGATGTTGTCGACGCCGTTGTTGGAGGCGGCGTCGATCTCCTGCACGTCGATATGCCGGCCCTCGATGATCTCGCGGCAATGGACGCCGAACTCGCGCAGGTCCGTGGTCGGGCCGCCGCCGCCATCGGCTGTCTGGTAGTTGAGGGCGCGGGCGAGGATGCGGGCGGTCGTGGTCTTGCCGACGCCGCGGACGCCGGTGAGCATCCAGGCCTGCGGAATGCGGCCGGCCGCGAAGGCGTTGGTCAGGGTGCGCACCATCGGCTCCTGGCCGATGAGGTCGCCGAAATGGGCCGGACGGTATTTGCGCGCCAGCACCCGGTAGGGCGAGGCGGCAGCGGGCGTCGGCGCGGCCGGGGGCGCGAAGCCGGAGAAACCCGGCTCGTCCGCCGGAGGGCCTGAGAGGCTGTCGTCGCTCATCGTTTCGGTTTGGCGCTTCGGAGCGCGGGGGTCAACGGCCTTCGATGCCGCTGGCCCGACAGCCCATGACGGGATGCGGTGGGAGGCTGGACGAAGACCCGTTCGGTCTCGTTAGGGCTGCTTCCTTCCGGACCTGACCCGGTTGGCGAGTGAGACGTCCCTCGCCAACCTCCCGGGCGCTATATCGGTGATGCGGCGCCGGAGCGCAAGCACCCGCGCGCAGGAACGGCACGGAAGGCGGCCCCGTATCCCATGTCCCGTATCCCCTGCCCCGCATCCCCTGCCCCGCGTCACGAGGCCGCTCGCGAAATGCCCGGCGCGGGGAAACGACTCCCGGCGGTCTGGATTTGCGGGGCGTTCTGGAATCGAGGGGGCTGTTTGGAATTGACTTGGGCCCCACCTTCCGCCATAAGCCCGCGACTTGCGCAGCCGGCTTTCGGAAGCGCGGACCCATTTCGCATGACAGGCTCGATCGGCCACGCTTTCCGCAAGGAAGCCGCCGCCTTCGCGCCCCACTGAAGGCCCCGGAGACGGACCGTGAAGAGAACCTATCAACCCAGCAAGCTGGTTCGCAAGCGCCGCCACGGCTACCGCGCCCGCATGGCGACGAAGGGTGGCCGCAAGGTCATCGCCGCTCGCCGCGCGCATGGCCGCAAGCGCCTGTCGGCCTGAGCAATAGACGGCGCGTGACCTCCGCGCGCCCGTTCCGGAAGACAGGCCAATCGCCATGCGCCTCGCCCGTCTGACGCAACGCAAGCAGTTCCTGGCGGCGGCCGAACACGGCCGCCGCTTTCGTTCGTCCGCCTTCACCGCGCAGGTGCGCGACCTGACCGGCGACGAGATGGCCGCCGATGCGGCCCGCGAGGGCCTGCGCCTCGGCCTCACCGCCTCGCGCAAGACCGGCAACGCGGTGAAGCGCAACCGCATCCGCCGTCGTCTGCGGGCGGCCGCCGCGCTCGCCCTGGCCGACCAGACCGCCCGCCCCTGCGACCTCGTCATCGTCGCGCGGCCCGAAACCCTGACCGCCGATTTCAGCGTCCTCGTCGCCGACCTTGCCGTCGCGATCGAGCGCGCCCGCCCCGCGAAGCCGTTCCGGCGCCGAGAGACCCGCTCCCGATCATGATGAAAGAAGACAACCGCAACCTGCTTCTCGCGATCGCCCTGTCGGTCGTGGTGCTGCTCGGCTGGCAGTATTTCTACGGCGTGCCGCAGATGGAAAAGCAGAAGCAGCTCGCCCAGCAGAACCAGGTGGCGACCAGCCAGACGCCGCCGGCACCGGGCAGCGCGGTGCCTTCGGCCGCTCCCGGCTCGACGATTCCCGGCGCGGCGGCCCCGGGCGCGGCGGCCACCGCCGCCGGCACGCGCGAGCAGGCGCTCGCCGCCTCGCCCCGCGTGCGCATCGACACGCCGAAGATCGCCGGTTCGATCTCGCTGACGGGCGCGCGCATCGACGACGTGTCGCTCAAGGCCTATCACGAGACGGTCGACCCCAAGAGCCCGATCATCGTCCTGCTCTCGCCGCGGGGCGGGCCAGACGCCTATTACTCCGATTTCGGCTGGGTCTCGGCGCCGGGCGCGACCGTGGCCCTTCCCAATGCCGCCACGGTCTGGACGCCCGACGCGCAGGTGCTCACCCCCGCCAGGCCGCTCACCCTGACCTGGGACAACGGCCAGGGGCTGCTGTTCAAGCGCGCGATCAGCGTCGACGACAACGCGATGTTCTCGATCGCCGACTCGGTCGAGAACAGGGGCAGCGCGCCGGTCACGCTGTTCCCTTATGGGCAGGTGGTGCGCCACGGCAAGCCGCATGTGCTCGGCTACTACGTGCTGCATGAGGGCCTCGTCGGCTATCTCGGCGACAACGGCCTGCAGGAATTCACCTACGACGCCATCGACAAGGAGCCCGCGCTCGCCGCCGGCACCACCGGCAAGGTCTGGAAGGACGCCGTCGGCGGCTTCCTCGGCATCACCGACAAGTACTGGGCCGCCACCGTCATCCCCGACCAGGCGAAGAAGTACGAGGCGCGCTACTCCTCGGTGCAGACCGGCGGCATGCGCACCTACCAGGCCGACTTCCTGGGCGAAGGCGTCACCATCGCGCCCGGCGCCAGCGCCGCCTCCAACGCCCGGCTCTTCGCCGGCGCCAAGGAGACCGCGGCGATCGACGGCTACGAGAAGAATCTCGGCATCAAGCGCTTCGAGCTGCTGATCGACTGGGGCTGGTTCTATTTCATCACCAAGCCGCTCTTTTTCCTGCTCGACTGGATCTACAAGCACGTCGGGAACTTCGGCGTCGCGATCCTGATCGTCACCGTGCTGCTGAAGGCGCTGTTCTTCCCGCTCGCCAACAAGTCCTACGCCTCGATGGCGAAGATGAAGGCGATGCAGCCGGAGATGCTGGCCATCCGCGAGCGCTACGCGGACGACAAGCTCAAGCAGCAGCAGGCGCTGATGGAGCTGTACAAGACCCAGAAGATCAACCCGCTCGCCGGCTGCTGGCCGGTGCTGGTGCAGATCCCGGTGTTCTTCGCGCTCTACAAGATCCTGTTCATCACCATCGAAATGCGGCACGCGCCGTTCTTCGGCTGGATTCACGATCTCGCCGCGCCCGACCCGACGAACCTGTTCAACCTGTTCGGGCTGCTGCCGTTCACGCCGCCGGCCTTCCTGCATCTCGGCGCCTGGCCGATCATCATGGGCATCACGATGTTCATCCAGATGAAGATGAACCCGGAGCCGCCGGACCCGGTGCAGAAGATGATGTTCACCTGGATGCCGGTGTTCTTCACCTTCCTGCTCGGCTCGTTCCCGGCCGGCCTGGTGATCTACTGGAGCTGGAACAACCTGCTCTCGGTGACCCAGCAGGGCTTCATCATGCGCAAGCACGGCGTGAAGATCGAGCTGTTCGACAACATCAAGGGCATGTTCGGCAAGAAGGCGGACCCCGCCCCGGCCGTGCCCGCGCCGGGCAAGCCGGCCAACGGCAACAGCAAGAAGTAACGGCGAAGGGCGGGGTTTCCCGCCCTTCCGCTTTTCGGCCGTCCCGCTCGGGCGAGCAGCCGTCATTGCGAGCGAGGCGAAGCAATCCAGACTCGTGGAGCGCGAGGTTCCCTGGATGGCTTCGTCGCTACGCTCCTCGCAATGACGGGGCGGTCGAGCAGCTTCCGCGGCACATGGAGCCACGCCCATGCCCCTGCCCGATCCGACGACGCGACGCCCCATCGCGGGCTGGAAGGGCACCGCCTTCCTCAAGGCCGTGGTCGACCACCCGCTGATCGAGGTCGGCGACTACAGCTATTACGACGACTCGCGCGGGCCGGAGCATTTCGTCGCCCGCTGCGTGCGCTACCATTTCGACTTCATCGGCGACCGGCTGATCATCGGCAAGTTCGTCGCGATCGCGCAGGCGGCCCAGTTCATCATGAACGGCGCCAACCACCCGCTCGGCGGCTTCTCGACCTTCCCCTTCCAGATGTTCGGGCTGGGCGATCCGGACGCGCTGAAGCGGCCGGGGCCGAACAATCGCGGCGACATGGTGATCGGCAACGACGTCTGGATCGGGCGCGAGGCGGTGATCATGCCCGGCGTCACGATCGGCGACGGCGCGATCATCGGCACGCGGGCGCAGGTGACGCGCGACGTGCCGCCCTATGCGGTGGTCGCCGGCAATCCGGCGCGCATCGTCAAGATGCGCTTCCCGCCGGAGATCGTCGCGGACCTGCTGGCGATCCGCTGGTGGGACTGGGACGCGGAGAAGATCGAGCGCAATCTGGGCGCGATCCAGGGAGCGGATATCGCGGCGCTGCGCGGGGCGACCTGATCGCCCGCTTCTCCGTCATGGTCGGGCTTGTCCCGACGATCCACGTCTTCGCTCGCCACAAGGGCGAGCACGACGTGGCGTATGGTTCGAGCCCGGTGGAGCGCCCGGGCGCCCTCAGCGCGACGCCACCGCGAAGAAATCCGGCGGGCCCATCTGCCCGCCCTTGAGCACCACGTCCAGACCGTCGAGATGGGCGGCCGCGCTATGGGCGCGGCAGAGCGGCGCGCCCACGACCATGGGGGCGCGATAGGACAGGCCCCAAATGTCGAGCGATTCGATGGCGAGGGTGGAGGTGTCTCCGCCGGCGACGAGCAGCCGCGCGACACGGGCCTCGCGCATCACCTCCCGCAGCAGCCTGCCGGTCGCCTCGGCGACCGCGCGCGGATTCTCCGGCGCCCCGTCCGGCGGTGCCGTCATGAGCATCGTGTCGCCCCGGGCCAGCAGGGCGAGGGCCTCGCGGCAGAGCGCGTCGGCATGCGCCGGCTCCGCGAGCAGGCGGGCCGGATCGATCGTCAGGCGCGCGAAACCCGTGGCCGCCTCGACCTGCGCGCGCGTCACCGGCGAGAGGCTGCCGACGAGCGCCAGCACCGGCCCTTGCTGTCGCACGGCCGGCGCCGGCGCCGCCCCGGCAGCCTTACCCCCCAGTTCGGCTGCCATCTGCGCGACCGAACTCGCGCCGACCGCCAGCATCGGCGAAACGGCGAGAGGCTCGCGCAGGAGCTCGGCTATCGCGGCGAGATCCGCGGTCCGCGAAACGTCGAAAAGCACGGCCGGAGCGCCATCGGCGCGCGCATGATCCAGAGCGTCCGCACCGCCCTCGCTCTCATGGGCGCGGTAGTCGACGAGACCGACGCAAGCGAGCCCCTGCGCGGCGAGATGGCGGCGCAGATCGGCCTCCGCCATCGGCGTGACCGGGTGGCGGCTCATCGTCGGGTGACGGTCGATGCGATGGACCTCGCCACCGCTGCCGGCCGCCGCGAAGAGGTTTCCGAACAGGCAATAGCGGCCGAGATTGGGCTGGCCGCCGAGGATCGGGACGAGCGGGTTCGGGAAATGCGGCTTCAGCGCCGCCACCGCCGCGCCGATGCTGCCGACATGCGGCGCGCTGTCGAACGTCGAGCAGCATTTGTAGTGCATCAGCCGGACGCCGAGCCCCGCGAAGAAGCGGCCTGCCGCATCGAGCACGGGCGCCATCTCGGCAGGCGCCATGGAGCGGGTCGCGCCGGCGATGCCGACCGCGTCGAGCGGGCCTGCGGCGGCGAGTTGCTCCGATGTCGGGATTCCGAGGAAGAGCAGCGCGCGGAAGCCGCGCTCCGCCAGCGTCGCGAGCGTGTCGGACGCGCCGGTGAAGTCGTCGCCATACCAGCCGTAACGCGGCGCGGACATGGTCATCGCCGGGGTCACCCCGCCTTGCCGCCGAAGAAGTCGAGCGCCTGCTTCAGCTCGGGATGCGACGCGGCGGCCGCCTCCAGCGCCCGGCCCTCGGCGACGGCCGCCCAGGCCTGGCGGATGCTGGCGACACCGGCGGCGGGGCCGCCGGGATGGGCCATGATGCCGCCGCCCGCCATGAACAGCAGGTCGTCATGGCCGATCGCGTCCCAGGTGGGCTGCGCGGTCCCGGCCCATTGCCCGGAGGAGAAGGCGGGCAGGACAGGGTCGTCGATGGCTGCGGTGAGAGGCGTCACGCAATCCTTCGCGGACGAGACGACCTCCTCGTCCTCCTGCGCGAATTTGCCTTGCACGCCATGGACATGCATGTGGTCGACGCCGGCCAGCCGCCAGAGCACCTGATAGGCCTGGAAGGAGATGCCGAGCAGCGGATGACGCGAGAAGGCGCCATAGCCGTTGCGGTGGCCGTGCAGCGCGAGATCGGTCGAGCGGCGCAGCGTCTCGATCGCCGAGAAGCCGCACCAGTTCAGGCTCGCCATGACGCAGCTGCCGCCCTCGCGCGCCACCAGATCGGCGTGGCGGCGCATCGCATCCGTCTCGTCGGTGATGTTGAAGGCGACCATGACGTGCTTGCCGGTCCTGTCGGCGTGGCGGCGAACCGCCGCCATCACCGCCGGGACGCGCTCGGCCAGCGGCGCGTGAACCGGGTCGGCGGAAATCTCGTCGTCCTTGATGAAATCGAGCCCGGCCTCGCAGAGCTTCGCCACCAGCTCCGCCGTCTCGGCGGCACTGAGCCCGACATTGGGCTTGATGATGGACCCGACCATCGGGCCGGAGGCGACGCCGGTGAGCCGGCGCGTGCCCGCGATGCCCTGCCTCGGCAAGGGGAAGCGGGCGCGATAGCTCGCCGGCACGGTGATCGTATCGAGCCGCATCCCGGTGACCTCGCCGAGGTCGAAGAGATTGCCGGCCACGATGGAGGCCAGCGTCGGCAGATTGGCGCCGACATTGCCGACCGGGAAGGAGATCGCGATCCGCGCCCGGCGCCAGGGGCCGGCGATGCCCTTGCGCGCCAGCCAGGCGTTGGGAAGGCTCGGCTCGGAGGCGCTCTCGAGTTCCTCGATGCCGGTGACGACCGCGCGGGTGCGGTCGCGCAGCTCGTCGGTCTCGCCCGCGACGCGGGTGAAGGTGCCGCTCGACTGTTCGCCCGCCATCACCTCCGCGATCCGGGCCGGATCGAGCGGCGTCTCGATCAGATAGGTGGCTTCGAAGCGGTCGTCGGTCATCGGACTGGCTTTCAGGGCGTCATGCCCGGGCTCGCCCCGGGCATCTCGGGACCGGAGCGCACTGTTTGTGAGAGGGTCGGGCGAGGCCCGACCGTGACGGCTGGATGTCGGACGCCCTCAACCGGCCGCCGCGGCCAGCTTGCTCAGGTCGGGGAAGGGCCGGACTGGGTCCGAGCCGTCCCAGGTCTCGGACGCCTCGCGGATCAGGCGGAACATCTCGCCCTTGGGGCCGGCGACCTCCGACAGCTCGATCACCGTGCCGGGGTGGTAATGCGTGTCGAAATAGACGAAGCGCCCGCGCTCGCCGACCTCCCCGCTCATCACCGGCTTGAAGCCCTGCGCGATCAGCCGCTCCAGATCGGCGTCGTAGTCCGAGGTCCAGTAGGCGACATGCTGCAGGCCGGTGTGGCCGGCATCGGTGAAGTCCTTGTACATGGACGGCACGTCGTTGCGGCACTGGATCAGCTCGACCTGGAGCGGGCCGGAATTGGCCAGCGCGACCGAGTTGTGCGGCTCGTAGGCCTGCCCCTTGTAGCGGTAGTTCCGGATCGGCACCTTGGGGTTGTAGAAGAACGGGCCGACGCCGAGGACGCGGCTCCAATAGTCCATCGCCTCCTCGATATCGGGGACGACGTAGCCCGCCTGACGGATCTGGCCGAAGAAACGGCTCATGGGACATGCCTCTGCGCGTTGGAGGGGTTCAGATTCTGAGGAAGCCGGTGGAGATCCAGGGCACGGCGGCGACGATGACCAGCCCGATCAGCAGCGCCAGCATGTAGGCCCAGATGTATTTCAGGCCCTCGTCGGGGTTGACCTTGCTGATCGCGCAGGCGCCGTAATAGCCGACGCCGAAGGGCGGGGCGAAAAGCCCGATGCCCATCGCGAAGATCACCACCATCGCGTAGTGGACCTCGTGCACGCCGACCTGCTTGGCGATGGGGAACAGCAGCGGGCCGAAGAGCACGATCGCGGGGATGCCCTCGAGCACGCTGCCGAGGATGACGAAGGCGACGATGGAGATGGCGAGGAAGCCCCAGGTGCCGCCCGGGACCGCCGCCATCGCGCGCGCGAGATCCTGCGAGAAGCCCGACTGGGTGAGCCCCCAGGCCATGGCAGTGGCGCAGCCGACGATGAAGATGATCGCACCCGTCAGCGAGGCGGTGTCGATCAGCATCTTGCCGAGGCGGCGCCAGTCGAACTGGCGGTAGATCAGCAGGCCCGCCAGCACCGAATAGGCGATGCCGATGGTCGAGACCTCGGTCGCGGTGGCGACGCCCTCGACCACCGCGGCGCGGATGACGAAGGGCAGCGCGATCGCCGGCAGCGCGATCAGCGCGAGCTTGCCGATCTCGCGCCGGGAATGGCGCACGACATGGCTGAGGTCCTCGCCCCGATAGCGCCACCAGACGACGACGCAGAGCGCGATGCCGAGAACGACGGCCGGCAGCATGCCGCCGGTGAAGAGCGCGGCGATGGAGACGCCCGTGACCGAGCCGATGGTGATGAGCACGATGGAGGGCGGGATCGTTTCCGTCTGCGCGCCCGTGGCCGAGAGCAGGGCGACGAGATCGCCCGGCTTGGCGCCGCGCTTCTGCATCTCGGGAAAGAGCACGGGCGCGATGGCCGCCATGTCGGCGATCTTCGAGCCCGAGATGCCGGAGACCAGATACATCGCGCCGACGAGCACATAGGACAGGCCGCCCCGGACATGGCCGAGCAGCGAGGCGAGGAACTGGATCATCGCCCGTGCCATGCCGGTCATCTCGATCAGCGCGCCGAGGAAGATGAAGAGCGGCACCGCCAGCAGGATGAGATGGCTCATGCCCTCGTCGAGCCGGCCGACCATGACGAGCAGCGGCGTCGTGGTCGTCAGCGAGAGATAGCCGAAGGTGGCGAGCGCGAAGGAAAAGGCGATCGGCACGCCGGAAAAGACGTTGAGTGCGACCACGCCGACGAAGAAGACGACGAGGTTGAGCTTGCCGAGCGGCTTCAGCGCCGGGCCGGCGATCCAGAACGCGGCCACGAGCACGGCCGTGACGGCGATGGCCAGCAGCACCGGCTTCAGCGTGCCCAGGCGCAGCAGGCGGAAGCAGGCGGCGACGAGCATCAGCCCCATGCCGACGGGGATCGCCGCCGCGCGCCAGGCGTTGCTGATCTCCAGCGCCGGCGTGACGATGAAATGCTCCTCGTCCGCGTATTCGAGCGCATGCGGCAGGATCATCAGCAGGAAGGCGATGGCCGCGGTCACGGCCAGCGCCTCGAGCACGGCGCGGGTGCCGGGCGAGACACGGCTGACGAGCCCTGTCATGCGCATGTGCTCGCCGCGCCTGAGCGCGATGACCGCGCCCAGCATCGAGAGCCAGAGGAACAGGATCGAGGCGAGCTCGTCCGACCAGACGATCGGTGCGTGGAAGACGTAGCGGGCGGTGACGCCCGCTCCCAGCAGCAGGATCTCCGCGACGACGATCGCCGCCGCGACGATCTCGACGGCGCCGCCCAGCAGGGCGTCGAGCCGCGCGGCGACGCGCGCGAGCCCGACCGCCGGCCGCGCGTCGTCAGGGTGAAGAGATGCCGCGTGTCCCGCCATGATCCCGTCCTCGCCGTGGAAGGCCGCGTCAGGCGAGCTTGCCGACGGTGCTTTCGAGAACGCCCCAGGCCTCGGCGCCGAATCGCTCCGACCACTCCTTGTAGAAGCCGCTGTCCCGCAGCTTGGTCTGGAAGCTCGCGGCATCGGCCTGGTTGAAGGCGAGACCGTTGGCGGTGAGCTCGGCCTGCAGCCCCTCGTTGAGCTTGCGGACATCCGCGCGCTGCTGGAGGCCGCCCTCGTTGAAGGCGCGGGAGACGATGGTCTTCACGTCGTCCGGCAGGCCGCGCCAGGAGCGGCCGTTGAAGACGAGGTGGTAGCCGTCCCAGCTGTGGTTGGTCAGCGAGCAGAACTTCTGCACCTCGAACAGCTTGGCGGTCTGGACGATGGCGAGCGGGTTCTCCTGCGCGTCGACGACCCGGGTCTGGAGGGCCGAGTAGACTTCGCTGAACTGCAGGCTCGTCGGGGCGGCGCCGAGCGCCTTGAACAGCGCGATGCCCATCGGGCTGACCGGCACGCGGATCTTCAGGCCGTCGAGATCCTTGGCCGAGGCGATGGCGCGGTTGCTGGTGGTGATCTGCCGGAAGCCGTTGTCCCACATCTTCTCGAAGGTGTGCAGGCCGACCTTGGCGAAAGCGCCGCGGATCAGGTTGCCGAGCGGCCCGTCCACCGCCGCCCAGACCTGATCGTAGTCCTTGAAGGCGAAGCCGACGCCGGTGATGGCGCTGACCGGCGCCAGCGTCGCGATGACCAGGGTGCCGGCGTTGAAGATGTCGATGCCGCCGCTGCGCACCTGCGACAGCATGTCGGTGTCGCCGCCGAGCTGGTTGTTCGGGAAGATCTTGAGCTCGACGCGGCCGTTGGTCTCCTTCGCGATGCGCTCGGCGACCTCGGCTCCGCGGATGTTGAGAGGGTGGCTGAGCGGCAGGTTGTTGCCGTATTTCAGCGTGATCTCGGCGGCACGTGCCTGGCCCGGCAGGCCGATGGCGAAGCCCGCGGCCGGCGCGAGCGAAAGCGTCTTCAGGATCTGGCGGCGCGTCGTATGCGTCATGGTCGTTTCCCCGTTACCTGGATCGCCTTTGCGGCGACGCTTGGAAATGCGCCGCCTTGGGGGCGACGCCGTCGAACCGGGCCTCTCGCGGCCCGTCTAGCTAGTTGCAGCGCGCATGCATGCCGCCATCGACGAACAGCTCCACGCCGTTGACGTATCTGGCCTCGTCGCTCGCCAGGAAGACCGCCGCATGGGCCACGTCCCAGCCGTCGCCCATCCGCCCGGTGGGCGACATCTTGTGGCGGGCGGCGACCATCGCCTCGTCGTCCTGGTAGAAGCCGGAGATCTGCTTGTAGATGTGCGGCGTGTCCATCACGCCGGGCAGGATGCAGTTGGCGCGGATGCCCTTGCCGGCATATTGCAGCGCGATGCTCTGGGTGAAGCTGTTGACCGCGCCCTTGCTGGCCGCATAGGCGCAATAGGCATAGCCGGTCCAGCGGACGCCGCCGAGCGCGCCGATGTTGATCACCGCGCCGGCCGCCTGCGCCTCCATGACGGGCAGCACCGCCTTGCAGGTCAGGAACATGCTCTTGACGTTCACCGTCATGACGCGGTCCCAGGTCTCCTCGCTGGTCTCGACCGGGCCGCCCTGGGAGGTGATGCCGACATTGTTGTGCAGGATGTCGATGCGCCCGAAGGCGGCGAGCGCCGCCTCGACGCTGCGCTGGACATCCTCGAGCCGGGTGGTATCGGCCGCCACGGCGATGGCCTCGTGACCCTCGGACAAGATGATGTCGCGCGTCGCGTCCGCCGCCGCGCCGTTCAGATCGACGGCGACGACCTTCGCGCCGGCGCGGGCATAGGCGGCGGCCGCGGCCTTGCCGTTGCCCCAGCCTTCGCCGATCGAGCCCGCGCCGAAGACGATCGCAACCTTATCGTTCAAACGTGGGCCAGACACCCGGTATCTCCTGCGGTCCAAGATCGGTCCGCCACCGTCTCCGGTGACGTGTTTTGATTTACTTGATTTCGATTGAGCGATGACGCGAATGCGCGATCGAACGCCTCTTCCGGCACGTCTGAACATAAAAATTGCCGGATGGCGCCAAACGACGCCGACAAATTCCCCCCATGACCATCGTTTGCTGGCGTCTTGAGGCGCTTTCCGCGGAACTTAAGTTTCAGCGAAGCGGCTGGCCAAAAGCTTTTTTTGATGGCATTTGATGCCATCATGCCCCCTCGCAAGACCGCCTCCGCCAGGACTGCTACGGCCAGGACCGCTCCGGTCCGCCGCCTCCCGACGCTCGCCGACGTCGCCGCGCTCGCCGGCGTCTCCACCGCGACCGCCGACCGCGCCCTCAACCGGCGCCCCGGCGTCAGGCCGGCGACGCTCGCCCGCGTTCTCGAGGCGGCGAGCACGCTCGGCTACATCACCGACGCCAGCGAGCGCGCCTCGGCGGTCGCGAAGCCGCTGCAGTTGCTGGTGCTGCTGCCTTCGGGCGGCAACAGCTTCGTGGCGATGCTGGGCCGCTTGATCGGCAACGCACAGACCATGCTCGCCGGCTTCAACATGCGCGCCAGGGTCGAGCGCATCGAGAGCTTCCGTCCGGACCTGCTCGCCCGGGAGCTGAAGCGGGCGGGCCGCGAGGTCGACGGCATCGCCTTCATGGCGCTGGAGCACCCGCTCGTGCGCGAGGCGGTGAACGGGCTGGCCGAGCGCGGCGTGCCGACGGTGACGCTGATCTCGGACGTCGCCAATACCGGCCGCGCCGCCTATGTCGGCCTCGACAACCGCGCGGCCGGGCGCACCGCCGGACAGCTCGTCGCCCGCTTCATCGGCCAGCGGCCGGCCAAGGTGGCGATGATCGCCGGCAGCCTGAGCTACCGGGCCCATGAAGAGCGCGAGATGGGTTTCCTCCACCTCTTCCACGAGCTCTACCCGGCCATCGAGGTGGTGGGGCTGCGCGAGGGGCACGACGAGGAGGCCCGCAACTACCGGCAGACCAAGACGCTGCTGGCGCAGCATCCCGATCTCGCGGCCATCTACAATATCGGGGGCGGGCCGGAGGGCATCGCGCGCGCCTTGCGGGAGGCCGGCCGGCAGGACGAGGTCGTGTTCGTCGGCCACGGCCTGACGCCGGAGACACGCAGCCTGCTGGTCGACGGGGTGATGGACGCGGTGATCAACCAGGACCCGCAGGCGACGCTGATGGACTGCGTCTCGATCTTCGCGAATCTGCGGGCCGGGCGCGGCGCGCTGGAAGGCGTCGCGCGGCCGAACATCGAGATCGTGCTCAGGGAGAATCTGCCGTAGGGCAGCGCGACCTGTCCCCTCTCCCCCTGCGGGAGAGGGTCAGGGTGAGGGGTCTCACGACGACGGTCGCGAGCCGGGCACCCCTATTTCAGGATCTGCGCGCCCCCTCATCCGCCCCTGCCGGGGCACCTTCTCCCGCAAGGGGAGAAGGGCGTGGCGGAGGCGTCGTCTCCTCTACGCCTCAATTCGCCGTGTAGACCAGTTCCCGCTCGGCCTTGGGCGGCAGGAAGGCGCGGGAGAAGATCTCCTCGGGCTTGGGCGTGCGCGGCAGCTGATAGCCCTCGACGATGATGCCGATGGCGCCGGCCATGCGAGCGTCCTTGGTGTCGCCGACGCCGATCTCCTTCATCTCGGGCGAGACGATGAGCTCGCTGAACGAGTATTGCAGGCGCTTCTTCTCGATCGCCTCGTTGACGAGGGCGTCATAGGCCATGACGGCCTTCATGCCGACGGACTGGTCCTTGGCGATCTCGATCATCGCCTTGTTGGTGGCGCGCACGAGGCCGGCGACGGCCTTGGGATTCTCCTTCAGCAGCTTCTGGGAAACCATCAGGCCGTTGGAATACAGGTCCATGCCGTAGTCGCCGAAGGTCAGCCAGTTGTAGTCCTTCTCCGGATCCTGCCGGTTGAGCAGCAGGTTGAAATAGCTCGTGATGTTGAAGACGAGCGCGCCGTCGATGTCGCCCTTGATCAGCAGCGGCTCCTGCAGGTTCGGCGCCATGTTGGAGAGCTTCACCTTGCTCATGTCGATGCCGTTCTTGCGGGCGAAGACCTCGAGCAGGCGGGTGGTGGGCGTGCCGGGCGCGCCGCCCATGGTCTTGCCCTCGATGTCCTTGGGCTTGGCGATGCCGGTCGTCTTCTTGCTGGAGATCGCGAAGGGCGGGCGGTTCCAGATCATGTAGACCATGACCGGGTTCTCGCCCGGCTTGGCGGCGGCGTTCTGGATGATGGCGTTGACGTCGCCGAAGCCGGCGTCGTAGGCGCCGCCCATGATGCGCGTGATGGTGGCGCCGGAGCCCTCGCCCTGGTCGATGGTGACGTCGAGGCCCTCGGCCTTGTAGTAGCCCTTGTCCTTGGCGACGAAGAAGGCGGCGTCCGACCCTTGCGTCTTCCAGCCGAGGGTGAACCTGATCTTGGTCTCCTGCGCGAGGGCGGGGCCGACGAAGGCGAGCCCGGCGAGAAGCGTGGCGGCGAAGGTCTTCAGCATGTGATGGTCCCCTCTCTTTGGTCGTCGCGGCAGACCCGCGGCGGGCGGGCGGCCATGCGCCTGCACAAAGTGCATGCAATCGAAATGCCAGATTGCATTCCGATACGAGACCGGGCGTTGCCGCGTCTGCCCGATGCCGTTGCGGAGCCGGTCGGGCAGGGTTTAAGAGCGGCGGAGGGGGCCGGACGATCCCGTCCGGCGCGGGGAGCGAGCATGCCGCGGACAACGGAGCCCAGCCGCACGCCGAGCGACAAGGTCGGGACGATCTGCCGCGCGCTGCGCCGCGCCATCATCGAACAGGCGCTGGAGCCCGGCGCCAAGCTGCCCGAGGACGCGCTCGGAGAGCGCTTCGGCGTCAGCCGCACCATCGCCCGCCATGCGCTGGGCCAGCTCGCGGCCGAAGGGCTGGTGGAGCTGCGCCGCAACCGCATCGCCGTCGTCGCGACGCCTAGCTGGCGGGAGGCGCGGGACACCTTCGACATCCGCATCGAGCTCGAACGGCTGGTCGTGCGCCAGCTCGCGGGGCGGCTCGGACCGGACCAGCTGCGACGGCTGCGCAGCCATGTCGATGCGGAAGAGGCCGCGCATGGCGGCCCCGACGCCGTTTCGATCCGACTCGCGACCGAGTTCCACATCCTGCTCGCGGAGATGACGGAGAGCCCGATCCTGATCCGCTATGTCAGCGAGATCGCCTATCGCTGCTGCCTGACGCTCTCGCTGTTCAGCCGGCCGCATTCCTCGGAATGCGCGATCAACGAGCACCGCGCACTGATCGACGCGCTGGAGGCCGGCGATGCCGAAGCCGTGATGGCGATGATGCACCATCACCTCGACCAGGTGGCGGAGCGCGCGCTCGTCGCCCAGGCCAAGCCGCGCGGACGCGACATCATGGATATCCTCGCCCCCTATGCCGAGCCCGCGCCCGCGACGAGGCCGGCAAGTTAGATCATGCTGATTTTGCACGCAAACACGTCGTCAACCCGGGCTTGACCCGGGATCCATCATGGAGCGCAGCGCCCTTCGATGGATTCCGGATCGGCGCCGCTGGCGCGGCTTGTCCGGAATGACGGCCGCCTCCACAAAAGGGAGTACGCTCTAAGGGCCCGGGGGCCAGGGCGCGGCGGTCGCTCGAAAGGCCTCACGGAGCCGGTGCGGGCGCCTCCACCGCGATCCATCGAACCCGCGCGGGCGCCCGGTCGGCATGCAAAGTGCATGCATGTTTTTTAGACATTGGATGCAGCCTTGTGTACGCAACGACGCCATGACCGCCGCCTCCCTCGACCTGATCTTTCGCCAAGCCAGCCTGCGCGGCCATGACGGCCCGGTCGATATCGGCGTTGCCGGGGGCCGGATCGCCGCGATCGCGCCGCGCATCGCGGCCGATGCGCCGGAGGTCGTGGTCGGAGGCCGCGCGGTGCTGCCGGGTTTCGTCGACAGCCATGTCCATCTCGACAAGGCCTGCCTGCTCGGCCGCTGCGGGCATATCCATGGCGGGTTGAAGGCGGCCATCGCCGCCGTCGGCGCGATGAAGCGCGGCTTCACCGTCGAGGACGTCCAGGCCCGGGGCGCGCTCGTGCTCGACAAGGCCATCGCCAAGGGCACGACGCGGATGCGCACCCATGTCGAGGTCGACCCGCGCGCCGGATTCCGCAGCTACGAGGCGATCAAGGCGCTGAAGAAGGCCTATCGCTGGGGGCTCGACCTCTCGATCTGCGTCTTCCCGCAGGAGGGGCTGACGAACGATCCCGGCACCGAGGAGCTGCTGACGGCGGCGCTCGCGGACGGCGCCGACGTACTCGGCGGCTGCCCCTACACCGACAGCGACCCGCATGCGCAGATCGCGCGCCTCTTCGCGTTGGCCGAGCATTTCGACGTCGATCTCGACCTGCATCTCGATTTCGATCTCGATCCGAGCTGGACGCATCTCGACGAGGTCTGCCGACAGACCGAGCGTCATCGTCGCGGCGGCCGCGTGGCCATCGGCCATGTCACCAAGCTTTCGATGATGGCGCCGGAAGCCTTCGCCCAGGCCGCGAAGCGGCTGGCCGATGCGGGGGTGGCGGTGACCGTGCTGCCCGCGACCGACCTCTATCTGACGGGCCGGGACGCGACCCATGCGGTGCCGCGCGGGGTCTCGCCGGCGCATCGGCTGGTGGAGGCCGGCGTGACCTGCTCGGTCGCGACCAACAACGTGCTGAACCCGTTCACGCCCTTCGGCGACGGCTCGCTGCTGCGGATGGCCAATCTCTACGCCAATGTCGCCCAGCTCGGCCCGCCGGATTTCGGCGCCTGCCTGGACCTGGTGACCGACCTGCCGGCGAGGCTGATGAACCTCGCCGACTACGGCATCGCGGTCGGCAATCCGGCCGACCTCGTCGTCCTCGACGCGCCGACGGCCGAGGGCGCGCTGGCCGAGATCGCGGAGCCGGTGATGGGCTTCAAGAACGGGCGCCAGAGCTTCTCGCGGCCCGCGGCCGCGCTTCACCGGCCGGAAACGGTCGCGTCGTAGAGCGCCGGCTGGAAGACCGCCGAGGCCGCCGCGAGCATGTCGGCATCGGGCTCCTCGGCCAGTTGCCCGGCCGTGCGCATGCCGGCGAGAATCCACGCCGCATGGCGCGGATCGGGGCGGATCGCGGCGCGGTCGAGCCTGAGATAATTCGCGATCATGCGCGGCGGCCGGCCGCCGCCCTGCAGGAGCTCGCCGCCGAGAAGCGCCTCGATGAGGTCGGCGCGGGTGTCCAGCCGGGCCGGCGCCGCGAGCAGGGTGGCGAGCCTGCCATGGTTTTCCGGGTCGCTGGCCCAATCGCTGGCGGCCAGGATCGCGGCATTGAGGCGTGTCACCGCCTCACGACGCCGCTCCAGATCGTCGACGCGCCAGGCGAGGATCTTCTCGGGGCAATCCGGCTGGAGATCGACCCCGGCATGGAGCATCGCGCCGACGCCTGCCGCGACCGCGACGGTGTTCCAGGGCGCCCCGGCGCAGAAGCCGTCGACGCGGCTGCTGCTGAGAGCCTCGACCGTCTGCACGGGCGGCACCACCTCGAAGCGGATGTCCTCGCCGAGCCTGAGGCCGGCGCCGGCGAGCCAGTTCGCCATGAGATAGGTGTGGCTGGAGAAGCCGAAGACGGCCGCGAAGGTCAGCGGCGGCAGGCCCGATGCGCGCCGCCTTTCGACCAGCTTCGCGAGCGCCTGGACCGAGACGGCCGGATCGGACAGATCGCCCTGCGCCAGCCGGGCGAGTTCGTCGAAGCGGCGCGCGGAGAGGGTGAGCGCATTGCCGTTGAGGTTGAGGCCGATGGGCGAGGCCATCGGCGCGCGCACGCCGCCGAGGCCGAGGCTGGCGGCGACGGCGGCGGGAGCGAGCATGTGGGCGGCGTCGAGCAGACGGACCTGCAGCTTGTCGCGCAGGTTCGACCAGGAGACGTCGCGCACAAGCTCCAGCGAGAGCCCCTGCGCCTCGGCGAAGCCGGCATCGGCGGCCGCGACCAGCAGCGCGGCATCGACCAGGGAGAGAAATCCCACGCGCAGATGGAGCGTCATTTGAGCACCTCGGCGGCGGTGATGATGGAGCGGGCGATCTCGACGAGCTTGCGCTTCTCGTTCATGGCGGAGCGCCGCATCAGCGCGTAGGCCTCGTCCTCCGGCAGGGACTTCAGGCGCATGACGATGCCCTTGGCCTTGTCGACGAGCTTGCGGTCCTCGAGCTGCGACCGCGCCTCGTCCAGTTCCTCGCGCAGCTTGCGGAAGGCGTTGAAGCGGCTGATGCAGGTCTGGAGGATCGGCTGCATCCGCTCCTTCTTCAGCCCGTCGACGATATAGGCCGAGACGCCGGCCTCCACCGCCGCCTCGATCGAGGCCGAATCGGACTGGTCGACGAACATGGTGATCGGCCGCCTGACATGGCTCGACACCAGGAACATGTCGGCGAGCGCGTCGCGGCTGGGGTCCTCGAGGTCGATGACCACGACGTCGGGATCGTGCCGCTCGATCTCGGCGACGAGGCCGTTGGTGGCGCGCACGACGACGATCTCGCGATGGCCGGCCTCGCGCAGCCCCTCCTCGATGATCGCGGCGCGCAACGGGTTCGCGTCCACGACCAGGATCTTGAGATCGGTCTTCATCGTCCGGTCAGGCAAGCAAGGGGGAGGCCATAGATGGCGACGGGAGAGCGGGGTTCACACTACACGGCGCGGTCCTGCCGTGGAAACGCCGCGCTCCCTACGCCATCACCAGCCCGCCATCGACATGGATCGTCTGCCCGGTGACGAAGGCGGAGAGGTCCGAGACGAGGAAGAGCGCCGTGCCCGCCACGTCCTGCGGCGTCGCCAGCCGCCGCAGCGGGGTCGCCGCGACGATGCCGTCCTTCAGCTCCTCGCGCGCGGCGCGGCTGGCCTCAGTCGGCCAGACGAGGCCGGGCGCGATGGCGTTGGCGCGGATGCCCAGCGGCCCGAGATCGGCGGCGAGCGCGCGGGTGAAGCCGATCAGCGCCGCCTTGGCCGTGACGTAGTCGTGATAGGGTACCGAGGGGCGCGCGACGAGGTCCGTCGCGATGGTGACGATGCTGCCGCCGGGATGACGCTCCATCAGCGGGACGAGCGCGTGACAGGCATGGAAGGCGGCTCCGACCGAGCCCTCGATCTGGCGGCCATAGTCCTGCCAGGCCATGTCGCGGAAGGGCGTGCGCCGCTCGGCATCGAAGGAATAGGGCGCGAAGGCGTTGCAGACGAGGCCGTCGAGCCGGCCGAACTCGTCGGCGATGCCGCCCGCCATCTCCGCGACGGCGACGGGATCGGTGACGTCGGCGCGCCAGGGCACGCCCTCCCCGCCCGCCGCACGGCAGGCCTGCGCGACGGCCTGCGCCGCCGCCTCGTCCTGCCGGTAGTTGACCACGACGGTCGCGCCCGCGCCGGCGAGCGCCGTGGCGATGGCCGCGCCGATGCCGCGGCTGGCGCCGGTGACGAGCGCGACCCTGCCCGAGAGAGCGATCATTTCGGGATCAGGTCCGACTTCACGACGGCCGCGACGTCGATCGGCTGCTTCACGATGCCGAGTTCCCGCAGCATGGCGGCGCCCTTCTGCATCACGTCGAGGTCGAAGCGGCCGAGGCCCTCCCGTTTCGTGGTCTCCGAGACGGTGGAGGCGTTGCGGAGCCTGATGATCTCGAGATTGATCGCCTCGTCGCGGCCGTTGATCGTGCGCGTGACGGCGAGCTTCGCGGCCTCATCGGGATGGTCGATCATCCATTGCGCGCCGTCGCGATAGCCGGCGAGGAAATCGGCGATCAGCGCCTTCTTCGTCCGGTAGGTCTCCTCGGTGACGACGAAGATGTCGCTCGGCAGGTTGATGGTGTCGCGGACCCAGATCAGCTCGTAGTCCTTGAGGCCGCGCGCCTGCGCGACGCTGAGGCCGGTGTCGGTGGCGGAGGCCGCATCGACCATGCCCTGGATCAGCGGCCCGAAGTTGAGGGAGCCCGCGACCTCGATGGTGACGTCCTCCTCCTTCAGCCCGGCCGCGTGCAGCAGCATGAGGAGATGGATCCAGGTTCCGCCGCTGCGCGAATAGATGCTGATCTTGCGCCCCTTGAGATCGGCCGGCTTGCCGATCCCCGAGCCCTTGCGCATCACGAGGTTGAACACGTTCTGCGGGTAGATGTTGTAGACCGCGACGAGCTTCTCGCCCTGGTCGAGGGCGAGATAGAAGGAGGCGGGGTCGGTGAAGGCGATGTCGGCCTTGCCCGTCAGCATGTTCTGGATGGCCGCCCCGCTGCCCTGCCCCGGCAGATAGTCGAAGGCCAGCCCCTTCGCCTTGAAGAACCCCTTGTCCGGCTCGGCCAGCATGTTGGTGATCTCGCTGATCGGCTGGCTCCAGCCGGCCACCGTGATCTTGCGCAGCTCCTGCGCGAGCGGCGCGCGCGGCAGGGCGGTGGCGGCCGGCAGCGAGGCCGCGAGCGCGAGCAGCCTGCGTCGGTCGAGCGTCGTGTTGCCGGGCGAGGTCTTGCCGAACGTCGTCTTGCCGAGCGTCATGGGGCGAGGTCCTTTCGGTGGAGGAGGCGCCGCTCCAGCAGCAGGGCGGCCTGATAGACGGCGCTGCCGAGCGCGGTGATGGCGACGAAGAGCGCGAACATGAGCGAGGTGTCCATCATGCCCTGCGCGGCGACGACGGAGGCGCCCAGCCCCTCGCGGCCCATGATGAACTCGCCGACCACGGCCCCGACCAGCGAGAGCACCACCGCGACGCGGAAGCCGGCGAGGATGACCGGCAGGCCGGAGGGGAATTTCAGCCGCAGCAGGGTCTGGAGGCGCCCGGCGCGCAGCATGCGGAAGAGCTCGCGCTGCCCCGGCCCGGCGCGGTCGAGGCCGGTCACGGTGTTCTCCAGCAGCGGGAAGAAGCAGACCAGCGCCGTGATGATGACGATGGAGCGCATGCCGAAGCCGAACCAGAGCAGGAAGAGCGGCGCGAGCGCGAGCTTGGGGATGACCTGGGTGGCGACGAGATAGGGCTGGGCATAGCGCCGCAGCGTCGGGCTCTCGGCCAGCGCGACGCCGGCGGCGAGGCCGAAGGCGACGGCGAGCGCCAGCCCCAGCAGCATCTCGCCGGCCGTGACGGCGAAGTGGCGCAGCATGCGGCCGCTCGCCAGTTCCTGCCAGAGCACGAGCGCGACCTCCCCCGGGCGGGGCGCGACCAGCGTCGGCACCTGCAGCAGCACGCAGGCCGCCTCCCACGAGGCGACCAGCGCGATGAAGAGCAGCAGGGGCCCGAAGCGGCTCATGGAGAACGGTCCAGCGCCGCGCGGACGTCGCGGCAGAGCCCGTTGAAGGCGGGCTCGTAGCGGATGCCGGGCGGGCGGATGCGCGGCATGCCGACCGTGAAGCGCTCGGCGATGACGCCGGTGCCCATCACCGCGATCTCGTCCGCGAGATAGGCGGCCTCGGCGATGTCGTGGGTGACCAGCATCACGGTCGCCCCGCTTTCCAGCGAAAGCCGGGCGAGATCGGCCTGGAGCTCCTCGCGGGTCAGCGCATCGAGGGCGGCGAAGGGCTCGTCGAGCAGCAGCAGGCGCGGCCCGGTGACGAGGGCCCGCGCGATGGCGACACGGGCCTGCTGGCCGCCGGAAAGCTGGTCGGGATAGCGCTTCGACAGGCCGGCGAGGCCGAGGCGGGCGAGCAGCGCACGCGCCTTCTCGCGATCGGCCGGCATGACGCGCCGTTCCAGCGAGATCGGCAGCAGGACGTTGTCCTCGGCGGCCAGCCATTCGAGCAGAGTCGGCGCCTGGAAGACGAAGCCGATCTCGGCGCCCGGCCCGTCGAGCCGATGGCCGGCGACGCTGACCGTGCCGGCGGTGGGCCTCAGCAGGCCGGCGGCGAGCTTGAGCAGGGTCGTCTTGCCGCAGCCGCTGCGGCCGACGAGGACATGGAAGCCGCCCTGCGGCACGGCGAGATCGACATCGGACAGGATGCGCGTGCCGCCGGCGGCATAGCTCACGCCGGCGAGGCCGACGCCTTCGGAGGCGACCCCGGCGTTCTTCGCCCGCGAGCCCTCATCCTTCCGCTCCGAGCCCTCATCCTGAGGAGGCCCGAAGGGCCGTCTCGAAGGATGCTCCAGCGGGCGTCCCTGCGAACTGGAACATCCTTCGAGACGCGATCCCTCCGGGGATCGCTCCTCAGGATGAGGGCTTGCGGTGGACGAGGCGGGCGGCACGTTCGTCTCAATCGGCATAGGGCGCATGGGCCTCCGCCTCGTCCTCGGCGGCCGGGTCGATCTCGGTAAAGGTCAGGAGTTCGAGCAGGTTGAAGCGGCCGTCGTTGTGCCAGCCCGGCTCCGGCACCGTCATGCGCCCGAGCGCGGCGACCCGCGTGACGCCGACCGCGCCGAGCGCCCCCGCCAGCGCATGCAGGCGCTCCGGCGCGGCGGCGACGCCCGCCGTCTGGAGCAGCGCGCGATAGGGGCGCAGCAGCTCCGGCAGCGCCGTGAGATCGTCCAGCGCCACCACCGTCACCGTGCGGTTGAGCGCCGCCGGCCGGAGTTCCTCCGGCGCATCGGCATAGGAGACGGCCCAGCGCAGGGCCGGGTCCGCGACGACGCTGCGGCCGGGCTCGGCGAGGACCTTCATCTGCTCGTCGTCGCGCCAGTTCGCCAGCGCCGCGGCCTCGCCCAGCGACAGCGCCCGCCTGGGATGGCGGCCTTCCAGCGCATCGAGCTCGGCGGCGAGATGGCGCGCGAAGGCGCGCGGCGAGACCGGCCCGCCGCGCTCGACATAGATCATCTGCGGCGCGTAGCAGCCCTGCTGCTCGAAGCGGGCGATGTCGCGCGCGGCGAGGCCCGCGACGCGCTCGGCCTTGCCGGGGCGCAGCGCCTCGCGCGCCACCACGCCGAGGCTGACCTTGTGGCCATGGCCGATGAAGCGGGTGGTGACCGGCAGCCGCCGCGCAATCGCCGCCAGCGCATCGTTGCCGCCATAGGCGACGACGGCGTCGGCCGCGTCGAAGAAGACCTGCTCGGCCGGGTCTTCCCCGCCCTTCCAGCACAGAATGGCGAGCGCCCGGCCAAGACGCGGCTCGACTTCGGCCAGCGCCTGCGCGAACCAGCCGGCCAGCAAGGGCTCGCCCGAGGACGCCTTGCCGATGCTGCCCGCCTTGGCGAGGAGGCCGCGCGCCAGGCTCCAGAGCGGCAGGCCGGGCACATTGCCAGCCCAGACATGCAGCAGCAGGTCGGGGCCATAGGCCCGCGCCAGCCCGCCGCGCGGGTTGGGCCGGAAGCCGTCGAGCATGCCGGGGTCGGGCAGATCGGCGGCGAGGAAGCGCCGGAGCTGCGGCAGGCGAAAGGCCTTCAGCGTGCCGGTCAGGCTCAGCCGCACCGTCTCGGGGTCGTAGCCGGTGACGACCGGCAGCAGGCGCTCGGCCCTGATGCGCAGCGGATGCTCGCGGTCGAGCAGGCGCTGGGCGGCCTCGTCGACGGCGCGGGCGATCGTCTCGACGGGCAGCACCTTCAGCGCCTCCCCGGCCCGGCGGATGTCGCGCGCGAGATCGTCGGCGCGCACCGCGTCGAGCACCGGCAGCAGAACCTCGACCGTGCTTCCCGCGCGGCCGAAGCGCAGCGCGCGCGTCGGCAGGCCGGCGAGGCCACCCGGCAGATAGCCCGCCGTCTCGGCCGGAACCGCCCCGGCCTGCGCGAGCCCGCCCGCTGGCGTGAGCCGGTTCATGAGGCGGCGGCGACGTCGCGCGGTCGCGCCGCGGCGAGGAAGGCATCGAGCGCGAGCGAACAGCCCTTGGCCTCGGCGCCGGAGACGCGCCCGAGCAGCGCGACGCCGCCCTCGCGCGCGATGCCGAGATCCTCGGTGAGGATGGCGGAGACGACGTTGACATGGGCGAGGTCGTGATGGACCAGCACGCCCGTCGTGCCATCCGGCACGTCGCGCCCCGTCAGCGGATCGACCACGCGGCTGCGCAGCCAGGGCATGGCACGCTTCACCGAGGGCACCGAGGCATTGCCGTCGTCGTAGAACTGCGAGGACAGCTCGGTCATGCCGTACATGTTGATGCAGAGCGCGCGCGGGACGCCGAAGACGGCGGACAGCTTGTCGTAGAACTCCTCCGGCGCAACCTCGCGCGACTGGCCCTTGAAGCCGCCCGTATCGAACAGGCGGCTGCCCGGCGGCAGCGAGAAGCGCAGCCCCTCGGCATCGAGACGGTCGAGGAGATGAACGAAGGCGTAGCTCGCGCCGAGCAGGGCAAAGGGCTCCCCGCTCGCCTCGGCGCGGCGCAGCATCGCCAGGAGGGCCGGCAGGTCGATGCCGTCGGGCCCCATCACATTGCGGCTGTCGGGCGTGCCGAAGTCGCGCATGGCGAGCGCCAGATAATGCGCGAGCGAGGAGTTCGGCATCGCCGTCTCGTCCGGGAACAGGATCGCCATGGGCAGGCGCTGCAGGCCGCGCATGAAAAAATGGGCGAAACCGGCACGCATCGAGCGGTCGTAGATGTCGAGCGTGGCGTGGTGGATGCGGCCCCGGATGCCGCCCCGGGTGGTGCCGCTCGTCATGAAGACGCGCTCGGATCGCTCCGGCGGCGTGCAGCTCAGCTCCAGCGTCTTGAAGGCGTTGATCGGAACCGCCGGAATGTCGCGGAAGGAGCGGACCATGCGCGGCGTGGCGCCGCGCTGGCGGGCGAAATCGCGGTAGCCGCGATTGCGCGCGAACTGGAAGGCGAAGAGCGCGAGCGCCAACGCCTCGAAAGCCTCCTCCCCCGTGGGGGCGGCGTCGATGAAGGCGGCGACCTTCTCGTAGATCGCACGTTCCTCGGCATCGGCCGGGACGAACTCGTTCAGCGACATGCCACCCTTCCACGCCGCCGGCCGGCGCGAACCGGCATGCGGGCCCGAAAGACCCGGAACGCTTGCGCGGAACAGTGAAAAAGTCGGCGCAGGCAGCGCCTCGTTTCCGCATCCCTCCGCCGGCACGAACCGGATCAGGTTCCAAGGGTCTCCGCGGTGCCCTTCCGGGCCGGCGAACTCTCAGCCTCCTCACGAGGCTCCCCTGCGAATGCGGGAATGATAGGGAGGCGGCAAAGGGCCGTCAATGCGAACCATGCTCCCTCTCCCCTGCGGGAGAGGGTCGGGGTGAGGGGTCGCGCACCGCCTCTCGTCAGCGATCCAGGGCGGAGCGACCCCTCATCCGGCCCTTCGGGCCACCTTCTCCGGCAGGGGGAGACGGGAGAAGCGGCAGCCGTTCAAGTCTCTCCCGTCGCGAAATCCCTGCCCGGCGAGAACTCCTCAGCCCTCATCCTGAGGAGCCGCGAAGCGGCGTCTCGAAGGATGCTTCAGAAGGCTCTGGAGGGTACTGAGCCATCCTTCGAGACGCGCTCTGCGAGCGCTCCTCAGGATGAGGGCTCCGAGGCTTCAGGCCTCTCCGGTCGCGAAGTCCCGACCCGGGGCGGCCTCGATCAGGCTGCGGGTATAGGGGTGGCTCGGCGCGGCGAAGACCTCGACTGTCCGTCCCTGCTCCACCACCAGCCCCTTCTCCATCACCACCAGCCGGTCGCAGATCTGGGCGGCCACGCGCAGGTCGTGCGTGATGAAGAGGATGGCGAGGTTGAAGCGCTTCTGCACGTCGTCGAGCAGCGCCAGCACCTGCTTCTGCACCGAGACGTCCAGCGCCGAGACCGCCTCGTCGGCGATCAGGATCTCCGGCTCCATCGCCAGCGCGCGGGCGATGGCGATGCGCTGGCGCTGGCCGCCCGAGAACTGGTGCGGATAGCGCTCCAGGGCCGTGGGCTGCAGGCCGACCAGCGTCATCAGCTCGCGGGCCCGCGCCAGCGCGACATGCGGCGCCTGCCCGAAATTGACCGGCCCCTCGATGATCGAGTCCCCGACCGTGCGGCGCGGGTTGAGCGAGCGGAACGGGTCCTGGAAGACGACCTGGATCTTGCGGCGATAGGGCCGCAGCCGCCGCTCGGAGAGATGAGCGATGTCGAGATCCGGCACGAGGATCTGCCCCTCGCTCGGCGGCATCAGCCGGGCGATGCAACGCGCGACCGTGGTCTTGCCCGAGCCCGACTCGCCGACGATGCCGACCGTCTCGCCGCGGCGGATCTTGATGTCCACGTCGGAGGCGGCGCGGACCACGCGCTCCTTCTTGAACAGGCCGCCGGAGCGATAGGTCTTGCCCAGCGCGGTCGTCTCCAGCGCGAGCGGGCCGGTCGGGATCGGCCGCTGCGCCGGCTTCAGCACCGGCACGGCCGCGATCAGCATCCGGGTATAGGGGTGCTGCGGACGGCGCAGCACCTGCTCGGCCGGTCCCTGCTCGACCACCCGACCCTTCTCCATGACCACGACGCGGTCGGCGATCTCGGAGACGACGCCGAAATCATGGGTGATGAAGAGCACGCCGGTGCCGCGCCGCTCCTGCATCTCCTTGATGAGCTTCAGGATCTGCGCCTGCGTGGTGACGTCGAGCGCCGTCGTGGGTTCGTCGGCGATCAGCAGCGCGGGATCGAGGATCAGGGCCGCGGCGATCATGACGCGCTGGCGCTGCCCGCCCGAGAGCTGATGCGGATAGGAGGCGTGCATGCGCTCGGGATCGGGCAGGCGCAAATCCTCCAGCATGGCGAGCACCCGCGCGCGCCGCGCCGGCTGGTCGAGATCGGTGTGGATGCGCAGCACCTCCTCGATCTGGTCGCCGATGGTCAGGACGGGGTTGAGCGCCGTCATCGGCTCCTGGAAGATCATCGCCATGCGGTCGCCGCGGAGCGCGCGCAGGCGCTGCGGCGTGGCGGCGAGGACGTCCTCCCCTTCCAGCCTGATCGCGCCGGCGACGGGCCTGAGCACCTTCGCCAGCAGGCCCATGACCGAGAAGGCGGTGACGGATTTGCCGGAGCCGGATTCGCCGACGACGCAGACGATCTCGCCCCTGCCGACGCTGAAGGAGACGTCGTCGACGGCGCGCGCGCGGTCGCCGCCGCCCGGCAGGGCGATGCTGAGGCCGGCAATCTCGAGGACGGGAACGGGGGTCTCGGTCATCGGCCAGCCATCTTCGGGTCGAGCGTGTCGCGCAGGCCGTCGCCCAGCATGTTCACCGCCAGCACCGTCAGCCCGAGGAAGATGCCGGGATAGAGGATGTTGTGCGGGAAGACGCGGAACAGGTTGCGGCCCTCCGCCATGATGTTGCCCCAGGTCGGCACCTCGGGCGGGATACCGATGCCGAGGAAGGAGAGGATCGCCTCGACCAGGATGGCGGAGGCGGCGATGAAGGTGCCCTGCACGATCAGCGGCGCGATGGTGTTGGGCAGGATATGGCGGACCATGAGCTTGGGCAGGCGCGTGCCCTGCATGATGGCGGCCTCGACATAGGGTTCCTCGCGCACCGAGAGCACGACGGACCGCACGAGCCGCACCACGCGCGGGATTTCCGGCACGATGATCGCGACGATGACCGCAGGCAGCCCGGCCCGGAAGAGCGAGACCACGGCGATGGCGAGCAGGATGCCCGGTATCGCCATCAGCCCGTCCATGACGCGCATGATCGGCCCGTCGAGCCAGCGGACATAGCCGGCGACGAGGCCGATCAGGAGGCCGATCGCCACGCTCGCCAGCGCCACCGTGACGGCGATGACGAGCGAGATGCGCGCGCCGTAGAGAACCCGGCTGTAGACGTCGCGGCCGAGCGAATCCGTGCCCATGCGATGCTTGAAGACCGTCGTCGAGCCGTCATCGGCGCGGATGGTGCGCTCGAATCCGGGGACGCGGTTTCGCGTGCTCGGATTGATCGCGGTCGGGTCGAGCGTGCCGAGGACCGGCGCGAGCAGGCCGAGCAGCGTCATGACGAGGAGCACGGCGCCGCCGATCGCGACGGCGGGGTTGCGGATCAGCCGGGCCAGCACCGTCCGCACCGGAGGCGCGGGCTCGGCGGCGACGGGCGCGAGGATGGTCGGCTCGGCACTCAATAGCGGATCCTCGGGTCGAAGAGGCTGTAGGCGAGGTCGATCAGCAGGTTGATGCCGACATAGACGCCGGAGAAGAGCAGGATCACGGCCTGGATCGTCGGATAGTCGCGGGCGAGCACGGCATCGACGGTGAGCCGCCCGAGGCCGGGGATGGCGAAGACGCTCTCCGTTACCACCACGCCGCCGATCAGCAGCGCGATGCCGATGCCGACGACCGTGACGATCGGCACCGCCGCGTTCTTGAGCGCGTGGCGGAACAGGATCTTGCGCTCGACCTGCCCCTTGGCGCGGGCCGTGCGGATATAGTCCTCGTTCAGCACCTCGAGCACGCTGGCGCGCGTCATCCGCGCGATCAGGGCGATGTAGATCACCGAGAGCGTCAGCGCCGGCAGGATCAGCCGCTGCACATAGCCGCCGAAGCCCTGCGACAGCGGCTGGTAGCCCTGGACCGGGAACCAGCCGAGCGTGATCGCGAAGACATAGATCATCAGGTAGCCGATGACGAAGACCGGCACCGAGAAGCCCAGCACCGAGAAGCCCATGACGATGCGGTCGACCCAGGAGCCGTGCCGGTAGGCGGCGAGCACGCCGAGCGGGATCGCGACGCAGATCGCGATCAGCATCGTCGCGAAGGCGAGCGAGAGCGTCGGCTCGATCCGCCCGAGGATCAGTTCGGAGATCGTCTTCTTGAAGAAGAAGGATTCGCCGAGATTGCCGGTCAGCAGATTGCCGGCCCAGATCGTGAACTGGGCCAGGATCGGCTGGTCGAGCCCCAGCTTCTGGCGGATCAGCGCGATCTGCTCGGTCGTCGCGTTGTCGCCCGCGATCACCGCCGCCGGATCGCCCGGCGTGAGGCGCAGCATCAGGAAGACCAGCACGGCGACGATCACGAGAACCGGGATCGCCGCCAGCAGGCGCCGCAGGATGTAACCAGCCATCAGGCTTCCTTCGTCATAGCGGGGGGCGCAGTGCCGCCTCGTCGAGCCAGCGAGCCCTCGTCCCGAGGAGGCCCGTCAGGGCCGCCTCTAAGGATGGTCAGAGGGCCGTGCGAAGCGGCCGCGGCCGCGCCGCGCTCACTTCTTCTCGACGTTCCAGAACACCGGCGCCGGCGCCGTCAGGATGCCGGAGATGTTCTTCCGCGTCGCGATCGGCACGTTGTACTGGCCGAGATGGACATGGGTGACGACCTCGCGCCAGCGCATCTGGACCGCCTCGGCGATCGCCTTCTGCTTGGCCGGATCGGTCTCGCGGGCGAAGTCGTCGCGCAGCTTCTCCATCTGCTCGTCGCAGGGCCAGCCGAAGGCGGCCTTGTCGCAGCTCGCATTGAAGAAGCCGGCCATGACCGGGTTGAGGATGTCGGCCGAGACCCAGGAGGTCTGCATCACGTTCCAGCCGCCCTTGTCGACCGGGTCCTTGCGCACGCGCCGCGAGACGACGGTCTGCCAGTCGGAGGACTGCATGTCGACCTTGAAGCCGCCCTTCTCGAGAAGCTGCTTGGCGACGGGGCCGAGATTGGTCAGCGACTGCAGGTCGGTCGAGTGCAGCAGCACGATCGGCTTGCCGTCATAGCCGGCTTCCTTGAGCAGCTCCTGCGACTTCTTGAAGTTCGATTCGAGCAGGCCGTCCATGCCCTTCTCGGACGCGAGCGGCGTGCCGCAGACGAACATCGCCTTGCAGGCGTTGTAGTAGTCCGGATTGCCGACCGTGGCCTCGAGGAAGTCCTTCTGGTTCAGCGCATAGGTCACCGCCTGGCGCACCTTCGGATTGTCGAAGGGCGGCTGCGTGTGGTTGAACCGCATCGTGTATTGCAGGCCGAGCGGGTTGTAGTTCCACAGCTTGATGTTGCTGTCGTCCTTGAGCAGCGGGATCAGGTCGAAGGCCGGCTGCTCGACCATGTCGATCTCGCCCGCGAGCAGGGCGTTCACGGCCTGCTGCTGGTCGGTCACCGCGAGCCACTCGACCCGGTCGAGCTTGACGACCTTGCCGCCGGAGAGGCCGGAGGCCGGCTCGCTGCGCGGCTTGTAGTCCTTGAACTTGGTGTAGACGATCTTGTCGCCCGGCTTCCATTCGTCGAGCTTCAGCACGAAGGGGCCGGAGCCGATGAACTCGGAGATCTGCGTGTTCGGATCGGTGTCCGCCACGCGCTTGGGCATCATGAAGGGCACGTTCGAGGACGGCTTGCCCAGGCCGAAGATCAGCAGGCCGGTCGGCGACTTCAGCTTGACGGTGAAGCTCTTGGCGTCGTCGGCGGTCATGCCGTCGACGAAGGTCATCAGCTTCTGGCCGATCGGGTCCTTGGCCGACCAGCGCTTGATCGAGGCGATGCAGTCCTCGGCGGTGACGGGCTTGCCGTCATGCCAGAGCAGGCCGTCGCGCAGGGTGAACTTGTAGGTCAGCTTGTCCGGCGATTCCGTGAAGGTATCGACCATCTGCGGCTTGATCTCGCCCTTCTCGTTCATCGAGAACAGCGTGTCGTAGATCATGTAGCCGTGGTTGCGGACGATATAGGCGGTGGTCCAGATCGGATCGACGATCTTCACGTCCGAATGCATCACGACCTTCATGGTCTGTGCCTGGGCCACCGTGCCGCCGGCCAGCAAGGCGGCGGCGGCGGCGGCGATTGTCCAACGCGACATCATTGACTGATCTCCCCTCTGATCCGTTCGGACCGTTGTTTGCGAATTGCGACGATCGAGATGTGCAGGTGGCGAGTGGTTTTGTCGTTCTGTGGTCCCGCTGCGTCCTGCCGCTTGCCTCTGCGCCATGCCATGCAGGCGCCATGCCATGGCGGGCCCCGTGCCATGGCGGCAGGAAAGGCTCTCGCGAAAGCGGAGCCGGAGTCAATCGCTCAGCCCGAAAGCCGTGCCAGCAGGCCGGCCATGAGCCGGATGCGGCGCGGCAGGCTGTCGATCTCGATATGCTCCTCCAGCGTGTGGTAGCCGGAGCCGAGCAGGCCGAGCCCGTCGAGCGAGGGAATGCCGGCCGCGCCGGTGAAATTGGCGTCGGAGCCGCCGCCGGCCGAGCCGTGATCGAGTTCCCAGCCGAGTTCGCCGGCAATGGCGCGCGCCGCCTCGTAGAGGGCCATGACGCCCTCGTCGGGCTCCCAGACCGGGCGGGTGACGCCGCGCGTCACCGTGAAGGCGGTGCCGTCGGCATGGCCGGCCGTCAGCGCCAGCATGCGCTCGACGCCGCGGTCGAGATCCTCCTGCCGCTTGGCCATGCTCAGGGCTTCGGCCCTGCACAGGGTCGGCACGCAGTTGACCCATTGCCCGCCCTGGATGACGCCGACGCTGAAGGTGCAGTCGTCGTCGGTCATCGCCTCGATATCGAGCAGCTGCCGCGCCATCATATGGATGGCGGAACGGCCGTCCTTCAGCCGCGAGCCGGCATGGCTGGGCCGCCCCTCGGCCAGCAGGTTGAAGCGCGCGATGGCGTAGCGGCCGGTGACGACGCCGTCGCCCGGCCGGCCGGGCTCCGGCACCAGCACGAAACGATGCTTCGCGGCCTGCTCCATGATGATGTCGCGCGTGCCGGGGCTGCCGATCTCCTCGTCGCTCGTATAGAGCACGCTGACCGGCAGCGGCGTCTCGACGCCCGCCCTCGCCAGGGCCATGATCGCCTGCAGGCCGGCATAGGCCCCGCCCTTCATGTCGAGGATGCCGGGGCCGTAGCAGCGCGAGCCCTCGCGCCGGAAAGGCAGCTTCTCGAGGGTGCCGACCGGGTGGACGGTGTCCAGATGCGACATGACGAGGATGCCCGGCTCGCCCCGGCGCGGATGCGGAAAGTCGCCCAGCACGCAGTCGCCGAGCCCCTTGGGACCGGGAATGCGGGTGATCGCGGCGCCGGCCGCTTTTGTCTCCGCGGCGGCGAGATCCATCATCCGGTTGACCGCGGCGGTGTCGAAGGTCGGGCTCTCGCACTCGATCCAGGGCCTCAGGCCCGCGAGCAGCGCCTCGGTGTCGAGCGGGAGGGTGTTCAGGTCCATGCGGTGAGCCATCACGCGGCCGCCCGCGTCTCGACGAGGCGGGCGAGCAGGCTCGCCCCCACCGGCAGGATGCCGTCGTCCAGCACGAAGGCCGGGTTGTGCACGGGCACGTTGCCGGCATGGCCGACCCAGGCATAGGCGCCGGGCACGGCGCGCAGCATGTCGGCGAAGTCCTCGCTGCCCATCACCGGCTTCGGCTCGGTCAGGACGTTGCCGCCGCCGACGATCTCGGCCGCGACCTCGGCCATCGCCTCCGCCTGCGGGCCGTGGTTCACCAGCACGTCGAAGATGTTGCGGATGTCGACATCGATGCCGACGCCGAAGGTCGCCGCGATGCCCGCCGCGACCTCACGCATGCGCCGGCGCACGAGCTCGCCGGTCTCGGTCGAGAAGGTGCGGATCGTTCCCGCCAGCTCGGCCTCCTCCGGGATGACGTTGTAGGCCGAGCCGGCATGGATCTGCGTGATCGACAGCACCGCCGCCTCGCGCGGATCGGCGTTGCGGCTCACGATCGTCTGCAGCGCATTCGCCAGCGTCATCGCGACGACGACCGGGTCGTTGCCCATATGCGGCATGGCGCCGTGGCTGCCCTTGCCTGTGATCCTGATGTCGAAGAAATCGGCACCGGCCATGGCGGGGCCGGGGAAAACCGCGATCTGGCCCGGATCGAGATTGGGCGCATTGTGCAGGCCGTAGATCTCGTCGCAGGGGAAGCGCTCGAACAGCTTCTCGGCCAGCATGGCGCGGGCGCCGCCCAACCCTTCCTCGGCCGGCTGGAAGACGAAGATCGCGGTGCCCTTGAAGCCGTCGTTCTCGGCGAGATAGCGCGCCGCGCCGAGCAGCATGGTGGTGTGGCCGTCATGGCCGCAGGCATGCATCTTTCCCGGCACCGTCGAGCGCCAGGGGAGGTTGGTGATCTCCTGGATCGGCAGCGCGTCCATGTCGGCGCGCAGGCCGATGCGCTGGCCCGGCCCGCCCTTGCCGTGCAGGATGCCGACGACGCCTGTCCGGCCGATGCCGCGATGGACCTCGATGCCCCAGCCGGCCAGCTTGTCGGCGACGATCTCCGAGGTGCGGACCTCCTCGAAGCCGATCTCGGGATGGGCGTGGAGATCGCGGCGGATCGCGATGAGGTCGTCCTTGAAGGATTCGATCTGCGGCAGGGCAGGCATGGTTCACTCCGGAGCGGTTGCGGCTCAGCCGAAGACGGGGCCGAGGGGAGAGGTGCGGATGCCGGGGCGCAGGCGGCGCCAGGGCAGCACGGCGGGATCGACGGGCATGGGGCCCGGCGCGGCGCAGACGAGGATCGTCTCCGCGATCGGTTCGAAATCGGCGCGGAAATGCACCGAGCTCTTGTTGACGAGGATGGCCTGGCCGGTCGGCTCGATGCCGACCTGCCGGTACATCGCCTGGTCGGCCATCTGCGCCTTGCGCGAGCCGACGACGATGCGCACGTCGCCGATGCGCAGGCAGGCGCTCGGCCCGAGATTCATGCGCGCCCCGCCATAGAACGGACCGGGCGCGACGAAGCGGCCTTCGGACAACGCCTCGACGACGAAGTCGGCCACCAGCGGCGCATCGCCCGGAACGCCGGACCTGGCACCGAGCGAAACCGAGATCGTCGCGCCCTCGCCGGCCGCGTGCGCAGCCGAGGCGGCCGCCGGATCGACGATGACGCCGATCGCCGCCCGCGTCGCGCCGTTGCGGACCAGGGCGTGGGCCATGCCCATCGTGTCGGAATCGCCGCCGGCGCCGGGATTGTCCTGCGTGTCGGCGATCACCACCGGCCTGCTCGCCCGCGCCGCCAGCGCCATGGCCTCGCGCACGCCCTCGTCCGGCGAGAAGACCCTGCCCTTGAAGGCGGCCTCGCTGGCCAGAATGCGCGCGGCGACGGCATCGGCGGCGCGGTCGGCATCGGCCTGCGTCGCGCCATAGGCGAGCACGCTGGGGCCGCAATCGGGGAAATCCGCCGCCGGGAAGCCCGGCAGGAAGGAGAGCGTCGGCACGCTCTCGCCCTCCAGCGCCGCGAGCTCGGCATAGATCGTGCGGCAGGGTTCCATCGCCGTCGCCTGCCAGGCGATCGGGATCAGATACGGGATCTGCCGAAACGCCTTGGCGGGGCGCCGGCGCGTGCCGAGCAGGCTGGCGAGGAAGGCGGCGGCGCGGCTGCCGGTCTCGGCCATGTCGACATGCGGATAGGTCCGGTAGGCGACGAGGCCGTCCGCCATCGCCATCATCAGCGGCGTGACGTTTCCGTGCAGGTCGAGGCTGGCGACGAGCGGAACATCCGGCCCGATGGCGGCCCGCACGCGGCGCAGGACCTCGCCCTCGCCATCGTCGAAGGCCTCGCTGACCATCGCGCCATGCAGGTCGAGATAGACGCCGTCGACCGGCAGGCTCGCGGCGATGCGCGAGACGAGTTCATCGGTCAGGGCCTCGAACGCCTCGGCCGTGACATGGGCGGAGGGGCTGGCGGCGCACCAGAGCGTGGGAACCGTCTCCCAGCCCTGCGCGCGGGCGAAAGCGACGAAACCGGCGGCACCGACATTGACCTTGTCGACGGCGGCGAAAATCTCCTGGCCGCGCGCGAGCGAGGGCCAGCCACCGCCCTGCAGGAAGTCGTCCATCCCGGCCTTGCTCGGCGCGAAGGTATTGGTCTCGTGCAGGAAACCGCCGAAGGCAATGCGAGGCGACATCAGGGACTCCGGCGCCGGACAGCGCGTGAGGTAACCACGCCCGGGGCGAGGCTCCAAGGTGCAATTTCCGCGCGCCCCGCCTTCGCGTCGGGCATGACCGGGGCGATCCGCATGGGGCGATCAGCCGGGCCGGCGCAGCAGCGCCTCGAGCGGCGCGGAGAGCCCGGTGCTCGCAACGCCGGCCGGGCAGGCCATATCGCCCTGCCCGGGCTTGGCGAAAGGCGCGGATGCGGCCGCCAGCACCGCCCGGAAGCCGATTTCCGCCGAGCAGAGTACGGGCACCGGGATTAGCGGCTGCACGCAGGGAGCGAGCCCCGCGAGCCCCGCCCCGCCCAGCACCACGGCCCCGGCGCCGTCGCGCTCCACGGTCCGGCGGCAGGCCTCGGCGAGCAGCGCGATCGCCCGATCGGGATCGGCCGCGATCTCGGCGCCGGTGGGGGCCACGGTCTCGACCACAGCGAGCGCGTCGCCCAACCCCAGCATGGCGACGAATTCGCGCAGCATCGGCCCCCAGCGCTCTCCGCCGGTGACGATGGCGAAGCGCCCGCCGAGCCTGGCGGCATGTCGGCAGCTCGCCTCCGCCATGCCGATGACCGGCACGCCGGCGACCTCCTTCAGGGCAAACAGGCCGGGATCGCCGAAGCAGGCGAGGTAGACGGCATCGCAGCCCGGGCCATGCTCGGCAAAGGCGTCGAGCGCGGCGTGGCCGGCGACGGCGGCGGCACTGCGGGTGGAGATGTAGCGGGCCCCGAAACGGCCGGTCGCTCCGGTCAGCGTCACGCCCGGCGGCGTCAGCGGGCCCAGAACGCGCAGCAGCAGCGCCGTCATCTCGGGGCTGGTGTTGGGATTGATGACGAGGATGCGCACAGTCGGCTCGTTGTGGCTTCGCGTTCGAAGGACACTCCAGAACGTCCGGAGGGAACGGGGCCATCCTTCGAGACGCGGCCTTCGGCCGCTCCTCAGGATGAGGGCTTGCGAGGGATTAGCTTCTGATCAGGCCGGCTGAAGCTCCTGCGCGGGAAGGACACAGCGGACGATGCGCCCCTCGCCGAGATTGACCACGGGCGGGAGCGCCGCACGACAGCGCTCCTGCACATGCTTGCAGCGCGGGGCGAAGGAGCAGGACGAGGGCGGCTCGTTCAGGGCCGGCGGCGCGCCGGGGATCGCCTCCAGCCGCTCGCCCTTCTTCGCGCCGTGCAGGTTCGCCGCGAGCAACCCCTTGGTGTAGGGGTGCTGCGGGTCGCGCAGCAGCTCGCGCACCGTGCCGGTCTCGACGATCTGTCCGGCATACATCACCGCCAGCCGGTCCGAGACCTCGACCGCGACGCCGATGTCGTGGGTGACGAAGATCACGCCCATGCCGAGGTCGCGCTGGAGCTGGCGCAGCAGCAGCAGGATCTGGATCTGCACCGTGGCGTCCAGCGCCGTCGTCGGCTCGTCGGCGAGCAGGAGCTTGGGGCGTGCGGCGAGCGCGAGCGCGATCATGGCGCGCTGGCGCATGCCGCCGGACATCTCGTGCGGATAGGCCTTGAGCCGGCGCGCCGGCGACGGGATGCGCACGAGTTCGAGGAGTTCGAGCGCGCGCGCCATCGCCGCCTTCGCCGAAAGCTTCTCGTGCCGGATGATCGATTCCGCGATCTGCTCGCCGACCGTGTAGACCGGGTCGAGCGCCAGCGCCGGGTCCTGGAAGATCATCGAGGTGACGCGGCCGCGATAGGCGGAGAGCTCGGCGGCGCTCATCGCCAGCACGTCCTGCCCGTCGACGCGGACGGAGCCGCCGATATCCGTGCGGTTCTCGGGCAGCAGGCGCAGCAGCGTCTTCAGCGTCACGCTCTTGCCGGAGCCGGACTCGCCCAGGATGCCGAGCACCTTGCCGGGTTCGACCGTCAGCGAGACGCCGTTGACGGCATGCACCGTCTGGGCGCCGCGGAAGCGCACCGTGACGTTCTCCATCGCGACGAGAGGCGTGCCGGTCGGAGAGCTGCCGGTCGTGGTCAGGCTCATGCTGCGCTCTCCAGAGCGGGCGCGCGGCTGTGGCCGGAGCCGGGGATCTCCATATGGCAGGCGACGCGGCGCGCGCCCTCCCCCTCTCCCGTCGCGACCAGCGCCGGCTTCACCTTGGCGCAGACCGTCTGCGCATGCGGGCAGCGCGGATTGAAGCGGCAGCCATCGGGCGGGTTGATCGGGTTGGGCGGATCGCCGGCGAGCGGCGCCTCCATGGTCCGGTTGTCCGGGTCCATCGACGGCATCGCCGAGAGCAGCGCCTTCGTATAGGGGTGGCGCGGATCGTCGTAGAGCTCGTCGACCGGGCCGATCTCCACCACCTCGCCGAGATACATCACCATGACACGGTCGCTGATGAAGCGGACGACGTTGAGATCGTGCGAGATGAAGACATAGGTCAGCCCGAACTCCTCGCGCAGATCGGCGAGCAGGTTCAGCACCTGCGCCTCCACCGATTTGTCGAGCGCCGAGACCGCCTCGTCGAGGATGACGAGACGCGGTCCGAGCGCCAGCGCCCGCGCGATGTTGACGCGCTGGCGCTGGCCGCCGGAAAGTTCGTGCGGGTAGCGCGCCGCGAAGCGGGCCGGGTCGAGCCCGACCTTGGCCAGGAGTTCGCGCGCCCGCTCGATCGCCGCCGCCTTCGGCACGCCGTGCACGGTCGGCCCGAAGGCGACCGAATCCTCGATGGTCAGGCGCGGGTTGAGCGAAGCGTAGGAATCCTGGAAGACCATCTGCGCCTGACGGCGATAGTCCTTGAGGCTGAGCGCGAGCCCGCCGACGATCTCGCCGTCGAAGAGCAGCTCGCCCTTGTCCTGCGGGATGAGCTGCATGACGACGCGGGCGGTGGTCGACTTGCCGCAACCGGACTCGCCGACGACGCCGAGCGTCTCGCCCTTCATCACCAGGAAATCGACGCCGTCGACGGCGCGGACGACGGCTCCGCCACCGAGCGGGAAGTGCTTGGTCAGCCCCCTCGCCCGCAGCAGCGGCGTACCCGCCCCGCCGCGATCCTCCTGATCTTCCACGAACAGCGAAAGCGCCATGCGTCAGCCCTTCACATCCATGGCCGAGCGCAGGCCATCCGAGAGCAGATTGAACGAGATGGAGGTGATGAAGATCGCCACGCCCGGCAGCGCCGCCACCCAGGGCTGGACATAGATCGCGGTGCGCAGCGTGTTCAGCATCAGCCCCCATTCCGGCGTCGGCGGCTTGGTGCCGAGCCCGAGGAAGGAGAGGCCCGAGGCCAGGATCATCGAGACCGAGATCAGGCTCGTCGCATAGACGAAGATCGGCCCCAGCACGTTGCCGAGCACATGGACGCGGATGATCGTCAGGGCGTTGGCGCCGCTGGCGCGCGCCGCCTCGACATAGTCCATCGTGCGCACCTGCGTCGTCACGCTCTCGGCGATGCGCGCGATCGGCGGGATGAAGACGATGGTCAGCGAGAGCAGCGAGTTGAAGACGCCCGCGCCCAGCGCGCCTGAGAGCGCGATCGCCAGCAGCACCGAGGGGAAGGCGTAGAACACGTCCACCGTGCGCATGGTGATGGTGTTGAACTTGCCGCCGAAGAAACCGGCCGCCACCCCGATCACGGCGCCGAAGAAGAAGGCGATGAAGACCGGCACCACGCCCATGAAGAGCGACAGCCGGGCCCCGAAGATCAGCCGCGAGAGCATGTCCCGGCCGAGCTCGTCGGCGCCGAGCGGATAGCCCGGGGTGCCGATCGGCCGCAGGCGGCGCAGCATGGAGGAGCGTGTCGGATCGGCCGGCGCGATATAATCGGCGAAGATCGCCATCAGCACGATCAGCAGCACGACGATGCCGGCGCCGACCGCGACCTTGTCCTTCTTGAAGCGGCGCCAGACGCCGGACCAGTAGCCCGGCGAGCGCGCCAGCGGCGGCACGACGACCGCCGCGGCGGAAGCGGCTTCGGTGACGGCGGCCATCAGCGCCTCCTCACGCGCGGGTCGAGCAGGCCCTGCAGGATGTCGACGATCACGTTGAGCCCCACGAAGAACATCGCCAGCACGAGGATCGTGCCCTGGAGCAGCGGCAGGTCGCGCTGGAAGATCGCGTTGCCGAGCAGGAAGCCGGTGCCCGGCCAGGAGAACACGGTCTCGATCAGGATCGAGCCGCCGAGCAGATAGCCGAGCTGCAGGCCCATGACCGCCAGCGCGGTCGGGGCGGCGTTCTTCACGACATGCCGGAACACGCCGAAATCCATCAGCCCCTTGGCCCGCAGCGCCGGCACGAATTCCTGGTTCAGGATGTCGGCGACCAGCGCGCGCACGGTGCGCGCGATGATGCCCATCGGGATCACGGACATCGTGACCGCCGGCAGGATCATGTAGCTGACATGCTCCCAGTTCCAGATCCAGGCGGCCGAGCCGCCCGGCCCCGCCCCACCCGGCGGCAGCCAGCCGAGCTGCACGGAAAACACGATCACCATCACCATGCCGAGCCAGTAATGCGGCACGGAGACGCCGAGCACCGCCAGCATGGAGGCGAACTTGTCGAGGAAGGAGCCGCGGAAATAGCCGGCGACGAAGCCGAAGAAACAGCCGAACAGGAAGCCGATCACCGTCGCGAGCCCCGCGATCAGCAGCGTGTTGCCGACCGCGCGCCAGACCTCGGCCGCGACGGGACGCCCCGTCGCGATCGAGGTGCCGAGATCGCCCTGCAGCGCCTTCCACAGCCACAGGCCGAACTGCACCGGCAGCGGCCTGTCGAAGCCGTAGATCTTGCGCAGCTCGTCCTGCATGGCCTGCGAGGCGTCGGGCGGCAGGACCGAGGTCAGCGGGTCGCCCGGCGCGATATGCACCAGCAGGAAGCAGAACACGCTGACCCCCAGCGCGACGGGCAGCATGTAGAGAATACGCTTGGCGAGGTATGTCAGCACGACGGGTTCCCGCTCTTGCCGGACGCCTCACGAGATCGACGCGTCATGGTCGGGCTTGACCCGACCATCTCGGAAACCAGCGTTCTCTCGTCAGGAGATTCTCGGGTCTGCGCTTCGCTTCGCCCGAGAATGACGGCAGGGGTTCGCCCGAGCATCCCCGCGCTCACTTGTCCATGGTGATCGGCGAGAAGTCCTGGAACCAGTTCTGCGCCTGGACGAAGCCCTTCACCTTCGCGCTCATCGCGCGCGGGTTGACGTCGTGCGTGACCATCAGGAAGAGCGCCTCGTCGACATACTTCTCGTGGACCTTCTGCAGCACCTTGGTCTGCTCCGCCGGATCGAAGGTGTTGCGGATCTGGTCGAAGAGCTTGTCCATCTCCGGATCGCAGTAATAGCCCCAATTGGTGCCGGCCGGCGGGGCGAGGTTGCACTGGAGATGGCGGACGAAGCCGGTGAACGGGTCCTGGATGAAGTAGGTGTAGTTCATCCCGGTGCCGCCACGCGACGATTCATGCTTGGCGCCGGCGCGCCAGATGTTGATCAGCGTGTTCCATTCCACGACCTCGAAATCGACCTTGATGCCGACCTCGGCGAGGTTCTGCTGGACGAATTCGTTCATCGGCAGCGGCTGCATCTGGCCGGAGCCAGAGGGCGAGATCAGGATCTTGGTCTGGAGCGGCTTGGCCGGCGAATAGCCCGCCTCGGCCAGAAGCTTCTTGGCCTCGGCGGGATCGTATTTCAGCTTGAAGGACGGGTTGCCGAACCACTGGTGGCCGGGCGGGAAGAAGCCTTCGGCCGGGATCATCAGGCCGGCGAGCAGCTCCTTGAGTCCGGCGCGGTCGATGGCGAGGTTGGCGGCCTTGCGCACGCGGATGTCGTTCCAGGGCGAGCCCTCGACGCGGGAGAGATGCCAGGTCCAGTTGTGCGGATAGGCGTTGGTGACGATCTTGAAGCCGGCGCTCTTGAGCGACGGGATCATGTCCGGCGAGGGTGCCTCGATCCAGTCGACCTGCCCGGCGCGCAGCGCGGCGGCGCGTGCGTTCGGCTCCGGCAGCGGCAGCAGCACGAGCTTGTCGAGCTTCGGCACGCGGGCCTTGTCCCAGTATTCCGGGTAAGGCGAGAGCTCGGCGCGCTCGCGCGGCTGGAAGGCGGTGAGCTTCCACGGGCCGGTGCCGGAAGGCGTCTTCGCGAAGGCTTCCCAGCTCTTGCCGACCTTCTCCCATTGTGCCGGGGAGGACATCATGATCCAGGCGATCTGGTAGGGCAGCGTCGCGTCGGGAGCCTTGGTGGTGATCTCGACCTTGTACTTGTCGATCACCTTGTAGGAGGCGATCGCGGGAATGCGCGAACGGCCCTGCGCGGCCTGGCGCTGGTCGAATTGCGGCGCGTCGTTCTTGAGCAGCTTGTCGAGGTTCCAGACCACCGCATCGGCGGTGAATTCGGAGCCGTCGTGGAACTTCACGCCCTCGCGCAGGACGAAGGTCCACTTGTTCTTGTCGGCGGCGTCGACGCCCCAGCTCGTGGCGAGGCCGGGCGTCAGGTCCGAGGCCTTGTCGGCCTTGCTGAGATCCCAATTGATCAGGCCGTCATAGACCGTATAGCCCATGAAGCGCATGCCCTCGCCGCCCTGGTCGGTCTGGCCGGTCGTCAGCGGGATGTCGGAAGCCGTCATGCCGATGCGCAGCGTGCCCTGAGCCAGGGCCGTCAGCGGACTGAGCGCGACGCCAGCGAGCAGCGTCAGGGCGAGGACGGTACGAATCATGAGGCAGCTCCGAATTTGACGAGTTCGAGCATGAGCAAGGGGCGTGCCAGTGCCGATGGCGCAGGGCCCGGCGCCTTCCCTTCTCCCCTTGCGGGAGAAGGTGGCCCGAAGGGCCGGATGAGGGGTCGCGCAGGCCTTACCCGTTCAGCGTCGGGCCAACGACCGGCATCGCGAGACCCCTCACCCCACCCCCCTCCCGCAAGGGGAGAGGGGGCCGGTCAAGCCCTCACTCCATCGACATCGGCGCCAGGTCGATGAACCAGCTCTTCGGCTGGACAACGCCCTTGACCTTCGTGCTCATCGCGCGCGGGCCGACATCGTGCGCCACCCAGACGAAGGGGGCCTCCTCGACGATGCGCGCATGCAGCTTCGCGAGCGCGGCGTCGCGGGCCGCCGCCTCGAAGGTCGTGCGCGCATCGGCGATCAGCTTGTCGAACTCGTCATTGCCGAAATAGCCCCAGTTGTTCGACACCGGCGGGAAGGCCTTGGTCGAGACGAAGCGGACCATGGCGAAGAACGGGTCCATCGCCGCGAAGGTGACGTTGGTCGCGTTGGCGCCCCGCGCATTGGCGTGCCTGGCGCCCTCGCGCCAGTTGGTGAAGACGGCGTTCCACTCGCCGACCTCGAGCTGCACGTCGAAGAAGCACTCCTTGAGCGCCTGCTGCATGAACTCGTTCATCGGCAGGGGCTGCATCTGGCCGGAGCCGGAGGCGGAGGTAAGCACCTTGACCTTCGCCGGCTTCGCGGCGGAATAACCCGCCTCCGTCATCAGCTTCTTGGCGGCCGCCGCGTCGTATTTGATGTCGAACTTGGGATTGCCCCACCAGGGGTGGCCGGGAGGCACGGTGCCCTTCGGGATCTCCATCAGCCCGCCGAGCAGGGTCTTCAGCTCCTCGCGGTCGACGCAGAGATTGGCCGCGTGGCGCACCTTGATGTCGGTCCAGGGCGAGCCCTCGACGAAGGAGAGCTGCCAGGGCCAGACATGCGGCTGGGCGTTGGTATAGACCGTGAAACCGCGCTGCTTGATCTGCGGCACGGCATCGGGCGACGGCGCCTCGATCCAGTCGACCTGGTTGGAGAGCAGCGCGGCGGTGCGGGCATTGGCCTCCGGCAGCGGCAGCAGCACGACGCGGTCGATCTTCGGCACGCGCTTGGGATCCCAATAGGTCTTGTTGGCGACCATCTCGAAGCGCTCGCGCGGCACGAGGCGCGTGCCCTTGAACGGGCCGGTGCCGGAGGGGTCGGCGGCGAAGGCGGCCCATGCCTGCTTGGCGCGCTCGGCCGGATCGGTGACCGACGCCGGCACGGCGGCGAGCTTGGCGGCCCAATGCGCCGGCGAGGCGATGAAGAGGTTGGTCAGGTTGATCGGCAGGAAGGCGTCGGGCTCGGAGGTCGTCAGCTCGACGGTCAGCGGGTCGACGACCTTCGCGCTCTTCAGCGTCGGCATCCGCGAAACCGTGACGCCGATCTGGTCCGGCGCGAAATGCGCGGCCTCCTTGTTCAGCACCTTGTCGACGTTCCAGACCACCGCCGCAGCGGTGAAATCCGAGCCGTCCTGGAACTTCACACCGGGACGCAGCTTGAAGCCCCATTTCGTCTTGTCGTTGGCGTCGACCGCCCATTCGGTGGCGAGGCCGGGAATGACGACGCTGGCCTTGTCGGCGGAGGACAGGTCCCACTGCGTCAGCGCGTCGTACATCGGGATGCCGGTGAAGCGGTTGCCCTCGAAGCCCTGGTCGGGCTGGCCGTGGGTGCGCGGGATATCGGCCGCGGTCATGCCGATGCGCAGGACCTTTTCCTGCCCGGCCGCCGCCGTGGCGAGGGCGGTGCCGCAGGCCAATGCCAGAAGGGCGGAGCGCAAGGTGGTGGAAGGCAGCATGGTCTTCTCCCCTGAGTGTCAGGCCCGGTTCAGGCCGCTCGTTCTTCGGTGCGACGACCCCGACGGCAGCAATCGCCGTGCCAGAGTCGGCCCCGAGACGGGGAGAGGACGTACGACAAAAGTCTGATGACGGAGATCGGAGCCGGCGAATGCGGCGGCCGCTCAGACGAAATAGTCGGGGTGCTCGTCGCGCAGATGCACGAGGTCGGGCAGCAGCGTGCCCAGATGGGCGCGCATCGCGGCCGCGGCGGCCGGGCCATCCCCCCGGCGGACGGCGTCGGCGATCGCGAGATGCTCGCGGATGACCATCGCCATGCGGCCCGGCACCGGCAGCGTCATGCGCCGGCAGCGGTCGATCTGGCTCTTGGCCGCCTGCGCGATCTTCCAGATGCCCGGGAAGCCGGCAGCGAGGGCGAGCGCCTCGTGGAACTCCTCGTCGGCGCGGTGAAAGGCCTCCCGGTCGGCCGCGTCATAGGCCTCGTGGAGGCGCGCGATCGAGGCGTCGAGCGCCGGGACGGCTGCGCCGGCGGCCACGGTGGCGACGAGTTCCACCGTCGCGCATTCCAGCGCCTGGCGAATGAACACCGCCTCCGGGATGGCTTCCGTCGGGATGCGCGCCACGAAGGTTCCCGCCTGCGGGAAGATCTCGACCAGCCCCTCCTCCTTCAGCCGGATCAGCGCCTCGCGGATCGGCGTGCGGCTGACGCCGAAATGCGCGGTGAGCTCCTTCTCGACGAGCGGCGCGCCCGGGACGATCTGCATGGAGAGGATGGCCTGCCGCAATGCGTCCTGCACGAGGGAGGCGGCCGTGGACCGGACCGTGGAGGTCACGCGACCCGGCTGGGCGCGGCGCTCGCGGCGCCCGCCTGCGGCGGCCATTCCCCTGGGAATCACGATCTCGGACATCGCATCCGTTCTTCCACAGCAGGAACCGCCGCGGCAACGGCCGGGCCCCGATCCCGGGCCCGCCCCGCCGCGAGCCGGAAGCTAGCACGGTCCTCTTTCCCAAACTAGTATATTAGTATATTGACCACTTGCAGCCTCCGTCGCTATGGTCCCGCGCAATCGGGCCGGAAGGCCCGGCCGCGACGCCTAAGCACGCCGCGAGCATCTTTCGGAGGACGCCTCATGACCGCCACGGATTCGATCGACGAGCGCCAGGCCGCGCATCCGCGCGACGTGAAGCGCTACGACACCGCGGCGCTGCGCGAGGACTTCCTGATCGAACGGGTCTTCGTGCCGGGCGAGATCACGCTGACCTACAGCCATTACGACCGCATGATCGTCGGCGGCGCGACGCCGGGCTCGCAGCCCCTCTTGCTCCCGCCTTTCGCCCCGACCGGCACGCCCTTCTTCCTGGCGCGGCGCGAGCTCGGCGTCATCAATATCGGCGGGGCGGGCACGGTCACCGTCGATGGCGCGCGCTTCGCGCTGCCGCGCCTCGACGCGCTCTATGTCGGGCTCGGCGCGAAGGACGTGGTCTTCGCGAGCGACGACCCGGCCCAGCCCGCGAAATTCTACCTGACCAGCGCACCGGCCCATCGCGAGGCCCCGCACCAGCTCATCCGCAAGGAGGACGCCAACACGCTGCATCTGGGCGCGATCGAAACCTCGAACAAGCGCACCATCCGGCAATACGTCATGCCGAACACGACGGGCACCAACCAGCTCGTGATGGGCATGACGGCGCTGGAGCCGGGCTCGGTCTGGAACTCCATGCCGTGCCACACCCATACGCGGCGGATGGAGGCCTATCTCTACTTCGACCTCGACCCCGCCCACCGGATCTTCCACTTCATGGGCGAGCCGACCGAGACGCGCCATCTGCTCGTCGCCAACGAGCAGGCGATCATCTCGCCCAACTGGTCGATCCATTGCGGCTGCGGCACCTCGAACTACGCCTTCGTCTGGGCGATGGCCGGCGACAATGTCGAGTTCACCGACATGGACCCGGCGCCGCTGGAGGTGCTGCGCTGATGAGCGGGCCCTTCGACCTCTCCGGCCGGACCGCGCTCGTCACCGGCGCCAATACCGGCATCGGGCAGGGCATCGCGGTCGCGCTCGCGGCGGCGGGAGCGAAGGTGGTCGCGGCGGGGCGCTCGGCCATGGACGAGACGCTGGCCCGGATCACCGAGGCGGGTGGCACGGGCCTGGCGCTGCAGGCCGACCTGCAGCAGCCGGGCATAGCCGGGCGCATCGTCGAGCAGGCCACCGCGCTGGCGGGGCCGCTCGACATCCTCGTCAACAATGCCGGCATCATCCGGCGTGCCGATGCGCTCGATTTCTCGGAGAGCGACTGGGACGAGGTGATGAACCTCAACCTGAAGGCGACCTTCTTCCTCTCGCAGGCCTTCGCGAAGGCCGCGCTGGCGGAGGGCCGCGGCGGGCGCATCGTCAACATCGCCTCGCTGCTGTCCTTCCAGGGCGGCATCCGCGTCGCGTCCTACACGGCGAGCAAGAGCGGGCTCGCCGGGCTGACCAGGCTCCTGGCCTGCGAATGGGCTCAGCGTGGCATCAACGTCAACGCCATCGCGCCCGGCTATATCGAGAGCAACAACACCGAGGCGCTGCGGGCCGATCCCGAGCGCAACGCCGCCATCCTCGGCCGCATCCCGGCCGGACGCTGGGGCCGCCCCTCCGACATCGGCGGCGCGGCGGTGTTCCTGGCGAGCGACGCCGCAGCCTATGTCCATGGCGCGATCATCCCCGTCGACGGAGGCTGGCTGGCCCGATGAACCGGTCTCTGCGATCCCCGTCATTGCGAGCACAGCGCAGCAATCCAGCCGGCCTCGCGGGCTCCTGGATTGCTTCGTCGCTCGCGCTCCTCGCAATGACGAGACAGGTCGCCCCGAACGGAGGCACCGCATGACCGACCGCCTGAACTCCTTCTTCCAGCGTGAGGCCGAGCTCGCCTGGGAGCCGACCGAGCCCGGCGTGAAGCGCAAGATCATGGCCTATGGGCCGGATCTGATGATCGTGCGCGTCGTCTTCGAGGCCGGCGCCGTGGGCAAGGCGCATCAGCATCCGCACCGGCAGGCGTCCTATGTCGAGAGCGGCGCCTTCGACGTCACCATCGACGGCGTCACCCAGAGGCTGACGGCCGGCGACACCTTCTTCGTGCCGGCCAACCTCGTTCACGGCGTCGTGGCGCTGGAGGCCGGGCAGCTCGTCGATTCCTTCACGCCGATGCGGGGGGAGTTTCTCTGAAGACCGCCCCGACCGGCTCTCCGGCGGGGCACCCATCACGGGCAAGACGGACCGGGAAACCCGGCCAATCGCAACGGGAGGACACAGGACCATGATCACGAGACGCCATCTGGCATCCCTCGCCGGCGCGGCCTTCATCGCCGCCGCCGGCTCCGCGCAGGCGCAGAACGTCACGCTGCGCTCGACGGACATCCATCCCGACGGCTACCCGACCATCGAGGCCGTCAAATACATGGGCCAGCTGCTCGAGCAGCGGACGAATGGCCGCGTCAAGATCAACGTCTTCCACTCGGCCCAGCTCGGCCAGGAGAAGGACACGATCGAGCAGACGCGCTTCGGCGTCATCGACCTGAACCGCATCAACATGGCGCCGTTCAACAACCTGATCCCGGCGACCAACGTGCCGTCCCTGCCCTTCATCTTCCGCTCGGTCGACCACATGCGGAAGGTCATGGACGGGCCGATCGGCGATAACCTGCTGAAGGACTTCGAGAAGCACGACCTGATCGGGCTCGCCTTCTACGATTCCGGCTCGCGCTCCTTCTACAACTCGAAGCGCGCCATCAACACGCCTGCGGACATGAAGGGCATGAAGATCCGCGTCCAGCAGTCCGACATGTTCGTCGCGCTGGTCTCGGCGCTCGGCGCAAACGCGACGCCGATGCCCTTCGGCGAGGTCTATTCGGCGCTCCAGACCGGCGTCATCGACGGGGCGGAGAACAACTGGCCGTCCTATGAGTCGACCCGGCATTTCGAGGTGTCGAAGTTCTACTCGCTGACCGAGCATTCGCTTTCGCCGGAAGTGCTGGTCATGTCGAAGCGCTCCTTCGACAAGTTCAACGCCGCCGACCAGGCGCTGATCAAGGCCGCGGCCAAGGAGTCGGTCGCGAAGATGCGCGAGCTCTGGGACGCCCGCGAGAAGGCCTCCGAGGCGAAGGTCCGGGCCGGCGGCGCCCAGATCAACAAGGTCGATAAGCAGCCCTTCATCGACGCGATGAAGCCCGTCTACGACAAGTTCGTCACCGATCCGAAGCTCAAGGACATGGTCGCCGCCATCCAGGCGGTGAACTGAGCGATCCCGCACCGGCCCGATCCGGGCCGGTGCGCCTCGTCTCTGCGCTGAGCGCAAGCGACGAGGCGACCCAAAGCGCCAGAGCGAGCCCCCCCCGGAGGGTGCCTCGCTCTGGCCGCAACGACGATCCGCGCGATCCAGCGCGCCATCAACGGGACACCGCCATGCACGCATTCACCGCGTCCCTCACACGCCTCGGCGCCAAGCTCAGCCTCGCCGCGCTGCTCACGGCCGGGGCCGGCCTCGTCGCCATGACGGTCATGGTGGCGTGGGGCGTGTTCGGCCGCTACGTGCTGAACGACACGCCGGCCTGGGTCGAGGCGGCGTCGCTGTTCCTGATGTCCTGGTTCATCCTGCTCGGGGCCTCCGTCGGCGTTCGCGAGAGCGACCATCTCGGCTTCGAGGTCGGGCTCGCACTGTCCCCTGCTCCGCTGCGCATGGCGCTTGTCGTGCTGACGGAGCTGCTCGTGATCTTCTTCGGCCTGGCCATGCTGATCTATGGCTGGCAGCTCGCCGCAGGCACCTGGAGCGACCGCATGCCGATCATCGGTATCTCGCGCGGCTGGGACTACATCCCGATCGCCGCCGGCGGCGTGCTGATCGCCTTTTTCTCGTTCGAGAAGCTGATGCTCTACCTGACGCGGGTGAAGCAGGCGCCGCTCGGTTTCGTGCATTTCTCCTCCGCCGACGAGGTCTGAGCGATGGAACTCTGGGTCCTCTTCGGCGTCTTCGCCCTGCTCCTGCTGATCGGCACGCCGGTCGCCTTCTGCCTCGGCATCGCCTCGCTGGCGACCGTCGTCTACATGGGCCTGCCGCCCGTCGTGGTCTTCCAGCAGCTGAATTCCGGCATGAACGCCTTCGCCATGATGGCGATCCCGTTCTTCATCTATGCCGGCGACCTGATGATCCGCGGAGGGATCGCCGAGCGGCTCGTGCAGATGGCGGCGAGCCTGGTCGGCCACCTGCGCGGCGGCCTGGGCCAGGTCAACGTCGTGACCTGCACGCTCTTCGGCGGCATCTCCGGCTCGGCGGTCGCCGACGCCTCGGCGATCGGCGGGCTGATGATCCCGCAGATGAAGAAGCGCGGCTACGATGCCGACTACGCCGTCAACGTGACGGCCAACGCCGCGATCATCGCGCTGCTGATCCCGCCCTCGCACAACATGATCATCTACGCGCTTTCGGCGGGCGGGAACCTCTCCATCGCCGATCTGTTCACGGCCGGCGTCGTGCCGGGCCTGCTGCTCTGCGTCGCGCTGATGATCGCCGCCTGGGCGGTGGCCGTGAAGCGCGGCTATCCGAGCGAGGCGTTCCCGGGCTTCCCGGCCGTGGGGCGCTACGTGGTGATGGCGGTTCCGGGCATCCTGCTGATCTTCATCATCTTCGGCGGCGTGCGCTCGGGCGTGTTCACGGCGACCGAGTCGTCCTGCATCGCGGTGGTCTACGCCATCCTCGTCACCGTGTTCGTCTACCGCCAGCTCACCTGGACGAGCTTTCTGGAGGCGACGCTCGGCGCCGTGCGCACCACCGCGATGGTGCTGCTCGTGATCGGCGCCGCCGGCTCCTTCGGCTGGCTGATGGCCTTCCTGCAGGTGCCGCAGGCCACGATCGGGGCGATGAAGGCCGTCTCGGACAATCCCCTCGTCATCCTGCTGATGATCAACGTCATCCTGCTCGTGCTCGGCACCTTCATGGACATGGCACCGATGATCATCATCTGCACACCGATCTTCCTGCCCGTGGTCAAGGCCTTCGGCGTCGATCCCGTGCATTTCGGCGTCATCCTGATCCTGAACGCGGGCATCGGCCTCAACACGCCGCCGGTCGGCTCGGTGCAGTTCGTCGCCTGCGCCATCGGCAAGGTGTCGATCGGGGAATCGATGCGCACGATCTGGCCGTTCTACGGAGCCAGCGTGGCCGTGCTCATGCTGGTGACCTATGTCCCCGCGATCTCGCTCTGGCTGCCGCGGCTGTTCCACTGAAGCCGCAATCGCCAGAGACGAAGAACAAGGGCCGGCTCCGCGAGGAGCCGGCCCTTTCTCTTTGCCGCGTGCAGCGGAGACGGCCGGGGGTCGGTCAGCCGCGATCGGTCTCGAGGCGCTTGGCGACCGCGAGGGCCGCGAGCGTGCAGAGCGCGCCGGAGAGCAGGTAGAACCCCGCGAACATCAGGCCGAACCGGGTCGACAGGCCGAGCGCCACGATCGGCGCGAAGCCGGCGCCGATCAGCCAGGCGATGTCGGTGGTGATCGCCGCGCCGGTGTAGCGGTAGCCGGCGCTGAAGCGCGAGGCGAGCGCGCCGCTGGCCTGGCCGAAGGAGAGGCCGAGCAGGGCGAAGCCGATCAGCACGAAGGTGAAGCTGCCGTTCTCGCCCGAGCCCAGCAGCGGCGCGGTGAAGAAGGAGAACGCCGCGATCAGCGCCGCGCCGATCCCGAGCTGCGAGCGCCGGCCGATCCGGTCGGCGATGATGCCGGACAGCACCATCGTGCCGGCCGCCAGCACCGCGCCGAAGAACTGGGCCTCGAGGAACTGGGCCGGGTTCTGGCGGGTGTTGAGCGCGATCCAGCCGAGCGGAAAGACCGTGACGATGTGGAACATCGCATAGCTCGCCAGCGGCACGAAGGCGCCGACGAGAATGGTCCGGCCATGCACGCGCAGCGTCTCCAGATAGGGCATGGGCTGCAGCTCGCGCTCCTCGTAGAGCTCCTCGAACTCCGGCGTCACGATGAGCCGCAGCCGGGAGAACAGCGCGACGACATTGAGCGCGAGCGCCACGAAGAACGGGAACCGCCAGCCCCAGGCCAGGAACTCGGCCGAGCTCAGCGTGTGCGAGAAGACGATGAACAGCCCGCTGGCGAGCATGAAGCCCAGAGCCGCGCCGAGCTGGGGAATCATCGCATACCAGGACCGCCTCTCGGGCGGGGCGTTGAGCGCCAGCAGCGAAACGAGCCCGTCCCAGGCGCCGCCGAGGCCCAGTCCCTGCCCGATCCGGAACAGGGCGAGCAGCAGCGGAGCGAGGACGCCGAGCGTCGCGTATCCCGGCAGGAAGCTGATCGCCATGGTGGAGCCGCAGAGCAGGAACAGCGCGACGATGAGCTTGGCCGCGCGGCCGTATTGCCGGTCGATGGCCATGAAGATCAGCGAACCGACCGGGCGCGCGACGAAGGCGAGCGAAAACACCGCGAAAGACTGCATCGTCGCCGTGACGGGGTCGGAATCCGGGAAGAAGAGTTTCGGAAAGACCAGGACGGAGGCGATGCCGTAGACGAAGAAGTCGAAGAACTCCGCCGTGCGGGCCATGATGACGGCGCCAGCGATCCGCCCGGGATCCGCCTGCACACCCGTCGAGCCTGCGGGGGACGCACCCATTGCGGGCCCGATATCATTCAATGCAGCGCCCATATTTCCTCCAAGGCTCTATCAGATATTGGCGTCTTTTTGACGCACCCGCATTTTGACGCAGTCGCGGGAAGGTTCAAGCAGCGATATTGCGCGCCATGCTGCATCGCGATATCCCGACCGCTGGAATTAGCTGCCGCACAATAGGAAGCTGCCGTCCGTATGCTTGGCCGGCAGCAAGGAGTTTGCCGTGCCTAACGCATCGAAATGGGCCAGGTTCCTGCTTCTCGCGCCGCTCGCCCTGTCGCTGGCAGGCTGCAACATGGTCGTGTTGAAGCCCGCGGGCGACATCGCGTTGCAGCAAAGGGACCTCATCGTCGTCTCGACCGTGCTGATGCTCCTGATCATCATCCCGGTCATTCTGCTGACGCTGCTCTTCGCCTGGCGCTACCGCGAGTCGAACAAGGACGCGACCTACGCGCCCGACTGGCACCATTCGACGCGACTCGAAGTCGTGATCTGGTCCGCCCCGCTCGCGATCATCATCGCGCTGGGCTCGATCACCTGGATCTCGACGCACCGGCTCGACCCCTACCGGCCGATCGAGCGCATCGACGCGCAGCGCAGCATCGACACCGCGGTCAAGCCGCTCGAGGTGCAGGTCGTCGCGCTCGACTGGAAGTGGCTGTTCATCTACCCGGAACAGGGCATCGCCTCGGTGAACGAGCTCGCCGCGCCGGTCGATACGCCGATCAACTTCAAGATCACCTCGGCGTCGGTGATGAACTCGTTCTTCGTGCCCGCGCTCGCCGGCCAGATCTACGCGATGGCGGGCATGCAGACGCAGCTCCACGCCGTCATCAACCAGCCCGGCGAGTTCAAGGGCTTCTCCGCCAACTACAGCGGCGACGGCTTCTCCCACATGCGCTTCACCTTCCACGGCGTCGACCGGGCCGGTTTCGACGCCTGGGTCGACAAGGTGCGGAAGGGTGAGAAGTCCCTGACCCGCGCCGAGTATCTCGCCCTGGAGAAGCCCTCCGAGCGCGTGCCGGTGATCCACTACGCCTCGGCCGAGCCCGACCTCTTCAAGGCGATCCTCAACCTCTGCGTCGAGACCGGGAAGATGTGCAAGGACGAGATGCACCATGTCGACATGGCGGGTCTCGGCAAGGCGCTGTGCATCGATCCGCGCCGCCTCGCCTATGACGATCGCCGCCGCAATCCTGCGCCGCAGGAGGAGATCGTCTCCCGCCGGCCCGCTCCGCAGGGCCCCGCCGCGCCCGACTGGCTCGCCAGCCTGAACGGCAAGGTTTCCTCCGTCTCGCCGCGGCCCGCCCAGGCGCCCGCCCTCGCCCTGAACTGATAGCGCGCACCATGTTCGATCCCGTCAAACTCATCTTCGGCAAGCTGTCGCTCGACTCGCTGCCGCTGCACGAGCCCATCGTCGTCGTCACCTTCATCGCGGTGGCGCTGGGCGGCATCGCCGTCGTCGGCGCCCTGACCTATTTCAAGCTCTGGGGCTATCTCTGGAGGGAGTGGTTCACCAGCGTCGATCACAAGAAGATCGGCATCATGTACATCGTGCTGGCGATCATCATGCTGCTGCGCGGCTTCGCCGACGCGGTGATGATGCGCCTGCAGCAGGCGCTCGCCTCCGGTGGCGGCGAGGGCTATCTCAACCCGCATCACTACGACCAGATCTTCACCGCCCACGGCGTGATCATGATCTTCTTCGTGGCGATGCCGCTGGTCACCGGCCTGATGAACTATGTCGTGCCGCTGCAGATCGGCGCGCGCGACGTCGCCTTCCCCTTCCTGAACAATTTCAGCTTCTGGATGACGGTCGGCGGCGCGGTGCTGGTCATGGCCTCGCTGTTCATCGGCGAGTTCGCGCGCACGGGCTGGCTCGCCTATCCCCCGCTCTCGGGCATCGACTACAGTCCGAGCGTCGGCGTCGACTACTACATATGGGCGCTGCAGGTGGCGGGCGTGGGAACGACCCTGTCGGGCATCAACCTGATCGTGACGATCGTGAAGATGCGCGCGCCGGGCATGAAGCTGATGCAGATGCCGGTCTTCACCTGGACCTCGCTGTGCACCAACATCCTGATCGTCGCGACCTTCCCGATCCTGACCGCGACGCTGGTCCTGCTCTCGCTCGACCGCTATGTCGGCACCAACTTCTTCACGAACGATCTCGGCGGCAACCCGATGATGTACGTGAACCTGATCTG